>CBDAOL010000009.1:0-356029 GCA_965198045.1 Dehalococcoidia bacterium
TCTGCTGTCACGGCGAGCGTGACAGAGACCGCCGAGGGCTGAACCTCGACCGCGTCGTCGCGCAGCGTGGCCTGGTCGCGGTCGCCGTCCAGCGGCTGCGCGAACTCCTGACCGACGGCCAGGACTAGCAGGTCCTGCAGGATGGTGATCACCGTCGGGTGCCCAGCCACGTCGTTGTCGTCAGGCTGCTCGTCGGGCCGAAGAGGCGGCCATAGTCAGTGGACACCATCACGTCGACCCGGTCGCCGGGGACGATCAGTCCGCCGGCGCCCATGATTTCGCTGAACTGCACCGAGGCAGCCCGCATCCCCGCCGGGACGGAGTAGGCGAGCTCAACGCCACTAGTGCCGTCAGAGCCCACGAGCTTCGACTCGAGCACCTGCTCGCCGAGGGTCAAGGGATAACGCGTGGTGCGCCCCTCTAGCTCGTCGAGGTCGGTCAGCGCGCCCGAGAGGACGGCCGAGACCGGAATCTCGCGCAGCTCGAGTATGGCCGTGGTCAGCTCGACGCCCGCGGGGATCTCCTCGCGCGCTACGACGACCGTCCGGCCCGGAATATTGTTCGTTGCTGCCGCCGTCGAGGCCTCGTCATCGCCCTCCTGGGCGCTGAGCCAGGCCAGCGTGGCCGCAGCTGTTACCAGCCCCAGCACCGCAGCGATCAGCAGCAGTCCGCCACCCGAGGCGATCTTGCGTACACCGTTCATCTTGGTCCCTCCGCTCCTACCGCTTCCGTTCGGAAGTTCCGTGACCGCGTCGCTTGGGCCCGAAGGCCGTCGCGATGTGATGGTCCGGTGCTTCGCGCTGGTCGCGCTGGTCGCTCCCGCCTCTGCCTCGCGCGGCCGTCAGGCCCGTCGAGACGGTGGCGCGAGCCACCAACTGAGCACTCCTTATCCGCAGTCAGCCCCGGCCACGAGCACCGCCTGGTTTGACGGCTTAGCTTCGAGGCGCGAGTCCGAGCAAGCGTTGATGTTCCACGTCGATGGAATCAGTCCGCCCGAGACCAACGAGATCAGTCCCGGCACCGGCGTGATCGTGTCGTAGCTGTGGTTGATTCGAACCGCGACGCCGTCGCCGCGCGTGTATTCCCCGCCGGTGTTTTGGTACGAGACCGAAACCTCTGAGCAGAGCAGGCGCCCGCCGGCGAAGTCGATGGCGCGCTTCTCAATCGAGTTGGCGTCACAGGTGCCGGGGACGGTCGACGGCAGGTTGGCCACGGCTGCGTAACGAGCCGCCTCGGACGCGGCGTTGTTCACCGTGATGTTGGTGTAGAAGGCAAAGCCGAACTCTACCAGCAGCATCACCAGCAGCAATATGAGGGGGAGCAGCAACGTCGTCTCGACGACGGTCTGCCCGCTATCGCTTGTCAGACGCATCCTGCTCCCCGTTCATCTCGTGCTTCGCCCGGCTTACGAACCGGCCATCGTGGTCTTGATCTCCGTCACGGTGGAGGTGATCTGTGCGGCGATGCCCGTCGTCTGGAAGGCGACAAACAAGGCCAGCGAGATCACTCCGGCGACCAGCACGTACTCGATGACTCCCTGACCCTCTTCGGGCTCCAGCGTCGACTGGAGCTTGATCTGCGCCTGCATCAGCAGGTCGTTGAGCTTGTTCATTGGACCCTTGTTCATTGGTCGCAGCTGACTGCGATGGACTCCCGATCGGCCCGTGGACACGGACCGCTGTGGGTGCTGGACCCGGCTGAGAAGCGACGATCCCCACGATCCGCTGCTCCCTGGCTACCGTTTCGATAACTCCGGCTGGACCCGTTCCTTTCAGTCGTCGAGACCGCGTCCAGGATGAGCTCCAGCGCTGACTCCGAGGCTACGAGAGCGTTCGTAAGCGGCGTGGTCGCGGCGTGTAAGAAGTCGTCAGAAGCGGTTAAGCCGCTCCCTGCTGACCACGCCATTGAGCCCGTCACCACTGCTCGCATACCCGTTTCATCTCCACACCGCCGAGGCGGCTTCAGCGCACCACGCGGGTGCCTCCTATTGAGAGTCGGCACCATCCACCTCGATGTGCATACGGAAGGTCCCCATGCGCACCTCGTCGCCGGCCTCGAGCGTCGCCCAGGTCATTGGGCGCTCGTTCACGAGGCAGGCGGCGCTGTGGTCGGTGACGTGCAGGACGATGGCGTCGTCGTGACGCCAGATCAGCGCGTGCTCCGGCGAGACGCCGGAGTCCTCCGGCAACACCAGGTCGCACGAATCCGCGCTCCCGATCTTGATCGGCGTGGCGCCGATGCATACGCGGCGGGCCCCGCCGATGCTGCCGAGCACGATGTATGAAGTGATCGGCTGGTCCGGCGTGGCGTCTGCGGCCACGTCGGCGCTCGTCTGGCGAGCGTCCGTCTCGGCGATGCGCTCCGCCGCCTGCTTGAAGCCGGCCGCCAGCCGGCGGTTCATGTCGAACTGCGGTGCGGGTGCTGCGGCCGTGTCCTCGTCGAGGTCCTCGCCGTTCACCTGCTGGTAGTTGTCCGAGTCCGGTAGCACCGGCGTCGGCTGCCGCGAGGCGCGGTCACGCACCCAGTTGCCGATGCCGTTGGCCAGACGTTTCGTGCCGTGGACGGCCACACTGGCGACCGAGAACAGCCCGCGCACTGCGCCGCGCAGGACCCACTTGATGCCATCGGACGCGTGGCGGACGAACCAGTTCGCGCCGGACACGGCCGCTCCAGGCTCGCCAGCGGGCTTCTCAGCCACTCGGCTGTTGGCCTCGCCGACAGCGATCAGCGCGCAGGCACGGACGTAGGCGCGGTCGACCAATTCCAGCTCGGAGACGACGCCGGGGTCGCGATGCACCTTGACCAGTAGCTCCTGGACGCGCGTCTCATACGCGAGTTCAACCTCGTCGAAGGAGGCGCTGGAGTCGAGACCAAGCAGTACAAAGGGGCTACCGGCGAGCGGGCGCAGGTGCCGGAAACCGATCCAGGCGCCCACGGTGGTCGAGGTGCCGATGAAGGCGACGCCGATGGCCGGCAGCGTGCCGGCGAGTACACCCGTCGCCGCGGCCGCCATGACCGCAACCAGCTCCATGCCGACCAGCACGCTCCACACACGGGAGCTGTTCGGAGCCATCGCTTCTGGCAGCGGAACTGGGCGCGTCTCAGCGAGCGCGTGGTCGTACTCACGGCGCAGGCTCTTGTCGAGGACGATGTTCAGCGCCTCGTTGAGCGCATCGATCGCCTGACGTGCGCCGATCTCGCCCTGACGCTCAGCCTCCAGGTACTCGCCGATCTTCGACCAGTACATCTCGCGCGCGAGCGCGGAACTGGCGTCAGGTGAGATCCCGAGGAGCTCGTAGACATCGGTCTTTGACTCTGTTGCCACCATCATGAGGCCACCGCCTGTACTGCATCCATGCGAACTACGTAACTGGCGATCGCTACCTCCTCGCCGGCGGCGACAATCAACCATTCATCACGCTGCTGTTGCTGGTAGGGGACACCGCGGGAGCTCAGCCCGTGGATGCGGAACTGGCCGCCGGGATCCGCCGAGATGCGCGCGTGCATCGGTCGCACATCCGGGTCGTCGAGGACGATGTCGCAGGAGGAGGCGCGGCCGATGGTGACCGGTCGCGGGCCCATGCGATAAGCGCGCTCGGTGCCGTCCGAAGCGACCACTGTCAGCGTCCCAAGCTCGATATCGCGCGGCGGCGTCTGCGGCGCCACTCGGCGCGGCGCGCGGACCCGCAGCGGCGTCGGCCGCGGCGTGTTGTCCCGTCGCCGGTACCAGAGCAGGCCGACCAGGGCCACGATCGTCACGACCGCGAGGATCGGCATCCAGGGCGGGCTGCTCGAGGGCTCCAGCGCTGGCAGGCTGCTGATGCTCTCTGTCGCCAGCACGCCACCTTCGGCGTCCAACAACTCGATGGTCAGGTCGCCCGTGCCCCGCGGCAGCTCGAGCAGAAGCTCGCTGTTCGAGGACGAAGCCAGCTCTTCCCCGCCATCGCGAATCACAATCGTGGACTCACCCGGACCTTGCACGCGCTGGCGCACGGTCACGGAGGTCGCTTCGGGCTGCTGTTCGATGGTGAGTGTCGGGCTGAGCGTTGGTACCACGAGCTCAAACGTCGCGCTGCCGGCCAAACCGGCGGAGACGTTCGCGCGCACGTCGATGAGCAACGACCCGGGGCCGAATCGCCATGGGTCGATGGTGAGCGAGGTGCCGCTGCCGAAGGCGAGCGACTGCCCGCCGGCCGTCGCCTCCAGGCGCAGCACAGCAGGGTCAACCAGCGTCGTAGCGATCACGGTGATCGGGTCGCCCGGCTCACCGCCTTCGACCGCGCTGATCTCGACGAAGCCCTCGTTCGTGACCTCGAATTCAGCTCTGGCCTCCAGGCGCTCTCCTAGAACCGTCGCGAAGATGTCGGCCGTATGCGTGCCGATGGCGAACGGGCGGGTCACGACCTGCACCAGGTCGGTCGCGCCGAGGCGGCCGCCAAGGGACGAGAACAGCGAGCCGAGGGCGCCGTCGTCCGCGACCTCCCAGAACTCGCCACCCGTGCCCGCTGCAACGGCCTCGAGGTACTCCGCGTCGGAGCTCGTGCCGAGCCCGAAAGCGAACGCGGTCGCGCCGCTGTCGGTCAGGGACTGGATGCTCGCGTCACGTGCAGCCGCCGAGGCGCCCGACTCCTCGCCGTCCGAGAGCAGGACGAGGTTGCTGCGCGCGGGGGAAATGTCGGAGAGCAGGTCGGCCGTGAAAGCGGACGCGTCGTAGAGGGCGGTTTCGCCCTGCGCGACCAGCGAGTTCAGGACGTCCCTGGCCACGGCGCGGTCGGTCGTAAAGTCGAGCGCCAGTGACACGTTGTTGGAGAACCGCACGATGGCGACCTCGTCGCCCTCGTTGAGCTGGTCGATCAACGAGATCGCAGCATCCCGGGCCGCCTCGATGGGGGCGCCGGCCATGCTCCCGCTCGTGTCGATGGCCAGCACGATTGCCAGCGTGTCGACGTCACGTGTCGGCGTTGCATCGACTCGCTGCGGGATGCCGTCGACAAGCGATGTGAATCGCGGAGGCTCGAGGTCGGTGACGCCAGCGACGCGTACCGAGATGGCAAGTGAGCCGGCCGGGTCGTGTTCCACGGCCAGGATGCGGAGCGTGTACGTCGGCTCCTCGTCCTCGCCGAGTTGGGCTGTCACCTGCGACGCGGGGACCACGCGCAGCGCCAGCGCAGCTACGGCCAGCGTCAGCAAGCGGAGTGTCGTCGTACTGATGGCGCGATTCACAATATCGAACTCCCAGTGCCAACCGACGCCACCCGCCGGGCAGGTCCGGCGCATGGCTGTTGTTAGTCCCTCGACTGCTCCCCCTAGTTATCGGCAGATTCGTATGTAGTTTTGATGCCTGCCGGAGACATCCGATATCGGGATAACCCTGACGGCCTCTGCGCCCGTCATGACGCTGGTTTCTGCGCCTGGTTTTCACCCAGGGGCAGGCCCAGACCGACCCGCCGCCGACGCGTGGAGCGGCGCTCCTGGTCGTTCGCCTTGTGACTCTCAGCACGGAAGGCGCGCACCGCGCGCAGCAGCAGCGAACGGAACGAACCGTGGCTGCGGTCCATAGCCGCCGCCGCCTCGACGCCGGACAGCCCGACGATGAAGCGCAACTCCAGGGCAGTGCGGTGGTCAGGGCGCAGGCGTTCGAGGATGTCGCGCACCTCGACCTCGAGGAACTCGTCGCGAGTGTGGAGCTCCGTCTGCACGTCGTCAGGCGGTTTGGAGCGGTAGTAGGAGGCGAGCTGGTTGCGGGCGATGCCGAACAGCCAGCCTTCGAATGGCTTGCCCTGCCACTGGAAGCGGGTGATCGACCGGAACGCCTCCAGGAACACGTTGGACGCCAGATCTTCGGCCTGTTCGACCGTGGCGACACGCGAGCGGAAGAAACGGAACATGCGGTCGTAGTGGTGATCGAAGATGGCCGCCCACGCGGATTCATCGCCCGCACGGGCGGCCTCGACGACCGCCATCGAAGTGATGTGCTGCTCCGGCTGCGCCGGTTGCTGCTTCGCCACGTTCGTGGCTCCCCCCGCCTTTGGTCCAACGAAGGAAAATGCTAGAGACAGAAAAATCGGGACAACGTAAGATTCACGAGAAACGCGTAAGAACTAGATAGTTTGCTTACGATCGCAGCCAACTCATGCCGCCGCCTGCCGTACGTAGTGAGGCGGCAAACCACTAAGACGTCGTCGAATGTCCGCAAGTTGTAAGAAAACAGCGGAACGGAACAGACGTTCTGCGCCCCGCCAACGTTGTTGCAGTTAGCCTTCGAGGTCTCAGACGACCCGTTGCGCCTGCACGATCACACGGTGGTCGTACTGACCCTCTGCCGCATCCCAGATGCCGCCACAAGTGATCAGCGTCACCGTCTCCGGTCCCGAGCGACCGCCGATGATCTCGCGCAGGTCCGCGTCCTCCGGCCGTGTCGAGTAGATCCTCGACACGACGTACTCGATCGGCTCGCCCTCGAGGACCACGATCACGCGGTCGCCATCGCGCAGGTCACCGAGTCGCCAGAAGACAGCGGTTGAGCCGCGGTAGTCGAGGTGTGCGCTCATCACGGCGTTCCCCGGCGCACCGGGCACCGAGGTGAAGTCGTACCAGGCGACCAGCTGCCCGTTGCGCGGCACTTCCATCACGCCGTTGGTGTCCAGGCCCATACGGATCACCCAGGCATCGACGCCGATCGAGGGGATCTCGAGCCGTACGTCCGGGCCCGTTGGCGGTGGGCTGGGCTGTGGCGACACCACACCTGTCGACGAGGCGGTTGCCGCGGGCGACGGCACGGTCGAGGCCGTTCCTTCGGGCGTCTCCGTTGCAGGCAGTGAGGTGGCGGCGGCTGTGGGTGATGCGGTTGCCGGTGATCCGCTCGGTGCGGGAGTCGCGGGGGTCGCGGGGGCCGCGGCGAGCTGAGTTGCAGTTGGCGCCGGCGTCGCCTCAGCGGTGAGAGCGTCGTCGTCGGACGCACTGGGAGCGAGCAGGATCACGAGCGCCAAGAGCGAAACGACCAGCGCCCCGACGGCGACGGCGGCACGTAGCCGCGTGACTTCGAAGAACGAACGGTTCCCCACGAGGCTCCCCGTCTCGCGTCGCCGAGAGCTCGCCCATGAAGAACTGGGGAGTTTCCGCCGACGTTCTCTTTATGGCGTTTAGCACGCAGCCTGTTGCGTTTCCAGCCCCTCCCGCGACCCCAGATCGACTGATCTGGACGATCGGCGCTCTGGTCTTGGTGATCGCCGCTACGCTCACCGCCGCCGCAGCCCCGGCGATCGCGGAGTCGCAGGGCTGGCCATTCTCGTCGCTCGAGGGTGCCTCGGTCGCTCCCCAACCCGTGCCAGCAGGGACCCTGGGTCCCGCCACTTCGGATGCCGTGCCCGCACCCGTGGTGCCCGTGGACGAGCCGCCGACCGCGTTGCTCCCGGCGCGCGCCGGTACGGCCCCCACGTCCGGCGACTCCGCTCTTACCAACGCGATTGTCGAGGCCGCTGCCACCCTCGTCACACCGGAAGAAGCGTCCGTGGCGGCCGCAGCGCCGCTCGCAACGCCGCTGCCGACGTCCGCCACTGACTCTGCGCCGGTAGCTGGCGCGGGCGTGACACCCGTTGCGACGCCGAGTCCCACCGCTGTGGCCACGCCCGTGCCGCCGCCGGTCGCCACGCCGCTACCCGTCGTCAGCACCCCGCCAGTCGCGCCCTCGACCTATTCGGCGCGCGCCCAGGGCCTCTTCCTCGCAATGAACCAGGAGCGCGTCGCCGCCGGACTCGCGCCGCTCGTCGCCTCCGAGGCAGCGACCGCCGTCGCGATGCAGCGCGCGGTCGACATGCAGACGCTCGGCTACTTCGCACACGTCAGTCCCAGTGGCGAGACGTGGCTCAAGCTCCTCAATGCCGCCGGCATTCCCCTGACCGCGGGTGGCGAGAACCTGGCGAAGATCTCAGGCGACGAAGACCGGTCCGTGTTCGTCGCGATCACGAAGCTGATGGAGAGCCCCACACACGCCGCGAACATCCTCGGCAGGCACTTCGAGGAGGTGGGGGTCGCCGCCGTCACGGACGAGGGCGGCGTGACCATCTTCGTCACGATCTTCCTCGGCTGACTCGTATGCGTACCTCGTCTCGAATCAGTAGATCTCCCGATGCCCCTCGCGCAGCCGATCGCGCTCAATAGAGGCCATGGAATTGCACGCGTTTGATCGCCTGTCGCCCGCCAGCCGCCCACTTGCGCGGTCGAGCGGGCGCGCGCTCGTCCTGGGACCGCCCGAGGCGTCCTCCCGCGTGGTCACTGAGCTCCGCACGCGCGGCATCGAGGCCTGGTCGGACCGCCTCGGCCGCGTCGCGCCGGACGCCGCCTCTTTCGCCTGGGCGGACGCGCTGGTGGTGATCGACCCGACGCCGCAGCTCGAGAGCCAACATCTGCTGCCGGTGACCGAGTTCGCCGGGCCGACGCTCCTGGCTGCGCCCAGTGCACGAGGTGCCGGCCAGCTCGAGCGTCTGCTTGACCGTGGCTTCGACTTCGTCCACGGGTGGCCGGAGTCGCCTGAACTGATCGCGGCGTTGATCGATCGCGCGCTGCAACGTGTGGTCGAACCTGCGGTGTCGCAGCCCTTCGATCGTCCCGCCGCCTAGATCCCCGCGGGACCCCGCCTAGAGGACGCCGGCCGGAACCCGCGCCTCAAGGAACTCGTAGTCGTCAGGGTCGGGCTCAAGCGTCTGCGACCAGAACTCCAGGAGCGAGAACGGCCAGTTCTGCGTCACGTGGCCGGCGCTGTTCTTGTACCAGCTCGACACGTCCGGCGTGCCCCACGCCATCGCCGCGTTGCCTTCGTCGATGCGCCGGTTGTAGGCGTCGTGCACCGCGACCTTGCACTCCATAGCCGGCCGGTCGCCGTCGAGGAGCAGGCGCAGGCAGCCCATGACGTAGCGCATCTCGCACTCCGCGAAGAAGATCGTGCTGCCGTTGACCACGATGTTCGTGTTCGGCCCGTACAGGCAGAACAGGTTCGGGAAGCCGGGGATGCTGATCCCCATGTACGCGCGAGCCGTGCCATCCCAGTGATCGTGCAACTCCACGCCATCTCGCCCCACCACGCGCATCGGCATCAGGAAGTTCGAGGCCTGGAAGCCCGTGGCGAAGATGATCACGTCGAACGCCTCCTCGGCGCCGCTCGTGGTGCTGATGCCGGTCGGCGTGATCGCCTCGATGGGGTCGGTCGTGACGTGAACGTTGTCGCGCATCAACGCCCGTAGCCAGTTGCCGTCGTCGATGACCATGCGCTTGCCGCCCGGTGGGTAGTCCGGAATGGCGTTCGCCAGCACCGCGGGCGCCTCAGCGAGCGTGCCGCTGATGTAGGCGGTGAGCAGCTCTCGCAGCTGTTGGTTCGTGGCGCTCACGGAGCCCTGTGCCTGGTCCCAGTCGGGGTCCACCTCGACGGAGCGCAGCATGCCCTCCGAGGTCCGCCAGAACAGCGAGAAGCGGTACCACTTGTCGTAGAACGGCACGTGGTTGATCAGCCAGTGCTTGCCCTCCGGGATGTCCTGGCGGTAGGTCGGCGCCGGCGCCATCCATGGTGCCGTCCGCTGGAAGATCACCACCTCGTCGGCGTCCTGGGAGATCTCCGGCACGAACTGGAACGCCGAAGCGCCGGTGCCGATCACGCCGACGCGCTTGCCAGCGAGGTCGTGCTCGTGCTCCCACTCGCCCGAGTGAAACGAGACGCCTTCGAAGGCCTCGCGCCCGGCGATCTTCGGCATCCGAGGGCGGTTGAGCTGCCCGACAGCGCTGATCACGGCGTTCGCCTCGATCGCCTCCGCGGCCCCGTCGGCACCCGTCACCGTCACGGTCCAGCCCCCGCTCTCCTCGTTGAACTCGGCCGACTCGACCTCGGTGTCGAAACGGATGTGCGGGCGGATGTCGTACTTGTCGGCGATGCGGTCGAAGTAGTCGAACAGCACGTTGCGGTCGGAGTAGAACTGCGGCCAGTCCTGCGGCTCGAACGAGTACGAGTAGATGTGGTTCGGGTTGTCGACTCGGCAGCCGGGGTACTGGTTCTCGTACCAGGTGCCGCCGACCTCGGCGTTCTTCTCGATGATCGTGTACGGAATGCCCTCGCCGTCCAGGCGGATCGCCGCCAGGAGACCAGACATCCCTGCGCCCACGATCACCACGTGGAAATCGCTCCGCGCCTCGTCGCTGATGCCCTCGAACGAGGGGTGCGCGTAGGAGTCCTGCCCTTGCATCGCCAGCTCGGAGAGCAGGAACTCCTCGTAGTCCGTCGGCACCGTGTCCGCGATCAGGAAGCTCGACATCTCGCGCACCTCGGCCGTGGAGGGCGAGGCCGGCAGCGCGCTGCCGGCGTCCCGGAAGGTGCGCAGCAGCTCGAACGCGAGTTCGCGGACGGTCGCCTGGTCCTCGGCGCTGATGCCCCCCTGCGGGTCGGCGAACAGGGTCGAGGTCGGGTGGATCGGGCCTCTCACGTGGCTCATGTCGCCGCTGACGTGCACCAGGGCGCACATCAGCGAGGGTATGTGCGCCGCCTCGAGGGCGTTCCGCAGCTCGTCGTCGTCCGCACTGATCGGCGGGTAGGCCTGTGGGCCACTGCTCGTCATCGGTTCCTCCGGGGTGTGCGCTGAATGCCCGCTCGGCGGAGAATAGGCCGGAAGCCGCTCGTCGCGCATCCCGAGGGAGGGCTGAGACATGGCGGACACTCGCTACAGCGAAACGGTCGACGCGTCGCGCTGGGCCGATGCGCTGCTCGGCGGCGCGGCTGCCTTCGCCATTCTCCTCGCCATCGTCATGTTCGCGGGCGGTGAAGCGCTGGCGGCGGTGATCGCTGCGCTCGTCGGGATCGCGATGTTCGCAGCCTTCCGCACATTCACGACGCTCCGAATCGAACTCGATGACAGCGAGGTGCGCGCCAGCTTTGGCAACTTCAAGCACTCCATCCCGCTGAGCGACATCCGGCAAGTGACCGTCGAGCGTTACGCCTGGCTCCCGCACGGCGGCTGGGGCATCCGCTTTTCGTTCAGTGGCCGCCGTGCCTACAGCGTGCCGTTCCTCCGCACAGGCGTGCAGTTCGCCGTCGGCTCCAGCGAGCGCTGGTACCTCTCGAGCGCACGGCCCCAGGAGCTACTCGGAGTCCGCGGTCCGGCTCAGCGCCGTCACCGCCTCGTCGGCGGCCGTCTCGCGAAGCGCTGCGCGCCCGATGGTCGCGATCGTGAAGCCGCTGGCAACGAGCAACAGTGCCGGCAACGACCAGGCCGCGGGCGCGATGCCGCTCCATCCCCCGAGCAGTGCGAGCAGGCCAAGGACGAGGCCGGCGTCGCCCACACGAGCGAGCGGCGCCGCCAGCTGGCGGATGGCCGCGTCTGGAGTCTGTAGTGCCATGCGAAGTCTCCAAGATCACGCCCGACGGTCGAGTGAGATTGTCTTGCGGCCACTGTTCCGGTCGCATAGACCTCCGTCAGAGAGTGGCACGGTATCGACAGTGGAAGAGGCGGCGGGCGAGGAGCAGCGATCCGTGGGATGGCTCATCGGTAGTACACAGATCTAAAGATTCCGTTTATCATTGTCGATAGTCCAGCTGTGAGGGCGTTGCATCGCCGCTCCCCGCTGGTCAATCCGTGGGCGGGGCGACAGCGCCGGTTCGTACGTGATGCACCGCATCACCGAACGGCAGAGGGATTGTCGCCATGACTGCGATGAATCAGAGTGTCGCGCCCCAGCCACAGGGCGGGCGTCGCACCAGCGTCAGCATCCTGTCCAACCGGTTCGACCTCCGCGAGGCGCTCGAGGATGAGTTCGACGTTGCGATGTTCAGCTTCCGTCGCCTCGACGAGATCCGTCAGCAGCCGGCTGATGTGGTCCTGGTCGACGCGCGATCGGAGCACTACCACGAGCTGGTGGCCGACCTATCTCGTCGCTCGCAGCGACAGGTGGTGGTGATCGGCCCGCCGGACGAGTCGGCGCAGGCCATGCGCTACCTCGACCTCGGCGCGTCCGACTTCTTCTCGTCGCGTACGGCGCCGATCGAGCGGGCAGCGCGGCTGCGAGCCGCAGCGCGTCGGGCGGAAGACGTGGTCGGCGACGATGACTTCGACCTGGTGATCGGGCCGGTCGCTATCTCGTTGCGCCGTCACGAGGTGCTGAAGGACGGCGAGCCGGTGCGCCTGACGCCGAACGAGTACCGCGTCCTGAAGGTGCTGGCCGAGCGTCCGGATAAGACGATCTCGCACCGCGACCTGATCGCCCGTGTATAGGGTCCCGAGTACCTCTCGGCGCGTCACTACCTGCGGATCTACATTCGCCAGCTGCGCGAGAAGCTCGAGATGGATCCGGCGCTGCCCACACTGCTCAAGACGGAGTGGGGCTCGGGCTACACCCTGTCGACGACTGGCGCCGGGCCCGCCGCCGCGCGGCGAACCATGGAAAGCGCCTGAGCCGCCCCTGGCCGTCCACCCCAGGCAGATAGCAGAAGCCGCCGGCGTTGACCGGCGGCTTCGCCGAGAGTTCCCGAGCCATGGAGGCGATGCGGCGCCTCCATGGCTCGTGCTGTGCCGTTAGACGGCGGCGGGGATCGCCTCCGCGGGGAGCGGCGTGGGCTCATCCGTGGCGGCCACTGCATCGGCAGGCACCGCTTCGGCAGCCACCGCGTCGGTGTCCTCCGCGGGCAGCCGCACCAGGCGGTAGCCCATGCCCCACTCGTTGAGGAGATAACGCGGCTCAGAGGGGTCGTCCTCGAGCTTCTGTCGCAGGTAGCCGATATACACGCGGAGGTAGTGCGTGTCGTCCACGTAGGCGTCGCCCCAGACGGTGCTGAGCAGGTAGCGGTGAGGCGCCACCTCGCCCAGTCGTGCCGAGAGCGCGTCGAGCAGACGGTACTCGGTGCGTGTGAGCTGCACGATCTCGCCGTGCTTCGTGACCGTCTGCGCCTCGCGGTCGATCACGATGGCGCCGGAGGCGACGTGCCTCGCGACATCGTCCTGCACCGGCCGACGCTGGTACCGCCTGATGGCGGCGCGGACCCGCGCAAGGATCTCTGTGGCGGAGCAAGTCCGCTCGATCACGTCGTCGTCGCCGGCGTCCAGGGCGCGCACGGTCAGCTGCGCCATGCCCGCGGGCGCGACGGCGATGATCGGCATGTCGCAGGCAGCGCGCATCACACGCACCAGCTCCAGTCCGTCAATGCCTGTGGTCTGTAGGTCGACGACAGCAGCGTTGGGACGCGATGCGAACGTCGTGCGTAGCGCCTCAAGCCTGTCGCTCGCCTCGATCGTGATCAGCTCGCCACCCTCGAGGGTGCGAACCAACCGGCGTCGTGTCGTCTCGTCAGGATCAACAATCGCAACAACCGTCACTGCGTGACCCCCCGCCTCGACACCGCCGCGGCCTCCGCGTCGGTGAGTTCATCTGGAAGATGGGCCGAGGCTGATGATTTGTTACGCAGTTGTGTGAAAACGCCTATAGGCGGTTTCGCTGCGCGTCTCTCTGCCTGCCGATACGTAGCTCTCCTGAGGTCCCCGGGTCGACCTTCCGGCGTCAGCATACATGTCTAAAGTTCGTATGCAAACATCAGAGTCACACAGAATCGGTCGTTCCAGAAGTGTTGGGAGCAGCTAAGCGCTCGAAGGGCTCGTGTCGCGTTCGGCTTCGGACGTAGCCGGTGCTGTGGCGCCGGCTACTCCCGTCGTCGGCAGCGAAGCGAGGCGGTAGCCCATGCCCCACTCGTTCACGAGGTACTGAGGGTGCTTCGGGTCGTCCTCGAGCTTCTGACGGAGGTACCCGATGTACACCCGCAGGTAGTGCGTGTCGTCCACGAATGCGTCGCCCCAGACCGTGCTCAGCAGGAAGCGGTGCGGCGCCATCTGCCCGACGCGTGCCGCCAGGGCATCCAGCAGGCGATATTCGGTACGGGTCAGCGAAACTTGCTCTCCGTGTTTGGAAACGACCTTCGCCTCCCGATCAACGATCAGGTCACCGGTCTGCACCAGCACCGTGTCGGTCGGCCTCGCTGGCGAACGACGCTGCGTGCGCCGCACCGTGGCGCGCACACGCGCGACGATCTCCGAAGAGGGCGCGGCGTAGGTAGCGACATCGTCGGCGCCGATGTCGAGGAGCTGAACGCTCAACTCGGGCTCGCCTTCCGGTGCAATCGCGATGATCGGAACGTCCGAGGCGGCACGGAGCATACGGACGAGTTCCAGGCCGTCCACCTCCTCGACCGCCACATCGATGACCATGGCGTCCGGATGCTGCTCGAAGGCGACGCGAAGCGCTGCGAGACCGTCCAGGGCCTCCGTAGTGGCGTATTCGGCCGCTCCGAGCGAGTGGATCAGCCTCGCGCGGAGTTCGTCGTCCGAGACTGCAACGGCGATGACCGCCATCAAGTGCCCCCCTCGCACGCGCGGGCGCCACAGGCGGCGCCCCGACGGGTGCTGACGGTTCCTTAATGGATGGGGGCCGGGGTGCTGTTGCGACGCTTGAACAAGCCCTGTCGGGATTCAGATTCTTTCCGACATGGGTTATGAATCAGGCCCCAACGAGCCCGTTACGGCGGGCTTTTCGCGCGTCAGTTCTCCTCGGGCAGGTCGACCACGACGAGCGATGTTGTGATGGCGTCGCCATAGAGACCGTCACGCAGAGTGAGGCGGAGCGTGTACGCGCCGCTTTCGAGCTCTGAGGCATCCCAGATCGTGAGCGGTGCGTTGAGCAACGGTTGGTTGCCAAGTGCGAGCAGGGTCCAGGACTGGGGGTTGAAGCCCGCTCCTACCTCCAGGGTCCAGTTGACGAGCTGTCCCGACTGCACCGTGGCGACCACCACCGTGGAGGGCTGTTGGATGCGGCTGTTCGGCGCTGGGGTGTTGATGCGCGCCATTGGGATCAGCCCGGCGGGCACCTGCTGGTCGATGTTGTTCACCGTGACCGGGATCTGGAACGGCTGCGCGCCGAGCACCGCGTCCTCCAGGGTCACCCGCAGCGTGTAGAGGCCGTTCGGCACCTGGGTGGTGTTCCAGATTCCGAGAACTCCGAAGCCCGCCACTGGCAGCGTCGAGCTGGAGATCCGGATCCAGGTCAGTGGCTGGATGCCCTGACCCCACTCGACGGTGTATCGCAAGAACGCGTCGGAGCTGGCGCGGCCCTGGATCGTGAGCGCCCCCTGGACGATCTGAGACGGCGCAGGCGTGATGACCTGCACGGGGAGTGGCCCCGTGGAGAGCGTGTCCGACGGCGCGAGCAGCGGCAGCACTCCGTTGCTCGCCGCCCAGTCGCGCAAGCCCTCCCACATCTCGATCTCGTCCGGCGGGAAGACGAGGCGCACCTCGTTGCGCACGTAGACGGCCGGGGTGGTCGGGGCGGCGAGGCGGCCCGTGCGCGAGTCGATCGCGACGGTTTGCCACCAGCTATCCTGCGCCACCGCGAGGTCCTCTGCTGTACGCGGGAGCGTCTCCTCGGCGAACAGCGAGTCGTAGCGGTTGAGCTGCGGGCACAGCTCCGAGGGGAGCCGGCCGGACGGCCAGCAAACCTCGCGCGACACGACGTCCTCGGGCCGCTCGAACGGCCTCGGCGGGAGCGCGAGGTGCACGAGTGCCCGCTCTGTGAACTCACGCCAGACCGGTAGCGAGACGGAGCTGGAGAAGATGCGCGGGATCGGCGTGTTGTCGGAGTTGCCGATCCAGACACCCGCCAGGAAGTCCGGCGTGTAGCCCAGCGTCCAGGTCTCTCCGATCTCACGCGACTCCTCGAACGGTTCGCTGGTGCCGGTCTTCACGCCGGCCGGTCGCTGGTCGTTCAGGTAGAGCGCGCCGCAGGCGCCATAGGTCAGGCACCAGTTGTCGCCGTTCGAGATCGCGGAGGTGACGAGGAACGGGTACTCCGGCCGGACGACGCGCCGCTCCTCGGGCGCGACGAATTCGTGCAGCAACTCGCCGTCGAAGTTGGTGACACGCAGCAGGGACACCGGCTCCAGCTGTCGTTCATCGCCATCGACCTGGTCGTGGACGATCTCCTGCCCTCGCATCAGGCCGCCGGAGGCGAGGACGGAGTAGCCGATCATTTGGTCGAGCAGCGTGATGTCGACGCCGCCGAGGGTGAGCGCGGGGCCGTAGCCCAGCGGGTTGTCCAGCGAGGTGTAGCCGACCGCCTTCAGCATCTGGATCGTGTCCCCTACACCCGCGAACAAGATCGTCCGGGCGGCCGTGATGTTCAGCGAATTGCCGAGCGCGAGCTCCGCCCGCATTGGTCCCTGCAGCTCTCCGATCGGGTCGCGTGGTGCGAAGGGCTCGCCGGTCGCGGCGTCGATGATCTCGAGCGGTGTGTCGAGGATGCCGGTTCCCGTGCCCCAGCCCTTCGTGAAGGCGGTCATGAAGGTGAACGGCTTGAGCGTGGAGCCGGGCGAGTTCAGCGCGGTGACGTTGTCGTTGCGCCCCTCGATCTCATCGTCGAAGTAGTCGCGGCTGCCGACGTAGGCAAGGATCTGCCCGGTGTTCACGTCGAGGGCCATCATCGCGCCGTTGTGAGCGCCGATGTCGTCACCGCGCTCCGCGAGCTGGCGCTCGAGGATCTCCTCGGCCATGTGCTGCAGCTCGAGGTCGAGGGTCGTGAAGATCTCCAGTCCGTCCTCGAAGAGCGCGCGCTCGCCGAAGCGCGTGGTGATCTCCCCGCGGACGCGGTTGAGCACGAAGTGCGGCGCCTGAATGTCGAAGCGGCCGACCTTGAACACGAGCGGTTGCACCTTCGCCGCCGCGGCGTCCTGGAGCGAGATGACGCCGCGCGCCGCCATGAGGTCGAGGACACCGGCCTGCCGCGCCTTGGCGGCGGAGTCTGCCCGCAGCGTCTGTGCCTCCTGGTCGAAGTTCGCGCCGGAGAACGGGTCGTAGATGGCCGGCGACTGTGGGATGCCCGCCAGCAGCGCCGCCTCGTGCAAATCGAGTTCGGCTGCCGACTTGTCGAAATACCCCTCGGCGGCGGCCTCGATGCCCACGTAGATGCCGCCGTAGGGGATCGAGTTCAGGTACCACTCGAGGATCTGGTCCTTCTCGTACTGCTGCGTTAGTTCGAGGGCGATCACCGTCTCTCGGATCTTGCGGTCGATCGACCGCTGGCTACGCTCCTCGATCGGGATGTACACGTTCTTCGCCAGTTGCTGAGTGATCGAGGAGCCGCCCGACCCCTCGAAGAGCGCCCCCTGGTAGGGCGTGAGGTTCTCGAGCGCCGCGCGTGTGAGGCCGCGGATGTTGAGACCGTTGTTCTCGTAGAACGTGGGATCTTCAACGGCAATGGTGGCGTTGATCAGGTGGTCCGAGATCTCCGCGAGTGCGACCGGACGCCGCAGTCCCGCGAGCGGATCGATGAATTCGTAGAGCAGTTGGCCGTTGCGATCGTAGACACGGGCGCCGCCACGCGAGAACTCGGAGATCAGCTGCTCGGGCGGTACCACCTCGTCGGCGATCTCGTTGTAGCGGTTCAGGCCATAGATGGCCGCGCCTCCCGCGGCCGCCCCGGCGGCAATCACCAGCAGCGTCAGCACGCCGAAGAAGCCGAACAGCAACCGCCGCCGGCCGCCGTTGTTCTTCTTCGCGCCGTCCTTGCGTCGCCGGCCGCGCATCCGGCGCGCGGTCTTGCTCGCCGTCACGCCTGACCGCCGTTCGCAGTCGCCTCGACGCGCCGGAGGATGACGAGGTGCGAGAGGCCAAACCGGCGTAGCGGGTTGCCCTCCGCCCAGTAGCAGAAGCGCCGCAGTGCGCTCGCCAGGCGCGGTGAGCGCGCGTCGATGTTGTCGAAGCCGGGGTACACATAGCTGTGGTGCGTGATCTCGAGCGGGAGGCCCTCGACGAGGCGACGCCAGTCGCCGTGCCGGTAGGCGCGCGCGTGCGGCACGAGGCGATGGCGCAGCACGTCTGGCAGCCAGTTCACGAACGGGATGTTGCCGAAGACGTAACGGCCGCGCAGGTAAATGCCGTGCGTCTCGAGCGGGTACAGGCGGTTCGGGGCGAAGAGCACACAGGTGCCCCCGACGGGGAGCACTCGCGCGATCTCCGCGAGGGTGACGTGGTCGTCGTCTACGTGCTCGATCACCTCGTTCAGCACGATCACGTCGAGTGACCCATCGGCGAAGGGGAGCGCCTCCCCGGCGCTGGCGAGGAAGCCATCAACGAGAGCGCCGTCGGTCGTGTCATCCGCGGCGACGCGCGCCCGCGCCTCGACGAGGCGGGGCAGCTCGATGTCGCCTCCGAGCGCATGCGCGCCGCGCCGCGTCATTGCCCGCACGTACTCGCCCAGGCCACAGCCGAGGTCGAACACGCGCCGACCCTCGAGCGGTGCGTGCTCGTCGATCATGTCGAGCCGGCGCTCCTGGCCGGAGCGCCACACGAAGGAGGGGTTGCCACGCCGAGCGGCGTCAGGACGGGAGGCATGGACGCGCGCGGCGGGCCCGAGGGCCGGCGGCGGCTGCACGGGGGTGGCACGTACCAGCGTTGTGGCGCGCGAAGCGTCGGACACGCTCGTCGTCCTCTTCACCCGCCCGTCACACCGATCGTACGGCCCTCGCTGAGCCGCGGTCGAGTGATCGGCGAGACACTCGGGATGGTTCAGTGGTGGGGTCGCTCCTAGAATATCGGCAGTCCCGGCGCTGGGCTATGTCCGATCGCTGACCAACAGCTAACGACTGCTCGCCGGCAAGACGATCGAGGAGCCGCATGGCACTGACGGCCGACGAAGTTCGCTACATCGCCACGCTCGCGCGTGTCGGCCTCGATGACGACGAGGTCGAGCGGCTGCGAGGCGAGCTCTCGTCGATCCTCGATCACTTCACCGTCCTCGAGGAGATCGACACGGAGGAGGTGCCGCCGACGGCGCAGTCGTTCGACACGACCAACGTCGAACGCGCCGACGTGACCGAGCCGAGCGCGCCGCGCGACGAGGTGCTGGCCAACGCCCCGCGCCGCGACGGCGACTACTTCCGCGTGCGCGCGGTGCTGGACTGAGCGCGCGCATGGCTGCCGAGAGGCCCTCGATCGATCTCGACGTCACCGCGCACGAGCACGCGGCGCACCTGCGCGCGGCTGACTACAGCGCTGTGGCACTGGCAGAGGCGACGCTCGAGCGGGTGCGCGCTCAGGAACCGGCGCTCAACGCCTACATCCGCCTCACAGAGGAGCTCGCGCTCGCTCAGGCGGAAGCCGCCGACGCCCGGATCGCCTCGGGCGACGCGGGGCCGCTCACCGGCGTCCCGATCGGGGTGAAGGACCTGCTCTCCACTCGTGACATCGACACCACGGCGGGCTCGCGCATGCTCGAGGGCTTCAAGCCGATCATCGACTGCACCGTGGTGGAGCGTGTCCAGGCCGCGGGTGCGGTGATCGTCGGCAAGGCCAACCTCGACGAGTTTGCGATGGGGTCTTCGACGGAGTTCTCGGCGTTCGGCGCCACGCACAACCCGTGGGACCTCGCGCGAGCGCCCGGCGGATCCTCGGGCGGCTCGGCCGCGACGGTCGCCTCGCGCGGCGTGCCGGTCTCGCTCGGCACCGACACGGGCGGTTCGATTCGCCAGCCGGCATCCCTCTGTGGCGTGGTTGGTGTGAAGCCCACCTATGGCCGCGTCTCGCGCTACGGCGTCGTCGCCTTCGCCTCGTCGCTGGAGCAGGTGGGGCCGTTTGCGCGCGACGCCGCTGACGCCGCGGACCTCCTCGGCGTGATCGCCGGGCGCGACCCGCGCGACTCGACGACGGCGGACGTCGAGGTGTCCGACTATCGCGAGCGGTTCGAGCGGGGGCTCGATGGCCTGAGGGTGGGCGTGCCGTCCGCGCTGTTCGCGGAGGGCCTCGACGACGGCGTGCGCGCTGCCGTCGAGGCGGCCGTAGAAACGCTCGAGGCGAACGGTGCGAGCGTCGACCGCAGCATCGAGCTGCCCACGGCCTCGGCGGCGCTGCCGGTGTACTACATCATCGCCCCGTCCGAGGCATCGGCGAACCTCGCACGCTACGACGGCGTCAAGTACGGCTACTCCGTGACCGATGGCGCGAGTGTCGAGGAGGAGATGTCGAGTACGCGCGGGCGGGGCTTCGGCGCCGAGGTGAAGCGGCGCATCATGCTCGGCACCTACGCGCTGTCGGCGGGCTACTACGACGCGTACTACTTAAAGGCGCAGAAGGTGCGGACGCTGATCCGGCGCGAGTTCGCCGCGGCCTTCGAGCGCGTCGATGTGATCGCGACGCCGACTGCGCCGACCACCGCGTTCGAGCTCGGCTCCAAGCTCGACGACCCGTATGCGATGTACCTGAACGACCTCTACACCATCCCCGCGAACATCACCGGCAACCCCGCGCTGAGCGTCCCGTGCGGCTTCGCCGACGGTCTCCCGGTCGGCCTGCAGCTGGTGGGGCGCATGTTCGAGGAGTCGACGATCCTCGGCGCTGCGCACGCTTACGAGCAGCTGACCGACTGGCGCGAGCGCCGTCCGCCGTTGCTCACGAGCGCCGACGGTGCGGGCTCGGCGGCGTGAGGGCGTCTGCTACGCTCCGCCGGCCATGACCAACCAACCTCCCGGCTTCGGAGGCCTGCCGCGCGAGAACGGGGGGACGCCCTCCGACGATCCGCCGGGATTCGGCGCCCTGCCGCGCGGCAACGGACCAGCCGGTGGCGCGCCCTCGGGCGAGCCGACGGGACCTGCTCCGCCACGCCCACCCGACGAGGACCTGACGCTCTCGATCAAAGGCGTGCGCGCCCGCGCCGGCGAGCAGCCCAGCGAAATGACGGTCGAGATCGAGACCACGCGAGGCACGATCACCGCCCACATGACGCCCGTCGAGGGCAAGACCGGCGCCGTGATCTTTCTCGGTGGCGCCGCTGGTGGCGTTAAGGGACCGGCGAACGAGGTCTATCTGCGCCTCGGGCAGTCGTTGCAGCAGGGCGGCGTCACGGGCCTCCGCGTCGAGTACCGCGAGCCGGGCGAGTTCGAGGAATGCGTGCTCGATGCGCTGGCCGCTTGCTCGTTCCTCAAGGGCATCGGCGCTGAGCGTGCGGTTGTCGTCGGCCACTCGTTCGGCGGTGCGGTCGCCGTCAAGGCTGCGCAGCTAGCGCCGCTCGTCACCGCGGCGACCGGTATGTCCTCGCAGCGCTACGGCACGCAAGAGGTCGACGAGCTGCATAAGCCGCTGCTGCTGATCCACGGCGACGCCGACGAGATCCTCGACCAGCAGGCCTCGAAGGACATCTACGAGCGCGCGAACGATCCGAAGCGTCTCGTCATCCTCGAGGGCGACGGACACGGCCTGCGCACGCACTCCGACGAGGTCTTCGAACTCGTGCAGGACTTCGTCCTCGAACATTTGGCCGAGGAGGGGGTCTGAGCCCTCGGTGAGCCGACAGGCGCGACGGCCAGAAAGAGACGCGACGGTGGCCGCACAGAACGACCCGTCTGAGCAGCTGGTGGTCGAGGTGTTTGTGAGCGACATCGAGCGCTCCCTCGAGTTCTATCGAGCGCTCGGGTTCGTCCAGATCGGCGATGCCGCTGAGGGAGGATTCGCCATCCTTGCGTGGGAGGCGAGCCTGCTCTTTCTCCAGGAGTTGGAGGTTCCGCCGGTGGAGAGACCGCAGGCAAACGTGCGCGTGATGGTCGACGACGTCGATGCCTACTGGCAACGCGCCATCGAGCTCGGGGCGACCGTGTACCGGCCGATCGATGACCGCGAGTATGGGCTGCGAGATTTCACCATTGCTGACCCCGACGGCTTCGCGTTGCGGTTCGCCACATTGCTCGGAAGGTAGGCGCGCTTTCACAATGCGCCTCGTGGGATTCGCTATACTGCCGAAGCTCGGACCGGACGCGGCCCATGGCCTGCGGTAGCCACACGCCTCGCCGAGTCTGGCCGAGACAGGACACGCGCCCGGGGCGGCAGATGCCGGTTGCCGGGCGCACCGAGATACGGGAGGAACTATGACGACGGATTCGCCGTCGCTTAGCCCCGGGCTGGAAGGCGTCCCGATCGCCGAGTCCAGCATCTCGCTCGTCGAGGGCGAGGTTGGGCGACTCACCTATCGGGGTTATTCAATCGAGGACCTGACTGGCCCCGCCAACACCTTCGAAGAGATCGTCGCGCTCCTCTACGACGGCGAACTCCCCAGCCGACAGCGCATCGACGAGATCACAGCCCAGATGCGCGCCGACCGAGCCCTGACGATCGATCAGATCGACTTCGCCCGCAGCGCCGCCAAGCTCTCGCACCCGATGTTCGCCCTTCAGGCCACCGTCGCGGCCCTGGGTCCGATGGACAACGACTTCGAGCGCAAGGCTGACACCGTCGTCGAGCGTGGCCAGCGTCTGGTCGCGAAGATCGGCCATCTGGTGGGTGCGATCGCGCAGGCGGCGGACGGCCGCGACTACGAGCCTCCGCGCGAGGACGACACCCACGCCGAGATGCTCGTGCGCATGGTGACGGGCCAGGAGCCGACCGAGCTCACGACGCGCATCATGAACGCACTGCTGATCCTGCAGGCGGACCACTCGGCCGGGAACGCATCGACGTTCACCTCGCGCGTCGTCGCCTCGACGAAGTCGGAGCCGGAGGCGGTGGTCTCAGCGGGCATCGGAGCGCTCAGCGGGCCGGCGCACGGCGGGGCAAACGAGGCGTCACTGCGGTTGTTCCAGGAGATCGGCGACCCGGCCTTGGCCGAGGAGCAGATCGAGCGACTGCTGGACGATAAGTACAAGATCCCCGGCTTCGGGCACCGCGTGTACCACGTGAAGGACCCGCGCTCGAACGTGATCCAGCGACTGGCGACCGAGGTGATCGAGCCGGAGTCTGAGGTCGACGACCTCTACCAGATCGCACTCACCGTGGAGAAGGTGGTGACCGACCGCCTGGACGACCGCGGGCTGTTCCCGAACGTCGACCTGTTCTCCGGCTGCGTCTTCGCGGCCATCGACATCCCGACCGACTTCTTCACGCCGCTCTTCGCGGCCTCGAGGACGCTCGGCTGGATGGCGAACATGCAGGAGCAGTGGGAGTCCGGCAACCGCATCTTCCGGCCTCGCCAGATCTACGTAGGCGAGACGGCTCGCGACTACGTTCCCGTCGAGGCTCGCTGACACTTCAACGTTGGCACGAAGGATCAGGGCCGCCCGCACGGGCGGCCTCCTTCGTGGCGGGACCCAGCGCTAGGCTCCGCACATGACCGAAGCGCCGCTGGCCCCTGTTACCGGTCGTGATCTGCGCACCCGGCGTGGGATCTGGGTGCTGGCGGCGGCGGCCGGCATCTCCGGCGTCGGCAACGGCATCGCGGCGCTCGCGATCCCCTGGTTTGTCCTCGTCACAACCGGCAGCCCGGCGCAGACCGGTCTCGTCGCCGGTGTGACGGCTGGCGGCGGGGTCGTTGCGGGCATCCTCGGCGGCGCGGCGATCGATCGGCTCGGCTTCCAGCGCACGAGCGTGCTGAGCGACGCGCTCAGTGGCATCAGCGTGCTGCTGATCCCGTTGCTGCACTTCGCGGGCGTGCTCGAGTTCTGGCACATCCTCGTCCTCGCTGCGGTCGGCGCCTTCTTCGACCTCCCCGGCTTCTCGGCGCGTGCGTCGATGGTCCCGGCGCTCAGTGCCCGCGCCTCGATGCCGATCGAGCGAGGCAACGCGATCCTGCAGTTCGCGACGAACGGCGCCGGAAGTCTACTGGGGCCGGTCGGAGCGGGCGTGCTGCTGACCGTGTTCAGCGCGCCGGTCGCGCTCTACTTTGACGTCGGCACGTTCGCCATCGCGATCGTCCTCGTCAGCGCAGGCATCGCGCCGCTCGCCCGCGCCGCTCGCCCCGTCGACGGCGAGGGCACGTCCTACTGGCGCGAGATCCTCGATGGCGCCGCACACATCGCGCGCGACCCGGTGCTGCGCGCGATCTTCCCCACCTCGATGATGGCGAACCTGATCTTCATGCCGTTCGTCGTCATCTTTGCGGTGATCGCGCGCGATGAGTATGACGCCCCATCGGTCCTCGGGCTGTTCTTCGGGGCGTTCGGGTTCGGCGCGCTGATCGGCACGGTGTTTTACGGCGTGTTCGGCCACCGGCTGCCTCGCTATCGCCACTTCGTCGTCTCGATCGTCACGATCTCTGCGGCGATGACGGGCTTCGCATTTGTCGATCCGCTGGTACTGCGCGTCGCCTCGCTGGCCCTCGGGGGGACCGTGATCGGCGCGATGAGCCCGATGATGGCGTCGGTGTTCCAGACGCGGACGCCCGAGGAGATGCTGGGTCGCGTCAACGCCATGAGCGGCGGGCTCACGAGCGTGCTCGCGCCGCTCAGCGTCCTCGGCGCAGGTGTGCTGATCGAGACGTCGGGCATCGACGCCGTGCTTGGCGTCGTCATCGCCGGCGCGTGGCTGATGGCGGCGTACACGGTGTTCGCGCCGGCCGTTCGCCGTGCAGCGCCAGCCTTTGACGCCGCCGTCGACGGCACCGCGGGCGGAAGCGATTAGAGGGAGCCGGTGCCCATCGCCTCGTGGACCTCGGCCATGGTTTGCTTGGCGACCTCGCGAGCGCGGGCTGAGCCGTCGAGGATGGCGTCCTTGACCTCGCCGGGGTGCTCGTCGAAGTAGGCGCGACGTTCGCGGATCGGGTCCAGCATCGTGTTGAGCGCGAGCGCGAGCTTCTGCTTGACCTCGACATCGCCGACCTTGCCGACGACGTAGCGGTCCTTGAGGTCCTGCACCTCCTCGGGGTCCGGGTTGAAGGCGTCGTGGTACATGAACACCGGGTTGCCCTCGACATGGCCCGGGTCGGTGGCCCGCAGCCGCGTGGGGTCGGTGTACATGCTCATCACCTTCTTGGTAACCGTCTCCTCGTCGTCCTTGAGGTCGATCGTGTTTCCCAGCGACTTCGACATCTTGGCGTCGCCGTCGAGGCCGACGAGGCGCGCCACCCGCCCGACGAGGCCGTCGGGGACCGGGAAGACCTCCGTGCCGTGGACGCGATTGAAGCGCCGCGCGACCTCGCGCGTGAGTTCGATGTGCGGCATCTGGTCCTCGCCCACGGGGACGAGGTGCGCCTTGGGCAGCAGGATGTTGGCGACCTGCATCACCGGGTAGTTGAAGAACGCCGTTGGCACGGACTTGCCCTCGAAGTCCTCGAGCTCCGCCTTGAGGGTCGGGTTGCGCTGTAGCCGGCCCAGTGGCAGCCACCAGCTGAGCCACGTCGTCAGTTCCGCGTGCTCCGGCACCAGGCTCTCGAGGACGTAGTGGTGCTCGTTCGGGTCGAGGCCGACTGCCAGCCAGTCAGTAGCAACTTCGAGGACGTAGCCTCGGATGTTCTCGAACTCATCGACGTGGTCGGAGGCCTGGTAGTCGGCGATGAGAAAGAAGCAGTGGTACTCCTCCTGCAGGCGCACCCAGTTCTCGAGCGCGCCACCGTAGTGACCGAGGTGCAGTGGCCCGGTCGGCCGGATTCCGGTCAGTATGCGCTTGCGCTCGCCCATGCGACGCCTACTCCACTCGCCCGCCGAGGTGTGGTTACTCCTCGATGATATCGACGAATGCACGCAGGGTCGCGAGGCGAACGGTCTGGTACGGTCCGCGCGAGGTGCGCGAATGCCGCAGGTCTCCGACGCCGCGACGATCGCTGCGAGCCCGGCGGCGGTGTGGGCCGTACTCGCTGACTTCGGCGCGATCGAACGCTGGAGCCCCGTGGTGCTGAAGTCGTACCTGACCGGCGACGCCGGCTCTGGTCCTGGGGCGACGCGTCACTGCGACCTGTTCCCCCGAGGTGAGGTCGAGGAGCGCATCGACGGCTGGGACGAGGGGCGGTCGCTGGTGATCGCGGTCGCGCCGAACGGACCGATGGCCGCGCAGACCTCTACGTTCACGCTCGTGTCGTCCGAGGACGGGGCGACGGCCGCGGTCACGATGACGTTCGATTTCGAGCTCGTCGAGGATGCGCGCGACCGTGAGGCTCGCATTGCGGACGCCCTCGGCGGGACCGCGACGCAGGTGCTCGCGGGACTGAAGTACCACGTCGAAACGGGCGAGCCGGTGGGCACCGCGGTGCCGGAGCCGGGAGGCTAGTCCACGATCTCGACGGGCGGAATTAGCGGTTCGCCTACGACGTTAGTCGCGTAGCTGGTGACACCGCCGCAGCCGAACGCGGTCCGCACTACCTTGCCACCGTCCAGCCAGAGCGCGACGTTGCCTGCGCCAGCGTCGCCTGCGGCGTTCACGAAGATCAGCACATGCTGTGGCTGGCAAGCCGAGCACCGTCATCGGCTCAACACGCTCGACCGGGCCTGCGACGAAGAGTGCTGCGGTCGCGCTGACCGGACTGACGAACGGCGGCTCGCGGTCCCAGAACCCGTGGCACGCCCCGGTCAGGAAGGCGCGATACACTGTTCCCTCCGGATCCCCTCGTCACACTTGGGCGGTCCGCCGAGGCCTTCGAAGGTGACGCAGCCGATTTCCTGGACTCGCGTCAATGCATCGACGGCCGTCTGGTCGCTGCCGAGCAGCGCGTCGAGGACGGCGTCCACCTCGGGGACTCCGCTGCGTCGCGCGTTCGCCTCGGCGGCGGTCATCGAGGGGTAGCGCACCGGCGGAGGCGTCGCCTCGATGGTGGGCGTGCCCGGCGGCACGAGGTCGGGGAAGGAGACGGGCCAGATCAGCGGGTCGCCGCTGGCGCGGTCCATCAGGCCTAGGACCCCGTTCCCGCACCCGGCGCCGCTTGCGATGATTCGACCGGACGCCGCGTAGAAGTACGCGGTGTTGTCGTTGTGCGTCCCAGCCTCGCCGGGGCCTTCGAAGATGATGAGTGTCGCCGGTCCGTTCTGGCGCGGAGCCGGAACCACGGCGGCTAGCGTCGCGTACTCACCAACAGGCCACGCGTAGGGGGCCTCGCGTTGCCAGTAGCCGTGACACTGCGCGCGCGGGAAGACATCGAGTACGGTCCCCTCGACCTCGTCACTCTCGCACTCCGGAGGGCCACCGAGAAGGAACTCCTCCACACGCCCGATACTCGTGAGTTGGACAGCCGCGTCGACGGCGCTCTGATCATCGCCAAGGAGCGCGTCGATCACGCGGTCGATCTGCGGGTCGCCCGTACGGCGCGCGTTCGCTTCGTCGCGTGTCATCACCGGGAATGGGACGGGCGTGACGACCGCGCGAGGCGGCGGCGGGGTCGCCTCGGTGGTGGGCGTGCCCGGCGGCACGAGGTCGGGGAAGGAGACGGGCCAGACCAGCGGGTCACCTGTGGCTCTCTGCATGAGGTCCTCGACGGTGTTGCAGCGGCCGCCGCTACCGACGATCTGGCCGTCGACCACGAAGACGTAATGTGTGTTGTTGATGTTTCTGCGGAACTCGGAACCGCCTGCCTCGAACGCGATCAGCGTCGCCGAGGATTCCTGGACCGGAATAACCGCGGCTAGACTGGTGGCCGAGGTGTCCACCGGCGTGACGTACGGCGGCTCGAGAATCCAGTAGCCCTCGCACGATGCGCTTGGGAAGACCTCGACGACGGTTCCCTCGGGGTCCCCGGCGCACCGTGGCGGCGCGCCGAGATCCTCGGGCAGCTGGACGCAGCCGATGCTGGTCAGCCCGACGAGAGCATCAACGGCCGCTTGATCGCCGCCGAGGAGCGCGTCGATCACACGGTCGATCTGCGGGTCGCCGGTGCGACGCGTGTTGGCTTCCTCGCGCGACATCACCGGGAACGGCACGGGCGTACCGACGGCCGTTGGTGTCGGCGTGACTGTCCGCGGGCTGACCCTCGGCGTCGCAGCCGGTTCGGCCGTGCCCGTCGGCGCGGGCGGCGCGATGGCACTGGCGGTCGGGAACGCCTCGGGGGGGTCTTCGAGGTACAGGCAGCCGCGAGGACGGTCGCGAGCACGGCGCTGAAGGCGAGCATCGCCCAAGTCGAGTGGCGCTGGGAGTGCAAGGAGCGATGCCGATCTAACTGCCGCGACTCCATCGTCGCTGAGCGGTGCTCAGCCGGGCTGTTCGGTCGCTATCGACCCGCTACATCTCGTCGGGCGCGGTGATGCCCATCAGGCCCAGCGTCCGGGCGAGGACGGTGCGCGTGGCCTCGAGGAGCAGCAGGCGCGCCGAGGTGAGCGCGGGCTCTTCCGGCTGGATCACGCGGCACTCCGTGTAGAAGGCGTGGAAGGCGCGTGCCAGTTCCTGCGAGTAGTGCGGGAGGTGGTGGGGGGCGAGGTCCTCGATCACCTGCTCGAGGACCTCCGGGAGGAGCAGGAGCTGGCGGATCAGCGCCTGCTCCGCGGGGTGCGTCAGCAGCGAGGTGTCGGCATCGGCCGACGACAGGGACTCCTCGACGGCACGCTCGAGGATGCTCGCGATGCGCGCGTGCGCGTACTGGACGTAGTAGACCGGGTTCTCGTCGCTCTGTTTGGTGGCCAGCTCGAGGTCGAAGTCCATCGTCTGGTTCGCGGAAGGCAGCAGGAAGAAGAAACGAGCGGCGTCGACGCCGACCTCTTCGACGACTTCGCGCAGCGTCACGATCTCGCCGGCGCGCTTGGACAGCGGGACCACCTCGTCGCCGCGCCGCAGCGTGACCAGTTGGTAGAGCAGCACGTCGAGGCGGTCGGACTCGGCGCCGATGGCCTGGACGGCGGCCTTCACCCTCGACACGTGGCCCTGGTGGTCGGCGCCCCAGATGTCGATCACGCGGTCGAAGCCGCGCGTGACGAACTTGTCGTAGTGGTAGGCGATGTCGGTCGCGTAGTAGGTCGGCGAGCCGTCCGAGCGGATCAGCACATTGTCCTTCGATTCGCCCAGCTCGCTGCTGGCGAACCAGACCGCGCCATCGCGCTCGATCACCTGCTCCTGATCGCGCAGGCGCTCGAGGACCGTCGTGTAGGGCCCGCCCTCGCCCATCAGCGACTGCTCGCTGAACCAGTCATCGTACTCGACGCGCATCACGCGCAGGTCCTCGCGGATGCCGTCGACCATCACCTGCAGACCGATCGCGCCCAGCGCTGGGTCGGCGTCGTCGCCCTCCGGGCGGAGGTAGCGGTCGCCGGCCTCCTCCTTGATCGCCTCGGCGACCTGGACCATGTACTCGCCGGGGTAGCCGTTCTCCGGCACCTCGACATCTCGCCCGTGGAGCTGCTCGTAGCGGGCGTAGAGGGTGCGGCCGAAGATGGCGACCTGGGTGCCGGCGTCGTTGACGTAATACTCCTGCTCGACCTCGTAGCCCGCCGCCTCGAACACGTGCGCGAGCGTGCTGCCGATGGCCGCGCCGCGGCCGTTGCCGACGTGGATCGGGCCGGTCGGGTTGGCGCTGACGTACTCGATCTGCACGCGCTGCCCGGCGCCGGCGTCCGTCGACGCGTAGCGGTCGCCCGCCGCCGCGATCTCGGCGGCCTGCGCCGCAGCCCACGCGGGCGCGAGGTAGAAGTTGAGGAACCCCGGCGGCGCGATGCGCACCTCGGACACGGCGGGGTGGTCCGGTACATGAGCGCGTAGCGCCTCGGCGACGTCAATCGCCTTCATCTTGGCCAGGCCCTGAATGCGCAGAGGCAGGTTGGCGGAGAAGTCACCGTGCTCCGGCCGCTGCGGATGCTCCGTCGTCACCTCGGGCGCGGCGAACTGCGGCAGCTCCCCGGCGCTCTGCGCCTCGGCGAGGGCCTGCTCCACCAACGTCACGATCTCGTCACGAATCATCGGACGGCCAGTGTATCGCGGGGCGGTGGTGTGGGGTGGGGCTTGCCTAGTCGATCGCTTTAAGAGCGTCAAAGGTGGTCTCCGAGTCCCGACTCTCGTAGCCGGATGACGTCCAGTAGTGTGGTGTCGCGCACGGAAATCTCCCGGCATCTACCGCAACGTCCGGCTCAGGATGTGGGAGGAGGTGCCACTCACCCCCCCAAACCAGGGCAGCCGGTTCCTTGCGAATAGCACTCCGACGATCTGGGAGCGTCGCCACGAGCCACGGTCGATCCAGAACCCCGATCTGCGGTCTAGAGGCGAGTCGTCCTGCCCTACGAGCGCTCGACGTATCTCGCCGAGCGTCAGACCGTTGTTCAATACGCCCGAGAGAACGACTAGAAGCGGCTCTCCCGCGGAGCGTAGCTGCCGCTTCTTTCGTTCGAGAACAGCTTTTATCCTGTGGGTCTGTTCCCACCCAGCCCAGGTTTCAGATGCGACCAATTGGCCACCGCCGCCTGGCTTCGCGCGCCACGCCGACATTCCGATCCTCCAGCCGTCGGCGGACCAAGCGCCAAGATCGACTTCGTCGGAGGCGACCGGGAGCCTAGGACAAATCCATCTGGCCAGTTCTATAGCACTTGGGACTCGATTGCCCACGACGAGTCTCAGCAATCCCATGCGCCACCCACGGAGGCACGGCACTCGCTCAAGCTGCTCCACGAAGTCGTTATAACGTGCGAGTTCTTGCCGTTCCGACTCTCCGACAGATGCGCACTCAACGAGCATCTCGGTTGCGTCGAGGCTCGCCAAGAAGTCTGCTTCGTTCCCGCTCGGCAGCACCGGGTACGGGTCGACCGCCCAGCCCGAGCTCTTGAGTGCTGCGAACGTGCCCACCTCGAGGGCTGCCTCGAAAACTTGGTCATTCCGCGACGATGTCAGGCGTGCGGCTAGGTCACGCCGCTTATGGGAGTCCGGGATGCGGTCGAACCAGTGTTTGAGTTGTCGTCGGACGCGCGTCCAGTCTGCGCGGCCACTTCGATTCAACGCATCCATGACGCGCCAAGTCCGAGGGCGATTCAGGTCGAATGCCACGTCTCTCGGGCCTGGATAGAGGCGACTCACCCCACCCGCTCCCGCCCCACCCATTGCTTAAGCAGCGCTTGCTTGCTGTCGGACCAGCGAGGTGTGAGCAGGCCGGCGGCCGTGCGTTGTTCGTGGGCTGTGGCGAGGATGATCGCGGCGGCGACGCTGATGTTGAGGGATTGGGCGAAGCCGGCCATGGGGATGGTGATGTGGGCGTCGGCGAGGGCGGCGAGGTCGTCGGAGATGCCTCGTTGTTCGTTGCCGAGGGCGACGGCGGTGGGCTGCGTCCAGTCGTAGTCGGTGTGTGCGGTGGCGTCCGCGGCCAGCGAGGTGACGACGAGGTGCTGGCCTCGGGCGTGGACGGCGTCGGCGGCGGCCTGCGGGGAGTCGTAGGGGTGGAAGACGGTCCATTTCTCGGCCCAGCCGGCGGCCTGGCGGTTGAGTTCGGGCGGCTCTTCGATCCAGTAGCAGAGGCCGACTGAGCCGGCGGCAAAGGCGTCCGCGCTGCGCACGACGGCGCTGGCGTTGTGCGGGTCGTGGACGTTTTCGAGCACGACCTCGAGGTCTTCCTGCCGCCGTTCGAGGACGCGCTGCATGCGCAGGATGCGCTCCGCCGAGGGGCGGCCGCCGGGCGGGGGCTGGACGCGGAGCTTGGTGTCGTCAGTCATCGTTCGCTCCGTCGAGGGGAGGGTGGGACGCGCTGCGCGCGGCTCTGAGTTTCCCACCCGCCCGCCCGGAAGAGTGTGGGGGAGGGGTCCCCCACGCCCCCTCGGAGGCTCGCCGGCGCTGCGCGCCGGGCTCGCCTCGGGATCTAGAACGGTGCGACCGGCGGCGTTGGCGCGCGTCCTCGGAGGTCACAGCGGGCCTCGCTAGTGGGTCTCGTGGACGACGGTCTGGCCGCGGGTGGCGAGGGCGACTTTGAGCGCCTGGTGCTCGGGGCGCTTGAGGTCGGGGTCTTCTTCGATCAGGCGCTCCGCCTCGCGGCGGGTGGCGTCGATCAGCGGGGCGTCGAGGAGGCTGGCGATGCGCAGGTGGGCCAGGCCGCTCTGCGCGGTGCCGAAGAGGTCGCCCGGGCCGCGCTGTTCGAGGTCGGCCTGCGCGAGCAGGAAGCCGTCCGTAGTGCGCTCCATGATCGAGAGGCGCTCAGCCGCGTCCTCGGAGGGGTCGTCCGCGAGCAGGTAGCAGAAGGAGGCGTGCTCGCCGCGGCCGACGCGGCCGCGGAACTGGTGCAGCTGCGCGAGGCCGAAGCGGTCGGCGCCTTCGATCACCATGACCGTGGCGTTCTGGATATCGATGCCGACCTCGACGACGGCGGTCGAGACGAGGATGTCGGCCTCGCGGTCGGAGAAGGCGCGCATCGTCTTGTCCTTCGTGCGCGCGGCCATGCGGCCGTGCAGCAGCAGGATGCGGTCCGCCAGCTCCGGGAACTCCTCCCGCTGCAGGCGCTCGTACTCCTCGGACGCGGCCCGTGATTGCACGGCCTCCGAACCCTCGACAAGCGGGCAGATCACGAAGGCCTGCCGGCCGGCGGTGATCTCGGCGGCGACGTGTCCGAACGCCTCGCTGCGGCGTTCGGGCGGAAGCCAGTGCGTCTCGATCGGCGTGCGTCCCGGCGGCAGCTCGTCGATCACGGTGAGGTCGAGGTCGCCGTAGACGGTCAGCGCCAGCGAACGAGGAATCGGCGTGGCGGTCATCACGAGCAGGTGCGGCGTGACGCCGGCTCCTCGTGCTGCGGCGCTCTCGCTGCCTTTGCGACGCAGCTCGGAGCGCTGCATCACGCCGAAGCGGTGCTGCTCGTCGACGACGGCGAGGCCCAGGTGGTGGTAGTCGACACCCTCCTGGATCAGCGCATGTGTGCCGACGATGATGTGCGCTCCGCCGTGTCGGATCGCCTCGACGGCCTCGCGTCGCTGCTTCGCGCGTGTGGAGCCGGTGAGCAGGACGATCTTGAGCTGCAGCGGCAGCCCCGGCACCGTGACGAGGCCGTTGAGCGGCGGCTCCGGCTCGCCGGAGAGCAGGGTGCAGAGCGTACGGAAGTGCTGTTCGGCGAGCACCTCGGTCGGCGCCATCAGCACCGCCTGGTAGCCGGCGGCGACGGTCGACAGGATCGCCGCGAGGGCGACGACCGTCTTGCCGGATCCGACATCGCCTTCGAGCAGGCGCGACATCGGCACGGATGTCGCGAGGTCGCGCCGGAGGTCGCCGAGTGCTCGCCGTTGCGCCGAGGTGGGCTCGAACGGCAGCGAGGCGAGAAAGTCGTCGGCGGCGGCGTGGTCCTCGACGACCGGCGCGTCGCCCGAGGCCTGCCACTCCTTCTTGCGAGCCTGTACGCCGATCTGAATCGCGAGCAGCTCGTCGAAGGCGAGACGGTGGCGCGCCTCGACGAGCCGGTCGGCGTCGTCGGGGTAGTGCACCTGGCGCACCGCCTCGACGATGGGCATCAGGCCGTGGCGCTCGCGCATCTCCTCGGGCAGCGGATCCTCGAGGCGGCTCGCGTGCGCTTCGAGGAGCTTCGCGATCATGTCGCGGAGGGTGCGCTGCGGCAGGCCCTGCGTCAGGTGGTAGACCGGCACCAGCCGGCCCGTGTGGCGTGCGCCACGTTCCGTGTCGAGGCGTTCGAACTCGGGGTTCTGGAACGCGGGGCGGCCGCGGTAGACCGTGACCTTGCCGGCGATCGCGACCTCGGCGCCGGCAGGGAGCGAGCGCACGATGAAGGGCTGGTTGAACCACGTGGCGCGGATTGAGGCGCCCGAGGCGTCGGAGATCGTGACCTCGGCGGCGCGCATGCGGCCACCGCGGCCCATGCGGATCTCTCGCGAACGCTCGACGCGCCCCTGGATTGTCTGCTCACGGTCGGCCTGCAGTGCGGTGATCGGCACGACCTGCGAGAAGTCGTGGTGGCGGTATGGGTAGTGACGTAGCGCATCGCCAATGGTCGCGATGCCGAGGCGTTCCAGCCGCGTGAGGTTGGCCGCCCGCAGGCCGGTTGCGGCCTGCGCGATGGGCGTGTCCAGTCCGGCCGCGCCCGGCGCGATCTTCGCGCGCGGCGCCCGCGCGGGGCGCTGCTGCCGTTTTGGCTCCGCTGGCGGAGGCGTCGGTCTGCCTTCGGCGGCCGGGGCGGCGGGGCGCTTCGGCTTGAGGCTCGCGGGGCGCTTCGCGCGCGTCTTCGCCGGCGGACCGTCGAGCTCGCGCTGCACAGTGGCGAGAGCGCGGCGGACCCAGGTGCGGCGGGCGTCGGCGTCGAGGCTGCGGTACCCCTCGGCGGGGAGTGCGGCAATCATGCGCAAGACCGCACTGCCCGGCCGCTCGTCGCGCGCCTGCTGGCGTAGCAGCGCGTCCAGGCCGTCATCGACGGTGGCGTCGCCGAGGCCAGCGTCCAACTCCGCCTGGAGCCGGGCGCCGAGCAGGGCGAAATCGGCCGTCACGGGATCGCGGCGGAGGGGGAGTCCTCGTCGGGTGGGGTCACGACCCCGAGGCCGATCGTGCCGGGGCCTCCGTGGACGCCAATGGTGGGGGTGATTTGCCAGCGCAGCACCTCGGCGTCTGGGGACTGCGCGATCAGCGGCGCCAACGCGCGCTCCAGGTCGTCCTCAGAAGCACCGTGCACGCCGATGACGGTGGCGGCAGGCAGATGCTCGCCCGCCCGCGCGGCCAGCTCGTCCAGCGACTTGCGACGCCGTCGTACGCGCCCGAGGACCTCGAGCGCCCCGCCGGTGATCTCAAGGATCGGTTTGATTTGCAGCAGCGAGCCAAACAGCTCGGCGCCCTTGCCGAGTCGGCCGCCACGTTGCAGGTATTCGAGCGTGTCCACCGTGAGGAAGAGGTGGGAGCGTCGAACCACATCGCGTGCGACCGCTTCCGCCTCCTCGAAGGTTGCGCCGCGTGCGAGGGCGCGCGCCGCCTCGATGGCGACCACGCCCTCTCCGAGCGATGCGGATTCGGAGTCGACATGGACGATCGGGACGCTGCCGTCGAGGGTGGCTGCCCCCTGGCGCGCAGACTCGATCGTGCCGCTGAGCTGACCGGCCACGTGGATCGAGAGGATCCCCGTCGCTCCGTCGGCGATCAGGTGCTGGTAGGTCTCGACGAACACGCCGGACGCAGGCTGGGCCGTGCTCGGGATTGAGCTTGCGGCGTCGAGGCGTTCGAAGAAGGTGTCGGAGTCGATGTCGACGCCGTCCTGCAGCTCCTCGTCGCCGAACATCAGGACCATCGGCACGACGGCGATGCCAAGCTCCTCGACGAGGTTCTGAGGGATGTCGGCTGCGGAGTCGGTCACAACGCGAATGGTCATGGCAGTGATTCTACCCTCGTCCGCACGGTGGCTTCGGTCGTCACGGGTTCGGCGGGCTCCTCGTCGGGTGTGATTTCGTCGCGGTCGCCTCTGCGACGCTTGCGGCCTCCGCGGATCAGACGGAAGACCAGCAAGCCGATCGTGGCACCCGTCCAGAAGACGCCCCAGATGAGGATCGTCACCAGTGGGACAATCGCGAACCCGCCGAACACCAAGACGGCCGAGCCAAAGCTGACGCCGGGGACAGCGAGGAACCGCACCGCTATTCCACGCCTGCGATGTATGGGTAGTGCGGCTGCCCGCCGCGCACGATGTCGACGTCAAGGTCGGGGTGCGCCACTTCGATCAGCCCGGTCACGCGCTCGCCATCCTCGTCGCTGGCCTCCGCGCCGAGGTAGAGCGTGACGAGTTCGGCGTCGTTGCCGACGGCCTCCGCCAGGCCGGCGATCAGCGCCTCGTCGACCGTCTCAGCCGTTGCGGTCATCACGCCGTCGAGGAGGACGATGGCGTCGCCCTCCTCGACGGCCACACCGTCGACCGTCGCGTCGCGGACGGAGACCGAGACCTCAACAGCGCGGATGCCCTCGACGGCCTCGGTCATCTGCGCGGCGAGAGCGTCGGCGTCGCCCTCGGGCAGGTAGGGCACGGCCGCAGCGAGGCCGGCGGCCGCGGAGCGTGTGGCGATCACCGTGATCAGCTCGGGCGCCTCGCCGGCCGCGCGCTCGGCCGCCATCAGCACGTCCTTGTCGTTCGGCAGGATGAACACACGGTTGCGGCCGGCGTTGCGCGCCGCCTCGAGCAGTTCGCCCGCGCTCGCTTTGCCGGTGGGGCCGCCGTCCAGGATCTGCGTGGCGCCGAGGTCGCGGTAGGCCGCCGCCAGTCCGGGCCCTCGGGCAACGGCGACGAGACCGATCGAGGGGAGGTCGGCGGGGTCGATCTCCTCGTGCCCGGCCGTCCACTCTTCGTGCTGTGCCTGCATGTTCTCGACCTTGACCGAGTCGAGCGCCCCGCTGGCCGAGCCGATGCTGATCGCGGGTCCCGGGTCGTCCATGTGGACATGCACATGCACCGCAGAGGGGTCGCCCACGACGAGGATCGATTCGCCGCCCGCCTCGCCGAGGGATTGCTCGATCGCGGGACGGTCGATGTTGGCGCCGAGGATCACGAACTCGGTGCAGTAGCCATGGCCCTCGTGCTCGACGCCGGAGAGGTCGACCAGCGTGCCTGCGTCGGCCGTCGGGGCCTCGGGCAGCGGCTCGCCGTTGACGCCGTGCAGGATGCCCTGGAACAGCACCGCGATGCCCATGCCGCCCGCGTCGACGACGCCGGCGTCCTTGAGTCGCGGCAGCAGTTCCGGCGTCCGATCAACGCTGGCAAAGGCCTCCTCGACGAAGGCCGCGAGCACGGCGTCGTTGGCGTCGGCGTTCGCTTCGACGGCCGCGTTTGCACCGTCCCGCATCACCGTCAGCATCGTGCCTTCGACCGGGTTCGAGACCGCCTCGTAGGCGGTGTCGGCGGCGCGCTGAAGCGCGGCGGCGAGGTCAGGCGGGGCGATCTTCTCGGTACCGCCGACGGACTCGGCGAAGCCGCGCAGCATCTGCGAGAGGATGACGCCGCTGTTGCCGCGCGCGCCGAGCAGTGCACCGTGCTGCGCCGCGCCGAGGATGGCGCCCGCGTTGCCGTTCACCTCGGCGGCTGCACGTAGCGCGGCTCGCCACGTCAGCAGCATGTTCGTCCCCGTATCGCCGTCGGGCACCGGGTAGACGTTGATCGCGTTGACGGCGTCACGGTTAGCCGCGAGCCAGGTCTCGGCCACGTCCAGCGCGGTGCGGAGGGCGTTCGCGTCGAGGCTGGCGCTCATCTGCTCCTCGTGGGCCCGACCGCCGCTCGTGGACGACAGTGGGGGCCGCTGTTAGCCTGATTCGGCCGGGCCGAGGGCCCGGTGTCCTGTCCTCACAGGCCAACTGCGGGGACATCAGAGGTATAGCAGATCGGCACGTCCGGTCGGGTGGCGGAGCGGCTAGATGGCATCGGGTAAGTGCGATATCTGCGACAAGCGCACGCGCTTCGGACGCCGCATCCGGCTGCAGGCGCGTACCAGTAACTGGGCCCGCCGCGCTCCCAAGACGAACCGGCAGTTCAGGCCGAACGTGCACAAGAAGAAGATCTACCTCGACGGCAAGTGGCAGCGGGTGAACATCTGCACCCGCTGTCTGCGCACCCAGTCGCGCCGGATCCAGGAACGCGGCGTGCCCTACGCCGTGACGAAGGCGGCCGGCGGCGACTAACGAACCATACGCGGGCGATCCGACACTGCGAGGGCCGAGAGGCCCTCGTTCCGTGTCTGCCTGTCGCTACTCGAACGCGATCACGGCGCGCAGCTCGCCGAGGGCTTCGGCCGGCGTCTGGTCGGGGTTGAAGACGGCCGAGCCGGCGACGAGTGTGTCCGCTCCGGCGTCGACGCAACGGCTGGCGTTGTGCGCCTTCACCCCACCGTCGACCTCGACGCGCAGGCGGCCCTCGTCGAGGTTGCGCACGGCCGCCACCTTCTCGAGCAGATCCTCGTTCATCTGCTGACCGCCCCAGCCGGGCTCGATCATCATCACCACGACCTCGTCGATGCTCTCGATGAGCGGGCGTAGCGTGATCGCCGGCGTCTCCGGCGAGATGGCGATGCCGACCTCGCGGTCGAGCGCCCGTGCCGCCGTGATCAGCGCTCGCGCATCGTCGAGGTCATTCGCCGCCTCGAAGTGGAAGATCAGGCGGTCCGCTCCGGCCTCGGCGAGGCCAGCGAAGTGATCGGCCGGATGGGCGACCATCATGTGCGCTTCGATCGGGAGCGACGAGAGACGCCGAACGGCAGCGACGATGTTGTCGCCGAACGTGATCGGGGGGACGAAGTTCCCGTCCATCACGTCGAGGTGCCAGAGGTCGGCGCCGGCCTCCTCGGCGGCGGCCAGCTGGTCCGCCATGCGGCCGTAGTCGACCGTCAGGATCGATGGCGCGATCTGGATCGTGGCGCTCACGCCTCGGCTCCCGCGGCCTCCGCGTCGAGGCGCGCTCGCGCCGTGGCGAGCTGGTCGGCGACCGCCTGCGGGCCTGTGCCGCCGGGCATGTTGCGTGCGGCCAGTGCGGCGTCGAGGTCGAGCGCGAGGATGTCTTCCTCGAACGCTGCGTGCGCCTCGCGATATTCGTCGAGCGTCAGGTCCTCGAAGGTGCGGCCTTGCGCCTCGCAGCGGGCCACGAGGGCGCCGACGGCAGCATGGGCGTCGCGGAACGGAACGCCGCGCTTCGCGAGGTAGTCGGCGATGTCCGTCGCGAGCGCAAAGTTGGCGACGGCGGCGGCGCGCCCGCGCTCGGCGTCGAACTGGAGTGTAGGCAGCATCGCCGCGTTCACGCGCAGGGTGACGAGGAGCGTGTCGACGGTGTCGAACAGCGACTCCTTGTCCTCCTGGTTGTCCTTGTTGTAGGCGAGCGGCTGCGACTTCAGCAGCGCCAGCGACTGCACGAGGTTGCCGAGCACCCGCGCGCTCTTCCCCCTCGTCAGCTCACTCACGTCCGGGTTTTTCTTCTGCGGCATGATGCTCGACCCCGTCGCGAATGCGTCGTCGAGACGCGCGAAGGCGAACTCAGCGGACGCCCAGAGGATGATCTCCTCGGACAGACGCGAGAGGTGCACCATCACCAGCGCTCCCGCGCTGTGCACGTCGACGACGAAGTCGCGGTCGGAGACCGCATCGAGCGAGTTCGCGGCCACCGAGGCGAATCCGAGCTCCTCGGCGACCTGATCGCGGTCGATCGGGTAGGTGACGCCCGCCAGGGCTCCGGCGCCGAGTGGCAGCACGTTGATTCGCGCCCGGGCCTGCTGGAGGCGTTCGGAGTCGCGCTCGAACATCGCAACGTAAGCCAACAGATGGTGCGCCAGCAGGACCGGCTGCGCGCGCTGGAGGTGGGTGTAGCCCGGGATGACGGTTTCGCGCTCGCGCTCGGCCAGATCGATCAGCACGCCTCGGAGGTCGCGCAGCTGCCCGAGGATCTCGTCGCAGGCGGCGCGCGCGAAGAGACGCGTATCGGTGGCGACCTGGTCGTTGCGTGAGCGGGCGGTGTGCAGCCGCCGGCCGGCGTCGCCGATCCGCTCGATCAGCGCCGCCTCGATGTTGAGGTGAATGTCCTCGCGGGCGACGGAGAACTCGAACTCACCGGCCTCGATCTGGTCCCGAATCGCCTCGAGGCCCTCGACGATGGAGTCGCGGTCCTCCTCGCTGAGGATGCCTGTCGAGGCGAGCATGCGCGCGTGGGCGATCGAACCGGCGATGTCCTCGCGGTAGAGGCGTCGGTCGAACTCGATGGACGCGTTGAAGACGTCGACGAGTTCGTTCGTGGCGTCTGAAAAGCGGCCGCCCCAGAGCTTGCCGCCCCCGACGCTGCCGCCGTCGCCTCCGCTCGTCACGCTGTCCTCCGTTCGCGTAGCACGAGGCTACTCGACCGCCGTCGCGGCGGCGACGGGCGTGCCCCAGCCGATGAACGACAGCCGCTCGTCGTCGCTGATCTCGAAGCCACCGAGGCGTCGCTTCGTGAGGTAACCGAGCGCGGCCGACCAGCCCGGCTCCAGCAGCGCGAGCCCGCGGATCTCTTCGATGAGCAACCCGGCGTCGAGGCAGCGCGCCGCGAGTTCGCGGGGCGTGAACAGACGGTCATAGACGTGCGCACCACTCGGCGCCCAGCCGAGGGGCCCCGCGCCCCAGATCAAGCCAATGCGCGTGAACCACGTGCGGTTCGGCGTGTCGAAGCAGAACACCCCATCCGGCTTCAAGACCCGTCGCAGCTCACGCAGCACCGTCGAGGGCTCATCGACGTGCTCGATCGAGTCGGCGGCGAGGACCGCATCGAAGGTTGCGTCGCGGAACGGCAGGCGCTCGCCGACGCCTCGGACGTACCGCGGCGGAGTCTCGAAGCCGGCGGCGCCGGCGTGCTCGCGGCCTGCGACGAGCGAGGAGTGCGACGGATCGAGCCCAACGACCTCGCAGCCCTCGCGGGCCAGCGCCTCGGCGACCAGGCCGCCGCCGAGCCCACCTCGAGGACGCGCGGTGGGCGATCGGCGTCCGCGTGGGCGCGGAGGGCGTCAAGGAAGTAGGCGACGCGGACCGGGTTCACCTCGTGCAGCGCGGCGACAGGACCATCGAGGTCCCACCAGCCCTCGACTCCGAGGTCGTCGTACCAGCGGTTATTGATCTCGGCCAGGACGGAGCCAGCTCCCGACGTTGCGGTCAGTCATTGCGGCCGTCCGAGTCATCGCCGGAGGCGAGGTAGAGCAGGTCGTCCGGCTCGGTCAGCAGCTGACGGTGCGCCTGCACCTGGGCCTGCAGGCCGTGTAAGCGGATGAAGCCCTCGGCGTCCGAGTGGTCGAACTGGTCATCGTCGTCGTACGTCGCCAGCTCCTCCGAGTACAGCGAGTGCTCCGCGCGCCGCCCGAGGGTCATCACCGACCCCTTCCACAGCCGCACGCGTACCTCGCCGGTGACGTGCCGCTGCGTCGACTTGACGTAGGCCGAGAGGTCGCGGTGGTGGGAGCTGAACCAGAGTCCGTTGTAGATGAGGTCAGCGTAATCCTGCGCCACGAAGTATTTGAACCGGTGCTGCGCCTTCGACAGTGTCAGCTCCTCGAGGGCTCGATGCGCCTCGATCAGGATGACTGCCGCGGGCGCTTCGTAGATCTCGCGCGACTTGATGCCGACGAGGCGGTTCTCGACCATGTCGATGCGGCCGATGCCGTGCTCCCCGCCGAGGTCTGACAGGCGCTGCACGAGTTCGATTGGCTCGAACTTCTCACCGTCGAGGCCGACCGGGACGCCCTCCTCGAAGGCAATCTCGACGACCGCTGGCTCCTCGGGCGCGTCCGCGATCGAACGCGTCCACGCGAAGACCTCCTCGGGCGGCTCGGTCCACGGGTCCTCGAGGACGCCGGCCTCGACCGAGCGGCCCCACAGGTTCTGGTCGACGGAGTAGGGCGACTCGGCGGTGTGTCGTACGGAGATGCCGTACTTCGCCGCGCAATTGAGGGCTGCCGGGCGCGACAGCGGGTGCTCGCGTTGCGTGCCGACGATCGTCAGGTCGGGCGCCAGCGTCTGCACGGCGACTTCGAGGCGGACCTGGTCGTTGCCTTTGCCCGTGCAACCATGCGCGACTGCGGTCGCCCCGATCTCGTGGGCCTTGTCGACCAGCAGCTTGCCGATCAGCGGCCGCCCGAGAGCCGTCGCGAGAGGGTAGCGACCCTCGTAGACCACATTCGCGCCGAGCGCGGGAAAGACGAAGTACTTCAGGAAGTCCTCGCGTGCGTCAACGACCTCGACGGTCGCTGCGCCGGCCTCGTGGGCGCGGCGCTCGGCGCCCTCTGGGTCCTCGGCCTGGCCTAGGTCGATGGTCAGACAGTGCACCTCGTAGCCGCGGTCCTCCTGCAGCCAGCGACAGGCCACGGAGGTGTCGAGGCCGCCGGAGTAGGCGAGCACGATCTTCTCGGTCATCGGCAATCAGTCACCTTCTGCCGCTCGCGCGTCCTCGGGGGGAGGTGCAGCAAGCGCCGGTCGTTCAGCTCTGCTCCGCCGCGAGTTCGTCGAGGATGTCCGCGACGATGTCGACAGCGGCGTCGATCTCCTCGGCGGTCACGGTCAGCGGTGGGATGAAGCGCACCACGTCGGGGCGCACCGCGTTCGCCAGCAGGCCCTTCGGCACGGCGCGGTTGATCACCTCCAGCGCGACCTCGGCGCCGAGCTCCAGGCCCTTGAGCAGCCCGGCGCCGCGCTGGCCCGTCGCCAGTTCGTGCGTGTCCTCGAGGGCGCGCAGGCGCTGTTCGAGCTGGTCGCCGCGCTCCCGCGCGTTGTCGAGCACGCCGCCATCGAGGAGGCGCGTCAGCACGTGCACGCCGGCCGCCGTGGCCAGCGGGTTGCCGCCGAAGGTGCTGCCGTGGTCACCGGGCACGAGCACATCGCAGTGGTCTTTGGCCAGCACGCATCCGATCGGCACGCCGCCGCCGAGGCCCTTGGCCAGGGTCATGACGTCAGGCTCGATGCCCGCCTGTTCGTAGGCAAAGAGGGTGCCCGTGCGCCCGATGCCCGTCTGCACCTCGTCCAGGACCAGCAGGATGCCCTGCTCGTCGCACCAGTCGCGCACGCTCCGGAGGTAATCCGGGTCGGGGGTGTTCACGCCACCCTCAGCTTGGATGCACTCGAGCATCACGGCCGCTGTGGTGCCGTTGGTCGCCGTCTTGATCGCGTCGAGGTCGTTGAAGGGCACGAAGACGAAGCCGGGCAGCTGCGGCCCGAACGGCTCGCGGTACCGCGGCGTGCCGGTCGCAGCGACCGTGGCCAGCGTGCGGCCGTGGAAACCGTCGTCCGCCGCGATGATCTCGAATGCACCTTCGCGGTGCTCGATGCCCCACTTGCGCGCGATCTTAATCGCGCCCTCGTTGGCCTCGGCGCCGGAGTTCGAGAAGAACGCCTTGTCCAGCGCCGAGTGCTGCGTCAGCAGCTCCGCCAGCTCGACCTGCGGCTCCGAGTAGAAGATGTTCGAGACGTGGATCAGCGTCTTCGCCTGCTGGCTGATGGCGTCCACGAGCTCCCCGTCCGAGTGGCCGAGCGTGTTGACTGCGATGCCGGCGACGAAGTCGAGGTAGCTGTTCCCCTCATCGTCCCACACACGCGTGCCCTCGCCGCGCACCAGCGTCAGCGGGATGCGGTTGGCCGTGTGCATATGCACGGCCTGCTCGCGTGTGGGGATATCGCTCACTGAATCGTCCTCACACGCCGCCGGGCGACGCCTCTCGACGCTAGTTCGTGTCGCCCAACTGATCGTCGATCTGATCGAGCAGGTCGTTCAGCCGGTTGAGCTCACTCTGTGACGCCGCGGAGGCTTCTCTCGCCCGCTGCAGCAGCTCGGAGATGCTGCCGGGCTCCGCCGTCGAGCTGGGAGTCGCGGTCGGCGTGGGCGTGGGTGTCGTCCCCGTGCTGCCCGAACCAACGCCCGCGCCCGGCAGCGAGGACGCCTGGAGGTCGAAGACCACGTTCAGCGCAGCTCTAAACGTTGGTTCCATCGCGATCTGGTTGCCGTTGGCGACGACCACACGCTGCAGCTCGGGCAACCTCGAGGACTCGGCCTGGAGATAGATCGGCTCGACGTAGAGGAACGAGTCGCCGACGGGGATCATCAGCAGGTTGCCGCGGATGACCTCGGACCCGCTCTGGTCCCAGAGGGTGATCTGCTGCGAGATGCCGGGATTCTGGTCGATCCGGGCCTCGATCTGGGCCGGGCCGAAGACGAGGTCGTCCGTTGGGAAGCGGAACGCCTTGAGCGAGCCCAGTGCGTCCCCGTCTGAGCGACCGGCCATCCAAGCCACCGTGTTCTGCCGGTTGCGAGGGGTGAACGGGAGGATCAGGACGAACTCTTCGGATTCTTCACCGGGGAGCTTCATGATCACGTAGTACGGCTCGACCGTCTGTTCTTGCTGGCGGAACTTCTCGGTCGGGATGTTCCACACGTCCTCACCGATGAAGAACACGCTCGAGTCAGTGATGTGATAGAGCCGGTACACCTCCGCCTGCAGCTTGAACAGGTCGAGGGGGTAGCGCAGGTGCTCGCGCACGTGATCGGGCATTTCCGCGTCCGCAGCAAAGAGGTCCGGGAAGATCTTCGCCCAGGTGGCGGCGATGGGGTCGTCCGGGTCGATGAGGTAGAACGTCATCTCGCCGGTGATCGCGTCGACCGTGATCTTCACAGAGTTGCGGACGTAGTTGATCGAACCGACGCCTCGGAGGTTCGTCGGTTGCGAGTAGGGGTAGTCGCGCGCCGTGGTGTAGGCGTCCTGAATCCACATCAACGTGCCATCCGGCTCGATCACGAGATAGGGATCTGCATCGAGTATGAGGAAGGGTGCGACCTCGCCGATGCGCTGCGTGAGCGAGCGGTTCATCAGCAGGCGTGAGTCAGCAGAGACCTGGCCTGAGATCATCAGGTTCCAGTCGTTGAGCTCCCAGAACAGCGAGAACCGCCGGAGGAAGCCGCTGAGCTTGATGCCCTGGTCTTCCCCGTAGAACGTTTCAGCATTGCCCTCGCCCACCGGGTAGTCGAACTCGGGTTCGTCCGTGTTGACGATGACGTAGTCGTTCGTGAGCTCGCCGAAGTAGATGCGCGCGCCCTCCTCGGTGATCGGCAGCGTCTCCGATACGGGTGGGATGTCGGCCGTCAGCAGGTTCGGCAGGCCGTCGGTTCCCTCGTCGTTCACCGGAGCGACGACGGCGCCGTAGCCATGAGTCAGCTGCAGCCGCTGCCGCGTCCAGTTGGTCTCCGTCCGCGAAGAGTCGAGCTCCCGCGCGGAGAGCATGACCTGTTGCGTGATGCCGTCGAGAACGTAGCGATCGACATCGACATCACGGAACTCGTAGAACGGCCGGATCGCCTGCAGCTGCTGGAACGTGTCGCGGAGCGGCCTGGGGTCGACGAGACGAATGTTATCGATCGTCGCCGGGTTCGCCTCGACCTCCTCGAGCGTCACCCGTGCCTCCGCCGGGAAGGGCTGCTCGTCGATCAGGTTGAGGCCATAGGCGAAGCGTGTCGCATCGATGTTGCGGGCGATGAACCGCTCCTCGCGTTCGCGCTCGTTGGGCTCGACCTGGACGCGCTGGACGAAGCCGGGGTAGATCAGCCCGCCCGCGATGCCAGCGATGGCCCAGAGGCCGAACGCGAAGATCGGCAAGCGGTAGCCGGAGTTCGACAGGAACCCGTTCGCGATGGTGACCAGGCCGGCGATGATCGCCAGCGCCAGCAGGATGTAGCGCACCGGCAGGCGCGCGTTGACGTCCGTGTACGTGGCGCCGAAGACGATCCCGCCAGGCGACGACACGAGGTCGAAAATGCTGAGGTAGGTGGAAACCGCGATCAGCAGGAGGATCAAGCCAACGAGGAGCGAAAGGTGGATCCGCATGCCTCGTGTGATGTTCAGCTCGAAGCGCTGCAGCGAGAGCGATAGTGCGTAGACCGCCGCCGAGGCGAGTGTTGAGACGATCATCAGCGCCAGGAACCAACCCTGCAAGAAGTGATAGGCGGGCAGGTCGAAGATGTAGAAGGAGATGTCCTTGTTGAACTGTGGGTCGGTCTGACCGAACGAGACGCCGTTCAGCCACGACAGGATCGTCTCCCACGATCCACCTGCGACCGAACCGAAGATGACGGCCATGAAGAGCGTGCCGGCGACGAGGAGGATGGTGACGATGCGCCGGATCGCGGCCGGATCGACCTCCTCGATGAACGACTCCTCCTCGCCCTCCGGGGCGAGCCGGCGAGCGACCCAGATGTTGAGGCCGAGCACCAGAGCGGTGATCGAGAAGCCGAGGACGAAGAGGACGATCTTCGAGATGATGACGGTGCGGAACACACTCCCGTAACCGACGCTGTCGAACCACAGCACATCGACGTAAATGCCCTTGGCGACGCTGAGGACGATGAAGGCGACGAGGAGCGCGGCAACGACGCCGACCCAGCGCAGCGGGATCGGGGAGCGCAGGTCGCCGCCACCGATCCGGAATGGCTCCGGCGGCGGTCCGAGGTCGTCGCGATCTTCGAAGAAGCCCATCGATCAGCCCCCGGTCACTGAAGAGCCGTCACCCGGGTACCGAGTGACTCGCCGCCTGCGATCCGCACTACCGTGCGACCGATCATGCCATTGGCGACATAAGCAGCGACGCCGGCCTCCGCTGCCCGGAAGCAGGCGTCAATCTTGGGGATCATACCACCGGCCACCGTCCCATCCCTCCGTAAATCGGCCGCTAGCGAGGCCGTCAGCTCGCCGATCAGGGCCCCCTCGGCGTCGAGTAATCCCTCGACGTCCGTGAGGAAGATCAGGCGGTCCGCCGCAAGCGCTCGCGCGACCTCGCCGGCGACCGTATCGGCGTTGATGTTGACCGGTTGCGAAGGCGCCTCGAGGCCGATCGGTGCGATCACGGGGATCAGCCCCGCGTCGAGCAGGGAGGTCAGGAACGCGCCGTCGACCTCCGAGATCTGGCCGACGAAGCCCAGCCGGTCGTCGTAGCGCGCCGCGCGCACACAGCCGCCGTCGAGGCCGCTGATGCCGATGGCGTTGCCGCCGAGGGCGACGAGCTGTGAGACGAGGCGGACATTCACGACGCCGCGCAGCACGCCGACGACGACATCGAGCGCCTCCTCGTTCGTCGCGCGAAGGCCGTCAACGAAGGTCGATTCCACGCCCAGGCGGTGGAGCCAGTCGCTGATCATCGCGCCGCCGCCGTGGACGACCACGGGCCGCGTGCCGGCCTCGGCGAGCGCAACGATGTCCTCGAGCGATGTGTCCTCGGCGCCTAGGGTGGATCCGCCGATCTTGACGACGGTCGCGCCGGACCCTCCGCTGGCGGTCATGTCGTGTAGTCCGCGTTGATGTGCACATACTCGGTCGTCAGATCGCAGCCCCATGCGGTCGCGCTCGCTTCGCCAAGGGCGAGGTCGACGCGGAGCGCAACCTCATCGACGTCCATCGCGCCGGAGACAGCCTCGAGGTCGGCGTCGGTCGGGGTCCCGGCGTCGAGGACCTGCATGCCGGCGATCCAGATGGACACCTGGTCCTGGTCCAACTTCGCCCCCGACCGCCCGATCGCCATCATCAGCCGGCCCCAGTTCGGGTCGCGGCCGGTGATCATCGTCTTGATCAGCGGGGACGAGGAGACAGTACGCGCCGCGATGCGCGCATCCTCGACCGTGGCTGCGCCCTCGACGGTGACCTCGATGAGGGTGTTCGCGCCCTCGCCGTCGGCGGCGAGCGCACGCGCGAGGTGGATCGATACCGCCTCGAGGGCGGCCACGAGCGGCGCCGCGGCCGGATGGGCCGCGTCGATGGCGTCGCCGCCGGCTGCCCCATTGGCGAGCACGAGCGCGGTGTCGCTCGTCGAGGTGTCCATGTCGACGTCGACCATGTTGAAGGACTGGTCGACGACCCCTCGCCACGCCTCGCGGAGCCACGCCTGGTCGCAGGGCGCATCGGTTGTCAGGAAGCCGAACATCGTGGCCATGTCCGGGTGAATCATCCCCGACCCCTTGGTGCAGCCGCCGACGGTGTAGCTGCGGCCGGCGGCGTCGAACCTCACGGCCGCCTGCTTGTGCACCGTGTCGGTCGTGATCATCGATCGGGCGAAGGCGGCGCCGCCGTCTGCGAGGAGTTCGACCGCGTTGATGCCCTGCTCGACGAGGTCCATCGGCAGGAAGTTGCCGATCACGCCGGTGGAGCCGGTCAGCACCTCGGTCGGCGCGCAACCGATGCGCTCAGCGGTGAGCTGCGCGCAAACTTCGTTGTCCACGCGGCCCTGTTCGCCGTTAGCGGTGTTCGAGACGCCGGAGTTGACCAGCAGCACCCGCACCGGGGCGTCGGCCTCGAGGAGTGCGCGGTTCCAGCGCACGGGCCAGCCCTGCACGGCGTTGCGCGTCAGCGTCGCGGCGAGCGTCGCCGGCGTCTCCGAGACGAGCAGGCCGACGTCGAGGCGTGGCTCCTCGCCGTAGCTCTTGATACCGGTGTAGACGCCGCCGGCAACGAATCCGGCGGGCGAGGTCACACCGCCGCCGTCGATCCAGGTCAGTTCAGACATGCTTGGAACGCTCCGAGGTGATGGTTCGAACCTCGAGGTCATCGCGTGGAGGCATCGTGGCTCGAGCCGGCGGCCACCCTCAGGCGACGCGCCGCGTAGACAGAGGGGACGCCGGTGCCACCGGCGTACCACGCACGCGTCGACGCACACCGCCGGCCCGTTCGGCCACGGCTGATCCGACTACGGCGACCCTCGTGGTCCGCATCCTCGTCCGCTCGTTCCATGACGGCCGTCGATCGCGATAGCCGCGAGTGCGGAAGTATAGCGAGGTCCGGCGCTAGAAACACGTGCGCAACACGCGCGTTCTAACCTCGGCGCATGTCCGAGGCCCCCGCCCGCGGCGATCTCGTGATCCGGCCCGCCATCGAGGTGGATCTGCCGGCTATCAACCGGATCTATAACGAGGAGATCCGCATCGGCGTCGCCACCTTCGACCTTGAGGAGTGGAGCGATGCAAAGCGCGCCGACTGGTTCGCGGAGCACGATCCGGACGAGACGCCGGTCATCGTCGGCGAGATCGACGGCGCATTCGTCGGCTTCGCCTACCTCTCACGGTTCGGCTCGAAGGCGGGCTACTTCTATACGCGCGAGAACACCGTCTTCGTCGATCCCTCGTACCAGCAGCGAGGCATCGGTCAGCGATTGCTCGATGCCATCGTCGAGGAGGCGAGGCGGGTTGGGGCGCACGCGCTGATCGCGCGCATCGAGGCGAGCAACGAGGGCTCGATCGAGATTCACCGCCGCGCCGGCTACGAGGTCACCGGTCGTGAGGACGAGGTCGGACGCAAGTTCGACCGCTGGCTCAGCGTGGTCGTCATGACGCTCACCCTCGGCGGCCCACAGCTGAACTGACGCGCGAGCGCTAGAGGCCGACGCGAGGGCAGCGCGCGGCGAGGACGCATTCCTCGCAGTTCGGCGAACGGGCGTGGCAGGTGCGGCGGCCGTGCTGGATCAGGTCGACGTGGAACGCGTAGACCTCGTCGGCGTTGAGCTGCGTCTCGAGGGCGTTGTGCGCCTTCTCCGCCGACATCTTCGCCGGCACCAGCCCGAGGCGCTTCGCGACGCGCTCGACGTGCGTGTCCACCGGCAGCGCGGGGCGTTCGAGCGCGAACAGGAGAACGCACGCCGCCGTCTTCGGCCCGACGCCTGGCAGCGACGTCAGCCACTGCTTCGCCTCGTCGAGGGGCAAATCGGCGAGGAACTCGAGGTCGAGGTCGGGCCGCCGCTCGTGGACCTCGCCCAGCATCGCCTGCAGCCGCTTCGCCTTGGTCGGCGCGAGCCCGCCCGGACGGATCGCGTCCTCGACGTCCTCGACGGGCGCGTGCATCACGTCGAGAGGCGTCGGGAAGCGCTGGACGAGGCGGTGCATGGCGTGGCCGGAGTTGTGGTCCGAGGTGTGCTGCGAGAGCAGCGTCAGCACCAGTTCGAAGATCGGATCGCGGGAGGGCTGCTGTGGCGTCCGCCCATATTGCTCGTCGAGCACCTCGATCAGCTCGGTGGGCGTCCAGCGCGGCGGGGCCTTGGTTCGAGGCATGCAGCGATCGTAGCAGCGGGTTGCGGTGCAACCGATCGGTTGCTATAACTGAAGCAACCAAACAGTTGCGAAAGGGTGACGGGCATGGCGGTCAACGATGTAATCGAACGCGAGATGGTGTTGTCATCGACGCGAAGCGAGGTGTGGGCGGCGCTCACCACTGCCGAAGGGCTCGCGGGGTGGTGGTGGGACAGCGTGGAGATCGACCTCCGTCCAGGCGGAGCCATTTCGTTCGGGTATGGAGAAAGCGTCTATCCGGCGCAGGTTGAGACGGTCCAGCCCGAAGACCGCTACGTCTTCACCTGGCGTTCGTTCCAGGAGGATGAGGGGGCGGAGGATGTCCCGGAGTTGACGACTCAGGTCGAGTTCCTTCTTGAAGACCATCCCGACGGGACCCTCCTGAAGCTCAGCGAGACCGGCTTCGCCGCGCTCCCGGACGCGCTTGCGGCTCGCTCTCGGCACGCCAACGAGTCGGGATGGGACGAGGAGCTCCAGCATCTCCGCACCTACGTCGTGAGCGGAGAAGCGGTGGTCCGCGGGTGAACACCGCGGAGGCCAGCGAGCTCTTCCGCGCCCTCGGCGATCCGCGACGCCTCGAGCTGCTTGAGCAGCTCGGGGCCGGAGGCCCAGCGACCGTAACGACGCTCGCCGAGCGCCTCCCGATCACTCGCCAGGGCGTGTCGAAGCACATCGCGGTGCTCGCTCAGGTGAGGCTCGTTGACAGCGAGCCTCGAGGCCGCGCCGTGCTCCACTCGGTTCGTCCGGACGTGTTGGCCGAGGCTGCGACCTGGCTCGATCGCGCCGGCGCCGCATGGGACACGCGGCTGGCACGCCTGCGCGCGCACCTCGAGGGCGACAGCGGTGCGTGACTTCGCTGCGAGGCGCGTATGAGACGATGCGCGCACGCATTGAGGGGAGCCGCGATGACGCGCGAGGAGATCGTCCGCCTGACGGATCTCGCGTCCTGCGCTGGGTGAGCGGGGAAGATGGGTCTGGCGACCCTGGCGCAGGTCTTGCGCCCCCTGCACGAGGTGTTCCAGCCTGAACAGCATCCTGAGCTGCTGGTGGGTCTGCACGGCGCAGACGACGCGGCCGTCTACCAGATCAGTGAAGATCTAGCGCTGATCCAGACGCTCGACTTCTTCGCACCGGTCGTCGATGACCCGTTCACCTACGGCCAGATCGCGGCGGCCAACGCCATGTCCGACATCTACGCGATGGGCGGCGAGGTCCAGCTCGCGCTAAACATCGCCGCCTTCCCCGACGACCTCGACCCCGCGATGCTCGCGGAGATCTTCCGCGGCGGCGCCGACAAGGTGGCGGAGGCTGGTGGCGTGATCGCCGGTGGCCACACCGTCATCGACCAGGAGCCGAAGTACGGCCTCTCCGTCACCGGCATCGTGCACCCCGACGCCATCATCACCACTGCCGGGGCACAGCCCGGCGATGTGCTCGTGCTAACGAAACCGATCGGCACCGGGGTGCTGCTGACCGCCATGAAGCAGCAGCGCGAGGGCGCGCAGCCCGGTTTCGACGCCGCGGTCGCGATGATGCTCGAGCTCAACCGCCACACCGCACACCTTGCGCGCGCCGCGAATGTGCACGCCATGACCGACGTCACCGGGTTCGGTCTGCTCGGCCACGCCATGGAGGTCGCCGACCGTGGCGGCGTGGCCGTGGAGATCGACGCCGAGGCGGTGCCGCTGCTGCCAGACGCTCTGCGTTTTGCCGAGGAAGGCGCCATCACCGGCGGCGGCGGCCGCAACCTCGAACAACTCGGTGATCGCGTGCAGCGACCTGACGAGATCGCGACGCCACTGCTGGACCTGCTGTACGACCCGCAGACCTCGGGCGGCTTGCTGATGGCCCTCCCAGAGTCCGACGCGCCCGCGCTCTGCGCGAGCGTCGAGGCGGAGCGCGGCGGCTGCTGGATCGTTGGGCGGATCGTTGAGGGCGAGCCGGCGGTCCGGGTGCGCTGATGCGCTGGCTGCTGACCGCTGTCGCAATCCTTGCGGTAAGCGCTGCCGGCTGCGGCGGCGGCGGCGATGACGGCACGCCCAGCCCGACGCCCACGCCGATCGACCCCGCAGCCCTGCTCGAACGCGCCGCGATTCGCATGGAGGGCGTTGCCGCGTTCCGCTTCGAACTCGACCACGCGAACGGTACGAGCGAGATCGTGCTGGGCATTCAGATGGAACATGCCGAGGGCGCCGTGGCCGGTCCGGACCGCCTCGAGGTGGAGGTCAAGGGCAAGTTCCTATCACTCAATGTCGAGGTCGGTGTGGTGATCCTGCCGGACGAGTCGTTCCTGCGCAGCCCGATCACCGGTAACTGGGAGCGCGAGAACGTCAACATCGACGCGTTCTTCGATCCTGCCGACGGTGTCACCGCGCTCATGCGCACCATCGAGGGAGCGGTGGTGGCGGGCACAGAGCGCATCGACGGCATCGAGGTGGTGCGGCTGCGCGCTTCGATCGACACGGGCGAGCTGACGCTGTTCGGTGAGGACACGCTGGCGGGGGAGACGGTGGACGCCGAGGTTTGGATCGGCCTGGACGACCCGCTGGTGTACCGCCTCGAGCTGGAGGGGCCCGTCTTGTTCAGTGACAACGAGGACATCCGACGACGGCTCGACCTGTCCGACTTCGACGGCGACATCGTGATCGAGGCGCCGAGGTAGCGTGGCGACCACGGCCCCGAGCGCCGTCTCCTCGCAGCGCTGGCTGCTGGCGGCGGTCGCGGGCGGCGTCTTCATCGCGGCCGACGATCAGACCTCGATCGTCGCGGTGCTGCCACCGATCATTAACGACCTCGGCATCACGGTGGACGACTTCTACCGCTCCAGCTGGGTGATCAACGGCTACCTGCTGGGCTACATCATCGCGTTGCCCGTGCTCGGACGCGTGGCCGATGTCTACGGTCGGCGGCGCATCTTCGCCGCCGCGCTCGGCGTGTTCATGGTCGGCAGCGCCGCCGTCGCGCTGGCGCCGACGTTCGAGGTGCTCGTCGTGTCGAGGGCGCTGCAGGCGATCGGAGGTGGTGGCGTCGTGCCGGTCGCACTCGCCATCGTCGTCGACGAGTTGCCGCCGCCTCGACGGCTGTTTGGCCTCGGCGCGATCGCCGCGGCGTCCGAGGCTGGTGCGCTGATCGGGCCGCTCTGGGGCGGGGCGATCGCCGACTGGATCGACTGGCGGGCGGTGTTCTGGATCAACCTGCCGATGGCTGTGGTGCCGCTGCTGATGGTGTGGCGTCGAGGCGAACCCAGGCGTCGCGGCGAACCCATCGATTGGCTAGGCGCAGCGATCCTGACGCTGACACTGGCCACACTCGTGGTCGCACTCGTCGATGATCCAAACGATCGACGGCCGCCCGCTGCCACGATCGGGCTGGTCGCGCTGGCGGTGGCGGGCGGCGCGCTCTTCCTCGTGCGGGAGCGTCGCGCGGTGGCGCCGATGATCCGCCTCTCGATGTTCCGCGAGCGAGGCATCGCCGCGGCCAACGCGGCCAGCGTGCTACTGGGCATCGGGCTGATCGGCGTGCTGATCACTGTGCCGCTGTTCGTGAACCTCGTGCTCGCCGATGACCCGATCGACGGCGGCCTGACGCTGCTCCGCCTGACGGCGGGCGTGCCGGTCGGGGCGCTGCTCGGCGGCTGGCTCGCGTCGAGGGCTGGTCTGCGTGTCACGGCGACGGCCGGGTTGCTGCTCGCCTCGGTGGGTGCGCTTGGGATGCTGTCGTGGGATGTGGAGCTCGGCGAGGTCGCGCGAACGCTGCCCCTGGCGGTCGGGGGCTTCGGCTTCGGCCTCGTAATCGCTCCGCTCGGGGCCGCGGTGCTGCTCGACGTGGGCGAGGGTGAGCGCGCCACGGCATCCGGCTGGCTCACGCTCTCGCGCGTCTCCGGCATGCTCATCGGGACGGCGCTGCTGACCTCAACAGGGCTGGGGCGCTTCTACGGCCGCGCCGGCGAGATCGCATTCGACTCGCCGGAGTTCAACGATCTGATCCGCGCGGCGCAGGTCGAGACGTTCCACGAAGTGTTCGTCGCGATCGCGATCATCCTCGTCGCTGCTGCGGCGATCTCGACACTGCTCCCGCGGCACACGAGGGACGAACGCGAGGCAGCAGACCCATGGTGGACTGTGAGTTAGTTCACAGCTACCCGTCAGGTTCCTGACACGTGCGTTCGCTGATGCATACCCGGATGTGCTCATCTTCGCGAGGAGGTGAGCACATGGCTGACTACATCGTGACGATGGCGGCGAAGGACTCAGACGGCGACATCCTGGCTCTCTGCGGTAGCTGGGGCCGGCGCGAGAAAGCGGGCGCGATCGCGGACATCGAGAGCGGCGGGATCACCTACGACGCTCAGGCGCCGGGAACGGAGGCGGCTCGCGTCGAGACATTTGTCGACACCGGCCGCGTGAAGCACCTCCGACCGTCGCGGACCGGGATCCTCGCAACAACCTCGACAACCTGCCGGACTGTTAGCGCGGGCTAGAGCCCGAGGAGCGAACTGAGGCCGCCCTGCTGGCGGTGGCGGCCCTGCTTCGTGACCGCGGCCTCGTCGAGGCCGGTCGCCGCGCCGTACGGTATCTCGTGGCGGTCGAGGAAGATCTCGACCTGGCCCGGGTTCGGCTCGGTGAGCATGATTCCACGGTCGTAGCCACGAGGGCTGCGGCCTGCGGGGAGCGGCTTCGGTTCTTCGATCGGGTCGAAGCTGTCGTCGGCCGCGATCACGAGCGTGGGCACCGACTCGTGGCCGGTCCAGCGCGTGACCTTCTCCCACGCCCCATCGTCGGCGTCGATGTCGAACTCGATGTACTCGAGGGGATTCGAGGCGATCCAACGCTCCCAGCGCATCATGTCCGGGCAGAACGAAGACCGTCCGTAGACCACGAGTCTCGCCACAGGTCCCCCCTGAACGACGGGGCAAGATCCCCTCGCCGCTGCCGCCAGCGTAGCGGTATGCCGAGTGAGGTCTGTAAGCCTCGGTACGCCACGGGCGTGGCTAGTCTCGCTCGCGGCTCCAGAGCGTCTCGAAGCCCTCGCCGCCGTTGATGGCGTCGAGGGTGTGCTGTGCTTCGCGCCAGCGTAGGTCCGCGAGTGCATGCTCGACGTCCTGGGTGACGTCGATGCCCTGCTCGAAGCGGATCCGTTCCACGGCCGCCGCCAGCACCGGGGCGTCGCGGAGGAACTGCGTCGAGTGCGGCCAGACGAAAAAGAGGAAGCCCTCTGGCGGTGGCAGGCCCGGGCGGCGTGTGTTCAGCCACTCGATGCGCTCGTAGGCGCCGGCGAGGGGCTCGACCACCTCGACGAGCGGCACGCTGTGTTCGTCCTCGCGGAGGTCGACGAGCAGCCGCTCGGCGCAGAACGGGAAGCCGAGCACGAAGATGTCGGCGCTCGACACCGCCTCGACGGCGGAGTCGAGGTCCAGTCCGATGCCGTTGTCTCCGTAGACCGTCACGTGGCGTTCCCCGTCCTGTGCCGGCTCGTGCCGCAAGTTACGACGAAGGGGCCGGTTGTCCGGCCCCTTCGATTGTATCGATCAACCTCGAGTGGCTGCCTAGTACATACCTTCCATCGACGGTGCGCCCATGGCTGCGCCGGTGCCGTCGTCCGGAAGGTCGGTGACCAGGCAATTGGTGGTCAACACCATGCCGGCGATGGAGACGGCGTTGTCGAGCGCCGCCTTGGTAACCTTCGCCGGGTCGATGATGCCAAGCTCGACCATCTTGCCGTACGAGTCCTGAGCGGCGTCGTAACCCTCGCCCTTCTTCAGTCCCATGACCTTCTGGACGATGACCGACCCGTCCTGGCCGGCGTTAGCCGCGATGCGGCGCAGCGGCTCCTCCAGCGCCCGACGCATGATGCGGGCGCCGGTCGCCTCGTCGGCGTCCGGGAGGTCGATCTTGTCGAGCGCCGGCAGCGCATTCAGGAACGCGACGCCGCCGCCGGGAACGATGCCCTCCTCGACGGCCGCGCGGGTCGCCGACAGAGCGTCCTCGACGCGGTGCTTCTTTTCGGTCAGCTCGACCTCTGTGGCCGCGCCGACCTTGATGATGGCGACGGAACCGGCGAGCTTGCCGAGGCGCTCCTCGAGCTTCTCCTTGTCCCAGTCAGACGTGGCCTGGTCGAGCTGCGCGCGAATCATCTTCGTGCGCTCATCGACCGCCTTCTTCGTGCCCTTGCCCTCGATGATCGCCGTCTCGTCCTTGGTCACGACCACGCGGCGTGCACCGCCGAGGTCGGTCGGGGCGGCGTTCTCGAGCGTCAGGTTCAGCTCCTGCGAAATCAGGTTCGCACCGGTCACCGAGGCGAGGTCGCCCAGGTTTTCCTTGCGGCGGTCGCCGAAGCCGGGGGCCTTCACGGCCACGACGTTGACCGTGCCGCGGAGCTTGTTCACTGCCAGGGTGGCCAGCGCTTCGCCGTCCACATCCTCGGCGATGATGACGATGTCCTTCGACAGCTGGAGCTGCTTCTCCAGCAGCGGCAGGATGTCGTTCACGGACGAGAGCTTCTGGTCGGTCACGAGAATCGCGGGATTCTCGATGATCGCTTCCATCCGCTCGGGGTTGGTGACGAAGTAGGGCGAGATGTAGCCACGGTCGAAGGCCATGCCCTCGACGTATTCGATCTCGGTCTCGATGCCCTTCGACTCCTCGATGGTGATGACGCCGTCCTTGCCGGCCTCCTCCATCACGTCGCCGATCAGGTCGCCGATCTCAGTGGATGCGGCGGAGATGGCGGCCACCTGTGCCATCTGGTCGCGAGTGGTGACGCGGGTCGAGTTCTTTTCGACCGCCTCCTTGATCGCGCGGGCCGCGGCCTCGATGCCGCGCTTGAGCGCCATCGGGTCGGCCCCGGCGGCGACGTTCTTCATGCCTTCGTGCACGATCGCCTGGCCGAGGACCGTCGCGGTCGTCGTGCCATCACCGGCGATGTCGTTCGTCTTGGAGGCGATCTCCTTGGCGAGTTGCGCCCCGATGTTGTCGAACGGGTCTTTGAGCTCGATGTCCTTGGCGATCGTGACGCCGTCGTTGGTGATGGTGGGAGCGCCGAACTTCTTGTCCAGCACGACGTTGCGGCCACGCGGGCCCAGCGTCATCTTCACCGCGTCCGCGAGGGCATCGATGCCGTCACGGAGCGCCTGTCGGGCCGCCTCGTCGAAGACCAGCTGCTTTGCCATGTGCGTCCTTCTCCGACTTCCGGCAGTGAACAGGGGGAGGCGCTCCGTTTGGGCGCGACCTGTACCGCCGATTCTCAATTAGCACTCTCTGAAGCTGAGTGCTAATGGTTGTACAGAACTACCGAGCGAGGCGCAAGGCCCCGCCGTATCTTTCTCCGTTCACACCTGACCGGCAGCCCCCTGATCCGAGGCTCGCCAGACCCGTTCGGAGCGCTCGATCCGACCGATCCGGCGAGGTGGCCAGTACCGCCAGACGGCCTCGCCGACGATGCGATCAGCGTCGATCGCGCCAAATTCCCGGCTGTCGGTGCTCTCTGCCCGTGAATCGCCGAGGACGAAGTAGTGCCCGCCCGGTACGGCGTGCACGCCGCGATAGCTCGACTCCGACGCCACGCCTCGCCGGTATGGCTCCTCGAGGACGCGCCCGTTGATCTCGACAGCGGCGCCCACGCGCAGCATTTCGCCCTCGAGCCCGACGATGCGCTTGAGCATCAACTCCGGCCTCGGCCCGACGCCAGCCGTCGTGGGCGCAGGCGGCGCTTGGAAGGCCACGATCGCGCCCGCCGCCCGATCCCGTACCGGGCCGCCGAGGCGCACCAGCACGAAGTCACCAGGTGCGAGACCGGGCTGCATCGAATCGCCCGCGACCTCGACGCGGCGCAGGCGACGTCGGACGGCGGCTGCGAGCAGTGAACCGATCGCTGCCAGGGCGAGCGCGGCCGCGAGGAGCCATCCAGCCGGCCGCGGCCTGTTCATGGTCAGCCGTACGAGGGCAGGCGCACCCTCGGACGCTGGTCTAGCCCGCCTTCGTCGCCCAGAAGATCTCGGCGAACTCGTCAACGGCTCCGCGCAATGCCTGCGCGTCGGCGATGTCGATGCCCTGCCGGCAGGCGCTGCCGAGTTGCATGATGCGCCAGACCTTCTCGTGGATGTCGGGGTACGACTCGACGTGCGGCGGCTTGATGTAGTCGCCCCAGATCACGCGCACCTCACGCTTGACTAGCTCGGAATGCTCCTCCTTGACGGCCACGTAGCGGGCGAAGGAGTTGGCCTTCTCGGCGCTGTCGATCTGACCGAGGTCGGCGATCAGGGTCATCATCTTCTCGACGGTCTCGGAGCCGGTCTGGGCGGCCTTCGGGTCGTAGATCCCGCAGGGGATGTCGCAGTGCGCGTGCGCGACCGTCTGTGGGCGGATCAGCGACTCAATCGCAAGTCGGATGTTCAAGGGGATCTCCTCGGTCTGCGGATGCATGGTTGGTCCTGTTCGCGGCCGCAGGCCACTGCCTCGGCGCGCGCCCGGCATGCTCGCGCGAGGCCGTCGAGGTGTCAACGCGTAACGGGGTGGCTGGCTAGTGAGCGTACGAGGTGAGCTCGACGCCGCCGGAGCGGCGGTCGGGGTCGTGCAGGCCCTCGTAGGGCGGGAACAGCGACTCAAGCTCACGCCGGATCGGGTCACCCTCCGGGAGGTAGGCTGAGAAGTCACCGTCGGGCTCGGGGCGTTCACGCTGGCCGGTCACACCGTGGTCTCGGATCTTGTCCTGCAGCATCATCAGGCCCTGCAGCAGCGACTCGGGGCGCGGCGGGCAGCCGGGGACGTAGACATCGACAGGCGTGACGAGGTTCACGCCGGGCAGCACGCTGTAGGCGTACGCAAACGGGCCGCCCATGATCGCGCACCCGCCCATCGAGATCACCCAGCGCGGCTCGGCCATCTGCAGGTAGATGCGGCGGACGACGGGCGCCATCTTCCAGGTCACAGTGCCGGCCACGATCATCAGGTCGGCCTGTCGGGGCGACGCCCGGAAGACCTCCGACCCGAAGCGCGCGATGTCATACCTCGAGGTGGCAGTCGCGATCATTTCGATCGCGCAGCAAGCCAGGCCGAACATCGCCGGCCAGAGCGATGACGATCGTGCCCAGTTGAGGATGCCGTCGACGGAGGTAACGAGAACGTTTTTCCGCAACTCCTCCTCGAGGTCGATCGAGGCGAGGTCCTCGGGCATGCCGAGCAGAGGGTGTGGGACCTGTACGCCGGGCGTCCCGGTGCGCGGGTCCACGAGCGGTTGGTCAACCATGCTGCCCCCCACCGGCGCGCGCACGACTCGGACGGAATCGTGCAGTTCTTCACACGCCTGTCGCCGAAATCGTAGCGACGCGTGGAGGCGACGGCAAACCGGCTACTAGTGAGCGTCGAGCCAGGGCAGCCATTCCGCGGGTGGCTCGTCGATGGGGACGGGAGAGAGGGCGCGGAATCGCTCTACGACCGGCGGGAGGATCGCGAGCAGTCGATCAACATCCTCGGCGGTGTTCTCGCGACCGAAACTGAAGCGCAGCGAGCCGCGCGCGAGGTCGGCGGGCACGCCCATGCCGAGCAGCACGTGGCTCGGCTCAACCGAGCCGGTCGTGCACGCCGAGCCGGATGAGGCGGCGACGCCTGCGAGATCGAGCGCGAGCAGGATCGACTCGCCCTCGACGAACCCGACGACACAGCCGACGTTGCCCGGCAGCCGCTGCTCGAGGTCCCGTGGGCCGGTGATGCCCAGCATCGGGACGCGCTCGGGCAGCTCTTCGATCAGTCGCTGCTGCAGTGCGCGCTCGTGCGAGAGGTCGGCCTCGCGACGTTCCGCCGCCAGCGCCATCGCGGTGGCGAAGCCGACGATCGCCGCGGTGTTCTCCGTGCCCGAACGCAACCGACGCTCCTGGCCGCCGCCGACGTTCATCCCCTGCAGCGGCGTGCCCGAACGCACGTAGAGGGCGGCCGCACCTCGCGGGCCGTAGAGCTTGTGCGCCGTGAAGCTCATCAGGTCCACGCCCAGTCGGTCGACATGCACGCCCATGTGCGCGACCGACTGCACCGCGTCGGTGTGAATCAGCGTGGACGGGTTGCGCTCGCGTACCGCGGCGCCGATCGCGGCGACGTCGTTGATCGATCCGACCTCGTTGTTCGCGTGCATCACCGAGACGAGCACGGTGTCGTCGCGCACCGCTTCAGCGACCGCCGAGGGTTCGACGTGGCCGTCCACTTCAACGTCGACGACGGTGACCTCGGTGCCGTTGCGTTCCATCTGCTCAGCCGGGTCGAGGATCGCGTGGTGCTCGGCGCTGGTCGTGACGAGGTGCCGGCCTCGGCGGTCGGTGGCGGCGAGCACGCCTCGTAGCGCCAGGTTGTTTGACTCTGTGCCGCCCGAGGTGAAGACGATCTCGTCGGCGCTGGCGCCGAGCAGCGTAGCGACTACTGCGCGGGACTCGTCGAGCGCGCGGCGTGCCGCCTGCGCCTCGACGTAAATCGACGAGGGGTTGTGCCACCGCTCGGTGAGGTACGGCAGCATCGCCTCGACGACCGCCGGGTCCGGCGGCGTCGTGGCGGCGTGGTCGAGATAGATACGGCCGTCCTCGCTCATGGATCGAGGATACGACCGACGGCCAGCGACGCGCCGAGGTTCAGCCGGCCGGCCACGACCGCCGCTGTCCGATCATCGTTTGCCGACAGCGAGACGATGCGCGTTTGGCGCGCGCGCCGCGGTGCCCGCGCCCTCGGTCGACACGATCGGCTGGCGGTGTCGTGGTCCCGCCAGCCCTGGCGGACGTTACATCCTGGGTGTTCGCCAGCGCGCTCCGACCAGCGCGACCGCCAGCGGTACCAGCAGCCACCACAGCACTGTCGAGGTGTCGTTGCGAACGATACCGGCGGACCCGGTGTCCGCGGGCTCTGGTGACGGCGTGTCACCCTGAGCGGCGCCTGTCGTTGCGACGAACATCCGGAAGACGAGGACGCCACCGAAGCTCTCATTGCCAGACGAGGAATCAGCGATCGGTGGGTCGGTCGACGCGTCGTCATAGACGCCGTTGCCATTGCCGTCAGTGTGGAGCATCGGCCACAGGTACTCACCATTGACCAGTGGGCGGTCAAGCTGAATCTGCTGGCTCGTCACGCTCCCGGAGTCGAGCAACGCGGTAAACCCGACGACAGCCCCGAACGAAGCGGCATCGCCTTGATGCACGACAATGTAGAAGTCCGTCGAATGCGAGGCCGCGGTCACCACGATTGCCGACGAGCCGGAATCGAACTCGAAGTCCTACACGGTGAGGCTGGTGCTTGCCTGCCCGAACAACGTGCCGGGCAGTAACGCAAGCGTCGCAGCTGCTCCGACCAGGCCGAGCTTCCAAATCAGATCGAGTCTCATGAGCACTCCCCTTCAAGACTCAGCTTGCAAGCGAGCGGGAGCAAAGTAGCAAAAGCTGCTTGGGTTGTCTGTCCCACCGACCGAACCGCACGCCACGAGTTCGGTTCAGCCTGCCGCTTCCGAACGCAAGACAACATGTCGGTAACTGAGCGACTGCGGCGGAGGTCGTTTTGCACGTTTGTCGGTGCGAAACGAGGGAAACTGGTACGCTGAGACCCATGCCCGGACCGGACCGCGTCGAGGGCACGCGGAGCGCCATCCTCGAGATCTTGCGCCGACGATCCAGCGTCGGCGTCGAAGACCTCGCGCGCGAGCTCGGTCTCGCCGGCGCGACGGTGCGCCGCCACCTCGACGTCCTATTGCGCGATGACTACGTCGAGGTGGCGCAGGAGCGAGGTCGCACCGGGCGTCCCCGCCACATCTTCTCGCTGACGGAGGCGGGCGCGGAGCTCTTCCCGCATCACTATGTGCGGCTGACGCACCGGTTGCTCGAGGAGATCGTGGCGCTGCAAAGCGACGAGACGAGTGGCCGCGACGGCATGGCGATCGCCGACCGTGTCTTCACGAAGATGTCGGAGCGCATCGCGAGCGAGTACGGACCGCGCGTGCAAGGTGACGAGCTGGTGGAGCGCACCCGCTCCGCGGTAGCGCTGATCGCCGAGGAGGGCATCGACTTCCAACTCGATCTCAACGCGGATGGCGTGCGGCTCCTCGGACGTGGCTGTCCCTGTTCGCGGCTGGCGATCCCGACGGGTGGCGATGGCGTGCGGTCGTGTGACCACGATCGTCTGCTGCTGTCACGTGTGATCGAAGCCGACGTGGTGCCGCTGCCGCCGGAGGAGGTGCCACACGCCTTCCTCTGCGGCTATGAGGTGCGCGAGCCCGCTTCGCCTCCGGGCCGCGACTGACTATACTGGTAGCACGCCTCGCCACCAGATCGAGGCTAGGGGAGATGTCGATGACCAACGCACCGCTGCCCGGCATGGGCACGACACTCAGCGGCTCGAACGGCCCGCAGCCCGAGCCGGCTGCGGCTCCGCCTCCCGTGGGCTCCCCACTGGCGCCGCTCGTCACCATGACCGAGCGCGCAGCGGAGAAGGCCACGGCCGTCCTCGTGGAGCGCGGCCAGACGGACGGCCTGCTGCGCGTCTTCGTCGTCGGCGGTGGCTGCTCCGGCCACCAGTACGGCATGTCGATTGCCGAGCGTGCCGAGGCGACGGACACCGTGGTCAAGATGGATGGTGGCGTGGACGTCGTGGTCGACCATGACTCCGTGGCGATGATTTCCGGCGCCGAGATCGACTACGTCGAGGACCTGATGAAGTCGGGCTTCACGATCTACAACCCGAACGCAGTCTCAGCCTGCGCCTGTGGTTCGTCGTTCCAGACCGCCGGCAACACGGGGACACCGCGCCCCTGCGCGTAACCCCGTCGCCCTGAGCGTCAGCCGTAACGCCCTGCTTCGGCGGGGCGTTTGCTTGTCGCAGACCGCGTAGCGGCTACCATGCCGCGATGTCAGTGCCACCGGCGGTGGGTGTGACATCGTTCTGGGCGCGGGCGCTCGAGGAAGCGCTGGCGACGCTGGTGGGTGCTTGCCGCCCTGGCCGTGGTGACCGCGGGCGGGGCACTCCTGCGTCTCTATGACCTCGGGCGGGCGGGCGTCGGGAGCACCTTCTACGCATCGGCTATCTACTCGATGGGGCAGTCGCTCCACAACTTCCTCTACGCGGCCTACGACCCCGCCGGCACGATTCTGACTGACAAGCCGCCGCTGGCGCTGTGGCTGCAGGTCGCCTCGACGAAGGTCTTCGGGTTCGAGGGCTCGGCGATGATCCTGCCGATCGCGCTCGCCGGGACCGTGCCGATCCCACTGGTCTTCCTCGGCGCACGTCGCACCCACTCGGTGGCCGCCGGTTTGCTCGCCGCGCTCGCGCTGGCCGTCTTCCCCGAGTCCGTAGCCACCGCGCGCGACTCGACGATGGACGCGCTGATGATGGCGATGCTCGCGGGCGCCGCCGTGCTCCTCATCGCCGCCGTCGAGGGCCGCCGCCCGCGGCTCTTGATCGCCTGGGCCGTCGTGATGGGGCTCGTGTTCAACGTGAAGTACTTCGAGGGCTTCGTGGTGATGCCCGCCGCGGCCATCTACATCCTGGTCGTGCTGCGACACGAATGGCGGCGGTGGGTCACGCCCGTCGTTGGCGCGGCGGCCGTCGTCGTGGTCGTGTCCCTGTCCTGGGTCACGTTCGTCGAACTAACACCGGCCGAGGACCGGCCGATCGTCCTCAACGATGAGGACAATAGCGCCTTCGGCCTGGTGGCCCGCTACAACGGCCTCGAACGGGTGCTGCCGAGCGACGTGATCATCTTCACCGCGGTCGACCCGAGCGCGGAGCCGAGCGCTGGGCTGAACGCCGTAGCGCGGCAATTCGGTGTGGGCGACCGCGGGCCGCTGCGTTTCGTCAGGGGCTCGAACGGGGCGCTGCTGGGCGTTTCGATGGTCCTGGCGCTCGCCGAGATGGGACTCGTCGTCTGGCGGCGGCGCGACTGGCTCGATGGACCGGGGCTGTTCTGGATCGCCTGGTGTCTGACCGGACTCGCGCTGTTCACCGTCTCCACCCGCGCGGCCGCGCACTACCACGAGTCCTATGCCCCGGCGCTCGCCGTCCTGATTGGCGTCGGTCTGGTCGAGGCGGGCCGCCTGAGAGATCGCTGGCGAGCGCTGGTCCTCCCCTCGATCGTCCTGGCGGCCGCCCTCGTCGGTTGGGTGGCGGTGCGCAACCACGCAACACTGCACACGGAGGTTCGCGCAGCCGTCGTGCTGGCACTCCTGGCGGCCCTGGTGGTCATGGTCCTCGCGAAGCCTCGATCCTGGCTCGGGCGCTGGCTCTGGGTCGCGCCGGCGGTCCTGGTGCTGGCGATCCCGCTGGCCTCCTCGCTGTACATCGCGCGCGAGGCCCCTCGGGGCGGGCAGATCACGCGGCCGAACCCGCTGGTGTACGCGGCCGACGACGGCCCGGGCGTTGGTGACCGCGGCGTGCCCGTCGACCTGCTGTTCACCCGGTTCGGGCGCATCGATGGCGAGTACCAGCTGGCCATCGATGGCGTGAACTACGCGGGCGAGGTGGTGGCGTACACGGGCGCCTCGGTGTTGCCGATCTACAACGAGTACCTGCGCTCGCCGCTGCTCGCCGCCGAGGATCTGGACGCCCAGCTGGCCAGCGGCGACCCGCCGTTCGTGCTGCTGACAACAGGGAGGTTCCAGCAGGGGCTGCTCGACGAGGTGCTGCCGATCGTGACGCGACACTGCAGGTTCGACAGCAACCGGCAGCTGGCTCGCGGTTGGATCCTCTTCGACTGTCGCTAGTCGCAGCCTCCACGGTGCGCGAGCGGTATCCTGTTCGAGTCAATCGAGGATGGCCACCCGGCCGCGGATCGAAAGCAGACATCACCATGAGCCAGGCGTGGATCACCGTAGGATCTTCAGCGAACTTCGACGTGCTGCGCGAGCGAGGCTTTGACCTCTGCGCGTTCAAGGCCTCGCGCCGCAAGCAGTCGGGCGACATGAAGCCGGGCGACCGGATCGCCTTCTACATCACCAAAGACGTGCTCTTCGGCGGGATCGTTGAGGTCACCGGCGAAGCCTTCGAGGACACCTCGGACATCGGCCTCGCGTCGGAGGGCAAGCCGGGCGAGGACTACCCGTTCCGCATCTCCACGAAGCCCGTGGCGATCGCCGAGCCGGGCCACGAGGTGAACGTTCGCGAGATCACCGACCAGCTGGAGAAGACGCGGAAACTGGGGCCGAAGAAGCTCGGGATGGCCTTCCGAGGCAACCTGCACCGGATCTCGGACGAGGACATGGGGGCCATCGAGCGCCTGATCGCTGAGAACGCCTGAGCGAGCCCACCGGCTCAACCGCGCCGGCCATGCCGGCAGACCGGAACGAGAATGAACGACGAGCGACCCAGACTGACCCGCAGCCACGACCGCACGCTGGGCGGCGTTGCCGCTGGCATCGCGAACTATGTGGATGTCGACCCCACGCTGATGCGCGTGCTCTTCGTGATCGCGTTCTTCATCGGCTTCGGCAGCATCGTGCTCGTGTACCTCGTGCTCTGGTTGATCATGCCGGCAGCTCCGTTCGACGCTGACGATGATGACGAGTCGCGCGAGCGCGCGGTGGTCTCGCTGCGCGGCGCCGATCCGGCGCTCATCCTCGGCGGCGCGCTGGTCGTGATCGGGGCATTGCTGCTGTTCAACGAGCTGGCCGTCGATCGCTTCTTCGGGTTCGGCCTGACCGCCGTTGCCTGGCCGGTTCTGCTGATCGCTGGCGGCGTCGCCCTCGTGCTGCGCGCCCGCGACCGAGTCGCGCGCTGACCGAGGCGGTCCGAGGATGAACCACCCGTTCCTCGACGCGCTCGAGCGCGGCGTCGTGCTGGCTGACGGAGCGACGGGCACGCAGCTGCGCGCCCGCGGCTGGCGCGGTCCCAACGACGTGGCGATCCTCGATGCGCCGGACCTCGTGCGACAGCTGCACGAGGAGTACATCGCCGCTGGCTCCGACCTCATCCTGACGAACACGTTCCAGGGCAACCGCGCTCAGCTGACGCAGGTCGGCCTCGGCGAACGCGTCCGCGACCTCAACGTCACCGCAGCGCGCACCGCGCGCGACGCGCGCGAGATCCACGGCGCCGAGGTCTTCATCGCCGGCTCGGTCGGTCCGATCGGGCGCGCGCTCGCCATCGGCGCGTGGAGTCTGGATGACGCGAGTGAGGCGTTCCGCGAACAGATCGGCGCGCTGGTCGAGGGTGGGGTCGACCTGCTGCTGCTGGAGACGATGCCGAGCGTCGAGGAGGCACAGGCCGCCCTGCGCGCCGCTCGCGACGTCACCGACCTGCCGGTGGTCGCGCTGGTCAACTTCAACAGCTCGCTGCGCTCGCCGTCAGGCGACGAGGCGGCCTCGATTCGGGACACGCTCTCGGCGGACGGCGCCGACGCCGTCGGCATCAACTGTGGCGTCGGTCCGCAGGCTGCACTCGACATCCTGCAGTCGATGGCTGAGGGGCGCGACGAGGCATCGGCCGCGCCGCTCGCGGTGAAGCCGAACGCCGGGCTACCACGACTCGTCGCCGGGGAGCCGCAGTACCCCTCGACTCCTGAGTACTTCGCCGACTTCGCGCTGCGCGCCAAAGATCTGGGAGCGACGCTAATCGGCGGATGCTGCGGCACGACGCCCGACCACGTACGCGCGATGCGGGCCGCGCTCGACAGCGCGGGCGTCACGTCGAGCGCGCCGCTGCAGGCCGGCAGCATCGGTACGGCGGTCGACACCCGCGGCGGTGTCGCGGGCGACCTCGAGGATCCCGGCGACGCAGAAGCCGCGCCGGCCGAGGCGGGCGAACGGGTTCGCGACCGGCTGGCCGCCGGTCGATTCGTGATCTCGGTGGAGATCGATCCGCCGCGCGGGATCAACCCCCGCAAGGCCGTCGCCGGCGCTCGTGAGCTGCTCGAGGCGGGCGCCGACGCGATCAACATCGGTGACTCGCCGATGGCCCGGGTGCGCATGAGCGCGCTCTCGCTGGCGGTGCAGATCCAGCAACAGGTGGGGATCGAGACGATCATCCACCAGACGAGTCGCGACCGGAACCTGATGGCGCTCCAGGCCGATCTCCTCGGCGCCCATGCGCTCGACATCCGCAACATCATTGCGCTGACCGGCGACCCGCCGCCCGAGGCGTCGCAATCCTCGGGCGTCTGGGACGTGGACTCGATCGGGTTCATCCGTGTGCTTAAGCGCCTCAACGAGGGCATCGACTACGCCGGGAACTCGATCGGTCGCCCGACGGACTTCTTCGTCGCAGGCGCCGCCAACCCGACCGCCGACGATGCCGAACTCGAACTGCGCCGAGTGCGCTCCAAGCTCGAGGCGGGCGCAGACGTGCTGATGACGCAGCCGGTGTACGACCGGCGGACCGTCGTGGAGTTCTTCGAGCGCCTGGGTCCGATCGACGTGCCGGTGCTCCTCGGCGTCCTGCCGCTGATGTCGTCGCGCCACGCCGAGTTCATCCACAACGAGCTGGCCGGCGTGCAGGTGCCGCAGGACACGCGCGATCGCATGCGCGCGGCCGGCGAGGCGGGGGCGGCGACCGGACTCGAGATCGCGATGGAGCACGTCGACGAGACGGTGGACCTCGACTTCGTCAACGGCGTCTACATCATGCCGTCGTTCGGTCGCTACGAAGTCGCCGCGGAGATGGTGCGCCAGGTGCGAGCCTCGCACTCCTCCATCTGAGAGCGATGCCGGCCAACGAGATCCGACCGCTGCTCGCCGAGGACTGGGCTGCGTACCGCGACCTGCGGTTGCGTGCGCTCGCCGGCGCGCCTGACGCCTTCGGACAGACCCTCGAGGTCGCACTCGAGTACAGCGACGAGCGCTGGCGAGAGCTCGCTACGGCCCGCGACGACGGACGTCCGGAGGCAGCCAGCCTCGTCCTCGACGGTCCCGAGGGTGGACTGGTCGCGAGTTGCTCCGTCCGCCTCACCGACGACCCGAGCGTGGCCCGAGTGTTCGCCATGTGGGTCGATCTGGACCAGCGGGGCCGGCAGCTCGGCGGTCGCCTGCTCGACGCAGCCGAGGCGTGGGCGCGCAGTCGCGACGTCAGGCGGCTGCTGCTCCATGTCACGCGCGGCAACCCGGCGGCGGAGCGGCTCTACGAGCGGGCGGGATACGCGCCGACCGGCGAGGAGCAGCCGTTGCGTGAAGGCTCCACCCGCGTGGCCGTCGAGCTCGGGCGGGACCTCGCGGCCGGCTAGCCCGCTCGGCCGCCGCGGCGGGGCTTACGATCGAGGCATGGCGACACCTTCCGACGCGATCGAGTGGCGCGATTGGCAGGCCAGCACGCTGGCGGAAGCCCGCGAGCGCGGCCGCGCATTGCTGTTGGCGTTCCATGGTGGCTGGGGCCGGCCTGACCTCGACGCTGCGGCCGCCGCCGACCGCGAACTGGCGGCGCTGATCAGCGAGGCGACCGTGTCGGTCGCGGTCGACATCGACAGAGCGCCCGAGGTCGCAGCGCGTTTCGAGGCGGACGCCGGCGATGTCGTCGTCGCTGCCGCGGATGCGAGCCACATCGCGCGCCCAGAGCCGAGCGAGCTGCGCGGTGCGCTCGCGGTCGGACCGGGCGGCGCGCCTCCGCGCGAGGAGGACCGGGCACCACACGAGGAGCGGACGGAGCTTTCGCCCTCGGTCCTCGACACCGCGACGGAGGCAGCGCTCGAGGTGCCGGTGGCGCTGGGGCCGGAGGCGCTGCGGCTCCTCGTCTACGCCTCACTGCGTCGCGAGCAGCCCGACCCGCTCGAACGTGCGGCCGACGATCTGCTGCGTCGCGTTTCAGCCACCTCGACGGTGGTGCGTGCCGGCGAGTCGGGGCGGCTGCTGCTCGCGCTCGCCGAGACGGCGCTCGCCGATGCCCAGCTGCGCGAGGAATTACGCGCGGCGGCCGCGGTGGTGGCCGACGCGGTCGAGGCGCTGCGCGACGCCAGCGGAGGGTTCCGTGCATGGGCACGCAGTGACGGCGCAACCGCGTCGATCGTCACCGCGGACGGCAACGCGCGGATGGCGCGCGGCCTGCTCCACGCGGGCGTGGCATTCGATGAGCCGGCCTGGGTCGAGGCGGGGAGTCGCGCTGCCGACTTCCTGGTGCGGCAGCTTCGTGCTGGCACGGCGGGTTTCTACCACGCCTGGGACGGTTCGCCCAGCCATCTCGGCTGGCTCGGCGACCAGACGGCGGGCGCGCTCGCGCTGCTCGCAGCCTCCGAGGTCACCGGCGACGGTGGCTACCGCGATCAGGCGACCGAGGTGATCCACGGTGTCGACGACGGCTGGGGCACATCGGACGGACGCGCGGTCGAGTGCTGGTCACTCGACGATGTGGGCGGCCCGTTCGATGTGCCCCAGCTGCGCCTCGCCACGAATGTCGAGCTGGCCGAGGCGCGTCTCTGGCTCGGACGCTTCACCCACAACGAGCGCTACCTCCAGGCGGGGCTGGACGGCCTGACCATGTTCGCGCCGGACGTCGAGGCGTCGAGTGAAGCGCACGTGGCGTATGCGCGCGTCGCGGACCGTTTGCAGTCGGCCGAGCCGGAGCTCACGGTCGTGGCCAGTGCTCCGGTCGGCGAGTCCGATCGGAGCGCCGATCCGCTGCTCGCCTCCGCTCTGCGCATCCGTGCCGCCGCGAGATCGGTGCAGCGCGTGACGGCGGAACGCGACGCCCACCACCTCGAACAACTCGGCGTGCCTTCGAGCCCCACAGGTGTGGCCTACGTCCGTTTCGGTGGCGAGCTGTCAGCGCCGATCGACGATGCGGAACGGCTGTCGCAGGCCGTCGAGGACACCTACCTCGCGTTCATCGGCTAGGCGGCGGTCCGCTGGAGGCTGGCCGACCTCGGCGTCAGTCGACGCCGTCGATGCCGGCCGGAAGCAGAGCTTCGCGCAAGCGCTGGAGCCGCCACATCGCGTCGAGGTCGCGCTCGTTGATCTCCTGGACCCAGCGCTGGAGCGTCACCTCGCCGCGGAAGGGATGGATGCCGACGTGCTCCCAGGCGTAGCGGAGGCTGTCGCATGGAGTGGCGTGGGCGGAGCGCCACGAGGGCCAAGAGGTCAGCCGGTCGGTTGTCGGGGCGGAGTAGCCGCCTCTCACAGGGCAGCGGCGCTACGCGGCCGCCACGGCGGCAGACCAGCCTCTTTGCCGGGGGTTGCCGTTCGCTGGCCAGGAGGACGGCCGCGCCCGGCGATAGAGCTTCTTGAGGTTGTGGGTGGCGGCGATCAGCTTCCATTCGCTGGCGCACGAGGCGATCCCGCGCCGCATGAACCGGCGGATGCCGCGGTTCTCCTTGACGTCGCCGAAGACGGGTTCGATCATCCAGCGCCGCTGCTCGTAGAGACGCCGGCCACGCTGCGTCGCCAGCTTGCGATCCATCCGTTCACGGACGGAGAGCCCGGCAGGGATGCGCCCGCGCGGCGGTGCCGCGCCGACGCGCCGGTTGCGGTCGCTGCGGGTCGCGAGCAGCAGCTCCGGACCCGCGCTCCCCGCCTGCCGCACGTTCGCCTCGGAGTAGTAGCCGGCATCAGCCAGCAGCACGCGCGCCGGCCCGCAGTGTGCGGCCTGCAGGTTGCGGTGCATCACCTCGATCATCGGTTGCAGCTCGTGCATGTCGGTCGCCTGTCGGCTCACCTCAGCCGCGACGATGATCTGGTCGCGGGTCGTCACCGCCTGCACGTTGTAGCCTTGGAAGTAGCCGTGATAGTCGCGCACCACGCGGCTGTCCGGGTCGGTGACGTTCACCTTCGCACCCTGCTCGGGCTGCGGCGGCTTCGGGCGGCGCCCGCGCTGGTCCTTCTCCGCGCGGCTCCTGAGGCGTTGCTCGTAGTCCTCCTGCCGCTCCCGCTCTCGGGCCGCCAGTCGCTCCCGCGCCTCGTGCAACCGCTGCAGGCGCTCCTCGCGGTCCCTGAATCCCGGAGGCAACTCGTCGCCCCGCGCGTCGCCGAAGCGCGCGTTCTCCTCGGCGTCCACCCGCTCCGCTTCGTCGAGGATGCGCCGCACCTCGGCCTCCAGGTCCGCATCCGTGCGGTTGCGCTCACGGCTGGCGTTGGCGTGCAGCTTGGTCCCGTCGAGCGCGACCACCCCGACCCGCACCAGACCAGCCTCGGCGCACAGCCTGAGCACCTCGGCGAACAGTCCCGAGAGCGCCTCCTCGTGCTGCTGGCGGAAACGGCAGATCGTCGCGTGGTCGGGGTGCTGGTTCGCGGTCAGCACCCGGAGGGCGATGTCCTCCCGGCAGCGCCGTTCGATCTGGCGGCTCGAGCGCTCGCCCTCGCAGTAGGCGTAGAGCACGAGCGCGACCATCATCGACGGCTCGTACGCCTTCCGCCCCCAACCGTCCTCGCGGTAGCGCTCGTAGAACGCGGTGAGGTCCAACTGGCTGACCGCATCGAGCACGAACCACGCGAGGTGGTCCCCGGGCAGCCAGTCGCGGAGGCTGGCGGGCATCAGGTATTGCTGGTCACGGTCGCACGGCAAGAAACGCTGGGTCACGGCGGCACCTCGGAATCACTCCGCCCCCGCCGCCATGCTCATCGTATAGCGATGTCCCCCTCTTCGTGGGTTTGTGCGACAGCCTCAGCTAGCGTCCCGCAGGATCCACACGGTCTCCTCGCGCAGGGTGATGAAGTCCCACGCCAGCTCATCGACCGATGCGTGCTGGTAGCGTTGCTCGGCGGGGCCGTGCTGGGCGCGCCGCTCGTCGATGCGTGCGCCGTCGCGCATCACCATCGCGTTCACTGCGCGCAGATCTTCGCGCTCGGCGTCGCGAACGAAGCCGACGATTTCGACGGCCGACCACTCATCGAACGGCTCGTGCCGCCGCACGAGGGGTTCGTCGAACCCGAGGACCAGTCGCTCGATCCGGCGGCCGGTCTCCCGCAGCGTCTTCACGAGGTATCGCCGCGGATCCGAATAACGTGCGGTAGTGTACGTCATCGCCCGGATCCTCGCACGTCTCCGCAACGCCGGAGATGAACGTTACGATGCGCCGTGAACCCTGCGCGGTGAACCTGTGCGGCGAGGAGGTGCGGCGATGGCGAAGACGGAGACGGCGACGACAGCGCCCGCCTCGATCGGCGCGCTGGAGCTGATCCAGCTGCGTACCGCCGACCCGGTCGCAACGGCCGCGTGGTACCGCGACGTACTCGGTGCGACGGTGCAGATGACCTCGCCGTACTGGTCGCGCGTGCGGCTGGGCAACGTCGACATTGGCATCCACGAGGGCGCTCCGCCGGCCGGGCCGGGCTGGGAGCCGGGCTTCCGCGTGCTCGACATCGCCGCGACTCGCGCCACGCTCGAGGCGCACGAGGTGGAGATCACGCAGCCGTACCACGACATCCCCGGAGGTGTGAAGCTCGGCTTCCGCGACGTGGCCGGCAACGAGTTGGCGGTCTACCAGTACGGCATTGCCGTCGCCGAGCTCGAGGACGGCTAGCGCGTGGCGATCGGCGCCGCCGCGTACGCCTCGCTCGTCGCGGACGTCGAAGGCTGCCGCGCCTGTAGCGACGTCGGCTACACGCATCTCCTCGGCGACACCAACGGACCGCTCTCGGCGTCGCTGCTGATCGTCGGCGAGGCGCCGGGTCGCAATGGCGCGGCGCGCACTGGCGTGCCCTTCCACGGCGATCGCTCCGGTGATCGTTTCGAGGAGCTGCTCGCGCTCGCTGGCCTGAGGCGCGACGAGCTGTTCGTTACGAACGCCATGCTCTGCCACCCGGCGACCCCCGACGGGCGGAACCGCCGTCCGCGGGCGAGCGAAGTGATGGCCTGTTCGCGATACCTCGAGGCGACGCTGCGCCTCGTCGCGGCGCCGGTCGTGGTGGCGCTGGGTGGCGTCGCGCTGGAGGCGCTGGGGCGTATCGAGCCCCACGGGATCGAGCGCATCACTGACGCCCCGGGGACGCCGCGAACGTGGGCGGGGCGCACGCTCGTACCGCTCGTGCACCCGAGCGCGCGGACGCAGGGGCGGCGCAGCTGGGAGCAGCAACAGCGCGACTGGCGACGCCTCGGACGGCTCGTCCGCGCCAATGATGCCGGCGGGGCGTGACCCGGGCGTTTGATCGCGGATCGACACGCTGCGACGATCGGGCGCGTGAACGTCGCATCGTTGCCCTACACCGTCCTCTTGCTGTTGCTTGAGCTGGCCGTCGGCTCGCTCGCGCTCGTCACTGTGTTCGATGCACGACGGCAGGTCACCTCCGGGTATGTGAAGGCCGGCGCCAGCCTGGTCGCGCCCATGGCCGGGCTCGCGCTCTGGACGTACCTCACTCTTGACCGCGTCGACGAGGTGGATGGCTACGCCCTCGACGGCGACTGGCTGCGGCCGGCGGGATTCGCCCTCGGGCTCTTCTTTCTCGTCACGCTCGGCTACATGGCGGCCTCCTTCTCCGACCGACGGAACGCGGCGATCCGGCTCGGCGCGGGCGGGACCGTAGTCGGAGCGGTGGCGCTGGCGCTGTTCGCGGCGCTGATCGCTGAACCGGTCTGGTCGTACATCGGCGCGCTGATCTCGGTCCTTGCTTCGGCGGCGGTGCTGGGCGGGGCGCTGATGGCGATGGTGTGGGGGCACTGGTATCTCACCTCGGGCCGGCTGCCGAAGGAACCGATGGAGCAGATGGCGCTGGTGGTGCTCGGCGCGCTGGCGCTGCAGGGCGCGCTCGTGCTGCTCGGCGCGCTCGCCCCGGTGCGCAACGTGCCGCTGTCCGAAGGTGCGTTTGGCGTCGGATTGGCGCAGAATCCGGCGTTCTGGCTGAGGATCGGCGTGGGGCTGCTGTTTCCGGCGGTAGCGGCCCTCCTGGCATGGCGATCCGCCCGTATTCGGGGCATGATGTCAGCTACCGGCTTGCTCTACATCGTCCTGGGCGCTGTGCTGGCGGGCGAAGTACTGGCGCGGGGGCTCTTGTTCTCTACCGGGTCGGCGGTGTAGAACGAGCCATCCGACGCGAACCGAGCGCGTTGCACCCGGCGGTGGCGATACACTGTCAGGGTGACCATCGCTCCCCACCCCAACGCGATGGGAGGCTCCGGTGGCGAAGAAGCCCGCCAACGAGCCCCAGCCCACCAGCAACAGCGTGTCATCCGAGGACCGCGACGGCGGCGCTTCGGAGATCCAATCGGGTCTACGTGACGTAACAAGATTCAGACGCGGGAACATCCTCTCGTTCCAACGGCGAGCGTCGCGAGATCGACCAGAGCGATGCCGACCTCATGGCGCAGCTCGCGCAGGGCGAGGTCGACGCGCTCGAGGTGTTGTACGACCGCTACTCGACGCTCGTCTTCTCACTCGGGCTCCGGATCCTGCGGGATCCGCAGCTGGCGGAGGATGTGGTGCAGGAGGTGTTCATACGCCTCTGGCGTCGCCCCGCCTCGTACGACCCAGCGCGGGGTCGGTTCGTGAGCTGGCTGATGTCGGTCTCGCGTAACCGCGCCGTGGATGAACAACGACGCGTGTCCCGCCGGATGCGCGCAGAGGAGACGGACGACGACCCGGCCCATGAGCTTCCCACCAACGACCGCTTCGACGATCCGCAGGCCGGCGTCCTGCTCGATGAGCTGCGCCGCCGGGTGCGCGAAGCGATGACACGCCTGCCCCCAGCGCAACGGCAGGTCATCGAGCTCGCCTACTTCGGCGGCCTGACCCAGGTCGAGATCGCGCAGCGCACCGGTGAACCGTTGGGCACCGTGAAGACGCGCGTGCGTCTGGGCATGAACAAGTTGCGCGCTGCGATCGGCCCCGACGCCGAGGATGACGTACGCGCTGCGGCCCCGGCGAGCGCGTACGGGCGTCGCCAGATCTGGAAACGACGATGACGCCCGAAGGACGATGACGCCCGAAGAACGTGAAGAGCTGCTCGCGAGCTACGCGCTCGGCACGCTCAATGGCCCCGACGCCGCCGAGGTGGAGGCGCTCGTGCGGTCCGACGCGTCCGTGGCCGAGCAGCTGGTGTCTTACCACGACTTCGTCGACCTGATCGCACTCTCCGTGCCGCTGAAGCGCGCCGACCCGAGCCTGCGCCGACGCGTGCTTCAGGCCGCGCGGCGCGAACGCAGTCGCAGCTCGAGCGTGGCCGCGATCACGCGCTGGGCGCCCGCCGTCGCCGCAGCGGCGGTGCTCGCCGTCGTCGCGTTCTGGGCAGCGAGCCTGCAGACCACCGTGACTGACCTTCGCGATCACACGGCGACGCTGACAGCGGTGCTCGAGGTGCAGGCGCGGCAGATCGATCAGCTCGTCGCCGATGACCTCGCTCGCGATCGGTCGGCCAGCGCTGCGGAGGCGATCACACTCGAACTGCGCGACGCGCAGAGCACGATTGTGGGCATCCTCACCGACCCGGGGCAGATGACGATCGAGCTCGAGTCGACCAGTGCGGGACACGGCGCCTCCGGTCGCTACATCTGGAGCGGCCTCGAGAACGCAGGCATGGTGACATTGCAGAACCTGCCTCCGCTGCCATTCGGCGGGAGCTACGTCGTCTGGGTCGAGGACGAGGACTCGCGTCAAGTGCTGACGCAGACCTTCGTGCCCGACGTGGACGGCTCGGCCAGCGAGCTCGTGCGGGGCGCCGTTGGCACGGAGCCGGTCCACGTATACGTCGCTACTCGCGACTTCACCGGCGAGACTGGCCTCGTGGTGCTGCAGGCCGTTGTCGGCCGCTAGCCCGTTCCCGACCTTCGCCGCATCCGTGTCTCAGCTCGGTGTCACCTCGCCTTGTGGGTCCTCCGCGGCCCGCGGTGGGGCGGGAGCCTCTGATGGCGGGGTCTGGGGCGTCGTGCTGGGTTCGGCCGCCTCCGCGGCGTCCTCGGACGGTTCGGCCGTGGCTTCACCATCCCAGGTCTTGGCCGGGGTGCGTTCGGTGTCGAGCTGCGCTTCGAGTTCGGCCTGGTGGGCGCGCCCGTAGTGGCTCTGCGTGAGCGCCTCGGTTGCCGTGCCGCCTCGCAGGCGCCGGTCCGCGTACCAGAACAGCTCGCGCAGGATCGCCGCGAGCGGAACCACGACGACGAGCCCGATAAAGCCAAACGCAGCGCCACCTGCAGCTAATAAGAGCAGGATCATCGCCGGGTGGATGTCCACCGCCTGCCCCTGGATGCGCGGCACGAGGAACAGGTTCTCGACCTGCTGGACGAGCAGATAGAGGAGTGCGACCGGGAGGATCAGGCCCGGGTCGGTCGCGGCCACAATGATGAGCCCGGGTACGGCGCCGATCCACGGACCGATGATCGGGATCAGCTCCGTGACACCCGCGAAGAGCCCGAGCGCCAGCGAGAGTTCGACGCCAAGAATCGTGAGCCCCACTCCGACTGCCACGCCAACGACCACGCCGAGGAACAACTGCCCTCGGATGTAACGTCCGAGCAGGCGGTCGGCGATGAGCAGGAGGTTGCGCACATCCTGCCGCGCCTCTTCCGGCACCGCGTTGATGAAGTTGTTGGCGACGTACGGGCGGTCGCGCAGGGCGTAGAACATGAAGAACGGCACGATCACGAAGCCGAAGATGATCGTGAGTGTGCCGGTCAGCAGCCCAACCGAGCGACGCATGCCCGCGGCAACGGCGTCCGCCACGGTGTTGCCGGCATCCGCGCCAATCTCGTCGATGCGGTCCTGCATGTCCTCAGGTACGCGGCTTCGATACTCCTCTAACCACGAGTTCGCTTGCAGTCGGGCGTCATCGACGATTTCGGGCAGGCGGTCGACGAACTGCGCAATCTGGTCGGCGGCCACCGGGATCAGCGCGACGCCAGCCGCCACGATCGTGAGGGCGAACACGGCGTACAACACCAGCACTGCCGCGCCACGGCGGTACAGGTCGCCTCGGTGGGAGCGCGCCGGGATGACGTTGGCAATGCGATCGACGAGGGGTGACAGCGCGTAGGCGAGCAGGGCGCCGACTGCGAACGGGAACAGTGCGCCGCGAGCCTGCCACATGATGTACAGGACGACCGCGAGCATGGCGGCCCAGAGCGCGATACGCCAGCGTTGGGCGGTCACAAATGCATTGTGCCCGATCCGCTCCGATTTGACAGGCCGGGACGCCGGGATGACGATCGCCCCATGTCGACTATCGACACGCTACAGCGTCGACTCGCCAGCGCCGGATTGCGCGTCACTGCGCCGCGACGCCGGCTGCTGGACACGATGCGCGGCCTCGGCGATCAGTTCTCCGCTGACGAGCTCCTGGCCGAGACCCCCGAGGTCGGTCGCGCGACCGTGTTCCGTACGCTGCGGCTGTTCCAGGAGTTGGGCGTCGTCTGCCAGGTCGTCCTCGACGATGGGGCGGTGGCCTACAGCCTCTCCTCAGACGGTCATCACCATCATCTCGTCTGCTCCAACTGCGGAGCGGTCCGCAATTTCGCCTCGACCGACATCGAAGACCTGCTGCAGGAGCTGGCGCGCCGTACCGGCTACGACGTTGCGGCGCACCGCCTCGAGGTGTACGGCCGCTGCGCCGTCTGCCGCGAGACGCCCGAACCCGCCTGATCGCTTCGCCTCGGCAGCTGGAGTGCCCTGACGACGTTGCCAAGCTGTACTGAGACTGAGTATCTTTACTCGGCCGAACGGTTACGCAGCGATCTCTATCGCTGGACCGGAGCTGCGATGTGACCACAAAGGAAGTCTCCAGCGTCGTTACGCCGCACATCCCCGCGCGCGAACCGCTCGAGGCAGAGCACCCGCACGCGGCATTCGCCCTCGAGGTGAGCGACCTCACGGCCGGTTACCCCGGCGAGCCGCCGGCGATCGAGAGCGTCGACCTGCAGGTGCCGGTCGGCGAGATCGTTGGTCTCATCGGGCCAAACGGTGCGGGCAAGTCGACGCTGTTCAAGTCGATCATGGGCCTCATGCGGCTCGCTCATGGCGATGTGCTCGCCTTCGGCCGGCCCATCGCCGAGGCGCGTTCGGACATTGCCTACATGCCGCAGGTCGAGGAGGTCGACTGGGACTTCCCGGTCTCTGTCTTCGACGTTGCGCTGATGGGGCGCTACCGGCGTCCGCGCCCGTTTAGTCGGTGGAGCGCCGAGGACCGTGACGCGGCGATGAACGCCCTCGATCGGGTCGGCCTCGCCGACCGTGCAGGTCGCCCGGCGGGTCGGCTCTCCGGCGGCGAGCGCCGTCGGTTGCTGATGGCGCGCGCGATCGCGCGGGGGGCGCGGCTGCTGCTCCTCGATGAGCCGTTCGCCGGCCTCGACGCGGCTGTGCAGCACGACCTGATCGCGATCCTCGATGAGCTGGCACATGAGGGCCGAAGCATCCTGGTGGCCACTCACGACCTCTCGTGCGTCGCCAACTCCTGCGACGAGGCGTGCTGCCTCAACCGACGCGTGATTGCGGCCGGGCCCTCCGCGTCGGTGCTGACCGAGGACGTACTCACCGAGACGTTCCAGCGGCACCTGCTCGCGATCCCGACGGCGGCGCCGCTCGGCGAGGTGATCCGGAGCGTTGTCGCGGAAGGCGACGACTGATGGCCGACCTCGTCGCCTGGTTCACAGACCCGTACGCGTTCGAGTTCATGCGCCGCGCCCTCCTCGTGCTGGTCGTGGTCAGCGGGGTCGGGTCGGTCGTCGGCGCCTATGTCGTGCACAAAGGCCTGGCGTTTTCGGGCGACGCGCTGGCGCACTCGACGCTGGCTGGCGTGGCCGTCGCCGTCGTCGCGGGCGCCAACGTCAGCCTCGGTGCGCTGATCGCGGCCTCGGTCACCGCGCTGGGCATCGGCTGGACGCGGGACCGCACGCGGGTCAGCTACGACACGGCGATCGGCATCCTCTTCGTGGCGATGTTCGCGATCGGCATCCTCGTGATGTCACGGCGCACCAACTACACTCCGGACCTGTTCTCGTTCGTCTTCGGCAACATCCTGGGCATCTCGCAATCCGACCTCGTCGGCGCGCTGATCCTCGGCGTCGCGGTGCTCGTCTTCGTCTTCGCTTTCTACCGCGAGCTGCTGATGACCTCGTACGACCCGACGATGGCGGCGACGGTGGGTGTGGCGTCGAGGTTCTTCCAGTACGCGCTGCTGGTGCTCATCGCCGTCACGGTCGTGGTGGCCCTGAAGGCGATCGGGATCGTGCTGGTGAACGCCATGCTGATCGTGCCGGCCGCTACGGCGACGCTGCTCGTGCGACGGCTGCCATCGATCATGGCGCTGGGTGCGGCGATCGGGCTGGCCGCCTCGGTGGTGGGGCTGCACGTCTCGTTCCATGCCGACGTGGCTGCCTCGCCCGCGATCGTGCTCGCCGCCTGTGGCGCGTTCGTGGCGGTCGTCATCGTGCAGTCGGCTCGCGGCCGTCTCGCCTCAGGGCTCGCCCCGACATGACCGAGGGGTCAACGACCGAAACCGGCGAGACCGATTGGCTCGCTCACCCGCGGGCGATGGTCGTGCCGCTCTACGGGGACCTGGGCTTCGAGATCACCGACGGCGGCGAGGGCTGGCTCGAGATCACGCTGACGATCAGCGAGCGCGTCCTGAACAACGACGGCGTGCTGCACGGCGGGGTGTGGGCGCTCGTCGCCGACTCCACGATGGGTGGCGCCGTGCGGACCCTGATCGAGCAGGACCAGCGTTGCCTGACGTCGCAGTCCGATCTGCGCTGGCTACGCCCGATCGAGGGCGACATCCTGCGCTGCGTCGCGAAGGTGCTCCGTCGAGGACGCACGGTGACGCACTGCAGCGTGGAGCTCTTTGACGCGAGCGCTCGCCTGGTGGGCAGCGGCAGCGGGACCTTCGTCGTGGTCACGCGGGACCGCGCCGAGGCCACCTCGGACGGCGGCGACGCCTCGGCGTAGCGGCCGTGGTGGACGCCCTCGCGAAGGCCGCGGTACCTTCGCTGGGTGGAAACAAAACTCACCCGTGATGCCGCTGGCGACTACTGTCCGGTGCGCGCGACGCTCGCGCTGCTCGGGCAGAAGTGGGTGCCCCACATCATCTACGAACTGACGCCGGGCAAGGCGCGGTTCAACGAGCTGGCCGCCGCGGTCGGCAGATGCAACTCGCGGACCCTGCGTGATCGCCTCAGGGCCCTCGAGGAGCTGGGCATCGTCCACCGCGAGATCGTCGCCACCACGCCGCCCTGGGTGGAGTACGAGCTGACCCCACGAGGCCAGGAGCTCGCCGAGGCGTTCGAATCGCTCGCCAGCTGGGGGCGGACGCACCTCGGCGCGGATGGCCAGCCCTCGCAAGAGCTCGAAGCCACGGTCACGGCGGCGCTCGGCCGGTGACCGCGCCCCAGCCGATCGACTTCACCACCCTCGAGCGCGGCGACGCGCTGCCACCGTTCGAGATCGTCCTCGGCCCCGACGAGGTGGCGGCATACCTCGACGCCACGGGCGAGGACCCGTCGCCTTGGTCGGAGGCGGTGCCGCCGCTGGCGCTCGGCGCGTCCACCCTCGCCGGGCTGATGGAACGCATCGTGGTGCCCGAGGGTGTCGTGCACACCGGCCAGGAGTTCACATTCGACGCAGCGGTTGCGCCCGGCGAAGCCGTCGAGGCCTCACTGACCGTCGCCGCGCGCAGCGAGCGGAGGGGCGCGGTGATGACCGTCGTTGCCTCGGAGCTGCGGTCAGGCGGCGAGGTCGTGGGCACCGGCCGCATGACCGTGCTCGTCCCGCCGCCCGGGGACGCAGCGTGAGCGCGCCCGATGTCGCCTCGGTCACGCGGCTGCTCGACCAGCCTCGCGTGGACCGCTACGCCGACGCGGCACATGACTACAACGCGATCCACCGCGAAACGCCGGAGGCGATGGCGAGCCCGTTCGGCCAGCCGATAGCGCACGGCATGTTGGTCCTCGCCCTGGTCTCGGAGGCGATGACCGGCGCGTTCGGAGAGACCTGGGCGTCTTCCGGGGCACTCAAGGTGCGCTGGCGCGCGCCGGCGCTCACACCGGTCGAGGTGACGGTCAGCGCCGACTTCAAGCGCGAGGTGGACTCGCGCCTCGAGTACGACGTGCGCTGCGAGGCGCCCGACGGCACGCTGCTGCTCTCCGGCACGGCCAGGGTCGAGGCGCCTGCGTGAGCGATCGCGACGCGAGCCCGGAATCCGGACGCTACTTCGATGAACGGCTGTACGAGCAGGTCTGCTTCGCCTGCGGGCGACTGAACAGCATCGGTCTGCGCCTCCGCTTCGCGCCCGTCGTCGAGGGCGAGCGCTCCGGTGTCGAGGCGCGCTACGAGCCACGACCGGAGGACCAGGGGTTCCCGGGCGTGATGCATGGCGGGATCCTCGTCACGCTGCTCGACGAAGCGATGGCGTGGGCGATGTTCGCGCAGGACAGCACGCTGGGCGTCACCGCGAAGATGGAGACGCGTTACCGCCGCCAGGTGCCGCCGGATCAGCCGCTGACCGTGCGCGGCTTCGTCACTCGCATGCGTGGACGCCGCATCGAGGTGGAGGCGAGCCTCCATGGCGTCACGGGCGAACGCCTCGTCGAATCGACGGGGCTCTTCCTCCAGCTCCCCGAGGCCGAGGCCGATCAGCTGCTGGCAGACATTGGCTGGGCGCAGATCTGGGCCGAAGGCGGACCGGTCCGCGAGGCCTAGCGCCCACCGCTATCGGCCGGCGGCGCCTCGGCGGTGGTCGCGACCGCGAGCGAGCGCCCGGCTGTCTCCCGTGCCACCAGCGCAAACGTGAGCGTCGCGATCGCGATCAACGCGGCGTTCGTCGCGAGCCCCCAGCCGAACGAGGTGCGGTCGGCGAGCGCGCCGAGGACGGGCGGACCGATCAGGAACCCAAAGTCGCCGGCGGTGCGGTACAGGCCCATGCCGAGCCCTCGCTGGTCGGGCGGCGAGATGTCGGCGACATAAGCGGCGGGCGCGGGGCCCGACATCGCCGTACCGATCGAGAGCACGACGCCCCCGACCACGAACAGCGCGAGCGTGCCGGAGCCCGCCACGAGGAGCAGCCCGGCTGCGACGACCAGCCCGGCTGGAACGATCGCCCACTTGCGCCCCGCGCGGTCAGCGACCAGAGAGGCCGGGGCGATGAGCACGAGGTTGACCACCGACATCACGGTGAACACCAGACCGATGCCACCCGCGGAGAGTCCGAAGCGGGCGCTGGCCAGCAGTGGCATCAGGGTCTGCCTCGACGCAGTGCGCGTGAGGAAGATGGCCATGGTCACAAAGGAGACGGCCAGGAAGTCCTTCGAGGCGACGAGCCGTACCCACGATCGCTCGCCCGACGGCGGTCCACCGGGCTCCACACGCTCGATTTCCGCTTGCGCCAGGTGTCGCGTCTCGGGCAGGCGCCAGTACGCGTAGACGGTCGCCACCAGCGCGCCGGCGCCAACGACGAAGAACGGCATGCGCAGGCCCCAGATCTCGGCGATCAAGCCGCCGAGAGCGGGCCCGACCGAGACGCCGAGGAGCAGCGCGCTCTGGTTCGTGCCGATGAACCTCGCACGCGTGGCGGGCGAGGAGATGTCGGCGAGGTAGATCTGCGCACCGGTCATGTACATCGCGGAGCCGGCGCCGGCGACGAAGCGCCACGCGAGCAGCTCGGTGAGCCCACCGGCGAGGCCTGAGCCGACCATGCCGACAGCGGTGATGAGCGGACCGGCGACGAGCAGGAGTCGCCGGCCGTAGCGGTCGGAGAGCACCCCGAGCGGCACGTTGAGGATCAGTCGCGCAAGGCCGAAGAAGCTGAGGGTCAGTCCGATCGCGGCGATTGAGACACCGAACTCCTCGGCGAAGAGCGGCAGCACGGGGGAGATGACACCCTGGCCGGCCATCACCAGCACCGTTGAGATGCTGATCATCAGGAGCTGCTCGTGCTCGAGCAGCGGGGCGAAGGGTGCGCGCAGGCGCTCCCGTACCTCCGAGGCCTATCCGACTTCGGCGGCGCCCTCGACGAGGTCGGGCAGCGGCGTGTAGGGCAGCTCGAGCGCTTCGGCGACGCGCGGATGCGTGACGTGGCCGCGGTAGATGTTCACGCCATGAGCCAGCCCCGGATCCTCGACGATCGCCTGGTCGACTCCCTGGTTGGCGATGCGGAGCACGTACGGCAGCGTCATCCCGGCGAGGGCCTTCGAGGACGTGCGCGGCACGGCGCCGGGCATGTTCGGCACCGCGTAGTGGACGACGCCGTCGACGACGTAGGTGGGGTTCGTGTGGTCGGTGACCCTCGTGGTCTCGATGCAGCCGCCCTGGTCGACGGCGACATCGACGATCACCGACCCCGCGCGCATCGTCGAGACCATCTCGCGCGTGACGACCGTGGGCGCGCGGTCGCCCTCGACGAGGACCGCGCCGATGAGCAGATCCGCGTCGCGGACAATGCGGGCGATCGCATCCGGCGTCGAGAGTGAGGTGTCGACGCGTCCCTGGTAGAGCTCGTCGAGCTCGCGCAGCTGGTCGGCATCGATCGAGAGCACGCTGACGCGCGCGCCCAGGCCAACCGCGATGCGCGCCGCGTTGCGGCCGACGTTGCCCGAGCCAATGATCACGACATGCCCCTGGCTGACGCTCGCCAGCCCGCCGAGGAGCAGTCCTCGACCGGGGCCGGGGCGTCGGAGGAGCTGCGATCCGATCTCGACGGCCATGCGTCCCGCCACCTCGGACATGGGCTGTAGCAGCGGCAGCGAGCCGTTGGGCACCCGCACGGACTCGTAGGCGATGCCGATGCAGCCGCTGTCGAGCATCGCCTGCGTGACGGCGGGCGAGGCGGCGAGGTGGAGGTAGGTGAAGATCACCTGGTCCGCGCGCAGCTTCGCGAACTCCTCCGGCTGCGGCTCCTTGACCTCGCACACGAGCTGAGCTCGCTCGTACACCTCGTCGGGCGTCGCGCTGATCTCCGCGCCGGCACGGGCGTACTCGTGGTCCTCGTACGAGGAGTCGCGACCGGCGCCCGCTTCGACGAGGACGGTATGACCAGCGCGCACGATCTCAACGACGCCCGCAGGGATCAATGCGACGCGGTGCTCCTCGGTTTTGGTTTCGGTGACGGTGCCGACGATCACGCGCCCGGTCCCAGGCGGTCGCCGACGTTCAGCACCTCGTGCGCCGCGATTTTCTTACCGCCCTCCGCCTGGGCACGACCGATCACGATGCTGCCGCCCACGACCGCGATTTCGATCTGGTCGTCGATCGTGGCGACGACAGTGCCTGGATCCTCCGAGGGCGATCCGGGCCGGTAGCTGGAGCCGAACAGCTTGACGCTGCCGCCGTTGAGCGTCGCATGCGCTCCCGGTTGAGGGTCGTTGCCGCGGATCACGTTGTGGACCACGCGACCGTGCTGGCTCCAGTCGATGCGCGCGTGCTCCGCGTCCGCGGGTGGCTCGTAGGTCGCGCGCTCCTCGTCCTGCACCTCACGCGGCGCCGAGCCCTCGCGTACGAGGCGCGTCCCCTCGACGAGGGCTTCGATGCCCATCGGGTAGAGCTGGTCGAAGTAAAGCGAGCCGACGCTGTCGTCGGGGCCGATCTCGACGTCGCGCTGGAGCAGGATCGGGCCGGTGTCGATGCCCTCGTCGACCCAGAAGATCGTGAGGCCGGTCCGAGTCTCGCCGGAGAGGATCGCCCAGTTCATCGCTGTACGGCCGCGGTACAGCGGCAGCAGCGAGGGGTGGTACTGGATCGCGCCGTGCGTTGAGGCGTCGAGCACGTTCTTGCGCACGATGTCTGTCACGAAGGCGAAGACAAGCAGGTCGGGCTTGAGGTCCAGGTACTGCTCGAACGGCTCATCCTTGCGCAGATCGGGCGTCGGGATGATCGGCAGCCCGGCCTCAGTCGCGGCCTCGAACAGCGGATCGGGGCGGGACCGTTCGCGCGGTGTGGAGACGCCGATGACGTTCTCACCGGCCTCTCGGAGGGCGTCGAAGACGTCCTTGCCGAACGCCGCCTGACCGACCACGACGATGCGCATCACGCCTCCTCACGCGTCCCGCGTCGCCCGTGCGGTGCGGCGCGCCTCAGTATAGGTGCGCCCCCTCGTGGGGTTAGCATCGAGGCTCGCGCGAGCGATCTGGCGCAGACACTCGGAGCGCTTCTGTGACCCAGGCATCGATGGCCTTCTGGCCGCGCAGGCGCACGAAGTCGATGTGCGACCACTGCAGATCCGCCATGCGATCCTCGAGGCCGCGGCGCTTCTCGCCGGAGCGTCGGATGGCGTAGCCGATCAGCGACTCGTGCTCGTCCCAGATCTTGAGCTGCGACCAGAAGCGTTCTCGGTTCGTGCCCCAGAGCAGCTCGTTGCGCCGGTAGCGTGTCCACGATCGGTGAAGGATCCGAGGGATCACACTGCGCAGACCGACATCGAGCCAGAGCACCTGGTCCGCGATTGGCCACGAGAGGTCGCCTGAGAGGGAGAAATAGCTGCCGCTCATGACCCAGCGGTCGGGTTGCACGGCCTTCGCGACGCTGGCGCGGAACTCTTCGGTCGGCGGCTCGGTCCAGCCAGGACGCCAGAAGAGCGCGTCGAGCTCGATGTGCGGAGCGTCGAGATGTTCGCCGAGGCGCCCGCCGAGCGTGCTTTTCCCGGCGTTTGTGTTGCCCACAATGATGATGCGCTCGCCGAGACGTGGCGGGTCGTTCGACGTGTCTGGCACGAGACCTCCGGGACAGGCGGCGCGGGGTGCTCAAAGCGTAGGCCATGACGTTCGTTGACTCGATCGCCGCGTGCCTCGTACCGTCGAGGGCAGGAATCGGCGCCCGCCATGCGGGCCGGCCAGGGAGGAGGGGCCTGATGAATGCGAACCAGGAGCGCGCCGTCGTGCGCGTGCATCACCGTTTGTCCGGCGACCTTCTCCGCCGCGCGCGCTGACCTTACCCGGCCCTCGCAGCGCAGGATGTCGCCCCACCGAGGGGTAGACTTCCGTGTCCGAATCTGAAGCGCCGCTCCACACGTTGACCGCCATCGGCTGGTCGGCCTCGTGGGCGGCTGAGTATGAACCATGGGCGTCGCCCGGCCGCGCTCCCGGCCGAGTCGTCCGCGTCGACCGCGGCGCGGTCCTCGTGCTGACCGAGCGGGGGCCGGTGCGCGCCGATCCGCGGGCGTTGCTGGCGTCCGCGCGCACCGCCGAGGACGCACCGGCCGTCGGCGACTGGGTGGTGCTAGAGCCCACCGCCGGTGGGCCCACCGTGGCTGCGGTGTTGCCACGACGCACCGCGTTCCGGCGCTCTCGCGACGATGAGCTGCAGGTGCTGGCGAGCAACATCGACGTCGTGTTCATTGTGATCGCGGCCGGGCTGCCAGCTGACGCCTCGTCGAGTGCGCGCCATCGCGCGGCGATCCAGCCCGATGGCCGGGTGCGTCGTCTCGACCGCGAGCTGACGATGGCACGCCAGAGCGGCGCCGAGCCCGTAATCGTGCTGACCAAGGGCGACCTCGTCGACGACTCTGCGCGCGTACGCGCGATCGTCGAGGACGCGGCTGCCGGTGTGCCGGTGCACCTGACGAGCGCGCTGGAGGGTTCGGGCGTCGACGAGCTGCGGGCCTACCTCGACGCGCAGCGCACCGTCGTGCTGATCGGCGCCTCTGGCGTTGGGAAGTCGACGCTGTCGAACGCGCTGCTCGGCGAAGAGGTCCTCGCGGTCACCTCGACGCGCGGTAACGACGACCGCGGTCGCCACACGACCGTCGCGAGGCATCTGCTTGCGGTGCCGGGAGGCGGCGCGCTGATCGACTCGCCGGGCATCCGCAGCCTCGGCCTCTTCGACGCGGACGAGGCGGTGAACGAAGTGTTCGCAGACGTGGCGGAGCTGGCGGCCCGCTGCCGCTTCGCTGACTGCGCACACGAGGGCGAGCCCGACTGCGCTGTACTGGCAGCCGTCGAGGACGGTTCGCTCCGATCTTCGCGGCTGGAGAGCTACCGCGACCTCCAGCGCGAGACGGAGTACCAGGCGCTACGCCAATCGAAGGCGGTGCGCGCCGACCTGAGCCGCAAGCGGCGGAGGAACGCCAAGGGACATCGGAGACGCTCGCAGGAGCGCGAGCGGCAGCGGCGTCGCTGGGAGTAGCGAGGGGCGCGGGCTAGAGCGGGATCGTCCTCGGCGGTCCGCCGGCCGGTGGCGGTGGGCCACGACGCGCGCCGGGCGCGATGTTGATCGGCCCGCTCGTCTGCGCGGCGGCCGAGGCGGCCTGCTGCTGAGCGGCCTCGGCCTCTTGTTCGCGCTGCAGCTGCAGGTAGCGCTCCGTCATGCAGCATGTGACCGGCCGCTCTGCGCCAACGGTGAGGCCGACGTGCCATGCGCGCTCGAACGTGGTGCCTGGCGCGAGCAGGCGCCCGCAGTAGGGGCAGGCGCTCAGGTCGTGCGGTGATGGCGTCTCGCTGGTCATGCTCTCAGGGTACGCGAGGGCTGCGCCGACCTCGACGTGCCCTATCGCGACTGGCTACATGTACTGCCCGCCGTTGAGGCTCATTTGCGCGCCGGTGTAGAAGTCGCCCTCGGTACAGAGGAAGCGCACGGTGTTCGCGACCTCCTCGGCGGTGCCGAAGCGGCCGAGCGGGATCTGGGAGATCAGGTTCTCCTTCACCTCGTCCGGTAGCGCGGCCACCATGTCGGTCTCGACGAAGCCGGGGCAGATCGCGTTAACGGTGATCTGGTTGCGGGCGAGCTCCTTCGCGGCCGCCTTCGTGAAGGCGATCATGCCGGCCTTGGCTGCCGCGTAGTTCGACTGTCCGAGGTTGCCCATCTGACCGATGATTCGACGCCATGTTGATGATGCGGCCGAAGTTGCGTTCCCGCATGCCGCCAACCACCGCGTTCGTGCAGTAGAACATCGACGAGAGGTCGGTCGAGATCACGTTGTCCCACTCCTCGGCCGACATGCGGGCGACGGTGCGGTCGCGGTTGATGCCGGCGTTGTTCACCAGGATGTCGACCTTGCCGAACTCCTCCTCGGCGGCTGCGATCAAGCGCGCCGCATCCTCGGCGTTGGAGACATCGGCCTGCACGACCAGGGCTTTCTCACCGAGGGCTTCGATCTCGTCCTTGCAGGAAGCCGCGGACTCCTCGGACCCGTTGTAGTTGACGACGACGGACGCCCCCTCGCGCGCCAGCTCCAGGGCGCAGGCGCGGCCGATGCCCCGGCTCGAGCCCGTGACCACAGCGACCTGTCCGTCCAGACGACCCGCCATCAGTTTCCTCCTCGACGTTCGCGCGTTCAGGCGCGCGTCGCGCCTTCGGCATTCGGTTGCCCGGAGGTTCTATCAGGCCTCGCGCGGAGGCGCATCCCGATCCAGGGCGCGGAGGGCCGCCGAGGATTGCGCCGGGGGGTCGAGCTTGCGGTCTTAGACGACCGTCGGCGGGACGTATTCGCCCCACTCGTCGCGGAGCACGCCGCACATCTCGCCGAGGGTGGCGTAAGGTGCGGACCGCCTCCATGATCGGCTCCATGAGGTTGTCGTCGCCTCGGGCGGCGTCGCGCAGGCGGGCGAGGGCGCTGTCGACCGCGCCCTGGTCGCGTTTCCGCGCGGACGCGGGCGAGACGCTCAAGCTGTGCTTCCACGACCTCGAGGTTGGGGCGGAAGATCGGCGTGGCGTCCTCGTCCTCATCGATGTAGTCGTTGACGCCGACCACGATCGTTTCGCCGGCCTCGACGGCGCGCTGAAACTGCACCGAGGCTTCCTGGATCTCCGCCTGCATGTAGCCCTGCTCGATCGCTGCGACCGCCCCGCCGAAGTCATCAACGCGGTCGAGGATGTGCCGCGCTTCTGCCTCGAGGTCGTTGGTCAGCGACTCGACGTAGTAGGAACCGGCGAGCGGGTCGACCGTTTCGGCGGCGCCCGACTCGTGGGCGATGATCTGCTGCGTCCGCAGCGCGATCTGCTGCGCGTCCTCGGTCGGCAGTGCCAGCGCCTCGTCGTAGCAGGAGAGCGCGATCGACTGCACCCCACCGGAGACGGCGGCGAGCGCCTGGATGGCTGCGCGGGCGATGTTGTTGAGCGGCTGCTGCGCCGTGAGCGTCGAACCGCCCGTCTGCGTGTGCGTGCGCAGCATCATCGCGCGCTCATCCGTGACGCCGAAGCGCGCCCGCATCTCCTTGGCCCAGAGGCGGCGCAGCGCTCGGAACTTCGCGACTTCCTCGAAGAAATTGTTGTGCGTGTTGAAAATCCAAGACCAGCGCTGCGCGACCAGGTCGAGATCGCCGCCCTGGCGCTGGCACTCCTCGAGGTAGGCAAAGGCGTTTGCGAACGCGAACGCCATCTCCTGTGCGGCCGTCGAGCCGGCCTCGCGGATGTGGTAGCCGGCGACGGAGATGGGGTTGAAGCGCGGCGCCTCCTCGGCGCAGAAGTTGACGAGGTTCGCCGCAAGGCGCACCGATTGCTGCGGCGGGAAGATGTAGGTGCCGCGGGCGACGTACTCCTTGAGCACGTCGTTCTGCGCTGTGCCGGTCACGACCGAGGGACCGTGGCCCTGTCGTTCCGCGACCGCAAGGTACATCGCCACCAGGATGGCGGCGGGCGCGTTGATCGTCATCGACGTCGAGATCTTGTCGAGCGGGATGTCGTTGAAGAGCGTCTCCATGTCGGCCAGCGAGTCGATCGCGACGCCGACCTGGCCAACCTCGCCGAGGGCCATCGGGTCGTCCGAGTCGTAGCCAGTCTGCGTCGGTAGGTCGAAGGCGGTCGAGAGGCCGGTCTGGCCGTTCTCGATCAGGTGGCGGAAGCGCTGGTTCGTTTCCTCCGCGGTGCCGAAGCCGGCGTACTGGCGCATCGTCCAGAGGCGTCCGCGATACATCGTTGGCTGTACGCCGCGCGTGAACGGATACTCGCCGGGGAAGCCGATGTCGTCGAGGTAGTCGACGTCTTCAGTGTCGGCGGAGGTATAGAGCCGCCTGGTCTCTGCGGAGGAGGAGGCGAAGCGCTCACGGCGCTCCGGGTAGCGGTCCAGCAGGCGGGCGAGCGCGTCGGATTCCCAGGCCGTCTGCGCCTCGGAGACCGAGCGGCCGTTCGGGCTGCGGCCCTCGCCCTCGCCGGCGGTTTCGCCCTGCGTCTTCGACTGCTGCATCTGCGCGTCCCCTCTGTCGGTCGGGGCTAGTCGGCCGGCGCTTCGACCATGATCGTCGCGTCGCCGCGGATCACCTCGACGCCCTCCTGGTTGAGGACGTTGGTGTCGAGCTTGACGATGCTGCGGTCGGGGTCGACCTCGTTGACCGTGACCGTCGCGGTGATCGTATCGCCTGCGGCCACCGGCGCGCGGAATTGGAGGTTCTGGCCGAGGTAGATCACCACCGAGTCCGGGGCGATCTTGGTCCCGAGCGTCGCCGAAATGACGCCGGCGCCCAGCATGCCGTGCGCGATCGGCTGCTTGAACCTCGTGCGGGCAGCGTAATCAGCGTCAGAGTGCAGCGGGTTGTGGTCGCCGGTGACGTTGGCGAAGGCATTGATGTCGTCCTGCGTGACCGGCTTGGAGAAGCTGGCGCTGGAGCCGACCGTGATGCCGTGAACCGCCGGTTCCTGTGTCATGTTCGCCTCCGCCTCCGCGCGCTGCTGTGGGGGCATCGTACGGGGCTGGGGAGGGGCGAACAATCTCGCCAGGACTCGCAGGAGAGGCCAGGATCGCCCCGTCGCTACTGGACAACGCTCACTAATAGGGGAAATTAGTTCAATAGATGCATAAAAACCGTTGACCGCCGCCTGGCGCGGTCATACGCTGGTTGTGCGAGCGGAGAGTGCTTCGCACACACCGCAGAGGAGCAACCGGATCGAGAGGCCGCGGGGCGCTCGGATCCACCTCGCGGCGGGGGCATATGCAGAAGACGCGCGACGAAGTCGTACGGATCCTCAACGAGCGCGGCGAGGCCTCGGTGGCCGAGCTGGCGGAGGCGATCGGCGTCTCCAAGGGCTCGATCCGCCGGCACATGGACATCATGGTTGCCGACGGGCTGCTCGGCACGCGGCTCGTGAGGCAGGGTCGCGGCCGGCCCCTGACGCGCTACTCGCTGTCCGAGGCCGGCGAGGAGCAGGGCTCCGCAGAGCACTACTCACGTCTCCTCGACCGCATGTCGCCGGCGCTCGCCGCCCTGCCGTCAGAGGCGGTGGACGGACGCAGCGGCGCGGCCATCCTCGACGAACTCTTCGACCAGATCGCAAACGCGGTGGCCGAGGAGCACGCGCCGCGGGTGACCGCGGAACACCTCGAGGGCCGCGTGGAACAGGTCACGGACGTGCTGCGCGAAGAGGGGATCCTCGAGGACGTGCGCGACGAGGGCGACTTCTTCCTGCTGCGCAACAGCGGGTGTCCCTACCGCTCCACGGCGGCTGAGACGCACGCCTGCTGTGCCGCGGACCGGCGCACCATCGAGCTGCTGCTCGGCGCACCGGTGGAGCAGATCAAGACCGTCGCCACTGGCGGCGAGCTATGCGAGTACGTCGTCCGCAAGGACGAGCCGATCTCGAGTGCCGGCTTGAATGTCGAGGCAGTGATTAACCGAACGACGGAGGCGGGATGAGCGATCCGATTCTGGAAGTGAGCGGCCTTGAGGTCAGTGTGACCGGCAGCCCTGAGATCAAGATCGTCAAGGGCATCGACCTCGTCGTGCGCCCGGGCGAGGTGCACGCGCTGATGGGCCCGAACGGCTCGGGCAAGAGCACCCTGGCCAACGCGATCGCCGGCAGCCCGGCCTACACGGTCGATGCCGGTGAGATCCGCTTCAAGGGCGAGAACATCACCGAGGAGCGGGCCGACGCGCGTGCTCGGATGGGGCTGTTCCTCTCGTTTCAGTACCCCACCTCGATTCCCGGCGTGACGATGGTCAACTTCATGCGCGAGGCGCTGAAGGCACGCCGTGGCGAAGAGATGCCGGCTCGCGAGTTCCTGGCGGAGCTGCGGTCAGTCCTCAAGACGCTGCTCATCGAGGAAGACTTCGCGCGGCGCTACGTGAACGAAGGGTTCTCCGGCGGCGAAAAGAAGCGCGCCGAGATCCTGCAGCTCGGAATGCTCAAGCCCGACCTCGCCATCCTCGACGAGACCGATAGCGGCCTCGATGTGGACGCGCTGCGAACAGTGGCGGAGGGCGTGGACGCGCTGCGCACCCCGGACATCGGGGTGGTGATCATCACGCACTACCAGCGGATCCTGAACTACATCACGCCGGACATCGTCCACGTACTGGTCGGTGGCCGCATCGTGCGCTCCGGCGACGCCGAGCTGGCGAAGCAGATCGAGGCCGAGGGCTACGAGCCGCTCCTGGAGGAGCTCGGGCTCACCGCTCCAGCAGAAACCGAGGCGACCGAGGGGGTGCCGGCATGACCACAGGACAGGAACGGGTGAGTGCAGAGCAGGAGCGCGCCCGCGGCGCCGTCGGCGAGTACCAGTGGGGCTTCCACGACGATGAGCAGCCGCTGTTCATCGCCGAGAAGGGCCTGAACGAGGACGTCATCCGCGGCATGTCGGGCATGAAGGGCGAGCCCGCCTGGATGCTCGAGTACCGCCTCGACGCGTACCAGCGCTTCCTCGAGCTGTCCGACCCGAGCTGGGCCGGCAGTCCCGAGCTGCTCGATGACATCGACTTCGACGACATCCACTACTACGTGAAGGCGACCGAGGAGGGCGCGGCCGACTGGGATGACGTGCCTGAGTACATCAAGGACACGTTCGACAAGCTCGGCATCCCGGAGGCGGAGCGCCAGTTCCTCGCGGGCGCAGGGGCGCAGTACGACTCAGAGGTCGTGTACCACAACATCCGCGAAGACCTGGAGCAGCAGGGCGTCATCTTCCTCGGCATGGACCAGGGTCTGGCCGAGCACGAGGACCTGGTGCGCGAGCACTTCGGCACGATCGTGCCATCCGGCGACAACCGCTACGCCGCGCTGAACTCCGCCATCTGGTCGGGCGGCTCGTTCATCTACGTGCCACCGGGCGTCGAGGTTGACGTCCCCCTGCAGGCCTACTTCCGCATCAACACCGAGAACATGGGCCAGTTCGAGCGCACGCTGATCATCGCCGACGAGGGCAGCCGTATTCACTACGTCGAGGGCTGTACCGCGCCGATCTACTCGACCAACTCGCTGCACTCGGCGGTGGTCGAAATCGTGGTCAAGAAGGACGCGCGCATGCGCTACACCACGATCCAGAACTGGTCGAACAACGTCTACAACCTCGTGACGAAGCGTGCCTACGCCTACGAGGGCGCGATCATGGAGTGGGTCGACGGCAACATCGGCAGCAAGCTGACGATGAAGTACCCCTCGATCTTCCTCATGGGCGAGCAGGCGCACGGCGAGATCCTGTCGCTGGCGATCGCGGGTGACGGGCAGCATCAGGACGCGGGCGGCAAGGTCGTCCACGTCGCGCCGAACACCTCGTCCGCCATCGTTTCGAAGTCCGTGTCACGCGGTGCGGGCCGCACCTCCTACCGCGGCTTGCTCAAGGTCTACGAAGGCGCCGAAAACACCTCATCGACCGTGCGCTGCGACGCGCTGCTGCTCGACGAGCAGTCGCGGTCGGACACCTATCCGACGATGGAGGTCGACGAGGAGCGCGTGAACATCGGGCACGAGGCGTCGGTCTCGAAGCTCGGTGACGACCAGCTCTTCTACCTGATGTCCCGCGGCATCACCGAGGAAGAAGCGGCAAAGATGGTCGTCAACGGCTTCGTCGAGCCGATCGTGAAGGAGCTCCCGATGGAGTACGCGATCGAGCTCAACCGTCTGATCGAACTCCAGATGGAAGGCTCGGTCGGCTGATGCCCGACACGGCCACCGCGATGGTCCTCGGCGCATTGACCGAGGCGACGGCGCTCGCCTCAGCACGGGAGCGCAACGAGCCCCAGTGGCTCCTCGACCGCCGCGCCGAGGCCGCGCGCGCGTTCGCCGCGCTCCCGCTGCCGACGCCCGCGTTGCGACCGTGGAAGTACACCGACATCACCGGCCTGGACCTCGAGTCGTACGAGCTGGCCGCTCTTACGGTCAGCGCGGAGGGCACGACCGCCCTCGGTGCTGACAGCCCACTCGGCACGCTCGTCAGCGCTGACGACGGCAAGTTCGCGGCTGCCAACCTCGCGCTCGCCGAACCGATCGTGCTCTCGTTCGCACGCAACGAGGTGCGCGCGAAGCCGGTCGTTGTCGAACTGTCCGCCACCAGCGGCGCCGTATTCCCCCGGCTGCTGATTGAGGCGGCCGAGGGCGCTGAGGCGACCGTGTTGCTCCGCCTGCGGTCCGGCGACGAGCCGCTCTTCGCCGCCGGTGTGACCGAGATTCTCGCGGGGCAGGGTGCACGCGTGCGACTGCTCATCGATCAGCGCTGGGGCGCACAGACGATCGACGTCAGCACGCTACGAGCACGCCTCGGGCGCGACGCCGACGTCAACATCGCGACGATGGCGTTCGGCGCGAAGCTCTTCAAGCAGACGGCCGAGGCGCTGCTCGAGGGCGAAGGCGCCAACTCGACGATCCGGGGCGTCGCACTCGGCGATTCCGACCAGCACTTCGACTTCGTCACGCTGCAGGACCACACGGGCGAGCACACGACCTCGGACGTTCAGATCAAGGCAGCGCTGGCGGGCGCCTCGAAGTCCATCTACTACGGCATCACCCGCGTCGGCGAGACCGCTGCCGGCGCCGAGGCGAACCAGGAAAACCGCAACCTGCTGCTGTCCCGCCGCGCAAAGGCCGATAGCGACCCGGTGCTCGAAATCCTGACGTCCGAGGTGATCCGCTGTATGCACGGCGCAACCGTCGGCCCGGTCGACGAGGAGGCGCTGTTCTACCTCCAGTCGCGCGGCCTCGACCGCCGGCAGTCGTTGCAGCTGCTCGTAGCAGGGTTCTTCCAATCGGTCGCGGGCCACATCCCGATCGAGGGCGTCAGCGAAGAGATCAGCGAGCTCGTTCACGCGAAGCTGGCGATCGCCGAGCTGGCCGAGTGAGGTCGCCCGGATGACGAGCCAGCGCGTCGGTCATCTCTCGGACGTGCCGGAGGGCACTGTCCGCGTGGTCGAGTGCGCTGAGGGCCGCTCGCTGGCGCTCGCGAACGTCGAAGGCGAGCTGTACGCGATCGACAACATCTGCACGCACGACGCGGGACCCCTCGGCGAGGGAGAGCTGTTCCAGGGGCGGGTGATCTGTCCTCGGCACGGCGCCGCCTTCGATCCGAAGACGGGCCGGGTGCTCACGCTGCCCGCTGTGCGCGATGTCGCTGCGTACGAGGTCAGCATCGACGGCGACGAGGTGTACGTGGACTGCCCCCGCGAGAACAGCGAGCAGGCATCGTGACCATCTCCCCCGCCCGCATCGACATCGATAAAGTGCGCCGCGACTTCCCGGTGCTCAAGCGCGAGGTCCGCCCGGGCGTCCAGCTCGTGTACCTCGATAACGCTGCCACCTCGCAGCGGCCGGTGCAGGTGATCGCCGAGATCACCCGCTTCTACCGCGACCACAACGCCAACATCCACCGCGGCGTGCACACGCTCTCCGTCGAGGCGACCGAGCTGTATGAGGGCGCGCGCGCGAAGGTCGCCGCCTTCATCAACGCACCCGACCCGAGAGAGGTCATCTACACGCGCAACACCACCGAGTCGATCAACCTCGTGGCGCACGGCTGGGGCCGCAAGTTCCTCGAGGCGGGCGACGAGGTCGTGCTGACAGAGATCGAGCACCACTCGAACATCGTACCGTGGCAGCTGCTGCGCGACGAGCGCGGCATCGTGCTCAAGTTCATCCCGATGCTGCCCGACGGCACCATCGACATGGACGTTGCGCGCGAGCTGATCGGGCCGAAGACACGCCTCGTCGGCGCGGTTCACATGTCGAACGCCCTCGGCACGATCGTGCCCGTCGAGGAACTGATCGGCCTCGCGAAGGAACATGGGGCGCTCACGCTCATCGATGGTGCTCAGTCGGTACCGCACATGCCGGTCGACGTGCAGGCGCTCGGCGCGGACTTCCTCGCGCTCTCCGCGCACAAGATGCTCGGCCCGACTGGCATCGGGGCACTGTGGGGTCGCATGGAGTTGCTCGAGGCGATGGATCCGTTCATGGGCGGCGGCGAGATGATCTCCACGGTCACCCTCGAGGAGTCGACGTGGGCGGAGGTGCCGGCGAAGTTCGAAGCGGGCACGCCACACATCGCGGGCGCGGTCGGCTTCGGTGCGGCCGTCGACTACCTGAACGCGATCGGCATGGACGCCGTACGCGCGCACGAGCTCGAGATCGTCGAGTACGCGATGCGCCGCCTCGGCGACGTGCCCGGCGTCACCATCTTTGGTCCCGACGACCCGCAGCAGCGCGGCGGCGTCGTTTCCTTCGAACTCGAGGGCGTGCATCCGCACGACCTCGGGCAGGTGCTGGACGAGAAGGGGGTCGCGATTCGGACCGGGCACCACTGCGCCCAGCCCGTGATGGCAGCGCTGGAGGTGCCAGCCACGGCGCGTGCGTCGTTCTATATCTACTCGACGAACGACGAGGTCGATGCGCTCGTGCGGGGGGTCGAAGCGGCCAGTGAGTTCTTCAGGCCGACGAAGGGAGGGGACGCATGAGCGGCGGCAGCCTCCTCGAGGATCTGTACAAGGAGATCCTGCTCGACCACTACCGGAACCCGCGAAACAAAGGCTCGCTGGACGTTCCCAGCTGCGCAGCCGATGGCGCGAACCCACTCTGCGGCGACCAGGTCACCGTCGAGGCCAACCTCGAGGGCGATCGCATCGCGGAGGTCACGTTCGAGGGGCGCGGCTGCTCCATCTCGCAGGCCTCGGCCTCGATGATGACGGAGTACGTGCAGGGTCGGACGGTGGACCAGGCGCGGCATGGCGTCGACGCCTTCCAGCGGATGATGATCGAGGCGGAGACGCCCGATGAGGAGGGCCTCGACGACATCGAGGCTCTGATCGGCGTGGCCAAGTTCCCCGCGCGGGTGAAGTGCGCCTCGCTGGCATGGAAGACACTCGAGCGAGCACTCGACGGCAAGGGCAACGGCGCCGTCACCACGGATGAACGCAGCAGATCCGCGGCAGCGGGTGCAGTCGGAGACGGCGGTAGCTCATGACTCAGGAACAGACGGACGGCACGAGCGACCTCGCTGGTCCCCCGACCGAGGAGAGCATGTGGGCCGCGCTACGCCAGGTCGAGGACCCGGAGCTGCGCCTCAGCATCGTCGAACTCGGCCTCGTCTACGGCGTCGAGCTCGACGAGGACGGCGTGGCGACCGTCGACATGACGCTCACCTCGCCCGCCTGCCCGGTCGGACCGATGCTGCAGGGCATGATCTTCCACAGCCTCTCCGGCATGGAGGGCATCGAGGACATCGAAGTAAACCTGGTCTGGGATCCGCCCTGGGACCCGCGCAAGATGGCTTCGGAAGAGGTCAAGATGACCCTGGGCATCTGGTAGCCCACCTCGTCAGCGCGCCCCGAACTGCCCTCGCAACTCGCCGGACGGCACGTCGCGCTCCTCGGTCGCGCCGACGCGTGAGCACCCGACGTTGAGGGCGCGACAGGCGCCGAGCTGGACGCGCTCGATGTTCACCACGACCTCACCATCGTCGATCTCGACGTCGAAACGCGGGAGGTCGCGCGGTGCATTGTCGTGTAGCGCCACGCCGGCCCTCGAGTAGCGGGCGAGGCCACAGGGGTCGACCAGCACGCCAGTCATGTCCCCCGCCCGGGCTGTGACATCGAACGCCAGCTGGCAACCGGTCGAGGGTTCACGCGAGAGCAGCGCCACCAGCTCGCCGTCCTCGCCGAAGCCGATGTAGACGCCGAAGGTCGAGCCGACGGCGTCGCTGCCGAACGGGATCACCGCCTCGAAGCGCGGCTGTGCCAGGTCGATCTCCTCGAGCGGCACGTGCACTTCGCGGTCGGGCACGCTGCTCGAGAACACGGCCACGCAGGCGCCGACGATCACGATCGAGGCGAGGACCACGAGGCCGAAGAACAGCAGTCGCGGCCACGGGTTCCGCGGCCGCGTTGGGTCGGGCGGCTCGTCGATGTCGTCCATCGCGCGCAGCAACGTCACTCAGTCGCCGCCGTCCGCGCCGGCCTCGATCGCCTCGGCCAGCAGCTCGATGGTGTGCCGAACGAGGCGTTCAGGGCGCTCGCTCTGGCGCACCCCGCTCTCGAGCTGCATCGTGCAGCCCGGGTTGGAGGTGCAGACCTCGTCCGCTCCCGTGGCGTCGATGTCTGCCATCTTCGCCGCCAGCACCGTCGAGGACATTTCGCGCTGCGCGAGGGCGTAGATGCCGGCGGATCCGCAGCAACGGTCGGGGGTGGCCTGCTCGCGCAGCTCGACGCCGGGAATCGCCTCGAGGATGGCGCGCGGGGCTTCGCGGATGCCCTGCGCGTGGGCGAGGTGGCAGGCGTCCTGCACGGTCACGGTTCGCTCGACCCGCCCGAGCTCGTGCGCGAAGTCCGCTTCGGCGACGTATTCGAGGATGTCGTGGGCCGTGGCCGCAAAGCGTTCGGCTCGCTCTGCCCACGCGTCGTCGTGGCGCAGCAGGCGTCCGTACTCCTTCATCGCTGCGCCGCAACCGGCGGCGTTGACGATCACCGCCTCGACCTCGGCGGCCTCGAAGGCCGCGATATTGCGCCGGGCGAGGGCACGAGCGGTATCCGCGTCGCCGGCGTGCGAGTGGAGCGCGCCGCAGCAGCTCTGTTGCGGTGGCGCAACGACCTCGGCCCCCGTGTGAGCGAGCACGCGCACCGTCGCCTCGTGCATGCGCGGGTAGAGCTCGCCGTGGATGCAGCCGAGCAGCAGCGCAACACGCGCCGAGGGCGCGTCGGGGCCGGGCGCTGCCGCCAGCGTGCCGGTCTCGCGGTAGGGGGCGTCGCGGAGCGTCGGCGCTGCCGCCTCGAGGCGACGAAGCCGTTCGGGGAGCGCGCGACCGAGCGGGCCTCGGACCAGCGCTTGCAGTCCCGAACGCGAGTAGAGCCGGCCGAGCCCAAGCGCGAAACGCAACCGTCGAGGCCGCGCCAGGACATCGCGCAGCAGCCTCGTGCGCCACGTCCAGGCGCGCGGCGGCGGCTCGGGCGCGGCGAGCAGCGAGGCGCGGGCGTCCTCCATGATCCGCCCGTAGGGCACGGCCGAAGGACATGCCGTCTCGCAGGCGCGGCACTGGAGACAGAGGTCGAGATGGCCCAGTGTGCGGTCGCTGGCCTCGATACGGCCGTCGAGCAACGCGGAGATCAGGTGCAGGCGGCCCCGCGGCGACTCCAACTCCTGCCCCGTCGCGAGGTAAGTCGGACAGGCGGGGAGGCAGAAGCCGCAGTGGATGCAGTTGTTCAGATCGTCCCGCGAGGGGATGTCGGGACCGGCGAAAGCGATCGTGACGGGTTCGGTTGGGGCGCTCACAGACCGTCGCCCCAGCGGCCAGGATTGATCACGCGCTGAGGGTCGAACTGGTCCCGCAGCGAACGCACGAGCTCGATGTCGCCACCGCCGGCGGGGTCGATGCCGCGTCGTGTCGCCGCCGGCGCCGCCTCGATGGCGAGGAAGCCGCCGAAGTGCTCCGCGACGCGCCGAAGGTCGGCGACGACCGCGATGTCCGTCGGCTCCGCCCGGTGAGCCCAGACCGCGCCAGAGGCGATATGACCCCACGCGGTGAAGCCCGCGGCGGTCACGTCTTCGATCATCTCGCCCAGCGCAGAGGCAGGGACGCCCGCGCGGAGCACGGTAGCGTCGGAGTCGCCGGCGAGACCTGCGAGGTGTTTCCAGGCGTCGGGATTCGCCTCGGTGGCTGCGCCCTCGTCGGCGATCGCAGCGATCGAGTGGTCGACGGCGGTCTCGACGCCGGCGAGGTCGACGAGCACGGCGGCCGCCGCGGCGTGACCGGCGTCGACGGCCGCGCCGGCGGCGAGGACGCTGATCGCCCGCGTTGCGAGCGAGGCGTTCCACAGCCGCATCGCGACCCCCGCCGCCTCGGCGATCGAGTTGCAGGTCAGCACGACGCTGCGCTGTGCGACAGGCAGCGGGGCGAGTTTGAACGAGGCTTCGACGATCACGCCGAACGCTCCGAGCGCGCCGGTGTTGAGGCGGTGCAAGTCGTAGCCGGTCACGTTCTTCACCACGCGTCCGCCGGAGTGAACCAGCCGGCCCTCGGCGGTGGCCATCGAGGCGCCGAGGATGAGGTCGCGTGCCGCCGGAAGGTGTCCACGCCAGGGACCGCTGCGGGCGGTGGCGAGCAGACCGCCGACCGTCACGCGGTCGTTTGGCGGTGGGTCGATCGGCAGGTACTGCCCGTGCTCACGCAGAGTCGTCTGCAGCGAAGCGAGGCTGATCCCGGCCTCGACGGTCACGGTGAGGTCGTCCGGCACGTACTCGACGATGCGATGCATCGTCCGTAGGTCGATCGCGATGTCGTAGCGCGTGAGCGGCCGTCCGAGGCTCAGCGTCGTGCGTTCGCCCTGCGGCACGACCGAGAGCCCGGCGGCACTGGCGGCGGCGAGGATCGCGGCCACCTCATCGGCGTCGTCCGGGCGGAACGCGAGCTGCGGCTGCTCGCCGTCGATCGGGTAGTCGTGGGGTTCGCGCTCCACGTCCGAGGGCACGACATGGCGGATGGTGTCGAGGGTCGCGTCGACCGCCGTCATCCCGTCCTCCGCCCCCGACTCGCTTGCTGGGTCAACCTCGGCGGCTCAGATGTAGACGCCGGGAGTGGCCAGCTGGCTCATGATCTCCGACGCATGCCCGGAGGCGCAGCCGTGCCCGGTCGGAAGCACCTTGCACGGATTGAAGCGATCGGGTGCGCCGAAGGCGAGCCGAACGCCCTCCATGGCGTCGAGGTCGTGCTCGCCGAAGATCCACGACATGTAGCTGCGCTTCTCGAGCCCCACCCCATGCTCGCCGGTGATCGATCCTCCGGCGTCAACGCAGAGGCGCATGATTTTGCCGCCGAGTTCGAGCACGCGCTCAGTCGCTCCCTCGACCTGCGGGTCGAACATGATGTTCGGGTGCAGGTTGCCGTCGCCGGCGTGGAAGATGTTGGCGCAGCGGAAGCCGTATCGATCCGCCAGCTCCAGGACGCCGGTCATCACCTCGGGCAGTCGCGTGCGAGGCACCACGCCGTCGAGGAGATAGAACGCCGGCGCGGCCGCGCCAATGGCGCCGATGCCGGCCTTGCGTCCCTCCCACAGCCGCTCACGCTCGGGCTCGGTCTCGGCGACGCGCACTTCGCGTGCGCCGGCGCCTTCGCACGCCTCGACCACGGCCTGCGCCTCGATCGCCACGCCTTCATCGCGCCCCTCGACCTCGATCAGCAGTACGGCGCCGGCGTCGAGGGGGTAGCCGGCATTGATCTGCGGTTCAACGATTCGGATGATCTCGCGGTCGAGCATCTCCATCGCCACCGGGATGATCCCGCGCCTGATCACAGCTGACACCGCCTCGCAGGCCTCGGCGACCGAGTCGAAGATGCCGAGCAACGTGCGCACCGACGGTGCGATTGGCATCAGCTTCACCGTGATCTCGGTGACGACGCCCAGCGTGCCCTCGGACCCCACGAGGAGCCCCCGCAGGTCGACGCCGGGCGTGTCGGGCAGACGGCCGCCGAGGCGTGTGATGCGACCGTCGGGCAGGACGACCTCGAGGCCGAGCACGTGGTTCACGGTCGATCCGTGGGCGAGCGTGTGCGGCCCGCCCGAGTTGTTGGCGATGTTGCCGCCGAGGGTGCAGACACGTTGTGAGGAGGGGTCCGGCGCGTAGGTCAGTCCGTGGGGAGCGACCGCGTCCTGGAGTGAGAGGTTGATCACGCCCGGCTGGACCACTGCGACGCGGTTCTCCGCATCGACCTCGATGATGCGGTTCATCCTCGTCATCACGACCAGCACGCCACCGAGCACGGCGATGGCGCCGCCTGAGAGGCCGGTGCCGGAGCCTCGCGGGATCACCGGCTGCTCGTACCGCTCCGCGATGCGAAGCGCGGCGGCGACCTCTTCGGTCGTCGCCGGGAAGACCACGACGTCCGGGCGCGCACGGTCGATCGTCGCGTCGTACTCGTAGGCGACGAGGTCTTCCGGTGCGAATAGCACATGCTCGGCGCCGACGGCGCGCTGAAGGTCGCGCACGAGGGGAGTCGTCGCCATAGTGCGGCGAGTGTAGCATCGCGCCACCGGCGGCCCCACGGGTCGCCGACAAGGTCGCCCCACAGGTGGCCCTCAGAGGCACCCCATCCGGAAGGGACGAGGATGGACGTCGCAGGCAAGGTGGCACTGGTAACGGGATCCTCGGCGGGTGTTGGGCGGGCCACTGTCGAGCAGCTCGCAGCCATGGGCGCGAAAGTCGTCGTGAACTACGCTCATTCGGAGGCCGACGCGAACGAGACCGTCGAGGGCATCCGCGTGGCGGGGGCGAGGCGATCGCGGTCCAAGCCGATGTCGGCGACGACGCGCAGTGTCGCGCCCTCGTGCAGCGCGCGGTCGACGAGTACGGGGCGCTGCACATCCTGGTGAACAACGCCGGGACGACGCACTTCATTGCGCATGCGGACCTCGAGGCGGTGACGGACGACGTCTGGGACGACATCCTCGGGGTGAACGTGCGCGGCGTCTTCAACTGCACCCGTGCGGCGGCGCCTCACATGAATGCCGCCGGCGAGGGCGCGGTCGTCAACGTCGCCTCGATCGCGGGCGTGCGCGGGGTCGGCTCGTCGATTCCGTATGCCGTGTCGAAGGGGGTGTGATCAACATGACGATATCGCTCGCACGGGTCCTCGGACCCGAGGTGCGCGTCAACTGCATCGCACCTGGATTCATCGACGGTCGCTGGCTTCGAGGCGGTATCGGCGAGGGATACGAGCAGGCGAAGGCAGCGACCGCCTCGCGCACGCCTCTGCAGGACGTGGCCACGCCCGAGACCTGTGCCGATGCGATCCTCGCGTTCATCCAGTCCAACATCTTCGTCACCGGCCAGACCATTGTGGTCGACGGTGGATCGAGCCTTTAGGCGTGCACCGCGAGGGTGGCGGCGCCGCCTCGACATTCGATCTCGGCGACCTCGATCGCGTGCGTGACGGCCTCGAGCGCGCGGTACACGCGGCCAACGATGCGATCCGAGAGGTGGTGTCGCAGGCGGAGATCCGTGTCGGTCACAAGCCGGGCGAGGGCCCGGTCACCGAGGCGGATCACGCCGCCGACGACGTGCTCCACCGCGAGCTGATGCCGCTGATCGAGTGCGCGCATTGGCTCTCTGAGGAGTCGCGTCAGGTCGGCGACATCGTGCACGGTGAGCCCACCTGGGTCGTCGACCCCCTCGACGGGACGCGCGAGTTCCTCCGCGGGATCCCTGAATTCGGCGTCTCGGTTGGCCTGTTCTTCGGCGACACGCTGGTCCTCGGTGCGGTCGGGCTGCCGGTGGAGGAGGCGGTGCTGAGCGGCCTCATCGCCGGCGATCGTCGCGAGGCGCGGCGCGACGGCGAGCCGCTCGAAGCGCTGTCCGACCACGCGGCGGTGCGGCGCGTGGTGGTTTCCCGGCACGATTACGAGTGGCGCGAAATCCAGTACGCCATCCCCTACGACGTCTATCCCTGTGGCTCGGCCGCGGTGAAGCTCGTGCGCGCCGCCGAGGGCGACGTCTACTTCTCGACGGGGCCTCGGTCGGTCTGGGACGTGGCCGGTGGCGCGGCGTTGCTGCGCGCGGTCGGCGGCGATCTGATTGGCATCGACGGCGAGCCGGTCCCGCTGTCACCGCTGCAAGAGGGCGTGCCGGCGTACGCCGCCGCGACGCCGCACGCGGCGATCGAGTTGCTGACGCGCGTGGGGGTGCTCCAGCAGCCGAGCTAGCTCGCCCCCTCGGCCGGTCGCTGCGCGATCACGAGGAACAGTGGATCGCCCTCGGCGGGAGAGCGATCGACGAACATCGGCTCGCCGTAGCCGCCCGCGAGCGAGAAGTAGCTGGCCACGAGGCGGATCCGATCGTCGTTCGAGAGCGACTGCCAGACGGCAACCGCCTTCGTCGGGAACATGCGGTGGGAGAACGCGACGATGTGCGATCCTCCCGGTCGCAACACGCGCGCCACCGAGGCGAACACCTCCTGTGGCCGGGTGAGGTACTGCACCGACACGGCGTTCACGACAAAGTCGAACGAGGCCTCTTCGTAAGGCAGCTCGGGGTCGGCGTTGAGGTCGTGCACGATATAATCAGAGAGCTGCGGATTCTCCGCGAGCTCGGTGGCGCTCATCCCGAGGCCTGCGACGCGGCCATGATCCACCTCCGGCGGGAGGTGCGAGATCCATGACGACATCAGATCGAGCACATCCGAGCCTGGCGGAATGGTCTCGCGGTAGGCCTGTGTCAGCGCCTCGATAGTCGAGTCGTCGATGTGCGTGACGAAGCGCGGCTCGGCATAGAAGAAGCGGTCGGCGTTCGTGTCCTGGCGCCGGAAGAAGTGGTCGGGGAACGCCGGCCCGTCCGAGGGCGTTTCGGATGTCACGGGCCGCCCGGGTCCTCGCGCCCCGCGATCACGCAGAAGAAGAGGCGCTGGTCGTGGGCGTCGACCGCCGGCAGCTCGCGCAACGCCAACCCGGGCGCGAACGGGCGTGGCAGCTGTGCAAGGACGGAGAGTGGCGATGCGATGGTGCTCACGTTTCCGATTCTACGGTCAGGGCGTGCGGTAGTCGCGGAAGCCGCGTGCGAAGACGAAGAGCGCCAGGGCGGCGCCGAGGCAGATCACGCCGAAGACAACCTGTGAGACCTGGACGCCCTGCCACGCCGCGAGCAGCCCGCCGGCCGCCGCTCCCGCCATGCTCATGGCGCGGTCGAGCGACATCAGGCTGACGACGCGGCCGCGCATCTCTTCGGGCGCTGCCGTCAGCAGCGTCGAGTTCGACAGCGACATGTACGAGGTCTGCATCGCACCGGCTGCCATCACGAAGACGAACGGGAGGAGCAGGCCGGCCGGGTGAGGCAGGTAGGTGCTGAGCGAGAACAGCACGAGCACGATCCCCATGCCCATCGTTACGGCCGGCAGCCACAGGCCCGTCCGTCGAGGCATCACAGTGGCGATCAGCAGCGTCATCAGCAGGGCGCCAATGCCACTGAAGCTGAGCAGCAGCCCGAAGCCCGTGCCACCGGTGTCGAGCACCGTCCGCGCGAACAGCGGCGCGAAGACCTGCATCCACGACTGGCCGAACGCGAAGTAGACGAGCGAGAGCAGCAGCACGCCTCGGATCGCCGGTTGGCTGGCCGCGTAGCGCATGCCTTCGACGAGGCTTGCGCCCATCGCGCGGAACGTTCGCTCGCCCTCGCCGCCGCGTTCCGGTGTCTTGACCGAGAGCAGGGCGGTCGAGAGCACCGCGCCGGAGTAGATGACCGTGATGATCACGAAGGTCATGTCGACCCCGACCCAGTCGAGAACGAACCCGGCGCTCGCCGCGCCGACGATGCGCATCGTGTTCTGCGTCGCGCTCATCAGCGCCACAGCGTTGGTGACCAAGTGCCGCGGCACGGACGCAGCGACCAGCGGTTGCCGTGCCGGCTGGTCGAAGGCCATGAAGAAGCCTCTGGCGAACGAGAACGCGTAGACGTGCCAGAGCTCGATGTTGCCGCTGAGCAGCAGCGCCGCGAAGAGGAAGTTCAGTGCCAGCACACCGCTCTTGGTCGCGAGCAGCACGCGTTTGCGGTCGAACCGGTCGGCGATCACGCCGGCCCAGACGCCGAACAGCAGCATCGGCACGGTCCTCGTCGCCACGACGCCGCCGACGTGGGCGGCGCTGTCGTTGGTCAGTTCGAGGACCAGCCAGGGGGCGGCGATCTGCTCCATCCAGAGTGCGCCGGCGTGGCTCGCCTGGCCGAGCCAGAGCAGCCGGTAGTTGGGGAAGCGCAGCGAGGAGAACGTCGAGTAGCGGCCAGAAGGCGGCTGTTCGGTGTGCTCAGGGGCGTCCGAGTGGACATCGGGCGGACGCCGCGGGGGACTGGTCGTCGCCACGCAGCTCCCCGCTCAGATTCGTCGCCTGCCGAGGCCCGATGTTATGTCTGAGCACTATCTCCGGCAAGCGAGGCCGCTTCAATGTCGTCGACGAGGCTGGCCAGGTCGGCCACCCGCGTCACGTCCGGTGAGTACGCGGCGTTCCGGTTGCGCGGCCAGTCCCGCAGGTAAGAGCGCGCCGACGAGACCTCGGCGATCAGCTGCGCGGTCCGGCCGTCGTCGTCAATGTGCTCACGGGCGCCGAGCGCCTCGACGCTGCCCAGCTTGAAGTGCGGGCTGCGCAGCGAGCCGCCGTTGAAGACCACGTCGTCGAGGTGCATCTCGAGCCCGTAGTGCCGGAGCCACTCATGCGGATCGGAACGGCGGCCGGTCAGCACCACCAACCGTCGGTGCACGGCGAGCCGCTCGAGGGCCGCCGCCGCCTCGGGCAGCGGCCGGCGGATGCCGAACCGGATCGTGTCGAGCGGACCGCCGATCCAGCGCGGCCAGACGAACGCGCGAGTGGGCTCGGCGGTCGGGTCGAGGAACGCGGTCGAGATGCCGAGGTTCTGCCCGAGCACCGGCGCGCAGATCACGCCATCGAGGTCGAGCGTCAGCACTGGCTTCGGCGCGTCCGGGCCGGTGGTCACACGATGACCGGCGGCTCAGGCGGCGGCTGGGGCGGAATGCCCGGCGGCAGCGGTGTGGGCTCGCCGGTCGATGTCATCACCGGCGCTTCGGTGAGGCCCTGCGGGTGCTCCCGGACCTCGCGGAAGTACTCGCCGAGACGTTCTTCGACCATGCGGAAGATCGTGCCTTCGGGGTGGTGCCCGTGCTCGTCTCGCTGGCCGCCCGCGGGGACGCCGGTCAGCAGCTCGATGCCCTCCTCGATGGTCTCGATCGCCCAGATCTGGAAGTCGCCGGCATCCACAGCCGCCGCGACGTCAGGTCTGAGGACGACGTTTTCGACGTTGTCCTTCGGGATCATCACACCGTGCGAGCCGTCGAGCCCTCGCTGGCGGCAGACGTCGAAGAAGCCCTCGATCTTTGCCGTCGCGCCGCCGATGGGCTGGATGCGCCCGTGCTGGTCGACCGAGCCGGTGACTGCGATCGACTGGTTGATGGGCTGCCCGGACAGTGACGACAGCAGCGCGTACAGCTCCGTCGAGGAGGCTGAATCGCCGTCGATGTCGCCGTAGAGCTGCTCGAACGTCAGGCTGGCGTGCAACCCGGCCGCCTGGTGTTGGCCGAAGCGGCTGGCCAGGAACCCGCGGAGGATCAGGAACCCCTTGTTGTGGATGCGGCCCGCCATGTCGGAGTCACGCTCCACCATCACGATCGCGCCGCGCCCGGCCGAGGTGACGCAGGTGATGCGAGAGGGACGCCCGAACGCAATGTCGCCGAGGTCGTACAGCGACAGCGCGTTGATCTGCCCGACCGCCTCGCCCTCCGTCTGCACGTAGATCGCACCCTCGTCGATCGCCGCCTTGATGCGGTCGGCAACCAGCGAGGAGCGGTACACCCGTTCCTCGAGTGCGCGCTCGACGTGCACAGCGTCGACGACGGACTCGCCCTCGGCATTCGCCCAGTAGGCCGCCTGCTTGATGATGTCGAGCAGCCCCGCGAGGTTCGCCGAGAGCCGCCGCTGGTCCTCGACTGAACGCGAGGAGAACTCCACGAGCTGCGCGACCGCTTCCATCGTGAAGCAGCCAAGATCGGCGCGGGCGCACTGGGAGCGCACGAAATGCGCGAGCCCGAGCGTGTTCACCTCCGAACGCTCGAAGTCGGTCTCGAAGTCGGCCTTGACGCGGAACAGCTCGCGGAAGTCGGGGTCGAAGCGGTAGAGCATCGAGTAGAGCTGCGGCTCGCCGACGATGACGACCTTGATGTCGAGCGGGATCGGCTCCGGCCGTAGACCGATCGTCGGTACCAGGTCGTAGGCCTCGCCCATGTTCTCGATCGCCAGCGAGCGCGATGTCAGCGCGCGCTTGAGGCCATCGAGGGAAACGGGCTGTGTCAGCAGGTCACGCAGACGGATGAGGATGAAACCGCCGTTTGCCTGCGCCAGGGAGCCGGGCTTGATCAACGTGTGGTCGGTGGCCACGGTACCCAGGCGCCCCTGGTACTCGATGCGGCCCAGCAGGTTGTAGAACGTCGGGTGCGTCTCGCGGATCACCGGCGCACCCTGCGAGGGGTCATGCGTGACGAGCACGTTCACCTCGTACGGTCGGCGCAGCGCGGCTCCGCTCGGCGGGGCGAGGCCGGGGATTGGCCCGGCCGGCTGCTCGGGCGCTCGCAGGATGTCGCGCCGCTCCTCGATGTCGTCGCGCACGGCGTCGAGGAAGCTCGCGATCTCGGGATCGTCGCCAAAGCGGCTCCGCACGTCCTGGACGTGGTGCTCCACGGCGAAGCGCGCGACCTCCTCGTCCAGGGTCCGAGCGCCTTCGGCGGCCTCGCGCTCGAGGGCCCGAATCGCCAGCAGTGCCTCCTGCACGGTCTGTTCGAGCTCGGCGCGGCGCGTCTGGATCTGCTCGCGCACGCGCTCGTCGAGCGTCAGGAACTGCTCCTCGCTGAGCGGATTGCCGTCCTGCAGCGGCGCCGAGAGGATCCCGGCGGGCGTGATCTGCAGCGCGAAGCCCATCTCCGTCGCTACGCCCTGCAACTCTTCGAGCAGGGACGCGCGTCGCTGCTCGATGTCGGTCGCCAGTGCCTGCCGCCGGCGCGCGTAGTCGTCCGACTCGAACGCCGCGCGCAGTTCGGCGATCGCCTCCTCGACGGCCTGCGACACCTGCGAGGAGAAGGCGCGGCCCTGGCCGGCCGGCAGGGCGATGCCGACGGGGCGGTCCGGATCCTCGAAGTTGTGGACGTAGATCCAGTCGCTCGGCGCAGGCATCTGTGCGGCGCGACGCCGCAGGAAGCTCTCGACGATCGTGGACTTGCCGAAGCCGTCGGGCCCGGCGGCGAAGAGGTTGTAGCCCGGCGTCTCCATGCCCAGCGCGAACTCGATCGCACGCACAGCGCGTTCCTGGCCAAAGACGGCATCGAGGGCGGGCAGCTCGTCGGTGGTCTCGAAGGGGAGCCACGCCGGGTCACAGCGCGCCGTCACGTCCTCGACGCCCAGCCGGAGCGAGTCGCGCAGATCCGCCATCGGTACCTCCGTCAGGTCAGCCGCGAACGCTCAGCGGGCGAGGGCCTCCGTCGCGCCAGTCGTGCTCAGCGTCGGCCTCTTCTGTGGCGTCGTTCGTTCAGGGACAGTGTATCGAAGCCACTCGTCACAGCGGTGCGGCGGTGCGACACTCGCGCCCTTGCGGACGGTGGACGCTCGCGACGGGAGCGGAGACGCGGATGCGCGCAGCGGTCGTGAGCGAGCCGGGAGGCCCCGAGGTCTTCTCGATCGAGGAGGTCCCGGACCCCACGCCGGGCCCGGACGAGGCGCTGATCGCGGTCGCAGCGAGCGCTCTCAATCGCGCCGATCTGATGCAGCGCATGGGCTGCTACCCGGGCCCGCCCGGCACCCGCGACGATATTCCGGGCCTCGAGATGGCGGGCACCGTCGAGGCGGTCGGCGAGCGGGTGACCGGCTGGCAGCCGGGCGACCGGGCGATGGCGCTGCTCGGCGGCGGTGGCTACGCCTCCATGGTCGCCGTACACGAGCGGATGCTGATGCCGGTCCCGGATGCGCTCACCCTCGAGGAGGCGGCGAGTCTGCCCGAGGTCTTTCTGACGGCATTCGACGCGATGATCCTCCAGTGCGAGCTGCGTGCGGGCGAGAGCTTCCTCGTGCACGCCGCGGGCTCGGGCGTGGGCACCGCAGCGATCCAGATCGCGGCGGCGCAATCCTGTCGCGTCTTCGGCACGGCCGGTTCCGCGGAGAAGCTCGAACAGGCTGCCGCGCTCGGCCTCGATGTTGGCATCAACTACCACGATCAAGACTTCGCCGAGGTGGTTCGCGACGAGACCGGTGGTCGCGGCGTGAATGTGATCCTCGACCTCGTCGGCGGGCCCTACTGGGAGCAGAACCTCACCGCACTCGCCGTGCGCGGCCGGATGGTCATCGTCGGCACCATGGGCGGCCCGCGCGTCGAGGCGAACCTCGGCGCACTGATGGGCAAGCGGCTGCGCGTCCACGGCACCGTCCTGCGCGCGCGGCCGCTCGAGGAAAAGGCGACCCTGGTGCAGGCGTTCGTGGCGCGCGTGCTGCCGCTGATCGAAGCAGGCACGATCCGTCCCGTCGTCGATCGCGTATTCGAGCTCGACGACGTGAGCGAGGCGCATCGTTACATGGAGACGAACGCCAACTTCGGCAAGATCGTGCTGCGGGTGGGCGACTGATCCTCGGTAGCAGGCCGTCAGCGGCCCAAATAGGCCTCGTGGCGCGCACCAATTACTCGACATATAGTCGGCTCACGCTGCGTCGTAACTCACTGCGGCAGTACCGGAGGTAGCGTGCGTACGACCATCGGCGTCGACGGCATCGACGCACTGATCGAGGGTGGAGTGCCGAACGGCGCCGCGGTCCTGATCTCGGGTGAGCCGGGGACGGGCAAGTCGGTACTGTGCCTCCAGTTCCTCCTGGCGGGCATCCGCGAGGGCGAACCCGGCGTCTACGCTTCCTCCGACCTGCCCGGACGCGTCTTCGAGACCGCAGCATCGCTCGGCTGGGATCTGCGCGGAGCCGTTGAGGATGGCTACGCCCGGGTGATCCAGCTTGGCGCTCCGCCGGTGAGCCCCGCGGCGACGCCCGCGGACGATGACGGCGATGCGCCAGAGGACCCGCCCGACGGCGGTCCCGGCGGTCCTCCCGGCGTGGCCGGCGCGCCAGCGTTTGGCGGGCCGCCGGCACGCCAGCGCCTGGACGCGGCGGCCGCATCGCGCGAGATCGTGGCAGCTGTAAACGAGATCGGCGCTCGGCGCGTCGTGATCGACCGTCCTGCGCTGCCTGCGGCCGGCACGACCGAGGACGCCGTCCCCTACGTCGCGGAGCTGTTGCGCACCACGATGAGCACCACGCACTGCACGACGCTGCTCACGGGCCAGCGCAACCACGACGCCCTCGGCTACACCCGTCTCGGCATCGAGGAGCAGATCGTCGACGGCATCATCGACCTCGGCATCGGCGAGCGCGACGGGCGTCGTTACCGCACGCTCTCCGTGCGCGCGATGCATGGCACGTCCATCGACATGGACGATCGGCCGTTCGGGATCATGAAAGGCCGCGGCATCGTCTTTGGCGAAGCCTAGCGAGGCCCGGCCACCACATATCCGACGCTCTAGGTACGGCGGCCTCGCCCGCCGCGGCCGCGATGTCGTCGCTGGTCGCGACGACGCTGCGCGTGCTCAGGGCGCTCGCTGGACGGGGGCGTCGGCGGCGGAGGCTCCGGTGGCGTGGGGCCGAAGCGGTTGAGCAGGCCGCCCGTGATGCGGTTCGTCATTCGCATCGTGAAGAAGATGACGCCGAGGAAGATCGGCGAGATGACCGCGGTGAAGACCACGGGCTGGCCGCCCCAGACGACAGAGAGCACACCCCACACACTGACCGCGAGCACCGACAGCACCAGCGTCGCACGCACCGACTGTTGACCGCCCACTAGCGCTGCCCCCTCCTGGCTCCGCCGCTGGAGGTGCCGGCGCTCGCATCCGCGGTCGCGAGCGCTTCCACCAGCCAGGCACTGAGCGCTTCGATGAAGCGCTCGCGCCGCTCGGTCTGGCCCTCCGCTACATCTTCGACGATCCGCTGCTTCAGCGGCTGCGCGTCTACCTCGGGTGGGACGTGGTGCACCTCGATCGGGTCGGCGGCGATGGCGTGGTCCTCGCCCGGTCGCAGCGCCTCGTTGACGGGCAGCCCGAGGCCACTCGCAGCGAGCGGCCAGGTCGCATCGACGGTCTGCCAGTCGAGGTGTGGTTCGAGCTGGACGCGGAGGAAGTTGTGCACGTCCGGCACCGGCGCCTCGCGGCACTTCGCTCGCAGCGGATCGGGCAGCCACGGCGCGCTTTCCGGCGTGAACTCGTGCGGCGCGAGGATCATCGTGACGGGGACGCCCAGCTCCTCGAAGAGTGCGCGCAGCAGCAGGTGCTTGCCGGAGCACGTCCCGCGCCACTCGGCGAGCGTGGTCGCCGGCGCACGATCCGAGGCGCGGACGTAAGGCATGTCGCGTACGAGGCGGAACACGGCGTCGGCATCAAGGATCGCGCCACGCTCGATCAAGCCTCGCTCGGTCGCTGAGTTGCGGAGATCGGCGAGGAGTGACATCGGCGCCCCCGCGCTCAGAACATCCGCAACGCGCCCCGACGCTCGTCGAGCGCCGGCATCAGCATCTCGCTGATCTGGCGGAGGTGCAGCAAATCATGAAACGCGATGTGGTGGATCACATCGGTCACCGCCAGGTCGCCGGCCAGCTCGTGTCGCGCGGTGCGCCCGAGCTCGTCGTCGCTCAGCGTGCGCAGCCAATCGACATCCGTGCGACGGGCGCGCTCGAAGTCGCGCAGCAACCCGGCCGCGTCACGTGCGAGGTAACCCGAGTCGTCCAGCAGCGTTTGCTCGTCGATGTTCGCGATGTCCTCGCCCTCGAGCATCCCGCGGATGCGATCGACGAAGGGCGGCCCCTCGGCCGTGAGCAGATGCGCGAGCACGTGCTTCGGCGTCCAACCCTCCTCATTCGCGCGGTCGAGCACCTCGTCCGGCTGCCCGCCGAGGAGGGAACGCAGCACGAACGGGGTGTTCCAGAGCACCCCCAACGTCGAGGCCTCGAGCACGCCGCTTGCCGGCTCCGCCCCGTCCCTCGCTGCCACTTAACGGTCCTCGAGGGGGACGTAGGGGCGAGGATCCGGGCCGGTGTACTCCAACAGCGGGCGGATCAGGATGTTGTGTTGACGCTGGTCGATGAACTGCACGGCCCAGCCCGGGACGCGTCCAACGGCGAAGATGGGGACGAAGAGGTCCTCCGGGATGCCGTGGAGGTAGTAGACGACGCCCGCGTAGAAGTCGACGTTCACGTTCACGCCCAGGCGTGCATAGGGCGTCATCGCCTCGACGACCGCCGCGAGGATGTCGTACCACTTCGGCTCGCCCATCTCCTTCGACAATCGCAGCACCCCGTCGCGCATGTGCCGTGCGCGAGGGTCCTCGGCGCGGTAGACGCGGTGGCCGAAACCCATGACCGGCTGACGATTGGAGCGGAGCTGTTTCACGTAGGCGGCGGCGTTCTCAGGCTCGCCGATCTCGATCGCCATCTTCATAACGTTCTCCGCGGCGCCGCCGTGCGCGGGTCCGCTGAGCGAGGCGACGGCGGCCGTCACGGCGGCGTGCAGGTTGGCGTCCGTACCGGCCACGACGCGCGCGGTGAACGAGGAGGCGTTGGACCCATGCTCAGCGTGCAAGACGAAGTCCATGTCCATCAGCTTCGAGGCGTCCTCGGACGGCTCCTCGCCCTTGACCATGTAGAGGAAGTTCGCCGCGTGGCTCAGGTCCGCGCGAGGCTCGACGATCGGCTCGTCGTTTCGCAGCCGGTGGTGCGCCGCGATGATCATCGGCACCTGGGAGGTGAGCCGGATCGACTTGCGCAGCGTTGCCTCCGGTGACTGGTCGGCAACATCGGCGTCCGCTGCGCCGAGTGCTGAGACAGCAGTGCGCAGCACCTCCATCGGGTGTGCGTGCTTCGTCGCCTCGATCACCTCGATGGTCGAGTCGGGCAGCTGTCGCGCCGCCTTCAGCTCTGACTCGAACCGACCGAGCTCCTCGGACGTCGGCAGGTCGCCGTAGAGCAGCAGGTACGCCGTCTCCTCGAACGTCGACCCCTGCGCCAGCTCGTGGATCGAATAGCCGCGGTAGCGCAGCTCGCCGGCGCGACCGTCGATGAAGCAGACGTCGCTGCGATCGAAGTAGACGCCGTTCAGGCCGCGGTGAATCTCGACCGCGTTCTCCACGTCGGCCATGCGCCCTCCTGCGCTCTTCCTCCTGCGTGCCGCCGGCGCTGGCGCGTCGGCGCGGCTGCTAGTCCTCCTCGAGCGTCGAGGTGTCGCCCTCGTCGAGCCCGAGCTCTCGTGCCTTCAGCAGACGGCGCATGATCTTGCCCGACCGCGTCTTGGGCAGGACATCGATCACGTCGATCTCGCGCGGCGCGACCGCCGGTCCGAGCCTGGTGCGGCAGTGGTTGTTCAGCGACCGCAGCAGCTCGCGCGACTCCTCGTAACCCTCGTTCAGCGTGACGAAGGCCTTCACGACCTCCATCGCCACGTCGTCGGGCTTGCCGATCACGCCCGCCTCGGCGACGGCCTCGTGTTCGATCAGGGCGCTTTCCACCTCGAACGGGCTGACGAGGTGGCCGGCGGTGTTGATCACGTCGTCGTCGCGGCCGACGAACCAGAAGTAGCCGTCTGCGTCCTTCTTCGCCTTGTCGCCGGTGAGGTACCATCCCTGCTGGAACCGCGAGTCGTAGCGCTCCTGGTCGTTCCAGTAGACGCGGAACATCGAGGGCCAGCCCGGCTTGACTGCCAGCTGCCCCTCGGCCATCGGCTCCTCGAGTTCGTTGCCCTCGTCGTCGATGATCGCGGCGTGGATGCCGGGGAACGGGCGTCCCATCGAGCCGGGCCGGATCGGCATCGACGGGTAGTTGGCGATCATGATCGCGCCCGTCTCGGTCTGCCACCAGTTGTCGTGGATCGGCAGGTCGAACGCCTCCTGGCCCCAGACCACGCCCTCCGGGTTGAGCGGCTCGCCGACCGACATCACGTAACGCAGCGAGGAGAGGTCGAATTTCCGCGCCGTGTCTGCGCCGGCCCGCATCAGCAGCCGGATGGCCGTGGGCGCGGTATACCAGACGGTCACCTGATGCCGCTGGATCACCTCGTACCAGCGCCGTGCGCTGAACCCGCCCTCATCGATCACGCTCGTCACGCCGTTCGAGAACGGCGCGAACATGCCGTACGAGGTGCCGGTCACCCAGCCGGGATCGGCGGTGCACCAGTAGATGTCGTCCTCGTGGAAGTCGAGCACGTACTTGCCGGTCGCGTAGTGGCTGACGACGGCGTTGTGCACGTGCGCGGCGCCCTTGGGCAGGCCGGTCGTGCCCGACGTGAAGTGCATGATCGACCAGTCCTCGTTCGAGGTCGGCTCGATCTCGAAGTCCTCGCTCGCGCCGTCGGCGATCGAGGAGTAGTCGATGTTGCTGTCGGCGACCTCGCCGCCCTCGCGGTGGGCGATCACGATCACCGTCTCGACCGAGGGCAGATCGTCCCGGATCGCGTCCACCTTCGCGAGCAGCTTCGGCGTGGTGACGATGACCTTGCCCTCGGCGCGCGCGACGCGGTCCTTGATCGGCTCGGGGCCGAACGCGGAGAACAGCGGCGCCACGATCGCGCCCAGCTTGAGACAGCCGAAGACCGCGAAGTAAAGCTCGGGGATGCGGTCGGAGAGGAAGAAGACGCGGTCACCCTTCTCCACGCCAGCGGCACGGAAGGCGTTCGCGACCTTGTTCGACTGGGCCTTCATGTCGCTGTAGGTGTAGTTCTCGACATCGCCGCCGGCGCTCTGCCAGATCATCGCGATCTTGTCGGCGCGCTCGCCGTTCGCGTGACGGTCGATGCACTCGTGGGCGAGGTTGACCAGCCCGTCGGGCGTGTCCAACTCGTCCCACATGGCGTCCCAGTCCCAGGACTGGCGCTGCCCGGCCCAGTCGAGCAGGTGAGGTGTGGCCTTGAGTGCGCTGACGTCCTTGCTGATTTCCTCGTAGGTGCTGACCACGAGCGATCCCCTCCGCCTGTGCCCGGATCGACGACGCTGCCGGGCCCTCAGCGACCGGGAGTATACCGCGCGAACGCCGGGGCTATGGCAGCGCGCTTCCTCAATTCACGCGGATGATCACCGCGTCGGGCCGGGCGTAGCGCAGATCGGGAGCGTCGAGGCCGGCGTCGACGATCAGCCGCTCGAAGTCTGGTTCCGGCGGCGTCTGGCGGATCGGCGAGCCGTCGAAGCCGGTGGAGCCCTAGGACGATCGCGACCGACTCGGCGAGCTCGACGACGGCGTCCGACGCCAGGGAGCCGCCGGCGACGAGGACGCGGTGGTCGTCGATAGCGAGCACGAGCGCGCCGATGCGTCCCTCGAGCGACCTCTAACAGGCGGTCGAAGCCCTCCTCGGTCATCGCCATCGTAGGCAGGAGCGTCGAGTAGAGCGTGCCGTCGAGGAGGAAGGAGTTGGTGGGATGCGCCGGTCGGCTTCCAGCTGCACCAGGACACCGCTGTCGGGGTCGAGCCGGTAGAACGCCTCGTTCGGCGTCGGCTGCGGTGGCAGCTCCGGCTGTGGATCGTCGGCAAGTAGACTGCTGCTCAGGCCAGAGAGCACGGCGGCCTCCCACGCGCTCGGGACGTCGAGCGAGCCGCCGAAGACGAGGACGCCCCCACCGGGCAGCGTGGCGAAGCGCGGGCGGTACGGCGGCCCCTCCAGCACCCGCACGCCGCTGCGCTGCCCGGTGTTCGGGTCGACCACGATGTACTCGATCTGCCTCGGATCGGTAGCCCTCGCGTCTCCGCCGAACCGCAGCGGTTGAAGCTCCTCGGAGGGCTGTTCCATCCAGACCACGATCCGCCCGTCGGCGAGCGGTAGCGCGCCGAGGGGATCGCGGCCGGTGGCGAGTTCGGAGACCTCCGACCAGTCGTCCATCACCGGGTCGTAGGCCTGGACGCGCCCGCTCCCGGCGGCTGGCCGGTGATCACGCCAACGCCTCCACATCGCGGTCGAGCATGACGTCGCCGATCGCTGCGATGGTCACGCTGCGAGGCGGATCCGGGGTGGGTGGCGGCGGAGTGGCCGTTGCCGTCTCGGTCAATGGTGGCGCCGATGGCGTTGCGAGCGGCGGCGGTGGAGTCGCCACGCCAGCGTCGCCGCAAGCGACGACGATCAGCGCAGCGAGCGCGAGCGCGGACGTGAGTGCGGCCGTCGCAACACGACGGCGGTGTGGACCCAAGCGATGCCGTTCGCTCCCTAGCTGACCATGCCCGCCGCGGCCTCGACGGTGGCCTGCGCGGTCCGCGCGGCGGCGCGGGCGGTGTGTTCGAGGAGCATGCGCGGCGACATGCGCGCGCCCTCCGGGTGCAGGTCGTACTCGAGGTCCCACGCCAGCTTGATGAACCCCGGCCGGATGCCGGTGCCTTCGATGCCGTCCTCGATCTCGCTGATCCAGATCGCCGCGATCTCGTCCTCGGACAGCGCCCAGTAGATCGGTGGCACCCAGCGGTAGACGCCGGTCGCGCAGACCACGTTGACTTCGGAGCGCTCCGCGACTGACTCGAAGAGCCACATCTGCCGCCCGAGGTCGAACGGCGTGAGGTCGATAATGGTGTCGATGCCAGCGTCGGCAGCACGCGCGAGGGCATCCACGCAGCGATCCACCATCTCCGCGCGGCGCGGCTCGTCGAGGAAGCCTGGCAGCCGCTCTATGCCCGGGTAGCCGGTGCTCAGATGCTCGTGCGAGAGCGTGCGACCGAGCTCCGAGCTGTCGATCTCGCCTCGGATCGTCTGCACGCGACTCACGCGGTGGTCCCTTCTGCTGTCTCCAGCTCGGCCTCGGGTTGCGCCTGCGCCGCGTCGACGACTGTGCGCGCTGCCCGCGCCCAACGGGCGATCGAGGTGGCGTCGACGGCGTTATCGACGGTGTCCTCCAGCATGTGGAAGTAGCGATGCCCGCCGAGGAACGAGACATACCGGCCACCGACCTCGTCGATGTTCCGCGCCTCGCCGCCACCGGGGCTGCCGACTGGTAGCGCGCTCACAGCCTCCAGGTCGACTCCCTCGTCGGCGAGCGCGGAGCGGGCGAGGTCGTGCCATGCCTCGGAGCTCGCGCCGAAGCGACCGACCGGGTAGCGGGCGCCGATCGATGCGCCGAGGTGGAACGTGATGACGGCGCGGCGTGCGACCGCCGTGTTTGAGCGCAGCCAGTGCGCCAGCCCCTGGTGGTGCAGCTCGTGCCCGGAGCTGGCGAGCAGGTGCACTGTGCGCAGCGGCCTCGACGCGCGGAGGTGCTCAGCCAGCGCCAGCCAGACGGCGATGCCGCCGCCGCGTTCGGCCGCGCACGTGAACCAGCCGGACTTCGGCGTCATCACCACCAGCGGCGCGGCCTTCGGGTCTGTGCCCTCGATCGTCGCGACCACGTTGGTGGCCGCAGACTCGAGGCGTTCGCCGTCGACCTCGAGCACGCCTTCGACGCCCACGACGATCGCGGCGGCCAGATCGCGGATCGCGCCCGGCGCGACCTGCAACACGGGCAACGCGAACGGCCGCTCGATGTACTCCGCGTTGCGCAGCCGGATCGAGCCTCCGTCGCCGGTCGGCACGACTGCGCCGAGGGCGCCGGCCTGGGCGAGCGCGCCGAACGTCTCGTCCGCACCGCGCGGCGGGTTGCCGGCCGCACCGCCCGCTAGGGCCGAAGTAAAGACGACGATCTTGCCGAGGGGGTCGTCGGTGTCGTCGCCGACCAGCTCACCGGCGATGCCGCCGAAGTCGGTGAAGCCGCCGTCGTACATGGCGACGCCCTCGGCTTGCTCATGCGGACGGGGCCCCCAGGTCAAGCGGGTCTCGCGGGTCTCCACGCGAGGGAAGGTGAAGCGGTCGCGGGAGGCGTCCACACCGACGGCGCGCAGCTCGTCGCTCAGCCAGGCGCTCGTGGCATCGTCCCCCGGCCAGCCGGTACGGTGGATGCCGAAGCCCTCGTAGGCGCGGATGCGAGCCTCGATGGTGGCGGGGTCGAAGCCGTCTGGCACCGTAGTTCCTCGCAGGTGTTTGATAGCGAACGGTCAGGCGCGGCACAGCAGAGCGTACGGACTGTGCTCGCGTCAACCGCGGTACGATGATCTAGCTGTGATGACGCCCTCAACTGAGCCGATGGGTCGACGTTCGCAGCCTACGAGGAGGCGCCTCCTGGCGCAGCACGCGAGTCACCGTTCAGGGCTTCTGCCGGGCATACCGGCGCTGGTGGCCCTTCTCGCGGCGCTGGCGCTCGCGATGCTCCTCGGCGCTTCGCAGGCCACCGCCGAAGGCGGTGAGCGGCCCTATGACGACGGTAGCGCCCTGCACTCGCTCGACCCCGTCGGCGACCTCCCGATCGCGCTCGCCATCGAATTCTTCACCGACCTCCCGCCTGCGGTGTGGCCGTCCGAGGCGATCCCGGTCGCGATCTGCACGCAGCAGCACAACCGTCCGTCCGCTGTGACCGCCGAGCAGTTCGGCGACGCTGTCTCCTCGGTGACCTCGATGTGGACCGCGCAGGCGGTAGGCGTGGGCTTCGACTACACCGGTGACTGTGCCGACGGCAATCGCTGGCGGATGGACAACGGGGTCACGGAGATCGGGTTCGACGACTTCCGTGACGTCGTGAAGGGCCAGTCCGCGGCGATCGCGACTGGCACCTGGACCAGCATCTTCGGCCCGAAGGAGTTCGTTGAGTTCGACATCGTCCTTGACCAGCGACTGAACATCCTGCCGCAGTGCTTCGAAAGCATCATTGCCCACGAGTTGGGTCACGTGCTCGGGCTGGGTCACTCCGACGACGCCGGCGACCTCATGTACCCCTCGTTCGACCCGGGCGACCCCGGCACCTGTCCCACAGAGGCGCGAGAGGTCGAAGTGGACGCGCTGCGGGGCCTCTACGGAATCAACCTCCCACCCGAGGTGGAAGAGCCGCCGACGGTGCTGGCTGCGCCCGGCGAGGCCATCGACGCGACGGTCGTTGCCGAGGACCCCGAGGGCGACGCGCTGACCTTCTCGTGGGAACAGCTCGATGGCGAGCCCGTGGAGTTCGAGAGCGACGGAGCGACGCTGAGCTTCAATGCACCCGACGACCCGGGCGGCGAGCTCCGCTTCCGCGTGACAGTCGCTGACCCGATCGGCCACACGACGGTCGTCGACGTGCTGATCGGCATCGACGCCACGCCCACGCCTCCGACGCTCGCGCCCATGCTCGCGGACATCGGCATCGCGGCTGATGGTCGCGACGCGGCCTTCGAGTGGATGCTCCCCTCCGGCGCCAACTCATTCGAGCTCTGCTCTGACGGCGCAGTCGAGGTCTGTCGCCGCACGAGTAGCGGTTCGCAGGTGATCAGCTGGGAGAGCGTGATCACCACCGCCGGCAGCGCTACGGCGCGCCGTATCTTCACGAATGGCGCGCGTGAAACGTCGGCGACTGCCTGCAACGCCGCCGGCTGCGGTCCGGCGAGTACGGGACCGCTCGCGGGCGGAATCCGGTGGGTGCCCTGGGACATCGACTTCGACTACTTCGGCATGGCGATGGACATGTCGGGCATCAGCATCACCATCGCCGGCGCCGTCAACCTCAGCGACGAGCCGCGCGCGTTCACGCTCTACGCCGGGAGTGAGGCGAATCCGCGCGAGCGCGTCCTTCGGCGGTGCGGGACGCTCGAGAGCGGCGAGTCCTGCCTCGGCGTCCTGGCGCCAGGCGCCCAAGGGCACGGCACAGTCGTGACGATCGTGAGTTTCGCCAACGGGACGCCGACTACGGAGCACCGAATCACGATTCGCTGATCTCGGCTCTTTTCGAACGTGATACGACGGCTTGTTGGCGACCCCGGCGGGTGTCCCTACGACTGGCCGGTTCTACAGTAGGAGGGCGCCCTCCACTCTGAGACAAGGACCGTCTCCATGACCCTCGACCAGTCGGTGGCCCACGCCGCGGCACAGGCTGACGCACAGGTTCGTGCCGCTGACCCTGGCGCCTTCGTCGGCATCCGCCTGCCCGATGATCTCGATGTCACCCGGCTCCTCGGCGACTCCACGGCCGCGAGCGTGGTGGCCTCGTACGAGCGCCCGGACCAGGCGATGACGCTCGTCGCGGTGGGCGTGGCCGCCACGCTCGACACACCCCAGGGCGCCGGCCCCGCTGCGCTCCGGGCCGCGGCACGACGGGCTCTGGGCGCGGCTGTGGTCGCCGGGGAGCCGGAGCTACGTCCGCGGTTGCTCGGCGGCTTCCGGTTCAACCCCAACGCCCCACAGCGCGAGCCCTGGGCCGCCTTTGGCGGCGGTCGTCTGACGCTGCCTCGACTGCTGTTCGTCCGCGAGGCGGGTGTTACCGGGGTGGTGCTCGCTCCGGGGGGATCGGGCGACGCACTCCGCGACTGGCTCGAGCGTATCGCCGCCGAGCCCGAGGAGAGCGACGAGCGTCCCCACCTCCACATCGAGGACCGCATCGACGCCGATCGCTGGTCGGCTAGTGTCGCGAACATCGCTGCCGAGATTCGCGCCGGGCTCTACGAGAAGGCGGTGCTGGCGACACCGATGACCGTCGCCGGCGAGGCGCCGATCGGCGTCGGCGCGACGATGCGCCAACTGCGGACGAACTACCCGGCCTGCCACCTCTTCACGCTCCGCGCTGGAGATTCGGTCTTCCTCGGCGCGAGCCCAGAGCTGCTCGTCAGCCTGCAGGAGGGTCAGGTGCGCGCGCTCGGCCTGGCGGGCTCGACGCCTCGCGGCGACACGCCCGAAGAGGACGAGCGGCTCGGCCAGGAGCTGCTCGGCAGCGCCAAGAATCGTATCGAGCACGAGAGCGTCGTACGGGCGATTCGCGACGGCCTGGGCGACGTCACCGACCAGCTGCGCGCGCCGAACCAGCCGCAGCTCAAACGGCTGCGCAACATTCAGCACCTGTCCACCGAGATCAGCGGGCGCGTGCGCAACGGCGTCGACGTCCTCGACCTGGTCGATCGGCTGCACCCGACCCCGGCCGTCTGTGGCTGGCCGCCAGAGCGCGCTCGCCAGGTGATCGAGGCGCACGAGGACTTCGACCGCGGCTGGTATGCCGGACCGGTCGGCTGGGTCGACGGCGCGGGCGACGGCGAGTTCGCCGTGGCGCTCCGAACCGCCCTCGTGACGGGCGCGCGCGCCACCCTCTTCGCCGGCAACGGCATCATGGGCGACTCGGTGGCCGAGTCCGAACTCGCCGAGGTGCAGCTCAAGCTGCGTCCGCTGTCCGAAGCGCTGGGCGGCGCCGGGTAGTCCGGGCGTAAGATTCCGCGCATGGCGACGCCAGCCGACACCGTCGTACGGGCACTTCTTGCACAGCTTGCCGCTGGCGGTGTGCGCCACGCGGTGATCGCGCCCGGATCCCGCAGCACACCGCTGACCGCAGCGTTGACCCTCGAAGACAGCGCGATTCGCCCGTGGCTGCACCTCGACGAGCGCTCCGCCGGCTACTTCGCGCTCGGCATCGCACGCCAGCTGCGCGAGCCGGTGGCGCTCGTCTGCACGTCCGGCACGGCTGCGGCCAACTTCCTGCCGGCGGCCGTCGAGGCGAACCTGTCGCGCGTGCCGCTGGTGCTGCTGACAGCCGACCGGCCGCCGATGCTGCGCGACGTGGGTGCGCCACAGACGATCGACCAGGTCAACCTCTTCGGTACGCACGTCAAATACTTCTCCGACCTCGAGGCGCCCTCAGAGGGGGCGCCCGCGCGCCAGGCGTCGGAGGCGGTGACGCGCGCCGCAGCGGCGGTCGCGATGGCCAGATCGGAGCCGCCCGGCCCGGTCCACCTCAACCTGCCGTTCCGGGAACCGCTGATCGCGCCGGATTCTGCCGAAGCGCCAGCGCTGGCGCTGGATCTGTCGGAGGCGGCGCGGGGGTTGGTTCCCGAGCCACCCGCGGAAGACCTCGAACGCATCGCAGCGACCGTGCGCGGGCAGCGCGGCGTGATCGTCGCGGGGCCGGAGTCGGCCGGCCTGCCGACTGGCGAGATCACGCATCTGGCCGCGAGCCTCGGCTGGCCGGTGCTCGCCGATCCGCTCTCCGGTCTGCGCGCTGGTCGCCACGATCTTGCCGGCGTCGTCGACAGCTACGACGTGCTGGCTCGCGACGAGGGAATCACCTCGGCGTTACGACCGGATGTCGTGCTGCGCTTCGGTGCATTGCCGACGTCGAGGCCGCTTACTCAGTGGCTCGCGCGCCTCGAGGGCACGCAGATCCTCATCGACCCCGGCGCGCGCTGGCGCGACCCGGACGGAGTGGCGCAGATGCGGATGCACGCCGACCCCGCGGTGTTCGCCGCCGAGTTGGCGGGCGCGGTCGAGGGGGCAGCCGCCCCCGAGGCATGGCTCACCGCATGGTGCGCCGCCGATCGCGCTGCCCGCGAGGCGATGAACGACGCGATCCGCGGCCTCGACGAGCCGTTCGAGGGGCGGCTGCCACTTGACCTCGCCGAGGTGCTGCCGGATGACGCCACGCTGGTCGCCGGCAACAGCATGCCGGTGCGAGACATCGATTCGTTTCTCCCCTCGACGACGCGCGATCTGCGGATCGTCGGCACGCGTGGCGCCTCCGGGATCGACGGTGTGGCCTCGACGGCGGCAGGCGCCGCGGCCGTGGCTGGCGGGCCGGTGGCGTTGCTGGTGGGCGACCTCTCGTTCCTTCACGACCTCAACGGCCTCTGGCCGATCCGGCGCTACGGGCTGTCGCTCACCGTCCTGCTCGTCAATAACGACGGCGGCGGCATCTTCCACTTCCTCCCGCAGCGACAGCTCATGTCCGACCGCTTCGAGGAGTGGTTTGGAACGCCGCACGGGCTGGACCTCCGACACGGCGTGGAGCTCCATGGAGGACGCCACGCCGTGTTGCCCGTCGATGGTCGCGAAGCGATCCGGGAGGCGCTCGGACGACCCGGACTCGACGTGCTAGAGCTGCGGACCGAGCGTGACCGCAACGTCGAGTTGCACCAGCAGGTCTGGTCCGCAGGCATCGAGGCGGCGCGCGCGGTCCTCGACCGGTAGCCTGCGAGGATGCCGCACCTCTTCATCGATGGCCTCGCATACAACGTCGAGACGGTCGGCACCGGTCCGCCGGTGGTGCTCCTGCATGGCTTCACCGGCTCGCGCACCACGTGGCAGCAGCTGACAGCGGTGCTGGGCCACCACTACACCTGCGTCATCCCTGACCACGTCGGTCACGGCCTGTCCGGCGCTCCGCGCGAGCTGGAGCGCTACCAGATGCGTCGCGTCGTCGACGACCTCATCGAGGCCATCCGCGGGGCGGGGTACGAGCGAGCGGCGTGGCTTGGCTACTCGATGGGTGGCCGCACGGCGCTGCACGTCGCGGTGCACCGGCCCGACGCTGTCTCGGCGCTGATCCTCGAGGGTGCGTCCCCCGGCATCGCCGACGCGACCGAGCGCGTCGAGCGCATCGCAGCCGACGAGGCGCTCGGCGACCGCATCGAGGCAGAGGGCATCGACTGGTTCGCCGACTACTGGGGTGCGTTGCCGATGTGGTCCACGCAGTCCTCGCTCAACCCGGTGATCGGCGTCGCGTTGCGCCAGCAACGGCTCGCGCAACGGGCCGTCGGGCTCGCGAACAGCCTGCGTGGCATGGGCGCCGGCGCGCAAGAGTCGCTCTGGGATCGGCTGCCCGCGGTGCAGTTGCCCGTCAAGGTCATGGCGGGGGCGCTCGATCAGAAGTACGCCGCGATCGCCGAAGAGATGGCCGTTGCGCTCCCGAACGCTACGATCGAGCTGATCGAGGACGCCGGGCACGCCGCGCACCTCGAGCAGGCCGACGCCTTCGCCTCGGCGGTGCTCGAGTTCCTGGAGAGTGTGACCATCGAAGAGCCGTCGTCGGGCGGTCGGGGGACGACATGAGCATCCAGTGGCAGTCTGCAGGCGAGTACGAGGACATCCTCTACGAGCACGCCGAGGGCATCGCGAAGATCACGATCAACCGCCCCGAGGTCCACAACTCGTTCCGGCCGGGCACATTGGACGAGCTCGCCGATGCGTTCGGGGACGCTGCGACGGATGACGGCATCGGCGTCGTTCTCTTCACCGGCGCCGGCGGCCGCGCCTTCTGTGCCGGCGGTGATCAGCGCATCCGCGGCCACGCCGGTTACGAGGATCACAGCGGTTCGCCGCGGCTCAACGTGCTCCCCCTCCAGCGCTTCATCCGCGAGATGCCGAAGCCGGTGATCGCCCTCGTCGCTGGCTGGGCGATCGGCGGCGGTCACGTGCTGCACGTGATCTGCGACCTCACGATCGCGGCCGACAACGCACGCTTTGGCCAGACCGGTCCGAAGGTGGGGTCGTTCGACGCCGGGTTCGGCACCTCGATGCTGGCGCGGCACGTGGGGCACAAGAAGGCGCGCGAGATCTGGTATCTCTGCCGCCAGTACGACGCGCAGGAGGCGCTGCAGATGGGCCTCGTGAACACCGTTGTGCCGCTCGACGACCTCGAGGATGAGGGCGTGCAATGGGCACGGGAGATCAACCAGCACTCTTCGACGGCGATCCGGTTCCTCAAGAACGCATTCCTCGCGGACACGGATGGCGCGGCCGGCCTACAGGTGCTCGCCGGCGACGTGACGATGCTGTACTACACCAGCGACGAGGCGAAAGAGGGCCGCAACGCCTTCCTCGAGAAGCGGACGCCCGACTTCTCGAAGTTCCAGCGCATGCCCTTCCACGGGCACCGGCCGGTTGAGGATCGCTGATGGCCAACGACCGAAGCGCCGCAGAGCGTCCGAGTACCGCGCGCATCTGGCTGATGGCGATTCGCCCGCCGACCCTGACCGCGGCGGTGGCGCCCGTGGTGGTTGGCACCGCCGTCGCGATGCGCGACGACGTGTTTCACCTCGGCGGGGCGAGCGCGGCGCTACTGGGCGCAATCGCACTGCAGATCGCGGCGAACCTCGCGAACGACGTGTCGGACTTCCGCCGAGGCGCCGACAACGCTGATCGCATTGGACCACCGCGCATGACCGAGCAGGGGCTGCTCACAGAGCATCAGGTGCTGAACGGTATGCTCGTCGCCTTTGCCTTCGCGACGGTGGTCGGCCTGTACCTCGCCACCCTCGGCGGTTGGCCGATCATCGCCATCGGCGTAGCCGCGATGCTGGCTGCGGTGACCTACGTGGGCGGGCCCTGGCCGTACGGGTATCGGGGCCTCGGTGAGATCTTTGTCTTCCTGTTCTTCGGCGTGGTTGCCGTAGCAGGCACCTACTACGTGCAGGCGGGCGAGGTCACAGCCGGCGTGCTCGCCGCCTCGGTGCCGGTCGGGATGACGGTCACGGCGATCCTCGTGGTGAACAACGTGCGCGACATCGAAACCGACCGCGCGGCGGGCAAGCTCACCCTCGCCGTCTACCTCGGACGGCGCTACGCCCGCTGGGCGTATGCCGCCTTTGTGGCCGGGGCCTACATCGCCGCGGCAGCGCTGTGGGCGATCGGCGACTTCTCCTCGCTCGCGCTGCTGACGCTGCTCAGCCTGCCTGCGGCCGCCAGCCCGATGACGATCGTGCTCACGCGCGTCGATGGCCCGCAGCTCAACGAGGCGTTGCGCTCGACGGCACGGCTGCACCTGATCTTCGCGCTGCTCCTCGGCATCGGTGTCGCGGTGTAGCTGTGGCGTCCGAGACGCCGCCGACCTCGTCGCCCGTCGCGCTGCGCTGGCGTGGCTACCGCCTCCCACTCGCGCGACCGCTTGGCACCGCTGCGGGATCGCTCGCGGAGCGCAGCGGTATCGTCCTCGAACTGCGCACCGTCGAGGGTGCACGCGGCATCGGCGAGGCTGCGCCATACCCTGGCCTCTCCAGCGAGACCGTCGAGGACATCGACGAGCTGCTCGCGAGCGACGGTCAGCGCCTGCTCGACCCGCGGGTTGACCTCACGTCGCTGCCTCCGTCGCTGGCCTGTGGCATCGACACGGCGTTGCTCGACCTCGTCGCTCACCAGCACGAAGTGGCGGTTGCTGCGCTGCTCGACGGCGACGCTGCCGAGAGCGTCGAGGTGAACGCCGTCATCGGCGACGGCGACTTGGTCGAGGTGAAGGCGCAAGCCGGGGCTGCCGCTGCAGCCGGCTACCGAGTGGTCAAGCTGAAAGTCGGCGGCGTGGAACCGATGGTCGATATCGGGCGCATCGCCGCCGCTCGTTCTGGCGCGCCGGAGGCCGTCATTCGCCTCGACGCGAACGGGTCGTGGGGCCTGGAGGTAGCGCGTGCGATGCTGGCCGCGACGACCCAGCAGGGCGTCGAGCTGATCGAACAGCCGGTCGAGGCAGGGCAGATCGAGCAACTCACGTCGCTGCGCGGATCTTCGACGGTTCGGACAGCGGCGGACGAATCGATGTTGCTCGCGCCCGCCGAGGTGATCCAGCGCGGCGCCGCCGACGCGGTCGTGCTCAAGCCCATGCTTCTCGGCGGTCCCCGCATCGCGATGGCATTGGCGCGGCTGGCCTCGGGCTCCGGCCTGCAGACGATCGTCACATCAACGTTCGAGTCGTCGATCGGCACGGCGGCCGCGCTGCACCTCGCGGCCGCGATCCCGGAGCGCGGCGGCACGCATGGGCTCAGCACCGCCACGCACCTGGCGGCCGACATCGTGGACACGCCGATCGCGCCGTCCGACGGCCGCCTCGCGGTCGGGCGACCCGGTCTCGGCGTCCGCCTGGACGAAGCGGCGCTCGAGGCGGTGGCGACCGGTCCCTGGCAAGAGATGACGGCATGAGACTGCTGGACTGGGTGGCGCTGCGTGGCTCGACCCATGCCGGTGCGACCGCCATCGAGGCCGCCGATGCGACGTTGACGTATGGGGAGTTGGACGACCGCGTCTCCGCGGCTGCGGCGGCGATCCGGGACGCCGGCGTCGGACCCGGGGAGCGTGTCGCGCTCCTCGGCGAGTCGAGCGCGGCGTTCGCGGTGGCCGTGCACGCCGTCGCAGGCGCCGGCGGGGTGCTCGTCCCGATCAACGCGAGGCTCACCGCCGAGGAGCGGACCTGGCAGCTGGATGACTGCGACGCGCGACTGCTGCTGACGGACGCCGAGGTGCGATCGAACGTACCGGAGCTACCCCTCGACGAGTCGCTGTGGAGTGGGGATGAGCGCCTCGCCGGCGAGATGGTCGACAGCGAGCAGCCGTTTTGCCTCGTCTATTCTTCCGGCACGACCGGGCGTCCGAAGGCGGCTGTACTGACGTACGGAAACGTCTACTGGAGCGCGGTCGGTTCCGCGGAACGCCTCGGAGTGACGCCCGGGGATCGGTGGCTCGCCTGCATGCCGCTGTACCACGTCGGTGGTCTGTCGATCGTCGTGCGCTCTGCGATCTATGAGACGGCGGCCGTGATCCATCCGAGATTCGAGCCGACCGAGGTCGGGCGCGCGCTGCGCGAGGAGCGGATCAGCCTGCTGTCGGTCGTGCCGACCATGCTATCGCGTCTCCTTGAGCTCCCGGACCTCGCTGCGCCAGACCTGCGAGCGGTCCTCGTCGGTGGTGGTGCGGCGTCGCCCGAGTTGCTTGCCCGCGCGAGGAGCCGCGGTCTGCCGGTGCTGGCGACGTTCGGCCTCTCCGAGGCCGCCTCGCAAGTGACGACGCAGCGTCTCGACGCGCCGCCCGTCGATGGCTCCTCGGGCACGCCGATGGCGACGACGACGGTGCGCGTCGACATCGACGGTCGCCGCGCGAGGGTCGGTGAGGTCGGCGACCTGCTCGCTCGAGGCTCGACCGTGATGACGGGCTACTTCGGCCGTGAGGACGAGACGCGCGAGGTGCTGCAGGACGGTTGGTTGCGCACCGGTGACTACGGCTTCCTCGACGCGTCCGGCGGGCTGCACGTGGTCGACCGCCGCGACGCCCTGATCGTCAGTGGCGGCGAGAACGTCTACCCCGCGGAGGTAGAGCAGGCGCTGGAGGCGCATCCGGGCGTCGAGGAGTGCGCCGTGGTCGGGCTGCCCGACGACGACCTTGGCCAGCGCGTCGTGGCCGTGGTCGTTCCGGCGCTGGACGTTCCCTCGCAGGACGAACTTGATGCGCACGTGCGCGGGTCAGTCGCTGGTTACAAGGCGCCTCGACGTTACGAGTTCACGAACCGACCGCTGCCGCGCACCGAGCTCGGCAAGCTGTTGCGTCGCGAGGTGCGAACGAACCTCGAAGGTTAGGCGGCGGGCGGCGGCTCGCCGGTGCAGGCGGTCCAACCCTGGGCCAGCATCAGCCGCGCGGACGCCGCGCCCGGGCAGTGATTGCGGACCGGTGCGCCCTCGAACTGGCCGTAGTAGCGCGTGAATAGATCGCGGCCGTCGGCCAGCTCCGCAAGCCCATCGCGGTAGGCGCTGCGCTCGCCGGGCGCAGGCGAGTAGTCGTCGCCGATGGTCGGCTCGCTCCAGACCACGGTGTCGAGGATCGCGCGCACGGAGTCGATCCCCGTTCGCACCTCGGCGAGGCGCAGGTCGGGGATGTCGTGCCGCTCGCCCGCGGCGCGGAGCAGTGCGTGTATGGCCATCTGCCAGACGTCAACGCGCTTGGCCGACGGCTTGGCGGCGGCCACCGCGCGTCCGTACGCGGCGATGACCGAGGGTGCTTCGAACAGCTCCGGCATCAGGTCGAGCAGCTCGTGCAACCGCGCGGCGAACCCCTCCGCGAACTTCGAGACCAGGATGCCGCTCGCATCGCGCCGGACGAGGCGACGCGACTCCTCGACACCTACCTCATCGCGAATCCAGCGCAGCAGCGCGGGTTCATCGACGTGTGGTTCGCTCGTGGTCTGATCGCTCATGCGCGGGGGTATCGCGCGTCGCCGACATATTCGCGCGTGCCGGAGGTCCCCGGGAGCTTTCGTTGGCGCTGCCCGACACGCGCCGAGGGGCGGCGCTGGCTTCGGGCGGATCCACCTCGAGCGTCGCGATCGCGTTGACGCTGGCGCGTTGACGCTGACATCATCGCGCCCGTCCACCCGACTATCTCCAGCGGCCTGGGGCGCGCGAGAGCGCGGGCGCAGCGGGAAGGATTTCCGTGGCTGAGCATTCGTACTTCGACCTCCACGTCCACTCGACCGACGGCTCCGATGACGCCGGCGGCACCGTGGAGGGTTACTGCAAGTGGGTCGAGGCTCGCCGCAAGAACGGCTACCACATCGACGGCTTCGTGCTCACCGAACACCGCCGCTACCTGGCCGATACCGATTACTCGGCGCTGGCCGAGCAGTACGGCGTGACCATCCTCCGCGGCATCGAGGTCGAGACCGATGTCGGTCACGTGCTGGTCTATGGCGTCACCGACGCCTTCCTCGATCGCTTCGACCTGAGCGACATCGCGCTGCCGTACGCCGAGGTATTCAGCGCCGCCGAGGAGATGGGCGGTATCGCCGTCGGCGCTCACGCAGGGCGTCCTCGCATCGGGCTCGTGGAGCACGTGGCCGAACGCGGCATCTCGCTTGAGAGCGTCGGCGTGATCGAGGCGTTGAACGGCGGCAGCAGCGACTACGAGAACGGCCGGTCGTTCGAACTCGCAGCCGAGCACGGCCTGGGTACAGCGGGTGGCTCCGACGCCCACTTCGTCTCGGCGCTTGGGCGCTGCCTCACCGAGTTCGACGTCGAGGTGGCGACGAACGAGAATCTAGTTGCGGCACTCCGCAGCGGCGCGTTCCGCGCGGTGCGCGTCGAGGACACACGCGAAGGCGCCGAACGCAAGGAACTGCCCTCGACGGCGCACATCCCCTCGACGAGCGGTCAGGGCGAGCTTGGCGGCGGCGAGGTCGAGCTGGACGACAGCGTCATCGGCGAAGAGGTGCATGTCGGATCGCTCGAGATCACGCTCGCCTCGATCGCCAACTACTGCGAGGCGCTCGAGGAGACGAACCCGCTGTACACCAACCCAGAGTGGGCGGAGCACGACGGTCCGTACGGCGGCATCGTTGCGCCACCGGGCATCCTCAACACCGCCCGCCTGCGTCCGGGTCCCGACCCGCAGGTCCGCTTTGGCGACCAGCAATTCCTCGCGGGCTCGCGCCTCGAGACGTTCGCGCCGATCCGGCCCGGAGACACGGTCGATGCCTTCACGCAGGTGAAGGAGGTCTACGAGAAGACCGGCCGCAGTGGGCGCATGGTCTTCATCGTGCGCCGCACGAGGTACGCCAACCAGAAGGGCATCGACGTGGCCGCCACCGAGAACTCGCTGGTGATGCGGCAGGTCAAGGCTCTCGACGGCTAGCCGAGCGGTGGAGGAGACGTCGATGTCCGATGCGATGGAGCAGCGCTACTTCGAAGAGGTCTCACTCGGCGATGAGTTCGAGGAGATCCAGCAACCCACGGCCGAACACGTCCGGCAGTTCCTCGGACAGACATCCCAGGGCGGGCGCGACCGCGATGATCGCGGATCCGGTCGCTTCACCGACTCGGCCGAAGCGCGCCGCCAGGGCCTCGAACGGCCGATCGTGCCCGGCAACATGTCGATGGCCATGATCACGCGGCTCGTGACCGACTGGATGGGGCCGCTGGGCCACATCGTTGCGCTCGACGTGAGTTATCGGCGGCCCGTGCTGCATGGCGACAAATTGCGCTCGTTGGCGCTGGTCACCGACGCCGAGACGTCGCCTCGGGTACACCTTGATCTGTCGCTCGAGAACGAGCGCGGCGAGCGCCCGTTGCAGGGCACTGCTGTGGTCGAGTTGCCCACCAGGAGCGGCTGACCAAGCCGAGGAGTCGCAGGAGGGGATCGCCGATGGAGTGGCTCACGAACCCGTTCCTCGAGCTGTTCGACTGGGACTCCGTCGAGTACGGGCTCGTGCCGCTGCGGGTCGTGCTCGGCTACGTCTTCCTCGACGCCGGCTTCGGCAAGTGGCGTCGAGGCATCAGCGGCACCGGTCGTTGGATGGAAGGCCTCGGCGTCCCGTTCCCGCAGACCTCGGCGCGGCTCGTCGCCAGCACCGAGGTGGTGGGCGGCGTCCTGCTGATCCTCGGGCTCGCCGTGCACTGGGCCGCGATTCCCCTCGCCGGGAGCATGCTCGTCGCGACGTACGTCCAGAAGTTCAAGATCGGCGCGCCGTTCCAGGGCGGCGACGTGCAGGGCTACGAGCTCGACGTGCTGATGCTGGCCGGCGCGGTCGCGCTCATCCTCGGCGGTGCGGGTCCGATCTCGATCGACGCCGCGATCGGGCAGTTCTAGCGTTCGCTCGAGGTCAGTCGGAGCCAGCGGCCTCTTCGGCCTGGGCCTCCGGCAGCTTTCTCGTCGCACCGAACTTCTCGAAGACGCGCTCGAAGATCTCGTAGTCCTGCGCGCCGACCACGGCGTATTCGTCGTCAATGATGAACGTCGGGATCCCGGTCACGCCGATGTTGTAGGAGTGCTGGATCCCGCGGTTGACCTGCTCCTCGTACGCCTTCGTCGCTAGCGCGGTGCGGAGCGCCTCGTGGTCGAGGCCGACCGCCTCGGCATGCTGCACCAGGACTTCTGCGTCGCTCAGGTCCTCGAAGTCGGTGAAGAACGCCTTGAACAGCGCGCGATGGTAGGCGTGCAACTGGTCGAGGGTGCCGTGCTCCTGAGCCCACTCGCCGGCCTGCAGCGCCAGGTGGGTGTTCGGTGTGAAGGTGCGCCCTCGACGGAACTCGATCCCGGAGGACTCGCCGCGCAGCTCGAGGTGTGACTTCGGCGTGTCGTCCGTCGTCTGCGGCGCACGCGTGCGTCCCTCAGGCGGGATCGTCGGGTCGAGGAAAAACGGCCGCCACTCGATCTCGATGTCCCACTCACGCTGGATCCGTTCGACCTCCACGAGGCCGACATAGCACCAGGGTCAGATGAAGTCGGAGACCACCGTGAGCTTGAGGCGGCCGTCTTCGAGGGTGGTCGGTTCGATGCTGGTCATGGCGGGAGTATAGACGCGCCGTCGAGGTCGTCCGTGCCTCTACGCTGCAGAGTGGCTACGGGATCGCTTCGATGCGCCCGGACTTCAACACGTTCTTCAACGCCTCCCGCTTCGTCAGCCCGCTCAACCGGTGGGCGTTCGCCTCGACGTAACGGACGACCTCGTCGGGGTCGGTCCAGGCGAGGGTGCGCAGCGCCCAGCCGATGGACTTGCGGATGAAGAACTCCTTCGCGAACGCGGGGTCCTCCAGGCTCGGTTCGAAGCACTCGTAGAGCAGTTCGAGATCGGTGTGCTCCTTGAAGCCGAGCTGGCAGAGGATCGCGGTCCGGCGCTTCCACATGTCCGGCGAGCACGACCACTGGCGCATGCGGTGCGCGGTCCGCCTCGGTTGCGTCGCGAGCAGCCCGCCGACCCGCTTCGAGGCGATGCCATCGACGTAGTCCCACCACGCGCCGGTCGCGACCAGCTCCTCGTAGAGCCGCAGCGAGTCGCGACGCGTCGCGAACTCCCGGTAGGGTCGCCACCCCGCCAGTTCCAGTGCCGCGTAGCGCTCCTCGCGGTGTGTCGCCTCGCGCCAGAGGGCGAGCACCGTGTCGTGCCATGCCTCGCACGAGTCGAGCTCGTGCGCTGGGAACACCTCGCGCAGCGCCGCCCGCAGCGGTGTGGAGGCGACACCGAGGTACGGCATGTCGCTCTTCATGTAGCGCTGCATGCCAGGCGCTTTCGAGGGGTCCGCCGCTACGCGCAGGGCGGGGGGGAACCGCCTCGATGAGCGGCCGCGAGGCGTCGGGCGTCTCGGCGGGGAAGCGCCGCGCCATCGCGCCTACGCCTCGCCGCCGAACGTGATCACCCGGCCGTCGAGGTCGAGCACCTGGAACTCCCACAGGCCGTACGGCTGGAGCTCCAGTTCTTGGCGGAAATTTGCGTCGGTTGCCTGCACCGCCTCATGGAGCGCCTTCACACCCGTGAGCCAGAAGTAGGCGTCCGAGGAGAACTGCTTCGCGTCCGTATTAGACGCGACGCCGAGCCCGGGCTCGACGGTCCGTCCGAGCATTAGCTGCTGGCCGTCGCGCGCGAGGATCACGAACTCGACCACGCCCTCCGGCTCCTCGCCCGCGGGATGTGGATGCTCGTGCTCGCGGAAGTAGTCGCCGATCGTGAAGCCGAGGTGGTCGCGGTACCACTCCGCGGTTCGTTCCACGTTGTCAACGAGGAACATCGGCGCCACGCCCGTCAGTCTCGCTGTGTCGGCCATCTGTCGCCCCCTGGCGGTGACGATAGCGGACGAGCCAAGCCCGGACCGCCGGGCTTAGCATCGGAGGATGGTCGAGTACCTCGAGGGGTGGAGGGTCCGCACCCGGGCGGTGGCCATCGGCGTCCTCGTGGCGTGGCTGCTGGCCTGGATGGCCGTGTGGCCGGTCGTCGATGCCTGGACGCGGTCCGCGTTGCTGTTCTCGGACGTGGTGCTCGAACTGCCAGTGCGACCCGTCGAGTGGATCTCCGCTGATCCCTCGTCGATCGAGACCACGTGGTCCAGTGCCGACCGCGACGGTCGAGGGTTCCTGACCCTGCCCGGTCGCGGCGACGATGTGCCCGGCATCGTGCTGGTCCTCGGGGCGCGGCCGGCGTCCCCCGACGATCCTCGGGTCGAGCGGCTCGTCGATGCGCTGGCGCGACTCGGCTTCGCGGTGCTGCTCCCGGTCTCGGAGGACCTCGACGTGGGTCGCGTGCTCCCGGCCGAGGTCGAACGACTCGTCGGCGCGTGGCAGCGGCTGGCCGCGGAACCTCGCGTGGCTGATGACCGCGCGGGCTACCTCGGGCTCTCGGCCGGAGGTTCGCTCTCGCTCGCTGCCGCCTCAAATCCGGCCATCGCCGAGGAGGTGCAGTTCGTCGTCGCAATCGGTCCCTACTTCGACGCCGGCGCGCTGGTCGCGGCGACATCGTCCCGCAGCTTTGTCACGCCGGACGGCAACGTCGAGGAGTGGTCGCCGCGGCGCATCACGCGCGAGGTGATCGAGGAGACGCTGCTTTCCACGCTCTCGCCTGACGAACGCGCCAGGCTCGAGGCGGGGGACGAGCCCTCGACGCTGGCAGGCGAGGCGGTCGCGACGCCGCTCGCCGGCACCGACCGGTCGACAGCGGAGGCGGTCGTCGACGGCATCGGCGGTGCGCAGCGCGCGGCGATCGAGGGCATCAGCCCGAGCGCGGTGATCGGCGGCCTGCGCGCGGACCTCTACCTGCTGCACGATCGGAGTGACCGCTTCGTGCCCTGGCCCGCCTCGGAGGACATCGCGGCGGCGTACTCGCCGGACGTCTACCACCGACTGGACCTCTTCGAGCACGTCGAGCCCAACGTCGGCGCCGTGGGGCCGCTGCTCCGCGATGGCTGGCGACTGCACCGGCTGTTCGTGCGGCTCTTCCGTGAGCTGCGATAACGCGTCCGCCATAGCGAAGGCGACGCCTATACTCGCGCGGAGCTGACAGCCACCGCGGAGAGACGAGAGATATGGCCGACCCCACCTACGAGAATCTGCTGATCGACCGCGTCGGAACCGACGACCGCGTGGCCCGCATCACCCTCAATCGCCCCGAGAAGATGAACGCGCTCTCGCAGGAGCTGCTGTTCGAGTTCCGTGACGCCCTCGAACACCTCGAGACCGACTTCGACACGCGCGTCATCATCGTGCGCGGCGCCGGGCGCACCTTCTCCGCCGGCTACGACCTGACGCCGTCGCAGGGCACCGGCGCAGACGCCGTCGTCCGTCAGTTCCGCGCGAGGGACGACCAGGACCGGCGACTCTGGCAGGGCGTGCGAGCGGGGATGCAGCGCATCACGAACATCCACATGTACTACTGGAACCTGCAGAAGATCACGATTGCGCAGGTGCACGGCTACGCGATCGCGGGCGGCGCTGAGCTGTCGATGATGTCCGACCTGGTGGTCGCCGCCGAGGACGCGAAGTTCGGCCACCCCGGCCTGCGCTTCGCCGGTACGCGCACCTCGATGATCCTGCCGCTGATCGTGGGGATGCGAAAGGCGAAGGAGCTCTTCTACACCGGCGACAACATCTCCGGCGTCGAGGCGGCAGAGATCGGGCTGATCAACGAGGCCGTCCCGCTCGAGAACCTGGAGGACCGCACCATCGAGATCGCGAACCGCATCGCGATCCTGCCCTCCGACCACCTCGCGATGCTCAAGATCCACATGAACCGCTTCTACGAGAACATGGGCATCTACTCCTCGGTGCACAGCAGCACCGACCTCGACGCTGCGGGCACGTTCACCTCGCAGTCGTACGAGTGGGGCGACAAGATGCGCGAAGGCGGACTGAAGGAGGCGCTCGCGTGGCGCGACGGTCCGTACCAGGACTACCGCTCCGACGACGACCGCAAGCGCGAATAAGCATCGTCCCAGGGTCCATCGAGCGACGATCACCAAACGCGGGTCCACGAGGAGACAGCGATGACCACCGTCGAGTCGAAGACCGAGCAACTGCTGGCGGAGCGCGAGAGCCACGTCCTGGTGCTGACGACGAATCGTCCCGATCGGCTGAACGCCATCAGCGGGCCGATGCTCCAGGAGCTGGTCGACCAGCTGAACGTAGCCAACCGCGACCCCGATGTGCGCGTCATCATCCTCACCGGCGCGGGTCGCGGCTTCTGCTCCGGGCTTGACCTCGTCGACCAGGCAGCTGCGCGCCAGGACGCCTCGGGGGAGGACCGACCGCTCTCGCAGCTCTTCGATGTGCGAGGCACGCCGCCCTCGACGCTGTTCCACATGGACAAGCCGGTGATCGCCGCCGTGAACGGCGCGGCAGCGGGTTATGGCATGGACCTCGCGCTGCTCCGCGACATCCGCATCGCCGGTGAGTCAGCGAAGTTCGCCCCCGTCATGGTCAAGCGCAACGTGCTGCCTGAGTCCGGCGGCAGCTGGCTGCTCCCACGCCTCGTCGGCTGGGGTAAGGCCGCCGAGATCTTCTACCTCGGCCGCAACCTCGATGCGCAGCAGAGCCTCGACTATGGCCTCGTCAACAAGGTCGTCGCCGATGACGAACTGATGTCCGAGGCGATGGCGTGGGCCCAGGAGATCGCGGCCAACGCGCCGATGGCGGTGCAGACGACCAAGCACATGATGCGCCAGGGCCTCGACGAGGGCTTCGACACGACGGTCGAGCACGTCGCCGTGCACCTCGGTCACCTCTTCGCCACCGACGACTTCAAGGATGGCGTCGCGAGCTTCATCGAGCGCCGCGACCCGGACTTCAAGGGACGGTAGCCGGCACCTCCTCAGTGCGTGGGATCGCCTCGGCGGGAGCGCTAGCTGCGCGCTCGCGCGAGGTGCGTCCAGAAGTCAGCCACGAATGATTGGTCGGCGATGTCGTCGCTGGCGATGTCACCAAGACGAACGACCACCAGTCCCCACGACGGCACGAGGAAGAGGTTCCGGTCGAGCGCGCCCAGCGCGACCACCATGTCCGAGGGCGCGTCCGGCGCCAGGCGAGTCTCCGATCGGACTTCCCCGATCGTCAGGTTCGGCGGCTCGCCCTGGGGAACCAGGCGAATCGGGCGCTCCGATCCGTTCAGCCACCAGAGCAGCCCGTATCCCTCATTGAGCGCCTGCGAGGGAGACAACATCTCTCGCACACTGGAATCGGCCACGAGTCGCCGTCCATCCCAGACTCCACCGTTCAGGATCAGCAGTCCAAACCTCGCGAGGTCGCGCGCGGTGGTCGCAAGACCCAGCATCGCTCCGTGTCGTGTGGCCCCGAATGGACGCTCGATCCACCGAGTGTCTCTCATGCCCAGTGGTCCGCAGAGCCAGTCCGCGATCAGCGCATTCGGGTCCGTTCCGGCGGCGCGAGCAACGATGCGGATCAGCGTTTGATAGACGGGCGTGTTGTAGTGCCACACCGTTCCCGCGGTCGCGGCGAACTCAAACTCGTCAGTGAGACCGGTGGTCATCGACATGACGTGCCGAAGTGTGATCCTGGCCTCGTCCTTGGCTGGTGCGTTCGACCAACCCACTCCCAGGTGCTCGTGTACCGGAGCTGTGTACTCGAGAAGTCCCCGCTCGACAGCCATCGCCGTCAGCACAGCGGTAACGGATTTCTGTGCCGACGCCACGTCCTCGATCGCGCGGTCTACCGAATCAACGCCATACAGAGTGTTGGCGTACGCGGGCGAAGGCGGGTCGGGGCGCCAGTGTCGTTCGACGAAGCTCCGGCCCTCGTGGATGCCGAAGAAACTCGACGAGCGGCTGGTTTTCAGCCAGTCGCAGACCGCCTCGAGGGCGTCCGAGTAGAATCCTGCGGACTCTGCCGACTCGACAGCCCACTCATCTGCAACGGTCGGGAACTCGATCGTCATAGCGCGCAGCCTACAGGCTCTGGTACACCGCGCTTTCGAGCGCCTCGGCACGCAAGTGCGCGCCGAGGCGGTTGGCGACGTAGCCAAACCCGAGGCGATGCGCGGGGTCGGCGAGGCTGCGTTGGCCGCCGACGCCGACGTGGCCGAAGGACTCCATGCTGCGCCACGGCTGCATGTCCGGATCGTGGAGCCAGTAGCCGAGGCCGAAGCGGCGGCGGGTGCCGATCACCTCGCCGATGCCGTCGGCCTGCACCTCGGACATGGCCGGGATCGCCTCGGGCGGGAAGATCCGTACGCCGTCGAGCTCGCCGCCTGCGGCGAGCCCGCCGTACAGGCGTGCGAGGGCGCGCGCGTTGCCATGGCCGTTACCGGACGGCTGCTCGGCTGCCCGCGCCTCCCGCAAGGTCTGGTCGGGCTTCGGCGGCGTCAGGCCGAACGCGCGGGCACGCAGTGGTGTTTCGGTCGGCGCTGGCGCATCCGGCGGCGGCGGCGGTGGTGGCAACATCTCGGCGACTCGCTCGTCCAGTTCCGGGCCGAAACCGAGGTGGAAGTCGAGGTTCCACGGCTCGCAGATCTTCTCGCGGAGAAACGTCCCGGGCGTCCGTCCGTCGATGCGGCGGATCAACTCGCCGGATAGAAAGCCCCAGGTGCCCGCGTGGTAGCCGTGCTTCGTGCCGGGCTCCCAGATCGGTGGCTGCCGCTCGATTGCATGGACCATGAAGTCGAAGTCGAGGCCCGCGCCCAGCGGCAGCTCCTCGTCGATCACCGGCAGGCCCGCCTGGTGGCTGACCAGCTGCCGCACGGTTGTGTGCGCCTTGAGCGCGCGCGCCTCGTCGTCCTCGACGGCTGAGGCGAACTCGGGCCAGCAGTCGGTCACGAGCGCGTCCCAGTCGAGCTCGCCGCGGAGGTGGAGCAGGTGCAGGCAGGTGGCAACGAAGCCCTTCGTCACCAAGTGCGTCAGCGCGATCGTGTCGCGCTCCCAGGGGCGCGTCTGCGCCTCGTCCGCCCAGCCGGCCCAGAGGTCGACGGCCATCTCGCCGTCGATCATCACCGCGACCGAAGCGCCGACCTCGCCACGCTCGGCGAAGTTTGCGACGAACGCCTCGCGTACGGCCTCAAAGCGGTCGTCGCAGTGTCCCCGAACGTCGAGGTCGGCCATGCGCCTACCTTCCGCGTCGCTGGTCGGGTGAGATGCCCAGGGAGTTGTACACCGCGTTGGCGAGGCTCTGGGCGCGCGGGTCGGGGCGCATGAAGCCGCCGTTCCACATGCGGTTCATGGTGTAGCCCATGCCGATGCCGAACTCAGGGTCGGCCCAGCCACCGGAGCCGCCCGCACCGCCATGGCCGAACGCGTTGCGGCCTCGGCGGTCGCCGAGGTCCTCCACGCCGTGCATGAAGCCCAGCGATCGGATGGTGCGCATCACGAGCACCTCGTCGGGCGAGTCGACCTGCACCTCACGCGCGCGGTCGATCGCGTCAGCCGAGAGCAGCCGTACACCATCGACCTCGCCGCCGTTGCCCAGCGCGCCGTAGATCGTGGCGAGGGCGCGCGCATTGCCGTGGCCGTTCGCACCGGGGATCTCGGCGGCGCGCCACTCGCGCGAGTTCACCTCGGCGGCGACCTCGGCGTTGGCAGGCACGAGCGACCGACGCGTCAGCTCGAGGTTCATCAGCGGTGGCACCGGCGGGGCCTCACCGTCGCGCTGCTGAGGAGGCTGGGGGCGGATCATCTCCGCGACCCGGTGGTCCTCCGACGCTGGCGTGCCGATGAAGAAGTCCACGCCAAGGGTGTCGCGATCTCGTCGCGCAAGAAGGCGCCGAGGCTGGCCGCGCCTGAGATGCGGCGCACGACCTCGCCGACGAGCCAGCCGAACGTGACCATGTGGTATCCGTTCTTCGTGCCGGGGTCCCACTGCGGCTTCGTTTGCTCGAGCGCCGCGATCATCGTGTCCCAGTCGAGGCCATCGCCTGGCTTGAGCTGCGGATCGACTGCGACGAGCCCGGCCTGGTGCGACAGCAGCCAGCGCACCGGAATCGCCTCCCTGCCGTGAGCGCCGAACTCCGGCCAGTACTGCACCACGGGCGCGTCGAGGTCCAGCTCCCCACGGTCGGCGAGGATGTGCGCGCAGATCGCCGTCACGCCTTTCGTCGTCGAGTAGACGTTGACGATCGTGTCGCGCTCCCAGGGCCGGTCGCCCTCGGCGTCGGCGTAGCCGCCCCAGAGGTCCACGACTCGTTCACCGTCAACGCGGACCGAGACGGCTGCACCGCGTTCGTTGTGCTCCTCGAAGTTGCGCGCGAAGGCCTCGCGGACCTCCTCGAACTTCGCGTCGACTGCCCCGTGGATATCGATGGTCTGGCTGGTCACAGCGTGCTCAATCCCGTTGAGAGCGATTGGATTGGCGCATCGTACGCGCAGCGGCCACTGGCTTCAGTGGAAGAGGGCGAGCCCTCGGAGGTCGCGCAGTTCGTCGATTGTGTAGTCGGGTCGCTCATCGTCGGTCGTCGGGACGCGCTCGGGCGGGGTGACCTTGCGGATCCAGGTCGAGGGCATCCCCAACCGGTTCGCGCCGGCCACATCCGCCTCCGGTCGGTCGCCCACCATCGCCACCTCCGCGGCCTCGAGGTCGAGTGCCTCGAGGGCCGCTTCGAAGATCCTCGGGTGGGGCTTGCGGTAGCCGACCTGGTCGCAGCTGATGATGACCTCGAACGGGTCGCGCAGCCCATAGGCGTGGAGTTCGTCAACGAACTCGGTATCGCCATGCGCGCGGTTGGTGATGATGGCGAGGCGCAGGCCCGCCGCCCGCAACCAGTCGAGCGTGTCGTGCGTCTCCTCGAACAGCCGCCGCCCGAGGAACGGCCCGCCGAGAGCCATCGCCTGCCAGACGGCTGCGCCTGCCTCGGGCGGCACGCCGAGGTCGGCCGCCACCGCGGTGGCGCGATCTAGGTAGTCGGGCCCCTCGCCGCCGTTCGCGTCGGCGTCGCCCTCCCACTCGTCCCAGGCCTCGATCAGACGTTCCCGCAGGGGCGTTGCGAGTTCTGGATCGACGCCGTGTGCGACGAGCGCCGCGCGCAGCTTCCGAACGTGGGCGCGCGCCAACGCCTCGGGCGGTCGCGGGTAAGGGAAGTGCCAGAGCGCGTCACCGAGGTCGAAGGCAACCGCGCGGACCGAGCTCACGCGTCGCCGTCCATCCGACGGGAGAGCACGGCGATACGCACGAGGACGTTGACGGCCATCGCAACGGTGAGCGCGAGCAACGTCCACCACAGGGCCTCGGCGCGCCACACCGCGACCAGCGAGCCGAGCATCAGGTAAAACACGCGCGCGTCGCGCCCGGACGAGAGGTAGGCGAACACCGGCTCGAACTGGCGTTTCGGGTAGTTCCTGTGCATCACCGACCGGTACTTCTCGGACGCCGCCGCCAGCATGAACGTAGTGCCCAGGGCCGCGAACGCCAGCGGCCAGGCCCGCTCCTCGAGGCCGGCGACCTGCGCGAGGCCGTAGCCGATGCCGGCGAGCGCCAACGCCTCGACGAGGCGATCGGCGACCGTGTCGAGGAAGTCCCCGAACCGCGAGGAGCGGCCCGTGCGTCGCGCGATCTCACCGTCCACACCGGCGCCAATCGAGGACGCCTGCAAAACCAGCCCCGCGGCCCACCACACCTCGAGGGCGTAGAGCGCCGCCGCCACCACGCCGAGTGCGGTCGCGAACAACGTGGCCTGGTTCGGCGTCACGCCCACGCGCGCCAACGGGCCGGAGATCCGGGCCGAGATGCGACGGTTGATCAGCAGCGAGACCGGTCCGTCGCTCGTCTTCGTCAGTGGCGTCTCGGAGGTCACGGCGTGACCTCCGAGGTCTCGCCCAGCGGCGGGGACGCCTCGACATCAAGTGTCTGGCCGTCCGGGAAGTACGCGCGGAGCCAGAGTTCGAGGTTGATCAACATCCAGACGCGGTGCCCGAACTCGGAGCCACCGTTCGCGCCGGCTTCGAGCCAGGCCGCGACGGCGTCGACATCGAGGAGCCCCCGAGCGCGAACCGGCTCGCCGAGCAACAGGTCGCGCGCGACCTCACACAGGTGGCCCTGGGCGAACCAGTCCTCGAGCGGCACCTTGAACCCGACCTTGGGTCGCTCGAGGACGGAGCGCGGCACGACGTCAGCGAAGGCCCGGCGGAGCACGTACTTCGACACCTCGTCGCGGTCGCGGAAGGCGTCGGAGTAGGACAGCCCGGCGCGCAGGCGGTGCAGTGGCGAGCGCCAGCGGCTCTTGTGTTGCATCGGCACGGTGAACATGAACTCGACGAGCTCGTGGTCGACGAACGGCACGCGCGCCTCGACGCCGCTCGCCATGGTCATCGCGTCCGCGCGGTTGAGGAGGTTCTGCAGGTGCACCCGCTCGAGGGCGTACTGCACGCGGTCGTAGTCGCCGCGGTCGCCATGCCGATCGAGGGCGGCGGCGAAGTGACGTTCGCCCGCCTGCGCCTCGGCGGCCGCCGGGAAGAGGCGCGCGACCTCCTCGCTGGAGAACCAGCCGTAGCCGGCGAAGAAGTGCTCGCCGAGCGTCGAGGGTGCATGGCCCGGTCCATGCTTCCTCGCCAGCCCGCCCTCGAGGGCTCGGTGCAGCGCCGAGGGCAGACGTGCGAGGCGACGCGACTTCGCGTAATCGCCGGCGATGTGCACGTAGTCTCCGTAGCCCGCAAAGATCTCGTCCGCGCCCTCGCCGGAGAGCACCACGGTGATGTCGCGCTTGAGCTCCCTCGACAGTTCGAACAACGGCACCTCGTTCGGCACCGCGAGTGGCGCGTCACGGTAGCGGATCAGTTGCGGCAGGCGGTCGAGGTAGTCCTCGCGCCCCATGCGCAGCTCGTGGTGGTCGGTCCGGTACCGTTCCGCGACCTCGCGCGCGAACGGCAGCTCGCCGTCGTCGACGTCATCCGTGAAGCCGATGGAGTAGGTCTTCACCGGCTCGTCGAGCATCTCCGCCATCAGCGCAACGACGATCGAGGAGTCGAGCCCGCCGGAGAGGTAGGCCCCAAGTGGCACGTCCGACATCAGTCGCTTCTCGACCGCCGAGGTCAGCAGCTCGCGCACCCGCTCGCGGTAATAGGGCTCGCCGAGGTCTTCGTGGCGGTCCGGAATCTCGACGTCCCAGTACCGCTCGATGACGACTTCGCCATCGTGCCAGGTCAGGTAGTGTCCCGCCTCGAGCGCGTGGATGCCCTCGAACATCGTCAGTGGGGCCACCGGGTGCCGGAAGCGCAGGTAGGACGCGATGCCGTCGAGGCTCGGGCGGGTGTCGACGAGCCCGCTGGCGAGGATGGCCTTCGCCTCTGAGGCGAAGACGAGGTAGTCCTCCGTCTGCGCCCAGAACAGGGGCTTGATGCCGAGCCGATCGCGGGCGAGGAGCAGTCGCGCGCGATCGTCGTCCCACAGCCCGAACGCGAACATACCGTCCAGGCGGTTCAGGAACCTCGAGGGCTCGGCGTACTCCTCGTAGAGGTGGACAAGCACCTCCGAGTCGGTCTCGGAGACGAACTGGTGGCGCGGTGCGAGCTCGGCGCGGAGGGCGGCGTAGTTGTAGGTCTCGCCGTTGTACGTGAGCCAGACGTTTGCGCGCTCGTCCGTCAGCGGCTGCAGGGCGTTGGCGGAGAGGTCGATGATGCTGAGCCGGCGATGACCCAGATGGCACGCCGTTTCTTCGTGCTGGCCGCTGTCGTCCGGACCGCGGTGCGTGAGGGCAGCCGTCATCCGCTCGATGACGCCGGGCGGGGGCGTGCCCCGCCGCGCGACTACGCCAGCGACTCCACACATGGCCAGGCCCTCCGGGTTGCGGATCATAGCGGGCGTCCCCGACCCGCGCGCGACCGCTGACGCCCCAAGATTCGCCGGGACGCGTGTTATCGTCGCCCTCGTGACGATGCTGACTCCTCATCTGCGCCGCGCCGCATGAGTGCTCGCGTGCGCTCCGGCGCACTGATCGAGGACCGCGCCCAGCGTGGAGGCCGTCGCCGCAGAGGTGGTCGCCGCCGGCTCGGCCGCCGTCGACCTCGAGTTCATGACCGAGGGCTACTACATCCCGGAGCTGTCGCTCGTACAGGTCGCCTGGGGCGACATCGACGCACCCACCGCCGTCGCCATCGATCCTCTGGCGGTCTCGCCTGCGCCGCTCGTGGAGGCGCTGGCGCGGTCAGACGTCGAGGTGATCCTGCACGCCGCTCAGGCGGACCTCGCGTTGCTCGCGGCTCGCTACGACCTGCGCCTCGACGGTCTGATCGACACACAGATTGCGGCCGCATTCGTCGGCATGGGCGAGCAGATCAGCTACAGCGGACTGGTCGAGCGCCTGCTCGACATCGAACTCGACAAGGGGGCGCAATTCACCGAGTGGTCGCGCCGCCCGCTCTCACGCGATCAGCTCGATTACGCCCTCGACGACGTGCGTTACCTCCCCGCCGCGTGGGAGCGCCTACGCAAACGCCTCGAGGGTCGCGGGCGACTGGAGTGGGTCGCCGAGGAGTGCCAGCGCCTCGCCGAGACGTGGGCGGAGCGCACGCCGCCCGAGGAGATCTATCGACGGGTGCGCGGATGGAACCAGCTGCGCGCGCCCTCGCTCGGTGCGCTGCGGGCGCTGGCAGCCTGGCGCGAGCGCGAGTCGTTGCGGGTCAACCGACCGCCGAGCCGCCTCATTCACGACCGCACGTTGCTCGAAATCTGCCGACGGCCACCGAAGTCGCTGAGCGCCCTGCGTGAGGTGCGCGGCCTCGGCGCCGGCGTCGTCCAGCGCTACGGCGAGGAGATGCTCGACGAGATCGAGCACGGCGCGCAGGACCCGCCGCCGCTGCCACCGCGCCCGGACCAGGTGCCGCGCGTCGGGCAGGCCTGGCCGGCGATCCTCGGTGGCATCGTGCAAACCCGCGCCCGCGAGGCCCGCATCGCCGCGCGCTTCATCGCCACGCGGCGCGATCTCGAGGACGTGATCGCGTGGTGGCTGATCGGCGACCACGACGACGAGCCTGAACTCCCGCTGCTGGGTGGCTGGCGTCGCGGTGTTGCCGGAGACGATGTCCTCGATTGGCTGTCGGGTCGCACCACGATCGCGGTCGACGGCGAGAGCGAGTCCGGCGTCCGCATCGTCGAGCGCGAAGGCTAGCGCAGTCCGCTCACGCCTGCGGGACGGGCCGCCCGGCGAGAACGCCAGTGACTGCGCCGCGTTCGACGGCGAGCTGCCCGTTCACCACGACGTACGGGATGCCGGCGGGCGGCACGCGCGGATCCTCGAACGTCGCCAGGTCGACGATGTCCGCATCGTCGAAGATGACGAGGTCGGCGAATGCGCCGGCCTCCACGACCCCGCGTCCCTCGAGGCCGAAGCGGGTCGCCGGTAGCTGTGTCACCCGCTGAATCACCTGTTCGAGGGGTCGCTCCGTGCGGCGTCGCAGCCGGCCCACCACCCGCGGGAAGCAGCCCCACGCGCGAGGGTGCGGGAAGCGCCCGTGCGGGATCGCGTCGCTGCCGATCATGTAGTCGTCGCGGTCGAGGAGCGTCATCACGTCCTCGTCGACCTGCTGCCAGCTGGCGACACTGCCCGTCGGGATGTAGCGGAAGCCGCACGTGAGCTGCTCCTCCAGCATCACGTCCGCCACCATCTCCTCGATGCTGACGCCGCGCAGCGTGGCCGCGTCGCTGAACGACAGGCCCTCGAGGTGGGCGTTGGCTTGCGAGCCGATGTGGGTCCAGCAGGCGGTAGCCATCGCGCCCGGGAACAGCGTCCGGAACGCCTCGATCACCTCGTCTCGTCCGCCCTCGTCGGCGAGGCGTTCGAGCATGCGTTCGGGGCCACCTTCATGCAGGTCGCCGGAGAGGAAGTAGCCCGGCACGGTCGAGCCCACCGGGTAGGGGTAGCACTCGAGGGTGACGTCGACGCCGGCGGCCTTCGCCTCGTCGATCGGCGCCATCAGCGCCGCCGTCTCGCCAGCGGTGGGGACGCTCGTCCGGAAGTGCGAAACGTGGACCTTCACGCCCGTGCGGCGGCCTACCTCGAGGGCTTCGCCGACGCCGCTGCCGCCATCGGCACGGTCGTTGTTGTGGTTGCGGACGTGCGTGACGTAGACGCCGCCATGCTCCGCGACCACCTCGCAGAGCGCCGTCAGCTCGGCGGTGTCGCTGTACGACTGCGGGTAGTACGAGAGCCCGGTCGAGAGCCCGACGGCTCCGTCCTCGAGGCCTCGGCGGAGCAGCTCCTTCGCATCCTCGAGCAGCGGCCCCTCCAGCGGAACGTCGCGGAACCCTGCGACCGCGAGGCGCAGCGCGCCGTGGGGCACGAGCACCGCGACGTTCGGTGCGACCCCCTCGTAGTGGCTGCGCAGCGCGGCGATGGTCGACATGTCGAGCGCCGGGTCGGGTAGCCCGAGGATGCCCGAGAGGTACTGCCGGTACTCCTCGTACTGCCCTGCGGAGAGCGGGGCGAAGCCCATGCCGTCTTGCGTGATGATCTCGGTGGTGATGCCCTGGCGGATGCCGTTTTCGTGCTGCGGGTCGAGGAGCAACGCGCCGTCCGAGTGCGCATGCGTGTCGATGAACCCCGGCGTGACCATCAGCCCAGAAGCGTCGACGACAGCCACGTCGCCGGCACCGTCGATCTCACCCACCTCGACGATGCGATCGCCCTCGATGGCCACGTCGCCGCGCTGCGGCGCTGCGCCTGTACCGTCGACGATCGTGCCGCCGCGGATCAGCAGGTCCACCTCGCACTCCGATCTGCCACCGCCGCCGGCACTGCCTCGAAACCGGCGCGGAGCATAGCCTAGAGCCTCGTCGGGGGCGCACGAGCGGGGTTGGCATGCCGGACGAGCGATTCGCCGAGGAGTACGACATCGTCATCATCGGCGCCGGGTCGGCCGGCTCCGTGATCGCCTCGCGGGCCTCGGAGGAGCCGAACCACTCCGTGTTGCTGCTCGAGGCGGGGCCGGACTATCCGCTCGTCGGCGAGACGCCCTACGACCTCGTGAACTCGTACCGCAACTCCACCGTCGATCACGACTGGGGCCACGCCTACCAGCCGACCGCGGAAGGGCGCTCAACCGGCTTCCCGCGCGGCCGTGTGACGGGCGGCTCCTCCGCCGTGAACACGACCATCGCGCTGCGCGGCGTGCCGGAGGACTACGACGGCTGGGCGGAACGCGGCAACGACCGGTGGTCATGGGAGCGCGTGCTGCCGCTCTTCAACCGCCTCGAGCGCGACCTCGACTTCGGCCACGAGCCGTACCACGGAGACGCCGGGCCGATTACCGTGCGCCGCTACCCGCACGACGAGCTGAGCGAGACGCACCAGGCCTTCCTCGAGGCTGCTCGCGGCCTCGGCTACCCCGACTGTGCCGACCAGAACGACCCGCAGGGCTGGGGCTCGGGACCGCAGCCGATGAACAAACTGCAGCGCCTCCGCGTCTCGACTGCCGTCGGGTACCTCGCACCGGCGCGCATCCGCCCCAACCTGACGATCGTGGGTGACACCCACTGCCGGCGCTTCATCTCCGACGACCGCGGTCGCGTGACGCACGTCGAGGTCGAGCGCGGTGGCGAGGTGCAGCGTGTGGCCGGCAGGCTCTTCGTGCTCAGCGCCGGCGCTATCCAGACGCCGCCGATCCTGTGGCGTACCGGCCTGGGGCCGCGCCGGGACCTCGAGGGTCTGGGGATCGAAGTCGTAGCGGACGTTGCGGGGGTCGGCAGCAACCTGTGCGACCACCCGGCGCTGTCAGTGATGGCTACGCTGAAGGACCCGGAGCTGGCCAGCTCGGAGCTGCCGTTGATCCAGACGATCCTGCGCTACACCGCACCGGGCTCGGACCAGCGCAACGACCTGCAGATCGAGCTGATCACATGGGTCCAGCGAGAAAACGCGTCCGGCGCCTTCTCGATCGCCGCCGTCCTCGAGCAGTCCTACAGCACCGGGACTGTGCGCGTGGACAGAGCCGACCCGCACGCGCAGCCGATCATCGAGCAGCACTTCGTCGAGGACGATCGGGACGCGCGGCGCATGCTGGCCTGCTTCAAGGACGCGCTCGCGTTCGTCGAGGCGGAACCGCTTGCGAGCATGATCGACGAGCTGCGCTTCCCCGACCCGCTCAGGGCGCCAGATGACGAGAGCCTGCTAAATCTGATCCGCCGTCTCTCGGCGAGCGGCTACCATCCCTGCGGCACGGCGCGCATGGGACCGTCCGAGGATCCCGACGCCGTGGTCGACCAGTTCGGGCGCGTGCATGCGGTGTTGGGCCTCGTCGTGGCCGACGCTTCGATCATGCCGGAGGTACCGCGGGCGAACACGAACCTGACGTCGATATTGATCGGCGAGCAGATCGGCGAGTGGATCCGCACCCGTCCTGGCGACTATGGGCTGTGACTGTTGAGCTAGAAAGAATGCGATGACCACCTTCACCATCATCGATGCCGGTGCGCCAGCCGAGGTGTCGGCCAGCGTCGACGGCGAGCGCGTGCGCGTCGCCACCGCTGATGTCGAGCGCGCCCTCCAGTGGGAGCTCAAGCCGGAGGGGTTCTGCCTGGCCCTGTTTGCTACCCGGTGCCGGAAGACTCCGATCTCGTGACTGACGACGGCGTCGACATCGTCGGCCTCGCGAGACTGATCGGCCGGCCGCACGCGGTCGATGCCGCCGAGGGCGCGGCCTACCTCGGTGTGCCGGCGCGCGAGCGGGCGCAGGAGCTGGGGCTTCTCGACGCGCCCGACTTCACGCTCCCGGACCTCGAGGGCACGCCGCACTCGCTCTCGGACTACCGCGGGCGAAAGGTGCTGCTCGTCGCCTACGCCTCGTGGTGAGGCTGCCGCTATGACCTGCCCGGGTGGCAGGCCATCCACGAGGAGCTGAAGGACGAGGGGTTCACCGTGATCACGGTGGCCGTCGAGCGCGACGCGGGATGCGCGCGAGTGGATCGAGGCCGCGCAGCCCTCGCATCCGAGCCTCGTCGACACCGATCACCTGCTCGCCGAGCTCTACAACATGGTGAACGTGCCGACCGTGCTCTGGATCGACGAGGAGGGCCAGATCGTCCGCCCCAACGACGTCGCGTTCACGACGGAGCAGGGCGGCAACTACGCCAACGTCTCGACCGACGACCAGATGGCGCTGCTTCGCGCATGGGTGCACCGGGACACCGAGGCGAAGTCACCTGCCGCGGTGCGCGCCCTCCAACAGCTCCCGACCGAGGAGGACCAGCGCGCCCGCGCCGAGTTCGGTCTCGGCAACTGGCTGTGGCGACAGGGCCGGCCGGACGCCGCCGCGCGCGCCTTCGAGCGCGCGGGTGAACTCGCACCGCACGACTTCATGATCCGCCGCGGCACGATGAAGATGGTCGACAAGGCCCCCTTCGGCGAGGACTTCCGAGCGATGGTGACGGACTGGCGCAAGCAAGGGAACGACTACTACCACCCGTTGCCGGTGGAGTAGCGCGAGCGGCTACCGCCCTTTGAACTCCGGGTCGCGCTTCTCGGCGAACGCACGCGGGCCCTCGAGGGCGTCCTCGGTCTGCCCGATGATCCAGCGCAACGAGCCGCCGAACCGGAGTGCGCGCGGCAGGTCCATGTCCTGCGAAGCGTAGGCGAGCTCCCGTACCGCGCGCACCGCCAGCGGGGCATGCGCGGCGATGCGCGAGGCCAGCTCCTGCGCCGTCGGCATCAGCTCCTCGGACGGTACGACCCGCGAGACGAGGCCCCAGGCGAGCGCCTGTTGCGCATCGATCGTGCCGCCGAGGAGCAGCAGTTCCATGGCGGCGGCCTGCGGGATCGCGCGCATCAGGCGCTGCGGCGCGCCGCCGCCGGGGAAGAAGCCTCGGACGATCTCCGGGACGCCGAAGGTGGCGCCCTCGGCGGCGATGCGCAGGTCGCACGCCAGCGCCAGCTCGAGGCCGCCGGCGAGGCAGTAGCCGTTGATCGCGGCGATCAGCGGCTTGCCCGTGTCGAAGTTCATGAACGTCTCGACGGGAGCGGCGGAGAAGAACTCGCCCGCCGAAGATCCGCCGGGCATCGTTCCGCCGCCCTCGCTGCGTGCGGCCCGCTCCTTGAGGTCGAAGCCCGCCGTGAACACGCGGCCGTTACCGGTGAAGACGCCGACCCGGATCGCCTCGTCGTCGCGCACGCGGCGCATCGCCTCGACGAGGTCAGAGGCCATGGCGAGCGTGATCGCGTTCATCGCCTCCGGGCGGTTGAGTGTGATCGTCGCGACGCCGTCGGACAGATCGAACTGCAATACGTCGCTCACGGCGGCCTCCCCGCTCAAGGCTCCGGACTCGAGGGTCGTGGCTAGCGGAACTCCGGCAGCACGCGCTCGGCGAAGATCTGCGCCGACTCACGCGTGTCACGCCCGAAGAACTCGATGTTGAACATCGTGCAGCCGAGGTCCATGTGCTTCTGGATCTGCTCACACACGCGCTCGGGCGTCCCGGAGAGCGCCAGGTCGCCGGCCGGGTTCCCCATGTGACCACCGAAGATGCGCTGCGCCGTCTCGATCATCGGCCCGGCGGCCGCCTCATCCTCGGCGATGGTCACGAGGCACTGCTGCGCCACGGTGATCTCGTCGAAGTCACGTCCGAGGTCGGAGCAGTGCTGCCGCAGCACCTCGACCTTGTGCCCGATGTTGTCCTGCTGCCCGGCGAGGTTGTTCCAGATGTCGGCCTCACGTGCCGCGATCCGCATCGTGACCTTCTCGCCGGAGCCGCCGATCAGGATCGGCACCTGTCGCGCCGGCTTCGGTTCGGTCACGACGTTCTCGGTGCGGAAGTAGTCGCCGTCGAAGGTGACCGGCTCCTCGTCGTTCCACATGCGCTTGAGCAGCGCCACGCCCTCGCGCAGTTGGCCGAGGCGGTCCTTGGTCGAGAGGAACGGCAGGCCGAAGTCGGTGAACTCGCGCGGCATCCATCCGGCGCCGAAGCCGGGAATGATGCGCCCGCCGGCGATGTGGTCGGCGGTGGCGATCGTCTTGCCGAGGTGTGCGGCGTTGCGCATGCCGAGCGGGGTGACGAGCGTCCCGATCTCGACCCGCTCCGTGGCCGCGGCCAGCGCCGGGATCAGCGTCCAGGCATCGAGCATCGGGATCTGAGGCGACTGCGGACCGTAGAGGTGGTCGTTCACCCAGATTGAGTCATAGCCGAGGCTCTCGAACTCCTCGGCCGCCGCGCGGCTCTCGGTCCAGGTGCGCTTGATCTGCGGAACGGTGACCCCGAAGTGCGCCTTCGTCATGCTCTGCTCACCTCACTGCTGTCACGCGACCCGCGGGGGACGTCGCTACGCCTCGACGATCTTGATGGACTGCGTCGGGCAGAGGTCCGCGGCATCCTCGAGGGCCTCGCGCACCTCGTCCGGGAACTCGTTCTTTGTGGCTTCCGGGAAGTCATCGTCCTTCTGACGGAAGGCCTCGGCGTGCAGGTAATAGCACTGCCCGGTCTTGAGACAGGTCTGGTAGTTGATCTCGATTCGGAGCATCGGTTCGCTCCTCCCGTGCTGCCCGTCGCGGGCTACTGCTGCGGTCCTGCTGTGCTCGGCTCCCCGGGCGTCTGCTGTACTATGCACGCCAATGCGGGATCGTGCAGCGCGCGCGGCGTCGGACCACAGGCGTCGCGCCTGACCGGGCGTGTTCGCGCCCCGAGAGGCATTGCATGACTTCCGCACCCATCTTCCCGGGCGACGCCGGTCGCTTTAACGACGCTGAGTTCTTCCACGACCCATACCCACTGTTCAAAGAGATGCGTGAGCTGGGTCCTGTGGTCCGGGTCGGCGAGCGGTCGCACATCGCCGTCGGCTTCGACGCCGTGTACGACATCCTGCGCAACCACGAGCAGTTCTCCTCGGACGCCGCATCGCTGCCTGCCGAGGCCCGCGAGGAGGACGGCGACGGGATGCAGATCCCGATCGTGCTCATCACCACGACCCACCACGCCATACCCGCTTCCGAGGGCTCGTCAACCGCGCGTTCACGCCTCGGCGTGCCGCCGAGCTCGAGCCGTTCGTCGAGAGCATCGCCGACGACCTGATCGACGCCTTCCCGGAGGGGGAAGTCGACCTCGTGCCGCAGCTCTCGGTGCCGCTCCCGGTCACCGTGATTGCGACGCTCCTCGGCATTCCGACTGAACGCGGCGAAGATTTCAAGCGCTGGTCGAACGCGCTGATCGCCGCACAGCGCGGTGACTTCGCCATCGAGGACCTGACCAACATGGTCAACTTCTTGAACGGCGAGATCGCGCGGCGTCAGGCCGTCACCAAAGACCTGATCTCGGCCCTCTCGGAGGCCGAGGTCGAGGGCGAGCACCTCGAGGACTGGGAGGTCCTCGGCTTCACGATCCTGCTGCTGGTGGCCGGCAACGAAACCACGACGAACCTGATCGGCAACATGCTCAACGTACTCGCCGATCGCCCCGAGCTATGGGCGCGCCTGCGCGACGACCGTACGCTCGTCGAACCATTCATCGAGGAGACGCTGCGCATCGACAGCCCCGTGCAGGTGCTGTCCCGCTACTCGAAGGAAGACGTCACGATCGACGGCATCGACATCCCCGCCGGCGTGCCCGTCAACGTGGCCTACGGCGCTGCCAACCGCGACCCGAAGGCGTACGACCGCCCGGACGAGTTCGACCTCGCACGCGAGGACGACACGCACCACGTGGCGTTCGGCATGGGCATCCACTACTGCCTCGGCTCGCCGCTGGCGCGGCTCGAGTCGAAGGTCGCCCTCGAACGGCTGCTCGACCGCTACTCCACGATCGAGCGTGGCGAGGTGGCGGCGGAACGCCAGACCGCGGCGACGATCGTGCGCGGCTTCCAGCATCTGCCGCTGCGGTTCGGGGCCTAGCTGCGCTCGTAGACCACGCGCCCACCGACGATCGTCATGTCGATCGGGAGGTCGCGTAGCTCGGCCGTCGGCACCGTGCGGATGTCGGCGCTGAGCAGCGCGAGGTCGGCCAGCTTCCCGGGCTCGAGCGAGCCCTTCGAAGACTCCTCGAACGCTGCGTAAGCGCCGTTGATGGTGTGCATGCGCAGCGCCGTCTCCAGGTCGACGCGCTCGTCGGGACCGCACACGTCGCCGTCCATCGTCGCGCGCGTCTGCGCCTGCTCGATGCCGAACAGCGGCCGGTAGTCGGTGACCGGTGCGTCGGAGGACCCGGCGACGGTCGTGCCGGCCTCGAGGAGCGAGCGCGCCGGGAACATCACGTCGGCGCGGTGGCGGCCGTAGTTGCGGATGTAGCCATCGCCGAACTCCCAGAAGAACGCTGGCTGCATGGCCGGCACGATGCCCTGGTCGCGGACCCGCTGCTGCAGGTCGAGCGGCGTGATGCCGCAGTGGTCGATGCGGTGGCGGAGCCCGTCGCGAGGGTGCTCCGACTGCGCACGCGCCATCGCGTCGAGCGTCTGTTCGATCGCGCGGTCGCCGACCGCGTGGACGGTGCACTGCCAGCCCGCGCGATGCGCACGGCCGATCAGGTCGTCGAGGTCGTCCTGTGCCCAGTACGCGATCCCCGAGTCGTCCGGATCCACGGTGTATGGGTCGCGCGTCGCCGCAGTCGGACCCGACGAGGAGCCGTCGGTCATCACCTTGAAGGCGCCGATCTTGAGCCGATCGTCACCAAAGCCGGAGCGGAAGCCGGTGTTGAGGATCGGCACGTGCGGGTGGTCGAGCGCGTTCACCGTGACGAACGAGTAGATGCGGACCTGCAGCTCGTCTGAGGCGACAAGTTCCGTTGCCACATCCATCGGCGAGCCTGCCATGCCCCCGGCGTCGTGGATGCTCGTCAGGCCGCTCGCGAGGTCGGCCTCGTTCGCTGCGACCAGCCAGCGGCGCAGCTCCTCGCGGCTCGCGACGGCGGCGTTCTGGATCGGGGCGTTGGCGCGCTCGTACGCGACGCCGAGGATGCTGCCGTCCGGCTCGCGATCGTACCGGCCACCGTCGGGAGCATCGGTCATCCGATCGAGGCCGGAGACCTCCATCGCCTTCGTGTTGAAGGCGATGATGTGCCCGCAGGTGCGGGTGAAGACGACCGGGTGCTCTGGCGCGACCGCATCGAAGTCGTGGCGGTTCGGGTGCCGTTGTTCGACCAGCCGCGAGTGGTCGTAGCCGCGCCCCCGGATCCAGGTGCCGGTCGGCACCTGCGCCGCGCGCTCGCGCACGGCCTCGGCGATCGCAGCGATCGAGTCCATGCCGGGCGCCTTGCAGTCGATCGCCTCCTGCGCGCCCCCGATGCCGGTGAAGTGCTGGTGCGCGTCGATGAATCCCGGGGTCAGCGACCTCCCGGCGAGGTCGATCTGTGACGTCTCGGCCGTCGCGGTCGCTCGCACCTCGGCGTTGGAGCCCACCGCGAGGATGCGCCCATCGGACACCGCGACCGCCTCGGCGATCGAGTTCGCCTCGTCGATCGTGTGGACGATGCCGCTGTGGAGGATCAGGTCGGCGCGGTCGGCGGGCATGTCGGTGCTTCCGGTCTCCGTAGTTCCCGCGCGAGTCTAGTAGCCGCTGCCCCAGGAGACGACGCGCTCCGGGGTGATCGCGACCATCCCGTCCAGGCTCGCCCAGCGCTCGATGTACGGCTCGACCTCGTCCGCGGGGATATAGCGGCGCGTGATCGCCCGAATCTCCTCGGCGATCCAGTCCTCACCTTCGTGGTAGGTCGCCGTGCCGGTCAGGACCGCGGCGCCGAACGGCACGCCCGCCTCGCCGACGCTGACGGAGATGCGTGGGTCGCGCAGGATGTGCTGGACCCAGGCGCGGTCCCGCCCCGACCAGACGAGGACGCGCACGCCGTCATAGCGATACCAGACGGGCACCGAGTGGGGCTGGCCGTCCGTCCTGGTGGTTGCGACCACTGCGAGGTGCGGTCGATCGAGGAATGCCGCGAGTTCGTCCTGGTTCATCGCTGTTGCCCCTCGCTCTCAGTCCCAGTCAAGCGAACCACCGTGGCCGGCGTCGATGCCGGCGAGACCGTAGGTTGGCCCGTCCGAGGTGTATCCGCCGCGCACGGGATCGTCGGCGAGCAGCAGCGGTGTGTCGAGGTCGATGAACTCGAACCCGCCGAGGCCGGCGGCGAAGCAAGCGCCGAAGCCCATGGCGATCCGGGTCTCGACCATGCCACCGATCATCAGCCCCAGCCCGGCCTCACGCGCGACCTCGACGATCTGGAGCGCCTCCGCCACGCCACACTTCGCGAGCTTGATGTTCAGCACCGTCGCGAGTTTGTCGGCGGCGATGCGACGTGCGTCGTCGACGCCTCGGCAGGACTCGTCGGCCGCGACCGGCACCCCGGCTTCGCGGCGCACTCGTCCGAGGCCCTCCCAGTCGTCGCGGGCGACGGGCTGCTCGAGCAGCGCGATCTCGATGCGCTCGGCGCGCAGCTCCGCGACGAGCGTCAACGCCTCGTCGGCGGTGAAGCCCTCGTTGGCGTCGAGGACGAGCGCGGCGGTCGGATGCCCAGTCCGAATCGCGAGCAGCCGTTCGAGGTCGGCGGCGCGGTCGATCCCGACCTTCGTCTTGATCGTCACGAAGCCCTCATCGGAGTACCGCCGGGCGAGCGCCTCCGCCTCCTCGGGTGCTGTGATCGGGATGGTGATGTCGGTCGTGACGCGGTCCTCGGCGCCGCCGAACCATTGGTGCAGTGGCTGACCGGCGTGCCGCGCCAGCGCGTCTACGAGCGCCATCTCGATGCCCGCGCGCGTCGAGGCGAGCTGCGGCAGCTCGGCGGCGAGATCGGCTGCGAGCGACTGCCAGTCGGCCGCGTCACGTCCGAGCAGCCGCGGGCTGACGGCCTCGAGCGCCTGCAGCGCGGTCGGCTGATCCTCGACCGTTACCGGCGGCAGCGTTGGCGTCTCGCCCCAGCCGACGGCGCCCGAGTCGAGCTCGACCCGGATGCCGACGTTCTCGACTCGCTCGAGGCGACTGGTGGCGATGGTGAACGGAGCGAGCAGCGGAACGTTCAGCGGCCTGGCCTCGACGGCCACGACCGTCCGGCTATCGGGCCCGCCGCTAGCCATGCCGCGCCGCGCGGTCGCGATCGAGGGCGCGCATCTGCGCGGTCATCAGCGAGAGTAGCGGAGTGGGCACGCCGAGCTCCTTTGCGCGTGCCAGTGGCGCCTCGAAGATGCCATCGACCTCGATCGGCCGGCCTTCGACGAAGTCGATCATGGTGCTCGGCCGGTAGGCCTCCATCACGTCGGTCATCGTCATCATCTCCTCGACGGTGGCGTCGCCGTCAAGGCGTGCAGCGCTCCCGCGATCTTCGAGGTCCGCATTCCCTGCGGCGATCACTTCCCGCATGCTCGTAATCGCCGCGGCGCGCAGCTCCGGGTCGGTCGTGATGCGGTCGGTCGTGATGCCGCCAGCAGTCACTGCGAGGCCGTTGAACGGGATGTTCCAGCACAGCTTGCGCCACCGCCCGGCGAGCAGAGACGGCGTCGTCGACACCTCGACATGCGCGCCGTCCCACAGCTTCAGCGCTACTTCGAGCTCGCCCGGGTCGTCGAGGTAGTGGCCGACGGTCACCGGGCCGTAGTCGAGGTGGTGGACACAGCCGGGCTCGCCTCGGTTGAGACAGGTAAACGCGAGCCCGCCGAAGATCCGCTCGGCGCCGAACCAGTCGGCGAACATCGCCTCCAGCCCGAGCCCGTTCATCAGCACGAGGATCCGGGTGCCGTCCCCGACGCAGGGCGCGACCAGTTCGCGCGCGTCCTCGATCGCCGTCGCCTTGAGCGCACAGATCGCCCAGTCGACGGGCCCGATCTCCTCGCTGCGGCGAGCGATCGAGGGTGCGTCGAGCGTGAAGTCACCGTCGATCGATTCGACACGCAGGCCGGCGGCGGCGACTGCGTCGTAGTCGCGGCGGAGCAGGAACGTGACGTCGTGACCGGCCTCGGCGAGTCGCGCGCCGTAGTAGCTGCCGACCGCGCCAGCGCCGATGACCGCGACGGTGCTCACGACGCCGTCTCGCGGACGATCAGCGCGACCTTGCCTGCTGCTCGGCGGTCGCGCAGCACCTCGACCGCGTCGGCCGCGCGTTCGAGGGGAAAGCGGTCGCTGACGAGCGGCTGCAGGCGGCCGTCGCTCCACCACTCGAGCAGCTCGCGCATCGCCGCCTGCACCACCTCGGGCCGATGACGCCGCAGCTGGCCGAGGCTGAGCCCAAGCACCGAGGCGTCCTTCACCAGCAGGTGGTTGGCCGGAATCTGCGGCACGTCACCGCTGGCGAAGCCGATCACGAGGATGCGGCCGCCTGGCCGGATGCAGCGCAGCGAGGCGCGGAAGGAGTCGCCCCCCACCGGGTCGTACACGACATCCGCCCCGCCGGTCAGCTCAAGGACTCGCTTGCGGATGTCCTCCTCGGCGTAGTTGATGGTGTGGTCCGCGCCGTGCGCCTCCGCGATCGCGAGCTTTTCCGGCGAGCTGGCAGAGGCGATGACCGTCGCGCCCAGGGCTCGCCCGACCTCGACGGCGGTCAACCCCACACCGCCCGAGGCGCCATGGACCAGCAGCACCTCGCCGGGCTGCAGCTGCGCGCGGTGAACGAGTGCGAGATGCGATGTCGCGTAGACGACGGGGAACGTGGCGGCGACAGCCGCGTCCATCCCCTCCGGGATCGTGATGACGTCGGCGGCCTGCGCGGTGGCCGTCTCGGCGAAGCCGCCGCTGGCCAGAAACGCGAGGACGCGCTGGCCGACGGCGATGTCCTCAACGTCCGCCGCCACCTCGACGACCTGGCCTGCGGCCTCGAGGCCGGGCACGAACGGGCAGGGCGGCTGGTCCTGGTACTCGCCTCGGATCAACAGCAGGTCCGCGAAGTTGACGCCTGCCGCCTCGACGGCGATGCGCACGTCGCCCGCGCCAAGCGGGGCCGGCTCCACCTCGGCGAGGCGTAGCGAGGCGGGCTCGCCGGGGGCGTCGCAGAGCATCGCGCGCATCGGTGCATCTACCTCGTCTGGTCGCGATTCGTCGGTGCGGCCGATTGTAGGCGCTCGCGCTATGCTCGCCGCTGGCATTCGGGACGCCTGCGAGTGGATGAGTCATGGTCACGGCCTACGAGCGGACCCTGCAGCGCCTGGCTGGCGATGTCGCCGACGAGGCGATCGTGATCGCCGAGATTCCCGCGCCCACCTTCCGCGAAGGGGCGAGGGCGGCGCACGTTCACGACCGCCTCGCCGCGATCGGCGGTTGGGACGACCTGTCTGTCGATCGCATGGGCAACGTGGTCGCCATCCACGAGGGTCCGGCCGCCGAGCGCGGGAGCGGACTGCTCGTCGCTGCACACCTTGACACGGTCTTCCCCGACGACGAAACGCCGGCGACGAAGCGTCGAGGGCGCATCGTCGGCCGCGGTATCGGGGATAACTCGGTCGGTGTCGCTGGCGTGATCGCGGTCGGCGAAGCGCTACGCCGCGAGCGTCCGCGTGGCCTCGGGCGTGTCATCCTTGCCGCGAATGTGGGCGAGGAAGGGCGCGGCGACCTTGGTGGCGTGCGCCAGCTCTGCGAGCACTACACCGGCGCCTACGACCGCGTGCTGGCCGTCGAGGGCCTGTCGCTCAACCGCATCCAGATCGGCGGCGTCGCCAGCCGCCGTTACGAGGTGCGGGTCGAGACCGACGGCGGGCACTCATGGGGCGCTTACGGACGTCCGAACGCCATCAGCGTCGCAGCGAGGGCGATCGCGTCGCTGGATCCGCTGATGCCGGAGGTCGGCGTCGAGCCGAAGACGACGATGAACGTGGGCGTGATCAGTGGTGGTCGCTCGGTGAACACGATCGCGCCCGCCGCCACCTTCGAGCTCGATATTCGTTCGATCGACGCTCAGGCGCTGGCCGACCTCGACCGTCGCGCACGTTCGGCCATCCGAGGGGCCGTGACGGGCGATGCTCGCGTCTCCCTGAAACGCATCGGCGACCGGCCCGGCGGCAGCATCGAGCGCCACGACCCGATGATCCGCGCGGTCGAGCGGGCGAGGCGGGCGAGCGGCCTCGGTGAACCTAGCTATGGGTTCGGCAGCACGGACGCCAACATCCCACTGGCGCTCGGCATCCCAGCCACGTGCGTGGGCATCACCACGGGTGGCGAGGCCCACACGCCGCGCGAGTGGATGCGCACCGGCCCGGTCCGGCGCGGCGTGCCCTACCTCGGGCGCGTGATCGCCAACGTCGCCCGCCTGCCGGTCTGACGCGCCGAGGCTGCGCGGTTAGCGACCCTGGGCCGCGGCGAGACGAGCGCGAAACGCCTCGGCGTCCGGCACCTCGCTGAGACGGCGCACCAGCGCCTTCGCCCGCGCGACCGAGGCGCCGTCGTTCTCGGCCAACCGCGCCGCGAGGAGGCGTGCATCCTCGACGACGTCTTCGTCCGGGACGGCGCGGAGCGCCATGCCGCGATTGGCGAGCGCTCGACCGGTGTACGGCAAGCCGCCCGCTACGAACTCCTGCGCGCGACCAGCGCCGTACTTCCACTCAAGCCACACCATGTTCACCGGCGCCGGTCCCAGGCCCAGCGCGACCTCGGCGACGTGCAGCTGCGCCTCCTCCCCGGCGATCAAGAAGTCGCAGGCGAGTGCCAGCGCGGAGCCGCCAGCGATAGCGTGGCCCTCTAGGGCGCCGACGATCGGCTTGGGGGATCCAAACATCGCGGCGTGGAAATCCGCCCAGCGCTCGCCGTGGCTCGCGAGCCATGCGGGTGGGGGGTCGGCGCGGAACTCCTTGAGGTCGTTGCCAGCACAGAACGTGCCCTCTGCGCCTCGAATCAGGATCACGCTGATCGCATCGTCCGCGATCAACTCCTCGAGCCTGGCGTGCAGCGCGTCGACGAGCGGTCCGGTGAGCGCGTTGCGGCGGTGCGGGCGGTTGAGGACGAGCTCGCCGGTCGCCTCGCGGCGTTCGATCAGCAGGATCGGCGCATCGGGCATACGGGCCCCCTCGGCGGCTCCGCGTGGCTTGCCGGCGTTGTGACGCGGGCCGACCGCAGCCTATCACCGTGCGGGGGGCGCGCTCCGAGCCTAGGGCGCGTCGGCGTCGGAGTAGGTCTGCTGCACATCGAGCGTCCACGGGCCGAGCGTCTCCACGGCGATGATGTACTTGCCGGGGGCGGTGCGGAACCGTACGGGCTCGTCGAACGCACCGACCCGGTCGACTGGCGCGTCGAGGCGTGCGCCATCGTCGCGGAAGACGAACAGCAGGAACTCGTCGTCGCCCTCGTAGCTGACCTCGACCTCGGTGAGATTGCTGAGCTCCAGCATGGGCGACGCCCAGTCGGTGCTGCCCGCGCTTGCGATGGGCAGCTCGCCGGGCTCCGGCAGACTGACGGCGACGCGCCATTCCTCGTCGGCCCGCACGACCACCTCCCACATCCCCGGCGCGACACCCACGATGCGCGTGCCCTCATACGGACCGAAGTGCTGCAAGACGTCGTGGCGCACACCGGCGGCGCCGAGGTCCACGCGGTTGAACTCGACCTCGAGCAAGCCGCCGTCCGAGGCGATGTCGAAGACGACCGGGGTGAACATCGGCACCTCGACCTGGAACGCGCCGGGCTCGTTCAAGCTGAGTTCCGCGGGGAGCGCGGGACCCGAGGGTGGCGGTGGACCGCCCTCGAGGAGCGCGACCCCGAAGGCGATGAGCGCCGCGACCGCTACGGCGGCGCCGATGCCGTACAGCCAGACCCGCGCCCGAGGGCGCGCCGCCGATGCCTGAGTCATGGAGTCTGCTCGATGGACCGGGGGAGGGCGCAGTCCCCATCTTGGGGCATGCCGAGCGTGCAGAGGATGAGCGTGATCACGCTACAGGGGTCGGCGAGTGAGCCATGCGAGACATAATTCCGGGAAATTGGAGATTTTCCCGAATTTCCCGGCAAAGAGGGTTATCATGACACTGACATGATGTCATAGTGACGTCATAACGACGGCAGACCGCCGTCACAGCGGACTCGGAGTCAGTCATGCGTCTTTCCACCGTCTACAACAACATCGTCAGCGACCGCCGAGCCGGCACGCCGACCCATGCGGAAGTTCGCGATGACCTCGCCAGGGCACAGGCCGCGCGCTTCTTCTCACCGCTCGCTCGCTAGCCAAACTCGGGATCAACGCTCCGCGCGAGCCTCGAGGGGTAGGGCGAGATGGCCACGGCCGCCATGTCTCAGCCAGCTAGTGGCGTCGACCACACGCCGTCGCCCGGCGCGCTGACGATCGAGGGGCTGCGCAAGGTCTACGCAGGCGACGTCGTCGCCAACGACGACATCAGCTTCACCATCGCACCCGGCGAGGTCTTCGGGCTGCTCGGCCCGAACGGGGCCGGGAAGACGACCGTGGTCAACCAGATCATGGGGCTGCTGAAGCCGACGGCCGGCACCATCCACCTCGGTCCCCACGACCTGGTCGCCGACCCGGACGGCGCCCGTCAGCTGTGCAGCTATCTGCCGCAGTCGCCCGTGCCCATCGATTCGCTGCGCGTCCGCGAGGCGATCGACCTCGTCGGCGGGATGCGTGGTGCACCCGCGTCCGAGGTGCGACGTCGCCGCCAAGAAGTGATCGCTCAGCTGGAGATCGGCGAGTGGTCGGACACGATGGGAGCGAACATCTCCGGCGGCGTGCGGCGGCTCGCCGGGTTCGCCATGGCGGTCGTCATCCCGCAGCCGTTGGTGATCCTCGACGAACCGACGAACGATGTCGACCCGATGCGACGCCGACTGCTCTGGCAGGAGCTGCGGCGCGTTGCCGAGAGCGGCTCAGCCGTACTGCTCGTCACCCACAACGTTCAGGAAGCCTCACGCGCCGTCGATCGACTTGCGATCGTCGATGGCGGCCGTGTGGTGGCTCAAGGCACGCCGGCTTCACTGAAGTCGGCGGACCGTGACTCGTTACGGCTCGAGGTGGTCCTCGAGCCTGGCGTAGCGGCGCCGGACGTCCCCGTATTCGTCCGTGATCCGCTGATCGTGGGACGCCGCCTCTTCGGAACCCTCCGGGATGAGGCGGCGTCTCGCGCGGTCACCTGGGTGCGCGAGCTGATCCAGCAGGGTGTCGCCGAGGAGTACGAACTCGGCGCGACCACCCTCGAGGACACCTACCTCCGCCTCGTTGGCGCCGAGCGGGCGCTGGACGCGGCCGGGATCGGAGAGGATGGCGCCGGTGGTTGAAGCTGCGACGCTGCGGAGCCGAGCCAACGAGGCGGTCCGCGTCAGCGAGATCGTGCTCGGCCCCCGCTTCTGGTGGCGTTCCTACCTGCAGGTGTTCAAGTGGGAGCTGTTAAGCCTTCGCCTGATGCTGCCGCTGATGATTGTTCTTCAGATCTTGATGGGCGCCGGTTTCGCGATCGGCCTCGGCTTCCTCTTCGCCGACATCAGTGCCGAGCAGGCGCTGTTCATCACGACTGGTTCGAGCGTGCTGCCGCTGTTGATGATCGGCTTCGTGATCGTTCCGCAGCAGGTGGCGCAGCAGAAGCTCGAGGGCACGTACGACTTCTTCTTCGCGCTCCCGGTGTCACGCATGTCGATGTACCTCGCGACCATGTCGGTGTGGTCGATCGTTGGTCTGCCCGCGGTGGTGGTCGCGTTGGCGGCCGCCAGCTGGCGCTACGACCTGACGCTCAGCGTCTCGCCGTGGTCCGTGCCGCTGGCCTTCCTCGTGGTCGGCGTCGGGACGGCGATCGGCTTCTCGCTCGGACACGCCATCCCGAACCCCCGGATCACCAACGTCATCACGCAGGTCCTCGTCTTCGGCGTGTTCGTCTTCTCCCCCGTGAACTTCCCCGCGGATCGCCTGCCGGACTGGCTCGCCTAGGTGCACCAGTGGCTCCCGGCCGGCCATGCCGCTTCGGTGATGCGCTGGGCGCTGACGGACGGGATCGTCGATGACCCGACGAGGGCCCTCGCGACGCTGCTGGCATGGCTCGTCGGTGCATGGCTGGTCGCCTACGCCGTGATCACGCGTCGCGGCTAGCCCGTCCCGACGATCCTCCGCACCGCGTCTCCGCCGTCGAGGCTGAGGCGATACTGCACCTCGCGCACGTCCTCGTAGGGCCCAATCTGGCGTGGAAGTGCGCTCGGGTCGAGCGACCAGCCCTGCGCCTCGTAGAAGCGGCGCGCGCGGTCGTTCTGCTCGAGGCACCACAGCACGGCCGAGGTGTGTCCGCGCGCCCGGAACCAGCCGACGGCGGCTTCGAGCAAGTCGCGCCCCCGGCCCGTGCGGATGTGGTCGGGGTCGATGAACAGCGTCGTCAGGTTTCCAGTGGGCGAAGCGAACTCGTCCGATGTGTCCTCGAAGGCGAAGCTCACGCCGACAATCTCGCCGCTGATGAGCACCGCTGAGGCGACGCCCACTCCGGACTCGATCGTGTCTCGCCACTCGGTCGTGCGCTCCTCCACGGTGCGGCGCGTGAGCGCCTCATCGGGCAGGATGCCGCGGTAGAAGGAGCGGTAGGAGCGGTCGTGCACACGGGCCATCGCCTCGGCGTCGGCCGGCGTGGCGGTGCGCACGAGGACATCCCGATCGCTCATCAGCTCGACGATACGGCAGCGGTGGTATCGTCGTGCGGCAGCGGAGTGACCAAACAATGACGCAGACTGCCGAGCCGGCCGCCCTCTCCACCGAGCAGGTCAACGACTACGTCCGTCGCGGTCTGGACCACCTCTGGGTGCACACCCGGCAGTACAACGAGCTTGCCGAGGACGGCGAGTTCATCGTCATCGACCACGGCGACGGCATCTATCTGACGGACATCGAGGGCCGCCGCTACATCGACGCGATGAGTGGCCTCCTGGTCGTCGCCATCGGCCACGGCCGCGAGGAGTTGGCGAACGTCGCAGCGGCGCAGATGCGACGCCTCGCTTACGCCAATCCGTTCAGTTACGCGACCCGGCCCGCGGTCGACCTCGCCAGCAAGCTGGCGGAAGTCACACCCTCGAACATCTCGAAGTTCTTCTTCGTGAACACCGGATCTGAGGCGGTCGAGACCGCCATTCGCATGGCGAAGCAGTACCACTACAACCGCGGTGAGGCCGGGCGCTACAAGGTCATCTCACGCATCGGCTCGTATCACGGGACGACCGCCGGCGCGCTGTCGGTGAACGGCTCACGCGCGTTGAACCGCGCGCCCTTCGAGCCGTTGGTGCCGGGCAACGTTCCCGTCCCGAACACAACGGGGCTCGGCGCGCTCAGCAACGACAAAACAGGCCTCGACGACCTCTTCTGGGCGAACTACGTCGAGGAGGTTGTGAAGTTCCACCGCGCCGAGACCATTGCAGCCTTCATTGCCGAGCCGATCTCGGCCTCGACCTCGGTCGGCTCGCATGTGCCGTCGGACGCCTACTGGCAGCGCATCCGCGAGATCTGCGACGAGCACGGCATCCTGCTCATCGCCGACGAGGTGGTCAACGGCTTCGGTCGGACGGGGGAGTGGTTCGGTATCGATCACTTCCCGATCGAGGCGGACCTGATGACCGTGGGTAAGGGGCTCTCATCGGGCTACGCGCCGATCGCCGCCATGATGGCATCCGACCGCGTGGTCGAGGCGTTCGTCGGCGAGCGGAAGCACGCCCTCATTGGCGGCTCGACGTTCGGCGCCCACCCGGTCGCCTGCGCCGTGGCGCTGGCGAACGTCGGCATCATCGAGGGCGAGCACCTCGTCGAAAACTCAGCGCGCACGGGCGCCTACATCGGCGAGCAACTCGAGGAGTTGCAGTCGCGCCACAACGTCATCGCGGACACGCGTGGCATTGGGCTGATGCACGCGATCGACCTCAAGCGCAATCCTGAGGCCGGCGAGGAGTTCAGCGAGGACGACGACGTCGGTCGCCGCATGTCCCGGCTGATGCGCGAACATGGTCTGCTGGGGCGCGCTGGACCATCGATCCAGGTGGCGCCGCCGCTCATCATCAACCGCGAGGAGGCTGACAACCTCGTCGACGGTCTCGATCAGGTGATTGGCGACCTCGAAAGCGAGCTGGGTCTCGACTAACGGCTAGTCTTCGCCGTCGGACTGTTCGAGGGCATCCAGACGCTCCATCACGTCGTAATCGACCTCGACGTGGGTCAGCGTGCCCGCGGCGACGGCCATCACGCCGATCGCGACGCCGCCGACGATGGTCAGCCAGTCGATGTCGCCGACGATCCCCCAGGTCAGCGCGACCGCGGCGATGATGCCAACGAGCGCCGTGCTGAACGGCGCTCTGTGGCCCGCCTCGTCCTCGTGCAGTCGTCGTAAGAAACTCAACATCAGCCATCCCTCGTTTCAACCGTCTGAGCAGCCACCACGGCGCTCAGACTCGACCATTATTAGTGATAACACGCGCGCGTGGCGCGATCGAGCGGTTACCGCCCCTGCCAGTTCGGCTCGCGCTTCTCCGCGAATGCGCGCGGCCCCTCCTTCGCGTCCTCCGAGTTGAGGACGGTCCGCCCGACCCACTGGCCGAAGCGGTACGACTCGTCGATCTGGAGCTGCCGCCACTGGTGGGCGATCGACTTCGTCCCCTCGACGGAGAGCGGGGCGTTCGAGGCGATCAGCTCGGCGATCTCGACCGCCCTCGGCATGAGCTCGTTGGGCTCGACCAGCTCGGTGATCATCCCCCAGCGCAGCGCGTCCTCCGCGGATACGCGGTCGCCAGTGAGCAGGATGTACATCGCGTCGCCGAACGGGATCATGCGCGCCAGGTGGTGGATCGCGTAGCCGGCCATGATGCCGCGCTTCACCTCGAAGAGGCCGAAGAACGCCGCCCTGGAGGCGATGCGGATGTCGCAGTCCAGCGCGCGCTCGAGGCCGCCGGCGATACAGAGGCCGTTGATCGCGGCGATGAACGGCTTCGGATTACGCGCGAAGCGCATCGATGCCGCCGGATCGAACGACCCGACCACCCTCGCCCGCTCGCCGCGCTCGACGTTGCGCTCGTTCATCTCCTTGAGGTCGGCGCCCGCACTGAACGCGCGCCCGGCCCCCGTCACGATCCCGGCGCGCATCGCCGGGTCGTTCGTGAAGTCGACCAGCGCCTCGTCCAGCTCCGCGTTCATCGACCCGCCGAGCGCGTTGAGCCGCTCCGGCCGGTTCATCGTGAACACCGCGTGGTGGTCAAACTTCTCGTAAATCAGATCAGCCATCGTCGTTCTCTCCTCCACCTCGGATGCTCACGCGCCGACTATCGCGCGTTCCGGCTCGGGTGTCAGCCAGCTACTCGCCCGCCAGCGCCTCGATGCCGGCGCGGTCGAGGCGGTAGGGGAGCCACGTCTCCTGGTGCGAGAGGCCGAGGCGGTCGTAGAAACCGCGCGCGGGGTTCCAGTCGAGCACCGCGAGGTCGAGGCGCGCCGCGTTGCGTTCGAGGGCCAGGCGGGCGATCGCGCGCATGATCGCTTCGCCGACGCCGCTGCCGCGCTGCTCCTCGCGCACGTAGATGTCCTCGACGTAGATGCCGGGACGGCCCTCCCACGTCGAGTAGTTGGGGAAGAGGAGCGCGAAGCCGACTGGCGCACCGTCGAGGTCGGCGATCAGCGCCTCGAAGGAGCGTTGGTCGCCAAAGCCATCGCGCCGCACGTCGTCCTCGGTGAGGCGCACGTGCTCGACAGGCTCGTGCTCGAATGCGGCGAGCAAGCGGACGAACTCCACGATCGTCGCGGAATCGTCGGGCGTCGCCGGGCGGACCTCGAGGGCGGGACGATCGTCGGGCATGTGTGCTCCTCGGGCGTTCGGTCGGGGCTGACGCACGGGCAGGACTGTAGGCCAGCCGGTGCTAACGTGTGGCCTCCGAGGCCTCCTCGAGGGTCGGGCGCGCGGGAGGACCAGCGGCATGGCCAACCGACTCGCCGGCGAGACGAGCCCCTACCTGCGGCAGCACGCGGACAACCCGGTCGACTGGTACCCGTGGAGTGACGAGGCGTTCGAGCGAGCACGCGCCGAGGGTAAGCCGATCCTGCTCTCGATCGGCTACTCCTCCTGCCACTGGTGCCACGTGATGGCGCATGAGTCCTTCGAGGACGACGCCATTGCGGCCCAGATGAACGAGCAGTTCGTGAGCGTCAAGGTCGACCGCGAGGAGCGGCCGGACGTCGATTCCGTCTACATGGCGTTCACGCAAGCGATGACCGGTCAGGGCGGCTGGCCGATGACCGTCTTCCTCACGCCTGAACTCGAACCGTTCTACGCCGGCACTTACTTCCCGCCCGAGGACGGGCATGGGCGGCCGGGCTTCCCTCGCCTGCTCGACGCGATTACCGAGGCATGGACGGGCCGTCGCGATGAGATCGTTGCGCAGGCGGGCGATGTCACGAAGCGCCTGCGCGAATCGAGTCGTTACGCCTCGCCAGGCGCTGGGTCGATTGGGCCCGGGCTGCCCGACCAGGTCGCCGAGGCCCTGCGGAGCGCCTACGACCCCGTGTGGGGTGGGTTCGGGGGCGCGCCGAAGTTCCCGAGTCCGAGCAACCTCGAGTTCTTGCTGATGCAGCACGCGCGGGCCGGCGAGGGGCCACGGACGCCGTCGTCACTGGAGATGGTGCTGCACACGCTGCGGCGCATGGCGCAGGGCGGTATCTACGACCACCTCGGCGGGGGGTTCGCCCGTTACTCCGTCGACGGACAGTGGCTGGTCCCGCACTTCGAAAAGATGCTCTACGACAACGCGCAGCTGATCCGCACCTACCTCCACGCCTACCAGCTGACCAGCGAGGAGCACTTCGCGGCGGTCGCCCGCGGCACGATTGCCTACCTCGAACGCGAGATGCTGACCGACGAGGGCGGCTTCACCTCGGCGCAGGACGCGGACAGCGAGGGCATCGAGGGCAAGTTCTCCGTCTGGACATCGGACGAGATCGACGAAGTGCTAGGCGAGGACGACGGTCCGATCGCCCGCGCCGTCTGGCACGTCACCGCTTCCGGCAACTTCGAGGACCCACACCATCCTGAGTTCGGCCGCCGCAATGTCCTGAGCCGCAGCTTGCCCCTCGAGCAGGTGGCCCGTGATTACGCGCTCGATGAGGCGGCGCTGAACGAGCGCGTCGAGTCGATGCGTGCCCGGCTGCTGGATGCGCGATCGCAGCGTGTGGCGCCGGGGCTCGACGACAAGGTGCTGACCTCGTGGAACGGCCTCGCCCTCGCCGCCATCGCCGAGGCGGCGCGCATCCTCGACGACGCGCATCTGCGTGAGCTGGCCGAGCGCAACGCCGCCTTCCTGCAGGCGCAACTCTGGCGCGACGGGCGGCTGCTCCACACGTACAAGGAGGGCGTCGCCAAGATCGACGGGATGCTCGAGGACTATGCCTACCTCGGCCTCGGGCTCGTCGAGCTGTACCGGGCGACCGGTGATGTGGCGCACCTCGACTGGGCCCGCGAGCTGTTCGAGGTGATGCTCGAGCGCTTCCACGACGATCCGGCCGCGGGCGGAAGCGGTGGCTTCTTCGAGGCCGCCCCAGACGGCGAGGCGCTTCTGCTGCAGCAGAAGCCGTTCTTCGACGCGGCCACGCCAAGCGGTAACGGCGCCGCGGCGCTGTTGGCACTCTGGATCGGCCGCTACCTCAGCGACCCACGCGGCGAGGAGGTGGCGCGCGAGGTGATCGGCCTCGTGCAGCCGCAGATCGCGCAGGCGGGGGCTGGGTTCGGCACCGTGCTGCAGGCCGTCGAGCTGCTGCTCGCGCCGCACCGCGAGATTGCAATCGTCGGCGACGCCGCTGACCGCGCCGCCTTCGAGCGCGAGCTGGCGTCGAGGTTCCTGCCGACCGTCGTCACCGCGAGCGCCGACGCCTCCGGCGGACTGCCGCTCCTCGAGGGTCGCGATGTCGAGGACGGTGCGGCGGCATACGTCTGCGTGGACATGGTCTGTGACCTGCCGGCCCGGACGGTGGCGGACTTTGTCCAGCAGCTCGGCTGAGCCGCCGGCGACGGGGCCGCCCGAAGCTATTGCCGCATGGGCGGTCTTCGGCTTCCGCGACTACCGCCTGCTCTGGGGCGCGCTCGTCTCGCACACGATGGGCCAGCAGTTACGGCTGCTGGTGACGGCGTTCTGGCTCTTCGAGGAGACGGGCTCAGCAGCGACACTCGGCATCCTGGGCGTGATCCAGCTGGTCGTCCAGATCCCAGCGCTGCTCTACGGCGGCACGTTCGCGGACCGGTTCGACCGCAAGCGGCTGATGATGCTGACGCAGACCGTCACGCTCGCGACGATGGTGATCCTGGCGCTCCTGATCAGCGCAGATCAGCTCGAACCCTGGCATGTCTACGTCGCCAGCGCGATCACCGGCGTTACGACGGTCTTCGGTCAGCCCGCCGGCCGCGCGCTCACCGCGATGGTGGTGCCTCGGACGCACCTGATGCACGCGGTCACGAACAACAACATCAACCAGCAGCTCGGGACGGTCGCGGCGCCGCTGCTCTTCGCACTCGTCGCGGAGACCATCGGCCTTGGCGCGACATTCTGGCTCACCGTGGTTGCGATCGGACCCAGCGTCGCGCTGCCGGTCATGATCGCCGCCTCCGGACGCCCGGAGGGCGCGGTCGGTGGCAGCATGTTGCGCTCCATCGCCGAGGGCTTCCGCTTCGTCATCCGCCACCCGATCCTGCCCGGGCTGTTCCTGCTCGACACCGGCATCACCGTCGTCTCCTTCTACCGGCAGGTGCTGCCGGCGATCGCCAGGGGGATCTTCCGGGGCGGTGCTGGCGCGACGGGTGTGCTCACGTCGGCGAACTCGGCCGGCGCCGTCGGTGGCGCGTTCCTCGTGCTGTGGCTGGCGAACTACCGGGCCAAGGGGATGATGGTCCTCTACGCCACGATCGCCTACTCGCTGCTGCTGTTCGCGTTCGGGTCCGCGAGCTCGCTCCTGCTGGGCGCGATCGTGATTGCGGGCCTCGGCGCCGCCGACTCCGTGAGCGTGACGATGAGGCAGTCGACCGTGCAGTTGACGACGCCGGACCACATGCGCGGCCGCACGCTCTCGTTCACGACGCTCTCGGCGCAGACCGCGAACAACGTCGGCACGATCTGGGTGGGGTTCATGTCCGCCTGGATCGGCGAGGGCGACACGATGCTCCTCGGCGGGGTGCTCTCGCTGCTCGCAACGCTCGTGATCTGGCGCACCGTGAGAGGGATCCGCGAGTATCGTTACCCGTAACGAGGTGTGCCCCTGCGGTGGTTTGGTCGAGCGACTAAACTGGCGAACGATTGCCCGCTCGCGAGTACTTCCGCCGGGCTTCGGCGCGACTACACTCGATTCAGGCGCGGGTATCGGATAGAGCGGGCGGACACTGGTGGTCCAGCAAGTCGAGGTTGCTCGACTGGAGTCAGCGTGGGGTCGTGGCGACCTGATCGCCCCTAACCTCGGCGATGCGCACTTCGTCGACCTGGTTCGCGCGATCGCTGACGTCACGGGCGTTCCCGATATCGAGCTCTCAGACCATGGCCGCGCCATCGCGAAGGAGCTGGCGACCGCCGAGCACCTCGTCTTCGTCCTCAGTGACGGCCTCGGCCTCGATTGCGTCCACGCCCTTGAGGGCGACAGCTGGCTGCGCTCACATCTCGCCGGGCCGCTGCAAGCGGTGTTCCCGGCGACGACCTCGACGGCGCTCACGACCGTGGCCTCGGGCGCGTGGCCCGCGCAGCATGGCGTGCCGGGGTGGTGGACGTACCTTCCGAGGCTCGAGGAAGCCGTGCGGATCCTGCCCTTCGACACCGTGAAGGACGGCACCGACCTCGCGTCGCTGGACGTGACCATCGACGAGGTGTTCCCGGCGCCGGCGCTGATTCCCCGCAACGACCGCGAGTCGCTGCTGATGATGCCGCAGTCGCTCGTCAACACGCCCTTTACGCGCTACCTCGGCGGCGACGCCGAGCGGCTCGGCTACGCCACGCACGCGGAGGGGGCGCGGGCTATCGCCGAGCGTATCGCTGAGGCCGACGGACCGACGTTCACATACTTCTACACGCCGCAACCCGACCAGCTGCTTCACCGCTACGGCGCCGATCACGATCGCGTGCGGGCGGCGATGGAGGACCTCGATCACGCCCTGGCCGATCTCGATTTCGCACTGGCAGCGCTCGAGCGCCCGGCACGCATCGTCGTGACGGCGGACCACGGGCACCTCGAGGTTGGTCCCGGCGAGTATCACCCGATCGAACCGAGTTCCCCGGTGCTGGCGCCGCTGCGCTGCCCGCCCTCGGGCGACGTGCGCACGCTCTACTGGCACGTCCGCGAGGGCGAACACGAGGCCTTCCGCAGCTGCTTCGAACGCGAGTACGGGCAGTACGCCTTTCTGCTCAGCACCGACGAGGTCGAGCAGCTCGGGCTCTTCGGGCCAGAGCCGCTGAGCGACGAGATGCACTTGCGCGTCGGCGATTTCACCTCGATCGCCATCGGCGGCGTGGTGATGCGCTGGTCTGGCGCACCCAACGAGAAGCGCTTCAAGAAGCAACGCTCCCACCACTCTGGCCTGAGCGAGCAGGAGATGCGGGTCCCGCTGATCCTGGGCGATCGGCACGGCGAGGGCGCCTGAAACCACCTCGACGCTGCTTGCGCGCTTGACGCCGCCTCGGCCGGTCGATACCAACGGGGCGGATCCGCACACCCTCGAGCATTGGAGCTGCCATGAGCGCACTCGATTACCACGACATCCTCTACGACGTCTCAGGCCGCGTCGCTTACGTGACGCTGAACCGGCCGGAGAAGCTGAACGCGCTGTCGAACAACCTCCGCGCGGAGGTGATGGACGCGATGAAGGTCGCGGAGGCGGACCCTGACGTTGGCGTGATCGTGTTGAAGGGCGCCGGTCGCGCCTTCAGCGCAGGCTATGACCTCAGGCCAGCGCGCGCTGCGGGCGAGGATGCGCCGTACGTCAATCGCCATTCGCTCATGCCTGACACCGGGAGCACGCACCCCGGTCCGATGGAGTGGGCGCGGCACGTGGTCATGACCAACTGGTTCATCTGGGAGCTGTCGAAGCCGGTCGTTGCGCAGCTGCATGGCTACTGCCTGGCAGGCGGCACCGAGCTCGCCTCGGTCTGCGACTTCCGCATCGTCGAGGAGACGATGCAGGTCGGTTACCCGCCGGTGCGGGCGATGACGACGATGGACATGATGTGGACGCCCTGGTTCCTCCCGCCGGCCAAGGCGCGCGAGTTCGCCTACGTCGGCGACTCGTTCAGCGGCCAGCAGATGGCCGACCTCGGCTGGGCGAACTACGCGCTACCGCTCGAAGAGCTGGACGACTTCACACGCGAGTTCGCGGAGCGGATGACGCACATCGACAACGACATGCTGATGTACTCGAAGCGCGCGGTGAACCGGCAGTACGAGATCATGGGCATCCGCACCGGCCTCGCCTCCGGTTACGACGTGCAGGGCCTCAGCACCTACCGCCCGGCGGGCGGCGAGTTCGGTCGGCGCAGCCGCGAGGATGGCCTTAAGGCCGCCCTCGAGTGGCGCGACGGCCCGTTCCGCGACTTCCGCGGGGCGTACGACTCCGCGCCGAAGCGGCGCAACCTCCCTCCCGGGCCAGTCCGGTGCGGAGGAGCGCAAGGACGGCGACTACTAGGGACGGTCGAGGCTCGGCCGATCCGCTTGCCCTCGTCAGTGGCTAGGCGTCGAACGAGAGGTAGAACTCCCACGGGTGCGGGCGGACGCGAATCTGGTCCACTTCGGTCTCTCGTTTGAACGAGATGTACGCCTCCAGCAGGTCAGGAGTGAAGACATCGCCCTGCAGCAGGAAGTCGTGGTCCGCTTCGAGCGCGTCCAGCGCCTCTCCGATGCTCGCCGGCATCTGGCCGAGCGCGGCGAGCGTCTCCTCCGAAGCCTCGTACAGGTCGTAATCGACCGGGTCGCCCGGGTCGATCTCGTTGGCGATGCCATCGAGGCCAGCCATAAGCATCGCCGAGAAGGCGAGATAGGGGTTGGCCGTTGGATCCGGCGGCCGGAACTCGACGCGCTTCGCCGGCGCGTCCTGGAAGTACATCGGGATGCGTGCGGCCGCCGAGCGGTTGCGCGCCGAGAGCGCGAGGATCGTCGGCGCCTCGAAGCCCGGCACCAGCCGCTTGTAGGAGTTCGAGGTCGGGGCGACGATTGCCGCCAGCGCCCGTCCATGGGCCAACAGTCCGCCGATGTAGTGCAAGGCGACCTGGCTCATCCCGGCGTACCCGTCGCCCGCGAAGGTCGTGCTGCCGTCCTTCCAGATCGACTGGTGCACATGCATGCCCGTGCCGTTGTCATCGAACAGCGGCTTGGGCATGAACGTCGCCACCTGGCCGTACTCGCGCGCCGTGTTCTTGACCACGTACTTGTAGGCCATGACGTTGTCGGCCTGCGCCACCAGCGCCTCGTAGCGAATGTCTATCTCGGCTTGTCCAGCAGTCGCCACCTCGTGGTGGTGCTTCTCGACGATCATGCCGAAGTGTTCGAGGTGCGCTGTGGCGTCGTTACGGAACTCCATGAAGGTGTCGACAGGTGGGGCGGGGAAGTAGCCCTCCTTGTGCCGGGGCTTCATGCCCACGTTCAAGCCTTCGCCGTCGACGGTGAAGGGCTCCCCGGAGCGCCACACGCCCTCATCGGACTCGACGTAGTAGTAGGCGGAGTTCGGTGTCTGATCGAAGCGCACCTGGTCGAACACGAAGAACTCGAGCTCGGGACCGAAGTAGGCGGTATCGCCAAGGCCAGTCGAGGCGAGGTAGGCCTCGGCCTTCTTCGCCACGTTCCGCGGGTCTCGGCTGTATGAGGAGCCCGCAATCGGATCGGAGACATCGGCGACGATCGTCACGGTACCCGGTACGAAGGGGTCGACTCGGGCGGTGCCGGCGTCGGGCACCAGCAGCATGTCCGACTCGTTGATCACCTGGAATCCACGAATCGAGGAGCCATCGAAGCCTGTGCCGCGCACGAACAGGTCGTCGTTCACCTCGCTCAGCGGGAGCGTGACGTGCTGCCAGGTGCCGGGGACATCAGTGAATTTGATGTCTAGGTGGTTGGCGCCGTGCTCCTCCATGAGCTGGAGAACCGGTGCTGCTTCGTTGGCCATCCCTCTACCTCCTTGTGCACCGGCGTCGCAGGGCGACGTTTGATCCGACGACCATCAACGCCGTCGAGAGAGTGTCACACCTGTGCCGGCTCGTGATTGACATTCGCCAGTGAGTTCGCGCTCGCGGTGCAGACCGTGTTCGTGATCAGTCGCGTGACCACGTACGGGTCCATGTTGGCGTTCGGCCGGCGGTCCTCCGCGTAGCCCTTCTGGTCGCGAGCGACCTGCCAGGGGATGCGAACCGAGGCGCCGCGGTCGGAGACGCCCCCAGGAGAACTCGTCCCATGGCGCGGTCTCGTGGAGACCGGTCAGCCGCTGGTCGACATCGGCGCCGTAGTAGCCGATGTGATCGTGGTGCGCCACCTCGAGCGCCAGGACGGAGTCCTCTACGGCCTGGTAGCCCTCGCGCATCTCGAGCGTCGAGTAGTTGGTGTGAGCACCGGCGCCGTTCCAGTCGCCGGGGACCGGCTTCGGGTCCAGCGTCGCCGACACGTCGAAGTCCTCGGCGATGCGGTAGAGCAGCCAGCGCGCAATCCAGAACTCGTCGGACGCGTCCAGCGGGCTGGCGGGGCCGATCTGGAACTCCCACTGGCCGTACATGACCTCCGCGTTCGTGCCGGAGATGGAGATGCCGGCGTCGATGCAGGCCTCGGTGTGCGCCTCCACGATGTCGCGCCCGGCGATCTCGTCGGCGCCGACGCCGCAGTAGTAGCCGAACTGCGGGGCGGGGAACCCGCTCTCGGGCCAGCCGAGGGGCTTCGCGCCCTGGAAGAACGTGTACTCCTGCTCGATCCCGAACCACGTCTCGTGCGCGGCGAACTTCTCGGCCACCGCCTGGCACTCGGCGCGCGTGTTCGAGCTGTGCGGGGTCATGTCGGTGTTCAGCACCTCGCTCATGACGAGCTTGTTGTTGCCGCCGCGGAGGGGGTCGGGGCAGATGTAGACCGGGCGCAGGACGCAGTCGGAGTCGCTGCCGACTGCCTGGTTGGTGCTCGAACCGTCGAAACCCCAGATCGGCGGCTCTTCGCCGTCCGCCAGGACCATCGTCTTGGAGCGCAGCTGTTGCGTCGGCTCCGCGCCGTCAATCCAGATGTATTCCGCCCGATATGCCATCTCGACCTCTCACCAATGCGCCGTGCAGGCGACCGCGATCTGAGTCAAAGTACCAGTCGCCACCGTAGGCAGCGGACGTTTCGGTGGTGTTTCGCACACCGCGTCCGCGCAGCCTCGCACCTTCGCGGGGCAGGGACAACGGACGTACAATCGTGCGCGCAACACCGGACCTGTGTGAGACCTGACGGGGGCTATCGAATGAAGATCGTCGTCGACTTCGACAAGTGCGACAGCAACGGTGTCTGCTGCGCGGCGGCGCCCGACCTGTTCGAGCTGGATGACCAGAACTTCCTGGTGATCAAGAACGAGGAGCCAGGCGAGGACCAGCGCGCGGTCCTCGAAGAAGCCGCGCGCACCTGTCCCACCGGCGCCATCACCGTCGAGGGGTAGCCCTCGACGATCCGCCCGTCGAGGGCGGGTCGCCCGGCTGCCCGATGGCCCATCCCGAACGCATCGTCATCGTCGGCGCGTCGCTCGCCGGGCTGCGCGCGGCCGAGAGCCTGCGCCGCCTCGGCCACGAGGGCTCGATCGTCCTCGTCGGCGACGAGCCGCACGCGCCCTACGATCGGCCGCCGCTGTCGAAGCAGCTGCTGGCCGGCGACTGGGACGCCGAGCGCATCGAGCTGCGTAGCGCCGAGGAGCTCGGCGAGAACGCCATCGAGCTGCGGACTGGCGCGGCGGCCACGGGCCTCGAGGTCGGGGCGCATCGCGTTGAACTCGAGGACGGGTCGAGCCTGGACTACGACGCCCTGATCATCGCCACGGGCGCGCGGCCGCGGACTCTCCCCGGCGCAGCCGACCTCGAGGGCGTGCACACGCTGCGCACGATCGAGGACTCGCTGGCGATTCGCGAGGCGCTGCGCGGCGGTGCGCGCCTCGTGGTCGTTGGCGCCGGGTTCATCGGTGGCGAGGTGGCCGCGTCCGCGAGGGTGCTGGGCGCCGATGTCTCGATCGTCGAGGTGCTTCCGGTGCCCCTCGGGCGTGTCATCGGCGAGGAGATGGGCGGCATCTGCGCCGACCTCCATCGCTCGCACGAGGTCGACCTGCGGCTCGGGGTGGGTGTCGAGGGGTTTGAGGGTGACTCGCACGTGGAAGCGGTGCGCCTAAGCGATGGATCGACGATCGATGCGGACCTCGTGGTCGTGGGCATCGGCATCCAGCCGAACACCGAATGGCTCGAGGGCTCGGGACTGACCCTCGACGACGGCGTGGTGTGCGACGAGATGCTGAGAGCGGCGGAGGGCGTCTACGCCATCGGAGACGTGGCGCGATGGCCGCATGCGCTCTTCGAGCGCGTGGTGCGGCTCGAACACTGGACGAACGCAGCGGAGTCCGCGCACGCCGCGGCGGCGAACATCCTGGCAGAACCGGGCGAGGGGCAACCCTTCGGCCCGGTGCCGTACTTCTGGTCCGACCAGTATCAAGCGAAGATCCAGCTCCTCGGCGAGGGCGCCTGGGCCGACGAGGTGCGCGTGGTCCACGGCAACGTCGAGGACTTCCGCTTCGTCGCGCTCTACCGACGCGGCGATCGCCTGCTGGGCGCGTTCACTATCAGCCTGCCGCGCAGCTTCGTGCAGTACCGCACGCTGCTCCAGCAGCGTGCGAGCTGGGACGAGGCACTGGCCCTCGCCGCGGCGCGCGAGGCGCAGGACTAACTGGATCGGATTCGCCGTGCCACGGTCACTGTTCTTCGTGCTGCCATTGATCGCGCTCGCGCTCGCGGTGCTGATCGGCCTCGGCGTTTGGCAGCTCCAGCGAAACGAGTGGAAACAGGACCTCATCGCGGAACGAGCGGCGCGGACGGATGCGGATCCGGTGCCGGCCACGGCGCTCTACGACGCTCCCTCCGACGATGTTGACTATCGCAGAGTCGTAGCGATCGGCGAGTGGGACCACCAGCGCGGGGTCATCCTCGCCAACCGGGCGCGCTTCGGCGTCCGTGGCGAGGAGCTCGTGACGCCGCTGCTGTTGCCGGACGGACGCGCGGTGCTGGTCAATCGCGGGTGGTACCCGGAGGCCGAGCGCGACGAGGTGCTCGCAGACCTCGAGGCGATGACCGACGCCGAGGCTGTCGGTCTCGTCCGCCACGTGGGCGCGATCGGTGGGCGTCAGACCGCGGCCGGCACCTGGACGCGACTGGACACCGTCGCGATCGGCGCGACGCTGCCGTACGAGGTGGCGGGCTGGTACCTCCTGGAGGGCGAACTGTTCGAGGATCGAGTGCGACCGAGCGGAGAGCTGCCGGTCCAGGGCTTCACTGCGTTCACCAGCAGCACGCCCCATATCCAGTACGCGCTGACGTGGTTCGGCCTCGCGGCCGCGCTGATCGCGATCGCCGCGGCACGCCTCGTCGTCACGCCTCGCCGCGAGGCGGCACGGGCCGTCACCGAGCAAGATCGCGACGACCCCGACTAGGCGGGGTCGTCGTTCGTCGTTCCTGCCGCTGTGGTTACGAGGCTGCGCCGATCTGCTCTGCGTGGGTGGCCCGGTGCTGGCTCGTGAGCTGGATGACGCCCTCGATCGTGCTCGGGTAGCCGTCCGCGGTCAGCTCGGCCGGCTTCTCGAGGTCGCGGTCCTCCACGTAGCGGTACGCCTTGTCGGCCGTCTCCGACGCTGCCTCGAGCGCGCTCAGGGCCTCGGCGTTTGACGGCAACGACAGCCCGGGGCGGTCGGGGGCCTTGCCCTGCATCGCCGATGCGACGAGGCCGGCGAAATAGTACTCGGCGCCCACGACGTGCTCGGCGGCGGCGCGCGGCGACCACTCATCTTCGCCTTCCGGCGCCTGCTCCCACTTGTCACCAGCGCCTTCGATGGCGCTTCGCAGCGCAGCGAGGTTAGCTTCGAGTCCGGAGCGATACTCGTCGGCGGTCGCCATTTGTGTCTCCTCGGGCGCAGTGAATTGAAGGCCCGTGCACTCTAGCGCATCGCCTGGCGACGGCACGCCCTGCCCGTAGCGGGGGCGTCCGATATCATCGGCATCTGAGCGCCCGGCCGGGCGCTCATGCGATGCGGAGCCCCATGACGACCACGCCCGCTGGCCGCGACGTACTCACCCAGTCGGAGGCCGAGGCGCGCGCCGCCCGCATCGACGACGTCGCCTACGAGATCGAACTGCACCTCGGGCGCAACTCATCCGAGTACACGGGCCGCGTCGTCGCCACCTTCGCCCACAGCGGCGAGGGCGCGACGTTTCTCGACCACACCGGGCTGCGCATCGATTCGCTCGAGCTCAACGGTCAGGTGATCGCAGAGCCGGAGTGGGACGGCCACCGCCTCGTGCTTGCCGGCGAACGGTTGGCGGCCGAGAACCGCCTCGAGATCAAGTACACGAACGAGTACGACACCACGGGCGAGGGCCTGCACCGCTTCGAGGATCCGGAGGACGGCGAGGTCTACCTCTACACGAACTTCGAGCCGTTCGGCGCGCACCGCCTCTTCCCCTGCTTCGACCAGCCTGACCTGAAGGCGCGCTACCTCCTCGAGGTCACGCATCCCTCGGACTGGAAGGTCATCACTAACAGTCCCGAGGCCGGCAGCGACGCTGGGAGCGAGGAGGGGTTCGTCACCACCTCGTTCGAGCGCACTGCCGAGTTCTCGACGTACCTGTTCGCGCTGATCGCAGGGCCGTACGTCGGCTTCCTGGACGACTACGGGGACATCAAGCTCGGCTTCTACACCCGCCACTCCCTGGCGGAACACGTCGACGCGGACGAACTGTTCGAGGTGACGAAGCAAGGTCTCGCGTTCTTCGGCGACTTCTTCGACTATCCCTACCCGTTCGGCAAGTACGACCAGATCTTCGTACCGGAGTTCAACGCCGGGGCGATGGAGAACGTCGGCGCCGTGACGTTCTCCGAGCGCATGGTGTTCCGCGACCCGCCGACCGACAACCAGCGGCTCGGCCGAGGCGAGGTCATCCTCCACGAGATGGCGCACATGTGGTTCGGGGACCTCGTGACGATGCGCTGGTGGAACGACCTCTGGCTCAACGAGTCGTTCGCGACCTACATGGCCTACGTCGCGCTTGACCAGGCGACGCGCTTCAACACCGCGTGGCAGGCGTTCAACTCCGGCATGAAGAACTGGGCCTATCGGCAGGACCAGCTGATCACCACTCACCCCATCGCCGGCGAGGTCGAGGACACCGATCAGACGTTCCTCAACTTTGACGGCATCACCTACGGCAAGGGTGCGTCGGTCCTGAAGCAGCTCGTCGCCTACATCGGCCCCGAGGGCTTCCGCGAGGGCATGCGGCTCTACTTCCGCCGCCACGAGTACGGCAACACGACGCTCGCCGAGTTCCTCGACGCCCTCGGCGAGGGCGCCGGGCGCGACCTCCACGGCTGGGCCGCGCTCTGGCTCGAGACACCGTCGCTCAACACGCTGGCCGCGGAGGTCGAACGGGACGGCGATCGCGTGAGCGCGATGCAGCTCACGCAAACGGCGCCGGCGGACTACCCGACGCTGCGCCCGCACCGGATCGAAGTCGCCCTCGGACGGTCCGAGGGTGAGGCGGTCACCATCGAGGCGGTCGCAGCCGAGATCGACGCCGCGACGGCCCAGGTGCCCGACGCGGTTGGGCTCGCCGCGCCTGAGTTCGTCTTCCCGAACTACAACGATCACGACTTCGTGAAGGTCGCGCTCGACGAAGCGTCGGTCGACTTCGTGCGCGACCGACTCGAGGCGATCGACGATCCGCTGTTGCGCCAACTCGTCTGGCAGGCGCTCTGGAATATGGTGCGCGATCAACAACTGCGGTCGAGCGACTACCTCGAACTCGCCAGCGCGAAAGTCGTCGGCGAAGACGATCAGGAACTCGTCGAGACGATCCTCGCCACGATGACCGCCAGCGTCTCACGCTACGTGCCAGAGGAGCGCAAGGCCGACGCCGCGCACGCGCTCTTCGAACTCGCGTGGGAGCGCCAGCCCGATGTCGAGGGTGATCTGCAGATCATCTGGGTCCGCACCCTCATCGGCGCCGCCATCTCTGCCTCGGACGTGACGCGCGTGCTCTCGCTCGCCGACGGGCAGGTCACGATCGAGGGTCTGACGATCGACCAGGACATGCGCTGGTCGCTGGCGGCCTCGGCGGTCGCGCTCGGGCTGCCGGATGCTGAGGAGCGAGTCTCGGCCGAGGCGGCTCGCGACGCGAGCGATCGCGGTCAGCGAGCGCAGTTGCGCTGCGAAGTGGCTCGCCCGGATGCGGACGCGAAGGCGGCTGCGTGGGAGCGGATCCACGGCGAGGGCTACGGCTCGCTGCACCTCACGGGCGCCGCGATGTCCGGCTTCCAGTGGTGGGCGCAGAGCGACCTGCTCGACGGCTACACGGAGCGCTTCTTCGAGGCGCTGCCCGCAATCTTCGCGGAACGGGAGAACGAGTTCGCTCGGGGTTACCTCGGCGCGCTGCAGCCCGGCTACCGCGTCACACCCGAGCTGCTCGATCGTTCACGCCGCGTCCTCGAAGCCGTAGGCGACGACCAACCGTTGCTGACGCGCTCGCTGCGCGAGTCGAACGACGAGCTTGAGCGCGCGATTCGCTGCCGAGAGTTCGCGGCGACCTAGCCGTGCGTCTCCGGTTCCCCCGGTTCTACGGCTGGCGGCTCGTCGGCGCTGGCGCGGCGATCCAGGCGATGCAGAGCGGCCTCGTCATGCAGGCCTTCAACAACTACGCCGTGGTGCTGCGCGACCAGTTCGGCTGGTCCTCCACCACCGTCGCGATCGCGTTCGCGATGACGAGGGCGGAGAGCGGCCTGCTCGGTCCGGCACAGGGCTGGATGATCGACCGCTTCGGCCCACGCAACGTGATGCGCGTCGGTACGGTGCTCTTCGGCGTCGGGATGATGCTCTTCAGCCAGGTGCAGGGGCTCGGTACCTTCTACGCCTTCTACCTGATCGTCGCGCTCGGCTCGAGCCTCGGCGGGTTCCTCTCGGTGACGACGGCGATCGTCAACTGGTTCGAACGCAAACGCTCCGTCGCGCTCGCGATCTCGCAGTCGGGCTTTGCCATCGGCGGCCTGATGACGCCGCTCGTCGTCTTCTCACTGACCGAGTTCGGCTGGCGGCAGACGGCGTTCGTCTCCGGCGTGATCGTAGTCGTCGTCGGCCTGCCGCTGGCGCAGATGATCCACCATCGCCCCTCCGACGTCGGCGAATACGTCGACGGCATCTCGCCGGAGGAACTCGAGGAGATGGAGCCCCTCGACGACACGATCTCGCGGGTACATTTCACCGCCGCCGAGGCGTTGCGGACGAAGGCGTTCTGGTACATCTCGCTCGGGCACGCCTCGGCGCTGCTCGTGGTTGGTGCGTTGATGGCCAACCTCTCGCAGTACCTCACGCGCGATCAGGGCATGACGCTGCAGGAGGCGAGCTTCATCGGCGGGGCGCTGCCACTGATGCAGATGATTGGCCAGTTCGCAGGTGGCTACTTCGGCGACCGCATGAACAAGCGGGTGCTCACGACCATCGCCATGCTGGGGCACTCCGCCGGCCTGCTCGTACTGACCTACGCGGTGAACGACGCGATGATCTGGCTGTTCGTGCCGCTGCACGGCCTCGCGTGGGGCATCCGAGGCCCGCTGCAGCAGGCGCTACGCGCCGATTACTTCGGCTCGACCTCGTTCGGCACGATCATGGGCTTCTCGTCGCTGGTCGTGATGAGCGGCATGATCATCGGCACGATCCTGGCCAGCGTCATCGCGGACGCCACCGGCGAGTTCAAGATCGGCTTCACGATCCTCGCGGTCGCCTCGGCGTTCGGGTCGTTGTTCTTCCTGTTCGCGAAGCCACCGCCGCCGCCAGAGCGGCCCGACGAACCATCGCTCGTGGAACCAGAGCCGGCACTCGTGCCCGCCGGCGGGGACTAGCGGCGCAGCAACCGTCCGAGGAGGCGCACCGGCCACGTCACCAGCCGCCAGAGCGCACCTCCGATGTGGATGAAGTCCTCGACGATACCCATGTCGTCGCCGAAGTCCTTGTCGGCGGCTGCGCGCTGACCTCGAGGGTCAAGATGTGCCATCGCTCTATCCGCTCGATCGCACGCGACGCCAGAGCGCGCGCACTGGCCAGGTCACGACCCGCATGCCGCCGCCGATCACGCGAAAGGTGAGGCTGTCGGTGACGCTGTGGCCTGCGTAGTCTTTGCGGGCGGCGGCCCGGGCTGCGTCGTGGTTCTGGTACATGTTCGGTGGAGGCGTGCGAAAGACCATCAGGTCATCTTTCAACTGCCCACCGAGCATACACCCCGTCGATATCGCTATCAGCGACGTGATACGACCGTCAGCTCACGCATCCTCTTCGAGGAGCTGGCGCAGGACGAACTGCAGGATACCGCCGTGGCGGTAGTACTCGACCTCGACGGGCGTGTCGATGCGGCAGCGGACCTCGAACGAGGTCTCTGTACCGTCGTCGGCGACAGCGCGGACGCGCAGCGTCTGCCGCGGCGTGAGGTCGCCCGCAATGCCCTCGATGTCGTAGCGCTCGTGGCCGGTCAGGCCGAGCGAGGCGGCCGTGTCGCCGAGGAGGTACTCCATCGGCAGAATCCCCATGCCGATCAGGTTGCTGCGGTGGATGCGCTCGAAGGATTCGGCGATCGCTGCGCGCAAGCCCAGCAGCGAGGGGCCCTTCGCCGCCCAGTCGCGCGAGGAGCCAGTGCCGTACTCGCGGCCAGCGAGGACGATCAGCGGCGTGCCTTCCTCGGCGTAGCGTTCGGCGGCCGACCACAGCGTCATCTCCTCGCCGGACGGCTGATGTTGCGTCCAGCCGCCCTCGCGCTCGACGAGCTGGTTGCGCAGCCGCACGTTCGCGAACGTGCCGCGCATCATCACCTCGTGGTTGCCGCGTCGCGCGCCGTAGGTGTTGAACGACCGTTTCGGCACCTCATGGTCGTCGAGGTACTCGGCAGCGGCTGAATCGGCCGCGATCGCGCCGGCGGGCGAGATGTGGTCGGTCGTGACGGAGTCGCCGACCATCGCCAACACGCGCGCCTCGCGGATGTCGGCCAGCTCGCCGGGCTCGCGCGGCAGGCCGTCGAAGAAGGGTGGCTTGCGCACGTACGTCGACTGCGGGTCCCAGTCGAAGCGGTCGCCTCCCGGCGCGGGCAGCTCGGCCCAGCGCTCGTCGCCCGTGAAGACGTCCGCGTACTCCGTGCGGAACATGTCCTGCTGCACGCTCGAACGAACGGTCGACAGCACCTCGGCCTGCGAGGGCCAGATGTCCCGCAGGAAGACCGCCTCGCCCTCGCGGTCCTCGCCGAGCGGCTCGTTGAACAGGTCGATCTCGGTCGTACCCGCCAGCGCGTAGGCCACCACTAGCGGTGGCGAGGCGAGGTAAGAGGAGCGCACCTTGTTGTGCACTCGTGCCTCGAAGTTGCGGTTGCCCGACAGCACCGAGGCGACGGCGAGGTTGCCGTGATCGATCGCCGCCTCGACGGGCTCGGGCAGCGGGCCCGAGTTGCCGATGCATGTGGTGCAGCCGTAGCCGACGAGCGAGAAACCGAGCGCGTCGAGCGATGGCGTCAGCCCGGCCTCGTCGAGGTAGTCCGTGACAACCTTCGAGCCAGGGGCGAGGCTCGTCTTCACCCACGGCTTGGTGCTGAGCCCACGCTCCAGTGCGTTCCTCGCGAGTAGCCCGGCGCCAACCATGACCTCCGGGTTCGAGGTGTTCGTGCAGGACGTGATCGCCGCAATCACGACATCGCCGTTCGCCAGCTCGTAGCTACCGCCGTCGTCCTCGACGAGCAGCGGGTCGGCCGAGGCGCCCTCGGCGACCCAGGAGGCGACTTCCGCCTGTGCCACCGACTTCGCATCGCTCAGCGCGATGCGGTCCTGCGGGCGCTTCGGCCCCGCGATGCTCGGCTCGATGCTGCCGAGGTCCAGCTCGACGACCTCGCTGTAGGTCGGGTCGGGCGTGTCGTCCGTGCGGAACAGGCCCTGAGCGCGCGAGTAGGCCTCGACCAGCGCGACCAGATCCTCGTCGCGGCCGGTGAAGCGGAGGTAGTTCAGCGTCTCGTCATCGACGGGGAAGAAGCCGACCGTGGCCCCGTATTCCGGGCACATGTTGGAGATGGTGGCGCGGGCAGCCAGCGCGAGGTTGGAGAGGCCCTGACCGAAGTACTCCACGAACTTCCCGACGACGTCGCGCTCGCGCAGCATTTCGGTGACGCGCAGCACCAGGTCGGTGCCCGTCGCGCCCTCGGGCAGTTGACCGCTGAGGCGCACGCCGACCACCTGCGGGATCAGCATCGCGACGGGCTGGCCGAGCATGGCCGCCTCCGCCTCGATGCCGCCGACGCCCCAGCCGAGGACGCCGAGGCCGTTGATCATCGTGGTGTGCGAGTCGGTGCCGACGAGGGTGTCCGGGTAGGCCTCACTCTCGGCGTTGGTCATTACCGTCTTTCCGAGGTACTCGAGGTTCACCTGGTGCACGATGCCTGTGCCCGGCGGCACCACGCGGAAGCCATCGAACGCCTGCTGCGCCCATTTCAGCAGCATGTACCGCTCGGTGTTGCGCTCGTACTCGCGTTCGACGTTGAAGGCGAAGGCGCCGGGCACGCCGAAGTTGTCGACCTGCACCGAGTGATCGATCACGAGGTCGACCGGCTGCAACGGGTTGATCTTCTGAGGATCCCCGCCCATCTCGGCCATCGCGTCGCGCATCGCCGCCAGGTCGACCACGGCGGGCACGCCGGTGAAGTCCTGCAAGACGACGCGGCCGGGGCGGAATGCGATCTCGATGTCGGGCTCCGCGCCCGCATCCCAGTTCGCGAGCGCCTCGATCTGATCGCGCGTGACGGACACGCCGTCCTCGTAGCGGAGCAGGTTTTCGAGCAGGATGCGATGCGTGAACGGCAGCCGATCGAGGTCGGCTCCGAGCGCCTCCGCGGCGCGATCGAGGCGGTACATTGTGTGACTCTCTCCACCCACGTCGAGGGTGTCGCGGGCGTTGAACGAGTTCAGTCGGTTAGAGCTGGGCACAGTAGCCTCCGGCATTCCGCTCGCCCTCGGTGAGGCTCCGGGGCAAGGCAAGCCGGGCTGGCGCTGGCGACCTCAGTACGCACCCTGATCTTAGCGGATCGGTGCGCCCGCGGCATCCGTTACGCACGCAGCGCTAGTCGTCGTCCTCGTGCGGATCCTCGAGGCGTTCCGCCAGCTCGGCCCTGGCGGCGGCGATCTTGGGCGCGTCCGAGTAGAGATCGAGCGCGGTGAGCGCGAGCGCTTTCGCCGCGCGGAGCGTCTCCTCGTGCGCGGCCTCCGTCGCGGCCGCAGCAGTAAACCCGGCCGTGTGGTTCGCCGCCTCTGACTCAATGCCGAACGAGGGGTGGATGCCCGGGACCACGTAGGTGACGTTGCCCATGTCGGTGCTGCCGCCGCCGAGACGCGGTTCGGGATCGACCTCCATCCCGAGCGCGGCCGCATGCTCCTCGTACGACTCGGCGAGCGGCGACGAGGAGAGCATGTCGGAGTAAACGTGGCCCTGCCAGCGCGCCTCGAGTTCAGTGCCGGTGGCCAGCGCGGCGGCCTCAAAGCAGGCGTGCACACGAGGGCGCAGCTCGTCGAGGCGCGGCAGGGAGATCTCGCGTACGTAGAAGTGGGCGCGGGTCTCGTCCGGGATGATGTTCGGCGCCTGGCCGCCGTCGGTGATGATGCCGTGCACCCGCGCCGTCGGGCGCATCTGCTGTCGCAGCAGCGAGATGCCGTTGAACGCGTGGATCAATCCATCGAGGGCGTTCAGTCCGTCCCAGGGACGTCCCGCGGCGTGCGCATTGCGACCTCGGTACGTGACGAACACCGACTGGATGGCGTTCGGGCGGCCGCGCGTCCGTACCTTGCCCGCCCCGATCCCACCGGAGGGGTGTAGCATCATCGCCGCGTCGACGTCGGCGAAAGCGCCCGCGTCGATCAAATCGATCTTGCCGCCGCCACGCTCCTCCGCCGGCGTGCCGAGCACCACCACGGTGCCGTTGCCCTCGCCGAGGACCGACTCCAGCGCCAGCCCGGTCGCGATGCCGGCGGTGGCGATCAGGTTGTGCCCGCACGCGTGGCCGATGCCCGGCAGGGCGTCGTATTCGCAGAGCACGGCGATCGTTGGCCCGCCGCTCCCGGCCACGGCGCGGAACGCCGTGTCCACACCGTAGGCGGAGCGCTCGACGGTGAACCCGCGCTCCGCGAGGAACTCCGTCAACACCTCGTGCGCGTGCGTCTCCTCGTAGGCGAGCTCCGGGTGGTCATGGATGTCGAGGCTGAGCGCGCGCAGCTCCGCGGTCGCGCCGTCGATGGTCGCCTGCGCCGTCGCGCGCGCCTCCTCGAGGCTCGCCGGGTCGATGGGCATGTGCTGCTCCTCGGATGCGGGTCTGCCGGGACGGGGCGCGGGTCAGCGCCCTCGGCGAGCGAAGGTACACCACCGGCCGGGGTCGTCGAGGGCTAGAGGGCGGTCGCTACCTCGCTGTGGCGGAAGCAGTCGACGACGTGGTCGTTGACGAGGCCAGCCGCCTGCATGAACGCGTAGCAGATCGTCGGCCCCACGAAACGGAAGCCGTCGCGCTTCATCTGCTTCGACATCGCCGTCGAGGGCTCGGTTTCGGCAGCGATGTCCTCGAGGCCCTGGGGCTCGTTCACGACGGTGACCTCGTCGACGAACTGCCAGATGTACCGATCGAGGGTCGTCCACTGCGGCATCAGCTCGAGGACCGCCTGCGCGTTCGAGATCGTCGATTCGATCTTGGCCCGGTTGCGGATGATCCCCACGTCCTGCCGCAGCCGTTCGACGTCACCCTCATCCATCGCCGCGATCGCCTCGATGTCCCAGTCGAGGAAGGCGGCGCGGTACCCCTCGATCCGTCCGAGGATCGTCGACCACGACAGCCCGGCCTGCGCGCCCTCCAGGGTCAGGAACTCGAAGAGCTGCCGGTCGTCATGCATCGGCACGCCCCACACCTCGTCGTGGTAGCGCGTCATCGCGGGGTCGTCGCCGGGCCAGGGGCAGCGCACGCGGTCGTCGGGCATCTGGCACCTCCGCGGCTAACTTAGCGCCTCGATCGCCTTGATGTTGGCGTCGAGGTAGTCGAGGTCGAGCGGATGGCCGTGCTGCGCCTCACCGATTCCGTTCTACGCTTCCCAGGTGCGTCGGACCCGGATCAGCGTGCCCAGCTCTCTGCGCTCGGACGCAGCCAGCGGCGCACCGGCCGCAGCCTCGTAGGCCTCGAGGAACGGCGTCGCCGACGACTCGTCGAGGGCATCGCGACCGTCGGTCGCGAAGAACGCCCACAGCGCGTCAGCGACATCGCATGCGCGCCAGTCGACCCGCGCCTCGTCCCCGTCGAAGATCGCCGACACGCGACGGTCGAGGATCCGCAGGTTGCCCGCGTAGTAATCGCCGTGCAGGGGCTGCCTGGTCCACTCGTACTCGTCGAGCTGTGCCAGGTCGCGTTGAGCTACCTCGATCGCGTGGTCGAGCCATTCGAGGAGTTCGCCGCTCAGCGTCAACTCGCCTCGCCTCGCCCACGACCACCACGGATTCTCGCGCCAGTCGAGGTCGATGAGAGCCGGGCGGTCGGGGCGCGGTTCGATCTCGATGAGGCGGAGGTCACGATGGAGCTCGCCGAGCGCGTCCGCTGCCGTCAGCCGGTCCGCGGCCCTCGTCGCAACGAGCGGCGACCCGTCGAGGTGGCGCGTGAGCCAGCAGACACGGGGCGACGACGAGGGTTCGAAGTCGAGCGTCGAGGCTCCGTGCCGCGTCGGGATGGCTCGCGGCGTGCGTTCACCATCGAGGGCCGCGAGCAATCGATGCTCCCACTCGACCGACGCCAGGCTTGTCTCAGGCACGCAGACGCGCAGCACGAACGTCCCAGCCTCGGTCGCGACGCGGAACACGTCGTTCTGATAGCCGCCCTCGAGGCGCGTGACCGCCGCGCCCCGCGGCAGGGCCCAGTGTTCGAGGATCGGCGTGACATCGGAGGTTTCGAGGCGTGGCATCGCACTCACCGTACGGTGATCGTGCCCTCCATTCCCGCGCTGCGGTGGCCCGGGACGTCGCAGTAGAAGACGTACTCACCGGGCTCTTCCAGGCGGAGGCGAACCGTGGCCTCGTCGCTGCGGTCGAGGGCGACGTGCACCGCGAAACTGCGGCCGTGCCGCTGGCTGCCGCCGTCGCCCGCCTCGACCGCCGAGGGCGTGCCGAGGCGGTTGATCGTGAAGTCGTGCTCGAGGCTGCCCGTGTTCTCCAGCGCGAGCTCAACGATCGCGCCGGCCTCCAACGTGAGTGCCTCCTCGCTGAACTCGATGTCCTCGAGGGCCAGTTCGACTGTGCGGTCGGCCGGCTCGTCGAAGAGCCCGACGCGTTCGAGGATGAGCTGCCCGTCCGCCGTGGTGTGGGCGGCGCTGCCACGCTCGACCGGACTGGAGCTGCAGGCGGCGGCGAAGGCCACCACCACCAGCAGGGGCAGAGTCAGAGGCCGAGGAGTCGAGCGGCCGTCAGGCCTGGACGGCAGGGAGAACCTCCTCGACGAACGCCTGCATCGCATCCCACTCGATCGGCGGGCGGATGGCGATGCTGACGCGGGATGCGCCCGCCTGCTCGTGCGCTTTCAGCGTCTCAATCGCCTGTTGCGGCGTGCCGGCCAGCGCACCGGTCGTCGGCATGCGGCCGCCTGCGGCCAGCGCGTCGCCGGCGCGCTTCGCGATGCGCTCAGCGTCGGCGGCGTTCGCCCCCATGTGCATGTGCAGGTTGATCGAGCGCTCGATCTCGTCCGGATCCCGCTCCTCGCGCTCGCACCACATGTCGAGCACGCCGTTCAGCCGCGCGAACTCCTCAAGGTTGATGTACGGCACGTTCCAGCCGTCCGCCCAGCGGGCCGCGATGCGCAGCGTGCGCTTCTCGCCGCGGCCGCCGACGACGATTGGAATCGGCGTCTGCACCGGTCGAGGCTCCAGGTGCGCCTCCTCGATCGAATAGAACTGGCCCTCGAAGCTGGGCGCCTCCTCGGAGAACAGCAGCCGCAGGATCTGCGCCGACTCCTCGAGCTGGTCCATGCGGTCCTTCGTCGGACGGAACGGGTAGCCGTAGGCGCGGTGCTCCGGCACGTGCCAGCCGGCGCCGATGCCCACCTCGATGCGGCCGTGCGAGACGTGGTCCAGCGTCATCATCGAGTTCGCGAGCAGCGAGGGGTTGCGGTACTGCATGCAGAAGACGTGGCAGCCGATGCGGACGTGCTCCGTCTCGGCGGCAAGCACGGACATTGCGGCGACGGCCTCGAAGGCCGCGTGTGTGCCATCGATCGGCGGGGCCTCGTAGAAGTGGTCCCAGATCGAGATGAAGTCGAAGCCGTTCTGGTCGATGAAGCGCCAGAGTCGACGCAACTCGTCCATCTCCACATCCTGCTGGCCCGTGTGCACGCCGATCTTCAAGGCCATTCGGTTCGCTCCTCGCTACGTTCCTGCCGCGCCAGGCGAAGCCCTCGTGGGAGGGCCGGGCGCTCGGCGGGATGCTACACCGCGAGCGGCGGGCGATCTGCAGGCGAGCCGCTTCGCGGATGGTTGTTCGGGTGCGAGGCCGGGCTTAGTCTGAATAATCGGTAGAGCCCGGGCGGTTAGCTCAGCTGGCTAGAGCGCCCGCTTCACACGCGGGAGGTCACTGGTTCAAGTCCAGTACTGCCCACCAGCCCGGCACCGCAGCCGGGACGGAGGACTCGACGAGGAGCATCGGGACATGTGCCGAAGTGGCGGAACTGGCAGACGCGCTACGTTCAGGGCGTAGTGAGGTTTACCCTCGTGTGAGTTCGAATCTCACCTTCGGCACCACACACCTTCCCGCCCACCCCTCGTCAGACGATCGAGCGCGCGCTCGTAGCTCAGTGGATAGAGCGCTGCCCTGCGGAGGCAGAGGTCCGAGGTTCGAATCCTCGCGGGCGCGCCACTCATCTCAACGGTTCTGCTCGGAGCGGTGATCATCTGCCCTAGCGATTGGGGCCGGTTTGGGGCCATCTTGTCCCTCGAGGTCACCCCCTTGCCCGCAAGGGCGTTGCGAGGCCGATCGCCAACAGCCGTTGAAGGGCCTGGAGTCCATACCGGACGAGGGGGGGCGGAGAGTGTTTCGAGGCGGCGCAGCGGCATGACCCGTCCCCGCAGAGAGCTAGGCGTCGGGCAAGATTTGATCGCGCGCGATGCGGCGCGGCTTAGGACTCAGCGGGGCGCTCGAGGTAGGTGGGTAGTGTGAAGCTAAGTGGCGCAGGCGGCCGCGAGCGTCGATAGCTCGCGCGTCCGCTCACTGATCTCTTGGTCAGCCGCGAAACCGTTCGTGACGAACGCCAGCGAGATGCCGCTCGCAGGATCGCCCCAGGTCACCTGGCCGCCAGCGCCGCCGTGCCCGAAGGCCAGTGGCGAGGTGCCGTCGCCGAAGCCGCGCATGTGCCCATTCCCATCGTCGCCGGCAACCACGACTGTCAGACCGCGGTTCACGGCGATGTCCGTCAGCGGATTGCGGTGAAGCTGCGGGGCGGTGCGCACTTGCGTCGCCATCTCGACCGTCTCCGGTTTCAGCACCTGGCGAGCGCCCGTGCGGCCGTCCTGCATGAGCGCCTGATAGAAGAGTGCCAGTGCTCCCGCTGACGCGAACGCGCCCCCGCCCGGGCAGCCGGCGCGTCTCTGCGACGGCAGATTGAAGTGCAGGATCGTGTCGCGGTTGACCTCCCCCGCCACCTCGGCTGGGTCGGGTGGCTCTTCCATGTAGACCACATCGGCGGCTCGCGCGTGCTGATCATCAGGCAGACCGACGAACAGATCGTCAATGCCCATTGGTTCGATTAGTCGCTCGCGCACGTAGTCGCGGAAGTCCTTGCCGGTGCGGTTCGTAATGACCTCGACGAGCACCCAGTGCGCGGCCGTGGCGTGGTACTCGAAGCGCGAGCCCGGCTCCCAGTTCAGTCGCCAGCCCTTGATCCGCTCCAGCCTCGCCGCCCGATCTTCCCAGAGCCTCGGGTGCATCGGGGCGTGCGGGAAGCCGCCGATGTGCAGCATCACCTGCTCGGCGGTGATCTCGGCCTTCCCGTGCCCCGCGAACTCCGGAACGATGTCGGCAATGCGCTCGTCGATCGCGAGCTGCCCATCCTCGACTAACGCCCACATGGCAGCGCCGACTATCGCCTTCGTCGAGGAGTAGATGCAGAAGAGCGTTTCATCGCTCACAGGACGTTCGCGGCCACCCTGGACCGCGGAGCCGAAGCTGCGCATCCCCGCAAGCTTGCCGCCACGCCCAAGCGCCACCTGTGCGCCCGGGATGATCCCCGCGTGGACCCGCTGTTGCACCGCGGCGAACAGGTCGTCGAGGCGTTCCGGATCGACACCCACATCGGCCGGCGAGTCGGCAACTAAGTCAGCGTGGACCATACTCCGCTCCGATATCGTGCGGCGGTTGTCGCCCACAGGGCACTCGCCGCGCCAGCAAGGGGGGGGGCACGGCGTCCCGCCCGTGAAATGTACCAATAACGCTGCATTCGGCGAATCAAACCCGCCCCGCGTCTGACCACATTCGGCTCTCCCCGTCCACCCTCACACGTACCGACCCCCGGTGGGGGTGCAGGTTGGCGGCGAGGGGCTGGGGGATAGACGGGGTCTCGTGTGAGAAGACGGGCACCGATGAGGGCCCCCAGTCCGGTTCGTTGAGAAGAGGCAGGGCGATGCCACCTCGAGGGCGCGCGCCCGGCGCGCCTCGGGTGAGGTAAGCTCGCGACGGACCGAGGAGACGCCCGTGACGACCAGCATCGAGACCCCGCAGCCGCGCGTCCACGTCGTCGAGGACGAGGCATCCGCGATCGACTACTGCTACGAGCAGGGGTGGACGGACGGCCTGCCCGTCGTGCCTCCTACCGAGGAGCGCGTGCAGGCGATGCTCGAGTGGGCCGCGCGCCCGCCCGAGGAGGTGCTGGCGACGCACCCACCGACCGGACGCGCCTGCACGGTGTACGCGGCGGCGGTGAACGCCGTCCTTGCCGGGTGTTTGCCGGAGTACTTCCCGGTGGTGATTGCGGCGCTTGAGGCGATGAGCGAGCCGGAGTACGCGTACCACGCCTCGACGGCGAGCACGGGCGGGTCGGTGCCGATGCTGATCGTGAGCGGCCCGATCAAGGACGAGATCGCGATGAACTCCGGGGGCAACGTCTTCGGCTCGGGTAACCGCGCCAACGCCACGATCGGGCGCGCGATTCGCCTCGTCACACTTAACGTCTTCAAGATGACGCCCGGGATCGCCGACCGCTCGACGACCGGCTGGCCCGGCAAGTACTCGTGCTGCATCGCCGAGTACGAGGAGGCGAGCCCTTGGAAGCCGCTGCGCGTCGAGCTGGAGTTCCCGGACGAGATCAGCACGGTCACGGTCTTCGCCGCGAGCGGCTTCTACAACATCGAGAACCACTACACCGACGACCCGGAGGCGCTGCTGACGACGTTCTCCGATGCGATGGCGAGCCTGGGCGCGATCAGCCCCGGCGAGTCGGTAGTCGTGTTCTCGCCGGAGCATGCGGCGATCGCCGCCAGCGGTGGCTGGTCCAAGCAGGACGTGCGCGAGTTCCTCTTCGAGCGCGCCGCGCGCACGCGCGAGGAGCTGCGCCGCGCGGGCAAGGTCCCCGGCCCTGTCGAGCCCTCGGACGGGACGACCCTGGTACATCGCGGGCACTCGCCTGAGGACATACTGATCGCGGTCGCAGGGGGTGAGGCGGGCGGTCACTCCGCGTTCCTCACCTCGTGGAGCCGCGGCCGCGGCTCGCTACGCCAGACGGCGCCCATTGGCGTCTGCGTCGACTGCTAGGGAGGCAGCGTGATGGCCGTACAACTGGTCGACCCGACCGTCGAGGCGCCGGACACCGACAACTCGTACGCTCCGCGCCTCGAAGTCCTCGACGGGTTACGCATCGGGCTGCTCTGGAATGGCAAGGTGAACGCCGACGCGCTGCTGCGCGAGACGGCGCGCTGCTTCGAGGAGCATCACGGCTGCGCGGTCGTCGATGAGGCCTCGAAGCCCTCGGCGAGCCACATAGCAGAGCCGCAGGTGCTGGAACGTCTGGCGGAGAACGTCGACTTTCTGATCACCGCGGTAGGGGACTGAGGCTCCTGCTCGACGTGCAGTGTGCACGACGGTATCTCGTTCGAGCAGCTCGGCAAGCCGGCCCTCGTGCTGTGCACGAAGCCGTTCGAGGCGACGAGCCACATGATCGCCACGACGACAGGGCTGCCTGACTTCCGCTTCGCCCTCCTCGACCACCCGATCGGAAGCGCCAACGCAGCAGGCATCGCCGCCCGCGCCGAGGATGCCTACCGGCAGGGGCTGTCGATCCTACTGGCGGACTAGCGGCCGAGCGTTACCCGGCGTAACTACCGAGGCCGTGCCGCGTACGTGGCGAGCGCGCGGGGCTCGGGATCCTCGAACAAAGCAAAGCCCACACCCTGACGAGGCATAGCCCCGGGCGACCCACCCGCCCTATCAAACAAGAGGGATGGGGCGACTACGTGGGTAAACTGCGGAGGACGGTGGGACCGGAGGGCACACGTGGTTCAGACCGCAGTAGTACCGGTGACGAGCAGGTCAGCGATCTTGGCGCTGGTGCGCCATGTGGCCGTCGCCGGGATCGCCGGAGTGGTCACGGGAGTCATCATCGGCGGCGTCGGCGGACGGATAGTGATGCGCGTCTCCGCAATCGCCGCTCCCGACCGCGTAACCGGTATCAGGACCGAGAACGGCTTCCCCATCGGTGACATTACGCTCGGGGGCACACTGGAGCTGGTGATCTTCGTGGGGATCTTCAGCGGAATCGTCGGGGCCATCTGCTACGTGATCACCGAGCCATGGCTGGCGTGAGCCGGACGCTGGCGGGGCCGGTCTTCGGATCGGTGCTGCTGCTGATCGCCTCACCATTCGTTCTCGATACCGAGAACTTCGACTTCGTCATCCTCCGTCCTCGCGAGCTGAATGTCGCCAGGTTCAGCGCGTTGTTCCTCGCCTTTGGAGTGTTGATGGTTTGGATGCGTGCCATGCTCGATCGCTGGCTTCCGCAGGCAGCGATGGAGGGGCCGGTCACCTTCGGCAGACTCGTCTGGCTGTTCAGTGGCCTTAGCCCGCTGATGTGGTTCGTGCCCCGTGCGCTCGCTACGCGGCTCCCGCGGATCGGTGCCGGCGAGCTGGCACACGGCGTGTATGTCGGTCTGGTCGCGTTCGGCGCGCTGTTGACAGCCTTCTTCTTGGGCATCTTCTTTGAGGACTCAGAAGGCACCGGGCGGGCACCAGTCATCGGCGCCTTCCTGGTTGCAACGGCGGTGGCGACGCTCGCGATATGGGCGCTCCAGCTCATGGATCGTCTCGACGTGCGCGGGCTACCGCTGTTGCGGCTCGCTGGATACGCGATGCTCGTCGGTACGGCGATCAGCGGGGCGTTCCGCCTGGTCAGCGACGTGCGCGAGATCTTGTAGCGCCTCTGCTACAGGTGGTTGGCTGTCCGCGCCTCTCCCCGTCCACCCTCACACGTACCGACCCCCGGTGGGGGTGCAGGTTGCGAGCCGACATCCTCGATGAAGCGGGGCGGGGCCCCGCTCCCCTCACCCGTTCACGCGTAGGCCCCGGGGGTGCGGGTTGCGAGGACTGGGGTCGATGGAAGTGGGGTGGGTACACGGGTAGCGGCGCAGCGCCAGTTGCGACGCCAACGCCCCCGCCTCGTATGATGCGCGCGGCCGTCGAGGGCTGCCCGAGCGCCGCTGCCCCGTTGACGCTGCACCGAGGAGATGTGGATGACGTTCAGCGCCAGCTTCAACCCCAGCGGCGGAGCCGCGATCGTCGGGCTCGGGATGACCGAGATGACGCGCGAGTATACCTACAACGCCTCTGGGCTCGCGGCCATCGCGATCCGAAACGCCCTCGACGATGCGGGCCTCGGCAAGGACGACATCGACGGGCTGCTGGTCAACGCGGGCAGGACGAACAGCGTCTCGACCGGTCTGCAGTCGTTCCTCGGCTTCCGCAACCTCAAGCTGGTCAACCACATGAACGGCCAGGGTTCGACCGGCGGCCAGATGGTGCAGTTCGCCTCCTTGGCGATCCAGGCCGGCCTCGCGAGCCACGTCGTCTGCGTCTTCGCCGACGATCCGCTGAAGACCGGCATGACCGCGGGCGCCGCATACGGCAGTGGAACGCCGAGGAGTGGCATGGGGAGCCTCCCGCTGGCGCATGGCCTCTTCGGCGGCGCCAACGCGCAGTACGCGCTCGCCGCGAGGCGTCACATGGCGCTCTACGGGACGACGCAGGAACAGCTCGGCGCGGTCGCCATCAGCACCCGTGCCTGGGCGGGGATGAACCCGGCGGCGATGCAGCGTGAGCCGATGAACCTCGAGGACTACCTCAACTCACGCTGGATCATCGAGCCGTTCCACCTCTTCGACTGCACGCTCGTCACCAACGGCGCGGTCGCGGTCGTCGTGACGGCGGCCGACCGCGCGAAGGACCTCGCCCAGCCGCCCGCGTACGTCACAGGTATGGGCCAGGGGCACCCCGGCAACCCGCGCAAGGCGGGCTACGAGAACGAGGTGCACACGGGCGCGGTGCAGGCGAAAGAGACCGCGTTCGCGATGGCCGGCATCACCGTTGACGACATCGACGTGCGCGAGCTGTACGACTGCTACACCTACACCACGATGGTGACGCTCGAAGACTACGGGTTCTGCGAGAAGGGCGAGGGCGGCGCCTTCGTCGAGGACGGCAAGCTCGGCCCCGGCGGCTCGCATCCGACGAACACCGGCGGCGGCCAGCTCTCGGGCTACTACATGTGGGGCATGACGCCCGTCTCCGAGGCCGTGATCCAGGCCCGCGGCCAGGGCGGGGAACGCCAGGTCGAGCAGCACGACACGATCCTCGTCTCGACGCAAGGCGGCGTCCTCGACCACCATGCCACCCTGATCCTCAGTCCCGACGAGACGGCCGGCACGGGAGGACGACGATGACATCCGAGGCGCCACGCAAGCCCCTCCCGCTGCCCGATGACAACTCCGCACCCTTCTTCGAGGGCGCGCGAGAGAACCGGCTGATGATCCAGCGCTGCCACGATTGCGGCACCTACAACTGGCCGCATCGCGACATCTGCCAGGAGTGCCTCGCCGACGACCTCGAGTGGACCGAGGCCTCGGGCAAGGGCACCGTGCACTCGTTCGGCGTGATGCACCGCGTGTACCACCCCGCGTTCGCCCGCGACGTGCCGTACAACCTGACGGTCGTGGAGCTGGAGGAGGGCCCACGCGTCAACACAAACCTCGTCGGCATCGACAACGAGGCGATCGAGGTGGGGCTGAGCGTAGAGATCGCGTTCACCGAGGTGGACGACGGCGCCTACCTGCCGCTGTTCAAGCCGGCGTCCTGACGATGCGTGAGATCCGGCCAGCCGCCGAGGACGAACTACCGGAGTTCTATCGCCTCGCAGCGCGCCAGCTCGGTCTGCCGATGAGCATGTTCGGCGGCATGAGCCCTGACTGGACGCTCGCCGCCTTCGAGGACGGTCAGATCGCGACGACCTATCGGTCACTCTCTTCACGCCCTCACGCGTAGCCGCCCCACGGTGGGGGTGCAGGTTGCTAGTTCGACCCCTTGATGGAGCGGTGTGGGGAGGTCGTGCTCGTCCGAGGCCCAGCGGCTACGATCCTCCTGGCGCTCAACCCAACCACGTGCGCGCCGTCGAACGGGGGAGTTGATGGCGACAGCCCCCGCGCAGCGTTTCCTGAGCTGACGCTCCGTCGCATGCGGCCCTCAGACATCGATGAGATCTTTGAGCTCGTCCAGCTCGCGTTCGGCGATGCCTGGCCGGGCTTCCCGATCAGCGTCTCTCGCCGTGAGCATCTCGAGTGGAAGATCCGCTACCCGGACCAGCGGCCGGACCTCTGCGACGTCCTCGAGATGGACGGGCGGATCGTCGGCTACATCGGGGGTCGGGAATGGGACGTGCTGGTGCAGGGTGAACGGTACCTCGACGGTTTCCGTGGGGACTATTGCATCCACCCTGACTACCAGGAGCGGGGCTTGACGAGTCCGTGGTCCGATTGGCTCGACGAGCGGCGCGAGACGGAGCCGCGGCCGATCAGCCTCAGCGAGGATTCGACGCACCCGCGCCTGATGCGCCGGTCGCGGCGTCTCGACAACCGCGACTTGCTCGCGAACAAGGTCGATCGCCTGACGCTGCACTTCGACGCCATGGCGCTCGTTCGGCTCGGGACCGGTGAGCCCGGCCGAGTGACACCTGGTTCGCTGCTGCGCGCAGCGCGGGCGGCGGCCTTGATCGCGGTCGGAAGGGCGCGCTGGCGCCGCCCATCAACCCCGCTCCCTGAGCTAGGGATACGCACCGTCGAGTCGTTCGACGAGCAGGCAGACCGGCTGTGGGAGCGCGCGAAGGGCGTTGTTCGACTACGCCAGGGTCCGCGACCGTGAGCACCTCAATTGGCGCTACTGTGACGCTCGCGCGATCGGGTGCGCGCAGCCGAGGGTCGGGGTGAGCTGCTCGACTACATGGTCACCGGTGCGATCGGACGGGCCGCGCAGGTCGTCGATCATCTAGTCATGCCGGGCCGTGAGGATGTGCTGCGCGTTGGTCGAGGACGCCGTCGCGCACGCACCGAGCACCGGCTACCAATCTCTGACGGTGTTGATGCCCTGGTCCCACCCCTACCGCGAGACATTCCTCCCCCAGGGCTTCATCAAGCTCCACCGTGTCGATCCGTTCGGCTTCCCCCGTCGCGACGAGTCCCCGGTCAGTTTCCTCGCGACGGATCCCCGCGCCCGCATCCACATCGCTGCCGGCGACTATGACCACATCTGACCATGCGTCGGACCACGAGCGCGGTCTGTGGTCGGCGGCAAGTCACACTCCCTTTCACCCAAGCTATGGAGAAGTCGCCGTGGCGCGTCAACGATGAAAGGGTGTCAGCTCTGAGCGACCCCACGTTCCGCCCATTGGCGCCTGGTGACGCCGAGGCCGTCCTTGAGGTGCTCGACGCCGCCTTCGAGCGCGGCTGGCCCAACATCCCGCTCAGCGCGTCACCACTGGAACACCTGCAATGGAAAATCGAGTGTCCTCAACCCGTCCCCGCCAGCTCTTCGGTCGCGGAGGTTGACGGGCGCATCATCGGGTATAGCGGCGTTGTCGCACGGGACGCCTGGGTGCGAGGAAGACGGATGCCGGGCCGGAGCGGCGGCGACTCGGCCATCCATCCTGACTTCCAGGGTCAGGGGATACTGTGACTACGGCGCGCATGGAACCGGGCCAGGCGCGACCCAGGGTTCGAGGAGGCCGCCATCGGCGAGGGGACGACCCACCCTCGATTACTCCGGTCGCAGCGTCGGCGAGGCGAGCGCGCGTTCGTTGCGAACAAGGCAGAGCGCCACTCCTCTCGCCCCGTCACGCGTAGGCACCCCTGCTGGGGGTGCAGGTTGCGAGGACGGGGGTCGATGGAAGCGGGGTGGGGCGCCACTCCCCTCACGCCCTCACGCGTAGGCCCCCCGGTGGGGGTGCAGGTTGCGAGGACGGGGGTCGATGGAAGTGGGGTGGGGTGGGGTCCCGAGGACTCAGAGAGCATCCTGACGCGGCGGACTCGGCCTGTCAGACCGAGCAGGAAGATGGAGCGTTGGGCCTCGCTCGATCCACTACGATCGTCATACTGGCAGCTCGGAGGCTAGCGGAGGCTGTCGCACAAACCCACGAAGAGGGGGACATCGCTATACGATGAGCATGGCGGCGGGGGCGGAGTGATTCCGAGGTGCCGCCGTGACCCAGCGTTTCTTGCCGTGCGACCGTGACCAGCAATACCTGATGCCCGCCAGCCTCCGCGACTGGCTGCCCGGGGACCACCTCGCGTGGTTCGTGCTCGATGCGGTCAGCCAGTTGGACCTCACCGCGTTCTACGAGCGCTACCGCGAGGACGGTTGGGGGCGGAAGGCGTACGAGCCGTCGATGATGGTCGCGCTCGTGCTCTACGCCTACTGCGAGGGCGAGCGCTCGAGCCGCCAGATCGAACGGCGCTGCCGGGAGGACATCGCCCTCCGGGTGCTGACCGCGAACCAGCACCCCGACCACGCGACGATCTGCCGTTTCCGCCAGCAGCACGAGGAGGCGCTCTCGGGACTGTTCGCCGAGGTGCTCAGGCTGTGCGCCGAGGCTGGTCTGGTGCGGGTCGGGGTGGTCGCGCTCGACGGGACCAAGCTGCACGCCAACGCCAGCCGTGAGCGCAACCGCACGGATGCGGACCTGGAGGCCGAGGTGCGGCGCATCCTCGACGAAGCGGAGCGGGTGGACGCCGAGGAGAACGCGCGCTTCGGCGACGCGCGGGGCGACGAGTTGCCTCCGGGATTCAGGGACCGCGAGGAGCGCCTGCAGCGGTTGCACGAGGCGCGGGAGCGACTGGCGGCCCGAGAGCGGGAGCGGCAGGAGGACTACGAGCAACGCCTCAGGAGCCGCGCGGAGAAGGACCAGCGCGGGCGCCGCCCGAAGCCGCCGCAGCCCGAGCAGGGTGCGAAGGTGAACGTCACCGACCCGGACAGCCGCGTGGTGCGCGACTATCACGGCTACTTCCAAGGCTACAACGTGCAGGCGGTGACGACCCGCGACCAGATCATCGTCGCGGCTGAGGTGAGCCGACAGGCGACCGACATGCACGAGCTGCAACCGATGATCGAGGTGATGCACCGCAACCTGCAGGCCGCACACTGCGGGCCGGCGCGCGTGCTGCTGGCTGATGCCGGCTACTACTCCGAGGCGAACGTGCGGCAGGCGGGGAGCGCAGGTCCGGAGCTGCTGCTCGCGACCCGCAGCGACCGCAACCGGCGCGTCGGCGCGGCACCGCCGCGCGGGCGCATCCCTGCCGGGCTCTCCGTCCGTGAACGGATGGATCGCAAGCTGGCGACGCAGCGTGGCCGGCGTCTCTACGAGCAGCGGCGCTGGATGATCGAACCCGTCTTCGGCGACGTCAAGGAGAACCGCGGCATCCGCCGGTTCATGCGGCGCGGGATCGCCTCGTGCGCCAGCGAATGGAAGCTGATCGCCGCCACCCACAACCTCAAGAAGCTCTATCGCCGGGCGCGGCCGTCCTCCTGGCCAGCGAACGGCAACCCCCGGCAAAGAGGCTGGTCTGCCGCCGTGGCGGCCGCGTAGCGCCGCTGCCCTGTGAGAGGCGGCTACTCCGCCCCGACAACCGACCGGCTGACCTCTTGGCCCTCGTGGCGCTCCGCCCACGCCACTCCATGCGACAGCCTCAGCCATGAACTTCTCGCTGCGCCGTGGCGCTCTGCTGTCGACTTCGGTATCGCTGAATCTGCTGTTGATCGCGCTGTTCCTCGCTGTGGGGTTCGAGTTGTTCGACACGGCGCACGCCTACCTGCACCTCGGTGGGGGAGTGGCGGCAGTGCTGGGAGCAGCGGTCGTCATGAGCCTCTGGGGGTCAAGCGGGGCGCGTGTGGGGTGGGCGCTGTTGGTCGTTGGGCTCCTGCTGCTGAGCGGAGGTCAGTTCCTGCAGTCCGTGGGTGCCTTCGCGTCAGTGAATCCACCAGAGAGCAATCGCCTGCTGGGTACGCCGCTGCTTGACCGCTCGTTGCACTCCAGCGCTGGGGCGCTGCTCTTCGTCAGTCTGGTGATCATTGCCCTCGGTGGTGTGTTGCTTGGGGTGAGCCGGGCGCGTCGCCACCCGGCCTAGAGAGCACACTGCAGCTCATCGTGGTCATCACCATGATGACCACGACGGATCTCAGCTTCGTCCCGCCTCGACCAGGCACCGCGGGTAGGCATTTGACGCCCTCCATGGGGAGGGACAATTAAGGTGCAGGCCGCGCGCTCCGGAGTTAGACACGATGACCGTCGTTACCGCCACCACCCAGTTCCGCAGCGGGCTGCCGCCCGAGATTGCGGTGCCGACGGGTCTACCTGATGTCGGACTCCCGAGTGAGCTATGTCAATCATGCTGTGCCGCCGAGCATCACTCAGAAGATTGTGTTGTTCTCGGAGGACAGCGCGCTCGGGTAGGCGGGCCACGTCGCGCGGGCAACTGAAGCGCTGGAGCGCATCCAGGAGCATCCGACCGCCGGAGGCGACTCGGTAGAGCTGTACGAACTCCTCGCCATCGTCGAAGAACAGCTACGGGCAGTCGCGCCCTCGCAGGCGTGGTACGAGGACTTCAACGTCGTGGTCGGGAATGTGCACAATGCGGACCCGACGGTCCACCTCTTTGAGGTGACGACTGAGGTCTCCCTGAGCAGGGAGGCCGACTTCATGCTGGCAACTGGCTCGCATGGCAGCAGAGTGCGGCCTGCCCACGATCGCACCCGCACTTCAGGTTCCGCCTCTCTCCCCCTCCGCCCTCACGCGTAGACACCCCGGTGGGGGTGCAGGTTGCGAGGACGGGGGTCGAGCGGAGCGGGGTGGGGTCCGCCGCACGATCGCCGAGCTCGCACGTGATCCGCCAGCGCCTGGTCACCGCTGCTGTCGTCACCCTAACGCTATCGGGTAGCCGAGCTGACCCCCGGTCTCAGACGCGATTGGCCAGCACAGCTGCTACGAACGCGGGGGTTTCCCCTGATAGGCGGGCCACCAGAAGAATGGCAGCCCGATCGCGAGGTGGGGATCCCGCTGCGCCTCGACGTTGCTGTGCTTCGACACCTCTCTTCTGGATGCTCTCTCCGCGTGCGCTGCTCTCGGAGAAGCGGTCCGCGCCAGATGAGGCCGAGACACATCGCGGCGTTGATCCGGCTGAGCGAATTGGAAACTAGGCTGCCAGTATCGGCGGGCAGGGCATGAGAGACGAAGCCGCGATGGGTGGGAAGGCGTGACCCGCCGATCTCCGCTACGAGCGTACTGGTGCCTGGGCATTGTTGCCGCGGTGCTGGCTCTGACTGCCGCATGCTCAGCTGATTCCCCATCCACGGCAGACGCGGAACCGGGAGCTTCAGCTGCCTCATCGCTCACCTACGAAGAACGCGTTTGGCGGCATCGGATCGATGCCGCACTCAGCCCGTACGAATGTCGAGAGGCTCCTGAGGTCGAGTTGGCTGCCGGTTCCTACCCTGGCAAGCTGCTCGACTCACACTTTCACATGCCCCACATTCCGGACTCCCGGCCTGGGCGGAGCCGGGCGAGGACGAGCTGGCGGGCTTCGACGGACGGGGCCGCGAGCCCGAGGAGACCGATCCGACGCGCAGCCAGTTGCCGTTGGCGGGCAAGAATGTGACTATCGGTGAGCTGGCATGTCTCCTGAGGGTAGACGGGACGATTGGCGCTTTCGCCTTCTTCCCCGTGTTCCCAAACATTCAAGATCAGCTGCTCGACCTCGCTCAGCGAGCGATCGAGGAGCACGCCGACGTGTTCGTGCCCTTCATCATGCCCCCCGGCCCAAATGACGCGGAGCCCACTGTCGGGGCCGCCACTCTGAAGCAGATGCTCTCGAGATATCCCGACCTGTTTCTGGGATATCCCGACCTGTTTCTGGGCTATGGCGAACTTGGGCTCTATGCGATCGACGGCGGGAGAGGCACAGACTTCGCGCCCGATGCTGAGCTCTTTTAGGGGATCTATCCAGTCGTCCGAGAACATGGGCTTGTGGTCTACCTGCATCCCGGCCACAACCAGAGCGACAAACTCGCCAACTCGCTGGCTGCGAATCCAGACATCACATTCATCGTGCATGGCGACCAGATCGTGAACGACATCGGGGACCTCATCGAGAGGTACCCGAACATCTACTACACAGTCGACGCCCTGTACGGGGACCAGTACCTGCTGCGCCCGGAGGAGACAATCGATAGCTTCCTCGCCGCGACGTCCGATTACAAGCCTCTGCTCGCGGCGGACCTCGTGAAGTGGAAGAGCATCATCGAGGAACACCCCGACCGATTCATGTGGGGTACTGATCGAGGAGGGTCAGCGGTGTGGACGTACGATCTCCAGGTGTCTTTGCGCCTGGTCGACTACGGACGAGCATTCATCGGTGGGCTCGACCCCGATGTCCAAGAGCGGTTCGCCTACATGAACGCGGCCCGCTTGCTCGCCGGTCTCAGGGCGGAGGCGGCAGGCTCCGACGAGTGGCGACGCCCTGAGGCTGCATGCCAACGCACGCGGCTCGCGTCGGGTTCGATGTTCGCCGCGGCCTGCGAGGGCGATGCTGAGCATCTCGCACGCGACCCGGCGCGGGATTCCGATGAGCCGCGCCAGACGGAGCACGCTGTCGTCCAGCCACAACAGAAGCCCCAGCCCGACGCCGTATCGACCACCCAGCTGGGGCTACCGTTTCGGATCGCAGACCTCGACGGGTCAAGTGGGTTCTTCAGCCCCTTTGGCATCGTTCGTTGGTCGCTCGACCGGCCGGAGTACGGGCACTCCGGCATCGACATTCCACTACGCGAGAACGCGACGCTGTACGCTGTCGCCGACGCCCGGGTGCTCTCGATCGCGCCCACGGTCGACGATCGCCCTGGTCAGATCATGACCATCCTGTTCGACTTGGATGCGCCCGCCGGTGAGGGGTGGGGATTCATCTACGAGCACGTGTATCCGCTCGATGGTGTCGCGACGGGGATGCACGTCGCACGAGGCCAGGCGATCGCGCGCACCGCGCTGACCCCGCTCGAAGCAAACAACCATCTCCAGCTCAGCTACTTCTTCCACGCATTCCAATACACCCGCACGCACACGTGCTGGGTGGATTGGCTTGAGGTGGCAGATGCGCAGCCGCTCGTCGCGCTGTTCGCCGAGATCAGCGGACAGGTCGGCTTCGAGCTCGCCTGGGGCACGGCCCGTGAGGAAGAGGCCCTGCCCTACCAGGCCCTGCTGGACGAGCGGCAGTTCCCGAACGGCCCGCGCTTGTGCCCGCCCGGTACCGATGTACGCGAGCGTTGATGTGACGCTCTGGGTATTCCCTCGCCCCTCATCTGTCGCACGCCCACCGGATCTACGCCAGCGCGGAGCTCCAATCTCACGCTCCACAGGGAACGGGGGGCGCTTACGGCCCCGTTCCCTGCGCCGAACACACGCTTAAGTGCCAACCACTTGCCAACCCCTCGAGGCCGCTCAGGTCCAAACCTGTTGAACTTGAGCCCCGGTCTCTGGTTCGTGAAGGCGGGACGCTGTCAAGGCGATTCGCGGTTGCCGACGAGCGAAGTGCACACCCAGGACCGAAGGCCCCCTCGGCGATCGTGGGGGAAGTTGATTTCGACTTCGAGGTCGCGGGAACCGACTGCGCCGGTGGGCACCGCGACCCGGCGAGCGAGCGACGGTCGGGCGGGATAGGATGACGGCGTGACGACCGCACCCGAACCCCCGTCGCCCACTGCCGCCGATGGCGTCCGCATGGCTGATGTGCTCGGCGGGTTCTCGCTGGCAAGCGACCTGGCGGTCGGCCTCCAGCCGGAGCACGGCGCGCGCTCATGCTACATCGGAATGCACCTCGCGGAGACGCTGCGGCTTTCAGACGAGGAACGCGCCGCGCTCTTCTACTCGGAGCTACTCAAGGACGCCGGCTGCACGGCGTACACCAGCCAGCTGGCGGCGCTCTGGCTCGCGGACGAACTCGTCGCGAAGCGCGATCTGCAGTTCTTCCGCGATGCGGTAAACCCCCTCGATGTGCTCGCGTGGGCGGCGCGGTACGTGGCGGCCGATGCGGCACTACCCGCACGAGCTGGGCGCATTCTCGACTTCTTCAGGAATGCCGGGCGGCCATGCGCGAGGGCTTCGAGGCCACGTGCCAGATGGCGAGCCGCGTCGCCGAGCGGTTGGCGATGCCGGTCGCGGTGCAGGAGGCGCTGCTGCACGTCTTCGAGCAGTGGGACGGTAAGGGCATGCCGTACGGCACGGGGGGCCAGGAGATCCCGATCGTCTCCCGTGTTGTGCTCTTCACTAGCTTTCTGGACGTGTTCCACCGTGTCGGTGGACGTGATGCCGCGGAACGCGTCGCCCGCGAGGGCCGTGGCAAGGCGTTCGACCCCGAACTCGTCGATGCGTTCCTCGCGACCGCACGAGACGAGGCGTTCTGGGCGGGCCTCGAGCACGAGCGGATCTGGGACCGGGTGCTGGCCCTGGAGCCGCCCTTGTCACCGTACCGTTACATCGCCCCGTTGCGGGTGGGCGAGATCGCCCTGGCGTTTGCGGACTACACGGACATGAAGGCGCCGCACTTGGCCGGGCACTCGCGGCGGGTGGCGGAGCTCGCCGAGCGCGTGGGCCGCGTGCTGTTGCTGCCCGAAGCGCGCGTGGGCCAGCTGTATCGAGCCGGACTCGTGTACGACATCGGACTTGTGGCAGTGCCGTCGTTCGTGCTCGCGAAGCCCCACGACCGCCTGACGGAGGCGGAGCGCGAGCAGTACCGCCTACACCCCTATCAATCGCAGCGGATCATCACCCGCATCCCCGCCTTCGAGAACCTCGCGCCGGCCGTGGGTGCGCACCACGAGCGGCTCGATGGACGAGGTTACCCGGCCGGCGCTGGCGCTGCGCAGATTGGCCTCGAGGCGCGCGTTCTTGCCTGCGCCGACCGGTTTGACGCGCTGACCCACGACACCCCGGACGGCGGCGCGATTCCCGCTGAGCGGGCCGCCAAAGCCCTGGTCGCCGAGGCCGGTATGGCGCTCGCGCCCGATGTCGTCGAGGCGCTCCTCTCGAGCCTCGATCTGCCCTCGGCCGTGCCGCGGGCCGCCCGGCGACAGGAGCTGGCCGGGCTCACGGCCCGCGAGGTGGAGGTGCTGCGACTGACGCGGCGCAGGCGACCTTCTCCGCCGCCACTGAATGGAAGAGCGGCTTCCACAACACGGCGCAGGTGCGGGCGTTCTCGCTCGGTGGCGCCCGGAACGAGGCGAGCCGCTCGCAGCCGTTCACGATCGACGGCGATCACCCCGCCGAGCTGCTAGGCACAAACCACGGTCCGAGCTCCGTTGAACTGCTGCTCGCGGCCCTCGGCCACTGCATCTCCTCCGGGTGGGCGACCTGCGGCGCGGTGCTCGGGGTCTCCATCGATGCGCTGCGTGTGGACGTTGACGGTGACGTTGACCTACAGGGCATGCTCGCCCTGCCTGAGCCCGGCGCCGTCCCGCCCGGCTTTCAGTCGCTCCGAGTGACCTACTGCGCAGCGGCGCTCCGCGTGACCAGCTCGAGCAGGTCGCAAAGATGGCCGAGGACCTGTCGCCGACGCGGCACTCGTTGCGCGCGGTCGAGTTCAGCTCGCGCCTGGAGGTGGAGCGATAGGCGAGGGGCCAGCGGCAACGTCGCTGAAGGCGCGGGAAGTCGCATGGCCGTCCTCTAGCATCGTTCCGAGACGGCCAGCGGATCTCGCCCGTCTCTACCGAACCGACCTATCGAGGCCCGCCGGATCAGCTCCGGCGGGCCTCGCGCACCGACGCGCCGATCGCAGATCGAGCGGATCTGCACGCCTCTCCACGTCCACCCCCACGCGTAGCCACCCTGGGGGTGCAGGTTGCTAGTGAGGGGGTCGATGGAAGGGCGGTGGGGTCTGTGTAGCGTTGGGTCCGGGCGCGACGAGACGACGACGTCAGAACGTATCCGAACTTCAGAACGGCGGAGTCCCGCGACCCGTTACGTGCATCCGCTGGGTCGGCGCCGCCCAGATCCATACGGACCGCGCCGTGTGTAGCGATCTCGACCGGGTCGGCGCTGGCGAGTCGCAAGGCAGCGACCTCCTCCGCCAGCAGCAGCGTGTCTTCGCCGGACACTGACAGCGACAGCTGTCCGCCCCAGTTCTCGCCGCGGCCCTCAACGCTGAGCTTCCAGAGCGCGGCCGCGACTTCTGCGATCACGATGCCGTTGCTGTCGACGAGTTCCGCCGAGCCCTCCCAGCGCACTGAGCGCTCCGCCGAGTCGTGCGCAGCCTCTATCAGCACGCCCGTCTGGGCGGGGAGCCGGCGCAGGTCCAGACCCATGACGACGAGGTCGTGTCGAGTACCCTCTCGGTCCACGACCCGGCCGCGTAGCGTGGCCTCATTCTCGAACCCGAGCCGCTCGAAGACGCGCTGTGCCGCGACCTGGTCGGGCGTCATCTGAGCCACCATACGCTCGTATCCGACGCGCTGGCCCAGTGCGAACGCCTGCGCCACCAGCAGCCGGCCGAGCCCGCGCTCGCGCCACCCTGGCGACACAAGCACCCGCAGCTCTGCGACATGGCGCGACCAGGGCGACGGATCGCCGGCGATGACCACGTAGCCTGCCACCTGGTCATTCTCGAGGGCGAGCAGCGTCCAGTCGCGCCCGCCTTGAGCCGCTTCGAGCCACGCTGCCACCTCGTTGCGATCTGTAATATCCCGACGCAGGAACAGCAGGTCGTGGCTCGGCAGGGTCTCCGCGAATGCAGTGATGCGGTCGCGGTCGCCCGAGGAGGCGTACCTCAGCGTCAGCACGCGGCCGTCGGCATCGACCGCAGCCGGGAAGTCAAGCAGACGAATCTTCGCGACTGTCTCGTGCTCGCGTCGCTCATCGGTCGCCCTCTCCGTCGGCCACGCCGTCAGGTGACCGGCCCAACCGCGGCGGATCCAGCCGAGCGCTGTCCGCGCGCCCATCGTAGCGCCCGGGCTTCATTCCGGGACGCGAGTCGGGAGATCCAGCTCAGGCAGGCGAAGGCGCCCGGTCAGGTACATCGAGGCCGGGGGTGAAGGGGAGGCGACGTTCGAACCTCGGCTCCACATCGTGACGACGGATGGCAGGCTAACGTGGCGCGTCGAGGTAGACCGCGCGGGTTCGTGCGGTGCAGGCGCAGTCGCTGACGACTAGCTAGGGGCTGCCCCGTTCTCCTCCTCGTCGCCATCCACGAGGTCCCGTGCCCGTTCGACGGCTCCGGAGGCAGCGTCTGCTACGGCTTCGACAGCGTCGCCTGCAGTATCGATGGCAGCGTCCGCGGCGGATGACACAGCGCCGGCGGCGGAGCCCGCCGCATCAGCTGCGCCGCCCGCCGCATCGCTCGCGGCTGCGCGGCCTCGCCCGAAGATGCCCTTAACAGCGTCAAGCAGTCCCATGTCACAGCCCCTGTCTCATGCCTCAATCGAAGGCAGTCTAGTCGAGGCGGGTGGGATTGTGCGGGTGTGTGCGCTTCAGCGTGGCCCCAACAGTCGGCACCGGGTCGTCGTGTGTCGAGGTGTGAAGGAGCCACCCCGCACCAGTCCGCCGTCGACCACCATCCGAAGAGGGTCATCCGCCCGCGGACCGCGCGGAGGCATGTCCATGCCCGCAGCAGATTGGCGGCGTCTCCGGTAACATCGCGCCCTCGACGACACAGACCTGGTCGAGCGCCTGGAGCGACAGACCGCGGGTATCCCGGTGACTGTCACCTGTCTGGTCTCGGTGGCGGCTCTGCGTGCCCTCGACGCGCGGCGTCTCGCCTTCATCAACCCGCCGGGGTCGGATCCGAGATGACGACTGCGGGAGTCGCCTACCTCTGGCGCGCCGGGTTCGAGGCCGTGTTGGCGGAGCCTCTCAGCTGGACGAGCGCAGAGCGCGACATGCCACCCGGTGCGGAGTCTATCTCGAGGCTCGATCATCTCTCAGAAGGGCGGGGCCGCTACTTGGTTCTCTGGCAGGCGTACGATGCTGGGCGGCCTCCCCACCCGTGGTGCGCCGGTTAAACGGGCGCGCTATCACCAGCTTCGGGCGGGAGAGGCCACTCTTATCTAGCGGCTCTCGCGCCAACGCCAGTGCCCGTCACCTTTACCCACGCCACAGCAAAGAGCGAAGCCATCGCCTCTAAATCGCGAGCTCGCGTTCGTCTGGGCCGTCGATCCAGTGGCCGTAGTTGTGGCGCGCCACCTAAGCACGGTGGTCCGCAGTACGATCCGTGCGGGTGGCACGCCCATGCAAGCCTTCCGCCTCTGGCTTAGCGACCAGCAAGACCGCGACGACGCGGTGGGGGAGGTGTCGCGCCGGGTGCGACAGGATGCTTGTCAGGCCAAATTCGACTACGGCAGCGTGCGTGCTCACCTCGCGCGCGAACATCACGCGACTGATTCACTGCTGGCCCAACTCGATATTGCGCACGACGAGTGGGCTCGCGGTCCGGACGCGTAGGACGCGCCCCTCCCCATCTGCCCTCACGCGTAGGCCCCCCGGTGGGGGTGCGGGTCGCTAGTTCGGGGGTCGAAGGAAGAGGGGTGGGGAGGTCCATGCGCCGCGAGCATTGACATACACCGAACGCTGCGCTGACGATCGCCCGAGTTGAACTCGGAGGTTTATCGTGGCATTTGCGCTGTCTGATATGGAACTCACTAGCCCCGCCTTCCAGCCCGGTGAGAACATTCCCAGGGAGCACACCGGCGAAGGCGAGAACATCTCGCCGCCCCTTGAGTGGAAGCGTGCTCCCGACGGCACCCGGTCGTTCGCCCTCGTCTGTCATGACCCCGACGCGCCCTTGGTGTCAGAAGGCGCGTACGGCTTCGTGCACTGGGTGCTCTACAACGTCCCTGCATCGGTCACGAGCCTCCCAGCGGGCGCGCGCGACTATTCCAGCGGTCCGTCTGGTTTCGGCGAAGACGGCTACGGCGGGCCGATGCCGCCGCCGGGCCACGGCAGGCACCACTACTTCTTCTGGCTGTTCGCGCTCAGTGCGGAACCAGACCTCGAGGACGGACTCTCCCTTTCGGCGCTCCTCGACCGCATCGAACCGCACATACTCGGGATGAACCGCCTCGTCGGCACCTACGAGCGGACCTAGCCGGCTGCGTCAGATCTCGGGGCGGGCCTGAGCGGCCGTTCGTCACGGCGGGTTTTCGGTTGACGAGCCGGCGCGCCCAGGCGCGCGACATAGGCTGAAGGCCCACGGCAGATCGTCGTTCCTTCGACTGTCTCGTCGACGGCTGACATGAACGATGCGAGCAGCCTGAGCGCATCCCCGTCGGATGGTCGCCTGGGCTCAATCAGCTGACGAGATGAACCGTAAGCCCGCCCGTTCTTCCGGAGAGCCGGACACTCTTTCTGGAGGCCTCAGACGGGAACGACCGTCAGATTCAGATACTGCGCCATCCACGACCCACCGGGTTGCCAGCGATACTCGAGCGCCCCGCATGAGGCAAGACTCACCTCAGCGGTCACCGCCCTGATATAGAAGTGCGGTGAGTACGAGAACGGAGCATGGTTATGGCGTACGAACGCTACTGCCGACACTGCGGACGCGATGTCACATGCAGCGAGGAGCGTCACCCAATCGCAGGGACCGGCGATCGCTACAGCGTCACGCTATTCTGTCCAACTTGCGACCGCCGGCTGGGCCAGGTCTTCCCAACCCTCTGACTAATGGCGCACACCTCTGCTCGAAGAAGTGGTCGATGGCCGGCAGACCAGGGGTTGGAACCGTTAAACTGTTGCGGGACGAATCGGCAGTGTCAGATCTCGGACCACCTCCCGATCGGGACGACACCGTCGTGCTGGAGATGGTGGACTACGCTGCGCTGAGCTCTCCGATCAGCGAACGCCAGCGAGCGAGGAAGAGCCGGCGCTGCTCGGCGCGCGAGACGTAAGCGTCTCCTCGAAGACCGACGCGAAAGTACTGCCGCAGCTCATCGAACGCCATGCAGAATCGCGGAACAAAGCGAGTTCACGCAAGTTGCGTGCCGGATCAGATTTTCGAGCCCCCCAGGCACTCTCCGGTCGCGCTCAGGGAGTAGGCCCGCCGGTTGGGCGGGTGGACCTGTCACCGGTTCCCGCTCCGCCTTCTCATCCCCAGCCCTCGGCCCATGGCGTAGCGGCAACGTGGTTGTGGAAGCTGGCGGCCTTCCCGCTCCGCATATGCCAGACGTGGGCATACGGGGCATCCAGTGACTGCCCGCCCTTTGACTTGCCGCGGAAGCGACCGATCACGACGATGTAGTCACCCGCATCGATGAACTGATCCGGCGTGGCCTGAAACTCTTCGAACATCTCCGGCACCGTAGAAAACACTTATGTTGCAACGCTGTCAGGGCCCTTAAAGGTGCCTCCAACTGCTCGTCCGCCCCCTGGTTCATGCCACTCGATCTGCGGATCGAAAGCCTCAAGCACCGCTGGAATGTCACCGCGGTTGAACGCTTCATAGGCGCTCTGGATTGTGTTGAGGTCCTCTTGAGACATCATGCCTCCCTTCACCAGGCCACTAGTCGGGCACCGGATCGATTCGCTTCCCTGCGTGCACCGGCATGGACTCTATCACGTTCGTGATTAGTCGCAGGTATAGGGGGACGCCTCCGTACGCGGAAAGGACCCCGAGCCCCCGCACCTCCCCGTCCACCCTCGCGCGTAGGGGGTGCGGGTTGCTAGGCGACCCCCTCGGTGAAACGGGGTGGGGGTCCCATGCCGGTCGTCGGCGTGGCCGTCACAGTGGCTGTCAAACAAGGACGATCCAAGCTGCGCCAGCAAGAGCGACGAGGGCCGTGGCGACGGCAACGCCGCGCACCAAGTCTCTCGGCGTCTCTAACCACCAAACCACCTGCAATTGCCCAGTGGCGAAGGTGAACAGCAGGAGCACCGCGCTTGAGGCGATCAGAAATCCAGGGTCCATGATCCTCGCCTCCGATGGGACTGCAGCCCACCTCTAAGGATCATCGACGCGCTTGCGGCTGGCGCGCACCATCACCACCCGCGCTCGTACTTCAGCCGCTGGTAGATCTGTCCGAACGCCTCGAGGTCGCGCACGATCAGTTTGTGCGATGTCCGTCGGCGAGGTAGTGCGCCAGGGCGACGATGAGTTGCTTCTGGCGATCGGTCTGCGTGTGGCCCATAGCGGCGCGACGGTAACACAGGTAGCGAACATACGTTCTGGTCGAACTCAGGTAATGCTCGCCCGTCCGTACCGGGCCTTGCAACGCGCGTGTGGGCCGAAATACGGAGGCCCCGTCGAGAGGCGGGGCTTCTGCATTTGTATCGCGTTATGCGTCGCGGTCCTGTCGGCGCATTAGTGCAAGAACCGCTACCGCGGCGCGATCAGATCTCACGAGAACAGTGGCCACTACCTGATTTTGCGATCTCTCTGCCAGGAGCAGCCCCACGATCGCTGGCGTCCACAGGAGAATCGAGATCGCGAGGATCGTGACGACGTTGACCGCCCCGCCGAATAGAGCGACCGCGTACGTCACGACGACGGCCATGGCAGTCGAAGCTGCCAGTGCGAGGACCGCCCTCACGGTGAGCTGCAGCACCGGATCTCCTGCATAGCGCGACGTGGTGATCGCTGGCTGGTTGCGAAGCTCAGTGTAGGCGCGCGCCTGGGAACTCCCCTCCCACCCTCACGCGTAGCGACCCCCGATGGGGGTGCAGGTTGCTAGTTCCGGGGTCGACCGAACGACCCAATCTTCTGGCTGCACCATGCGCAGGTCGACCGCATCTGGGCCATCTGGCAGAAGGATCATCCGGGAAGCGTCAACTACAACCCATTGGATCAGGCGAATGCCCTGAGGCCAGCGACGCTCGCGTCTGGAGCGAGCCTTCGGACCGATCTGCGGTCAAGAGTCTGTCCTCGATCTCACCTCAGCGCGATCGAGGATCGCTTCCAGTGTGCGGCCGAGTTGGGCGTGGTCTGCGGAGTTGATCGCGCGGTCCACGAAGCCCTGCACCTCGTCCGTATCGACACCGAAGCGACTCAGGACCCGGGACGTGACCTCGAGACCAGCCTCGAGTTCCTCGTAGACCACGAGGTCCGCACCACGCCCCACCAACGCGTCGTGCTCGGCTACGTACTGTGAGCGAGCGACGATGAAGATGCCGGGCGCCAGGCGACGCGCCGTGCTGATTCCCCGCCGCAGGCCGTCAGGATCATTGATCAGGAGCACCAGCGCGCTCGCTCGCTCGATGGCGGCGTGGTGGAGCGCCTCTTCGCTGGTGACGTCGCCGTAGTACACGGGCGCCCCCACGTCCTGGGCGAGGCGGACGCGTTCGGCGTTCACCTCGAGCACGACGAGCGGAATCCCCGCCTCGTCCAGGGCATGGTTGAGCAGGTGACCGGCCACGCCGTACCCGGCGAGGACGACGTGGCCCTCCAGCCCCTCGCGCTGTGCTGTCGATTCGTCGATGGCGGCTGTGCGCATCAAGCGTGCAAGCGGTCGCAGTGCCGACTCGCCGGCGCGCGAGCGCGGCGCCAGAGCCATCGCCACGGTAGATGCGACCATCGAGGCGACGCCCACGCTGATCACCAGTGCGGTCTCTTCTGCTGTGATGAGCCCTTCGTTCTCGGCGACGAGCAGGAGCACGAAGCCGAACTCACTGAACTGAGCAAGGCCCACCGCCGCCAGCCAGGCGGCCCGTGGTGGGTATCGCATGAGTACCGCGGCGATCGAGGCGATGGCGGTCTTACCAAACAGCAGCATCGCGAGGATGGCGACCGCGACGGCCGGGTTGTCCAGCAACACCTCGGCGTCGAAGAGCATGCCGAGCGAGACGAAGAAGAGACTGAGGAGCACGTCGCGGAGAGGCAGCGCCGAAGTCACCGCGCGCTCGCCGTAGCCGGCGTCGGCCAGCACCATTCCGGCGAGGAGGGCGCCGAGCGCAAGCGAGAGGCCCAGCTCCGACATCGCCCAGGCCGTTCCGAGCCCGACGCTGAGCACCGCGAGCAGGAACACCTCGCGGCTCTGCGCCGCATCGATCAGTCGGAACAGCCGCGGGATGATGAGGCGGGCACCGAGCACAGCGACCACGATGGCGAAGCCTCCCTTGAGGAGGGCTTCCAACCCCTCCTGCATGGCGGCAATGCCATCCTCGCCGGCCAACACAGGCACCAACAGGATGAGCGGCACGACCAGCAGGTCCTGGAAGATCAAGACCCCGACGGTGAAACGCCCGTGGGGCGCGTCGATCTCGCCTCGGACCGTAAGGGCTCTCAGGACGATCGCTGTGCTCGAAAGCGCGAGGACGAATCCGAAGAGTAGAGCCCGCTCGGGAGCCTCGCCGACTGCGGAGAGCACGACCGTGACAGCGAGCACAGTGAGCCCCACCTGGACCGCGCCGCCCACAGCAACACTGCGCCAGATGAAGCGCAGCCGCTCCAGTGAGAACTCGAGCCCGATGCCGAAGAGCAGGAGCACGACACCGATGTCTGCGATGCCGCGGATCTCGTCGGCATCGGTGATGAGCGCGAAGCCGTTGGGTCCGAAGGTAGCGCCGGCAACGAGGAAGCCGGCCACGATCGGAAGGTTGAGGCGGCTCAAGCCAACAGCGGTCACCACGGCGAGCAGGCCGAGAATCGACAGGTCGCGGAGGAGCTGTGTCTCTTCCACCGTTGGCTCCCCTCGCGTCCGAGCGCGCCGGTAAATGTTGTCGGCGAGCGATGGACTGAGCTACCTGGGCGCCGGCCGAGAGCTGCCTGAGACTGAAATCGACGTCATCGATCTATGGCGGCAGACCACTCGGCATGGCGAACGTGATGATAGCCGCCAAACCCGATCGCCCGATCGAGATGGTCGAGAGTTGGGCTGAGGGCGCTCCTCGCGGATCTCAGTTGAGCAGGCTGCCGCGTTCGCGATCACGCCGAACGGTGAGAGCCAGGTTCCGGAGTGCTCGGGCGAGCGTGATGGCGAACACTGCGAAGTGTAACGATCTCGTGCGAAAATGGCCTACAAGTGCACGGCTGGCGCGGACCAGCCATAAAGAGCGAAGAACCGTGGGGATGGGGGACCCCGCAGCCTGTCGATGATGGGGTGACTCTTGCTGGTGCGTGCGGAGGCCCTGATGCGGTTCGCGTTTGTTCTTGCCGGCGCCGGACTCTTGCTGCTGACGGCGTGCAGCACGGGGCGTCCACTGCTCGAGCGCCAGCCAGCGCCCAAGCCCACGTCGATCGCAGCGATCGCCTCGCCTTCCGCTACGGCCGCGCCGCTGGTGGCGACGCCAGCAACGCCCGCCGCCACGCCAGCGCCCACCTCGACGGTGGAGCCCACGCCCGAGGCGACGCCGCCGGTGACTCCGACCCCCGATCCGACTCGAGAGCCAGAGCCAGAGCCGGCGACGCCCGAGCCAACGCCCGCCGCGACCCCGACCCCCGCACCGACCCCCGCCGAGGTCGCACCGCCACCCGCGAGCACGCCTGCTACCGCTTCGTACACCAGTGCGCGAGCCGCACTGCCGGGCGCCGCGCCGCGCGTCCAGACGTTGCCCCTGACCACGGGCTCCTACCTCGACGACTCGATGATCGTGTCGCTCTACGGCTTCCCGGGCATTTGCACGATGGGCGAGCTAGGCTGCCACTCCCCGGACCGCACCATCGGCGCTGTGCAACAGCTCGCCCAGCGCTACGACGACCTGAACGGTGCGCAGGGCGTGATCCCGGCGCTGCACCTGATCGTCGATGTCGCCCAGCCGACGCCGAGGTCCGATGGCAGCTACCTCGGACGGATGCCGCTCGAGCGCGTCGCCGAGTACGTGGAGCTGGCGCGGCGGCACGGACTGCTGCTCTTCCTCGATCTGCAGATCGGCTGGACCGAGCCCGTCGACAGCGTCAGGCGCTACGAGCAGTTCCTCGATGAGCCGTTCGTGCACATCGCGATCGATCCGGAGTTCGCGACGCGCAGCAAGGGCGCGGCCCCCGGCGACGTCGTCGGCGTCGTGACGGCCGCCCAGGTGAATGCGGTGCAGCGGTACCTCGCCGGCTTGGTGCGGCAGCACGACATCCCGCCGAAGCTGTTCGTCGTCCACCAGTTCCGCACCAGCATGCTCACCAACCCTCAGGCGTTCAGCGACGTGCCCGAGGTGGTCTTGAGCGTGGACATGGACGGCGTCGGCAAGAACTTCATCAAGGTCGATGGCTACTGGCGCTACGCCACAGCCGACTATTCGGAGACGCCGACGTTCAAGCTCTTCCTGCAGCGCGACCTGCCCCGCGTCATGACGCCCGAGGAAGTGCTCGCCCTCGACGTTCCGCCGGCCTACGTCATCTACCAGTAGCCGTCTCGCGAATGCCTCGGACGTGACGCCGGGCGCGTGTAGCATCGCCCCGACAGCGCTGACGAGCCGAGGGACGGGCGTATGGCTATCGAGCGACTGCTGGTCGCGAACCGGGGCGAGATCGCGATCCGCGTGATGCGCGCGGCTGCCGAACTCGGCATCCAGACCGTGGCCATCTACCCCGACGACGACATCGCTTCGCTGCACACGCGCAAGGCCGGCGAGGCGGTCCGCCTCGATGGCGCCGGCGCAGCTGCCTACCTCGACGCCGCACAGATCGTCCGCGTGGCCGTGGAGGCGGGTTGCGACGCGGTGCACCCCGGCTACGGCTTCCTCAGCGAGAGCGCCGACTTCGCGCGCGCGGTCGAGGAGGCTGGGCTCACCTTCGTCGGGCCGACGCCAGAGACGCTGTCGCTGTTCGGCGACAAGACCGAGGCGCGTGCGCTCGCCGAGCGTGTCGGCGTCCCGGTCGTATCTGGCATATCGCACCCTGTGACGCTCGAAGAGGCGCGGACCTTCCTCGACGGGCTGTCCGCCGGTCGCTCGATGCTGATCAAGGCCGTCTCCGGTGGCGGGGGTCGCGGCATGCGCGTCGTCGACGATCCCGCGGACCTCGAGGCGGCTTACGAGCGCTGCCAGTCGGAGGCGCGGGCGGCGTTCGGCAGCGGCGATGTCTACGTCGAGGAGCTGATGCCCCGCGTCCGCCACATCGAGGTGCAGGTCCTCGGCGATGGCGCGGGTCGCGTCGCGCACCTCTGGGAGCGTGAGTGCTCGATCCAGCGGCGTCACCAGAAGATCGTCGAGATCGCGCCGGCGCCTGGACTCGACCCGGCCGTGCGCGATGCACTGACCTCGGCGGCGCTCGCCATAGCGCGCGAGGCCAACTATCGCAGCCTCGGCACCGTCGAGTTCCTCGTCGATGCCAGCGAGGATGCCGACGGCGGGTACGCCTTCATCGAGACCAACGCTCGCTTGCAGGTCGAGCACACAGTCACCGAGGCGGTGACAGGCGTCGACCTCGCGCAGGCGCAGCTCCGCCTCGCGGGTGGTGACTCGCTCGAGGAGATCGGCCTGGCCGCATACTTGGAGGCGCCGCCGGAGCCTCGGGGGTTCGCGGTCCAGACGCGGGTGAACATGGAGACGCTGGCGGCTGACGGCACCACCCGCCCGGCCGGCGGGACGATCACCGCGTTCGACGCGCCTTCCGGCCTCGGCGTGCGCACCGACACCAACGGCTACGCCGGCTACACGACGAGCCCGCGTTATGACTCGCTGCTGGCCAAGGTCATCGGCTACTCCTCGTCGCCGCGCTTCGAGGATGCCGTGACGCGGACCTACCGCGCGCTCAGCGAGATGCGCGTCGAGGGCGTGGCGACCAACATCCCGCTCCTGCAGTCATTGCTGCAGCACCCTGACGTTCGCGCCGGCAACGTGTACACTCGGTTCCTCGACGACCACCTCCCGGAGCTGCTCGCGCCCGACGAGGCGCACCGCCGCCTCTTTTTCGAAGAGCCCGCCGCCGCCAGCCAGCCCGGACGCGGGCTCGCGGGGGCGAAGGTGGACGCCGTGGACCCACTGGCGGTGCTCGACTACGGCAAGAGCGGTGCGCCCACGACAGTCGCGCCCACGCCCGAGGCCGCGCCGATCGTGATCGCCTCGGAGGGCCCGCCCGGGACCGTACCGGTCGCCGCGCCGATGCAGGGCACGATCGTCAGCGTGCTCGTCGCGGAGGGCGACATGGTCCGCCGTGGCCAGGAGCTCATCGTCAATGGAGGCGATGAAGATGGAGCACGTGATCGCCGCCGAGGTGAGCGGCCACGTCCGTGAGATCCCCGTCCGCGAAGGCGACACGGTGTGGGAGGAGAGCCCGCTCCTCTTCGTCGAGGAGGCCGAGGTCGCTGCGGACGCGGAGGCCGAAGACGAAGCGATCGACCTCGACGAGATTCGTCCCGATCTGCAGCTGATCCACGAGCGGCACGCGGTCACCCTCGACGAGGCGCGCCCCGACGCCGTGGCGAAGCGGCGGGCGACGAACCAACGCACCGCCCGCGAGAACGTCTACGACCTCGTCGACGAAGGTACGTTCCGCGAGTACGGCTCGTTGGTCCTCACGCCGGGGAGCGGCCTGCCCCTCGAGGAGGCGATCCATAAGTTCCCCACTGACGGCATGATCACCGGCGTTGGCGCCGTCAACGGCGACCTCTTCGATGATGAGACGGCGCGCTGCGCGGTGCTCTCCTACGACTACACGGTGCTGGCCGGCACACAGGGCGCGGTCAACCATCCGAAGACCGACCGCATGCTTGAGTTTGCCGCGAATCATCTACGCCCGGTCATCTTCTTCGCTGAGGGCGGCGGCGGCCGCGCCGGCACCGGCGGGCGCCGAGAGGGCGGCCAGCCGACGATGCCTCGGCAGCCCGACGCGGTGAACACGGCGCGCCCGTTGCAGACGCCGACCTTCGCGACGATGGGCCGCCTCAGCGGTCTCGTGCCGCTCGTGGGCATCACCTCGGGCCGGTGCTTCGCCGGCAACGCCGCGCTGCTCGGCTGCTGCGACGTCATCATCGCGACCGCGGACAGCAACATCGGTATGGGTGGCCCCGCGCTGATCGAGGGCGGCAACCTCGGCGTCTTTACGCCGGAGGAGATCGGCCCGATGGATGTCCAGGTGTCGAACGGCGTCGTCGATATCGCCGTCGAGGACGAGGCCGAGGCGGTCGCAGTCGCCAGGCAGTACCTCTCCTACTTCCAGGGCCCGGTCGAACACTACGAGGAGCACGACCAGCGCGGCCTGCGCCGTACCGTCCCCGAGAACCGGCTGCGCATCTACAGCGTCCGCGAGGTGATCGAGACGATCGCCGACGTCGATACGGTGCTCGAGATCCGCCAGCACTTCGGGCTGGGCATGGTCACCTCGCTCATCCGGATCAAGGGCCAGCCGGTGGGCGTGATAGCCAACAACCCGCATCACCTCGCCGGCGCCATCGACAGCGACGGGGCCGACAAGGCCGCGCGCTTCATGCAGCTCTGCGACGCCTTCGACATCCCGATCCTCGTGCTCTGCGACACGCCGGGGATGATGGTGGGGCCGGAGGTCGAGAAGACGGCGCTGGTGCGGCATTGCAGCCGGCTCTTCGTCACCGGCGCCAACCTCACGGTGCCGCACATGACGATCGTGCTGCGCAAGGCGTACGGCCTGGGCGCGCAGGCGATGGCCGGCGGCAGCTTCTGGGAGCCGATGTTCGCCGTCTCCTGGCCGACCGGCGAGTTCGGCGGCATGGGCCTCGAGGGCCAGGTCAAGCTCGGCTTCCGCAACGAACTCGCGGCGATCGAGGACCCGGCGGAGCGCGCGCAGCGCTACGAGGAGCTGGTCGAGCTGGCGTACGAACGCGGCCGCGCGATCAACTACGGCGTCAGCTTCGGCGTAGACGACGTGATCGACCCAGCCGACTCGCGCCAGTGGGTCTACGACGGCCTGATGTCCCGCCCCCGCCCGCCGAAGCGCACGGAGAAGAAGCGCCGTAACGTCGACACCTGGTAGCGGATCGAGTTGGGCAGGCAACTAGTCTGTTGCTCGTGCGCTCTCGTGGGCGCCCTTCGACACTTGCGGGATGGGAGAGCGTCAGCATCGCTAAGGCAATGACCGCAGGCATCGAAATCGCACGGCCCGCCGCCGAGGTCCTCGAGTACATAGCGGACTTCGAACGCAACCCGGCGTGGCAGCAGTGGATGAAGGAGTGTCGTTGGACGAGCGACCCGCCGCTGCGGGTCGGGTCGACATACGACCAGAAGGCGTCGTTCCTCGGGCGCGCGATGCGGAGAGGTGCGAGGGCGCTTCGCGTCGTCGCCTCGCCCGCTTTGCTCTGGCGGGGGCGGGACCGAGATGGCCATCGCTGGCCGCCTCTCCGGGTGGGAAGTTGCGCGTCCTCGGGCGCTAGTCCTCGAGGGTAGTATGACTCTCGACGCGGAAGCCGACATCGACCTTGACCTGGAACCAGGCGATCTTCTGGTCGTCAATCTGCCCGCGGATCTCTTTGACCTCGAACCAGTCGAGGTTGCGCAGCGTCTCACCGGCGCGGTCGACAGCGCCCCGGATGGCGGCGTCGACGCCATCGGGCGATGAGCCGACGAGTTCGACCATCTTGTAAACGTGTCCGTCGCTCATCGCTGCCTCCTCGTGTCTCGATGCGGGCTGAATGCGAAGGGCAGGCCCTGCGGCCTGCCCGGTTTCGCTTTGCGTGAATGTGGTCGTGCCCAGCGTCGCGTCGCTGGCTGAGCCAATGGGCCGTCGTTATGTCGATCGGCCGGTGGATGTGCGACCCCGGGCTTGCATCGAATCCGCCTGTCCAATGGCGGCCTCCTCGATACAGCGTGGGTTGGCAGTCTACTTCGTCCCAGGCAGGATAGGTGAACTCGCGGTCGTGAGAGTGCGCACAGGCACAACTTCGACGGTCCCCGAGGAGGTCGGCCCGCTCATGACGCCCGCGGCGGCTCGCCACTTCGACGTACGATTGAGCGGTGAGTCGTGACACTGCTCTTCTGCTTGCGCTGGGCCTCGTTGCCCTCGTCGTCGTCGCTGCCCTCGGGGGCGGCCTGCTTGGCGGCAGCGTGACCACGCAGGTGCACCCGAACGACCAGCCCGATCCGACCGCCGATGGTGTCGTCTACATGATCCGCGAGGAGCCTCACAGAAGCATCCTGGGGTTCGAGTTCGGCAAACGGCGGTCCATCGGCGTGAGTTTCCTCGTCGCTGCCGGATGCGTCGGGACGGTCGGCGGCGGTGACGGCTGGCCGGTCGACGAGCCCTCGTGCGCGAGCGATGTCGACGTCGAGGGTGAGGTGGGGCTCATGGGCCTACAGGCCGACGGCCAGGGCCTCGTCGGCGTGATCTTCGAGGTGTCGCGCGAGTGCTTCGACGCGGTGGCGGTCGGGGTCGCCTGGCCGGAGGTAGCGGCGGTCTGCGGCCGAGACTGATTCGCCGCTGCCGCTTAGGCTTGCGCGACTATGCGACGTCGGACCGCGCTGTACGCCCTCGGGGGCTGGATCGTCTTCGCCGTATTCCTGCGGCTCGTGGTCGTGCCCGCCGAGGTGTGCGGCAACGTGAGCGCGCACTCGTTGCGGGAGGCCTCGGCGGCCGCGAGCGACTGGATCGAGCGCTCGCTGCGGCCGAGCGGGCGCTACGTCTACATCTACGACGCCAACACCGACAGCCAGCCCAACCTCTACAACGAAGTGCGCCACGCCGGGGTGACGATGGCGCTCTACCAGTCCGCCGGCCGAGGTGCAGACCAGCGCGCGTTCGAGACCGCAGACGAGGCGCTCGTCTGGATGCTGGACCATCTCTACCGGCAGGACGGGTGGGCCGCGCTTGCCGACCAGAACGGCGGGCGCGCCAAGCTCGGCGGCACCGCGTTGATGCTCAACGCTCTCGCCGAACGTCGCCTCGCCACCGGTGGCGACAGCAGCTACGACGAGGTGATGCGGGAGCTGGGCAGCTTCCTCGTCTGGATGCAGCGCGAGGACGGTGGGTTCCACATCGCCTTCGACGTCGGGCCGCGCGCGCCCGACCTCGTCGGCACGTCGCGGTACTTCCCGGGCGAGGCGCTGTGGGCGCTGGCTTTGCTGCACGAGGCGCTGCCCGACCCGCAGTGGGAGCAAGCGGCTCGGCGCGCGGCTCGATTCATCTCGACGCTGCGCGACGACATCGAGGGCGTGGAGTACCCGCCGCTGAACGACCACTGGGCCTCGTACGGCTTCGCGGAGATGGCGGAGTGGGGCCTCGAGGAGCCGGAGATCGAGTACGCGCGCCGGCTGGCCGCGCGGTTCGGGTTCCTCGTGCGCACCGAGGCGCAGCTGGAGGGTGGCGGCGTCGCCGCGGCGACGCGAGGCACCACGCCCCGGCGCGCGGCGAGCCTCGGGACGTGGGTCGAGGGCATGTCGGCGCTCTGGCGGCTCTCCGTAGCCGACGAACGCCTCTCCGACCTCAGCGACGACATTGCGGAGCGCCTTGCCTGCGCCGGGGCCATCCTCGTGGAGCGCCAGTACGGAGCGGACGAGGCGAGTGAGAGCAGCAACCCGGCGCTCGTCGAGGGCGCCTGGTTCGTGGATGGAGAGACGCGCATGGACGACCAGCAGCACGCGTTGAGCGGACTGCTCTACGCCGCGGACGCCCTCGACGACCGCGCGAAGCGCGAGCCGGATGCGCCGCTGGCGACGGCGGCGAACGTGGTGCAGCCGTGAGCGACGCAGTGCTGGTCTTCCTCGCGATGCTCGCGGCGATCAACCCGGCCGCGCAGGGGGCGCGGCCCGACCCCGCCGAGGGCTCGGAGCGACCGTCGCCGCTGCTCGCGGCGGGCGGCGCAGCCCTCGTCGGTGTGCTCGTGCTGCTCGTGCGCGAGCCCTTCCTCGACCTGCTCGACATCTCTGGGTCGAGCTTCCAGCTGGCGGCAGGCTTCATCATGATCGCCGCTGGCGTGCCGGTGCTGCTCTACGGCCGCGCCCAGGCGCTGGACATCGAGGGCGACAGCGAACGCTCCCAGACGGAGGCGCTGGCCTGGTATGCGCTGAGCCCCGCGGTACTTGCCGGCCTCGTCGCGTTCCCTGACCGCAGCAACCTCGGCATCACGATTGCGGCCTTCGCCGTCGCGCTCGCCGCGGGCGCAGCCGCCTCCACGCTCCGAGCGCGCCGAGGCGAGCCGCTACCGCTCGCCGCCTCGGCGGCACGCGTGACGGCACTCGTGCTCATGGCGATCGGGGTGTCGCTCGCCGTCTCGGGCGTGCAGAGCATCTAGCGGCGACTAGCCCCGCGTGATCGGGGCGACGATCGCGTCGGTCAACCGCACGAGGTCCGCTGGAGCGAGAGCGATCTCCAGGCCGCGCCGGCCGGCGCTGACGTGGATGCGATCGTGCTGCTCCGCCGAGGCGTCGACTACGGTCGCGAGCTTGCGACGTTGGCCAAGCGGGGAAATGCCGCCGAGGACGTAGCCGGTCGCCCGCTCGGCGTGCTTCGCCTCCACCATGGCGGCGCGCCGGCCACCGAGGGCGAGGGCGAACGCCTTGAAGTCGAGCTGCGAGGTCACAGGCACAATCGCGACGGCGAGGTCACGGTTGTCGATCTGCGCGACCAGGGTCTTGAACACCTCGGATGGGTCGAGGCCGAGCGCCTCCACCGCCTCCTCGCCGTAGGACTCGTGGCGCGGGTCGTGCTCGTATTCGAGCAGCTCGAACTCGACGCCTGCGGCGCGGGCGGCCTCGACGGCGCGGGTCGGGCTCACGGTTGCTTCGCCGTCAGGCCTCGTAGCGCCACAGCTCGCCCTCGGGCGGCTCGTCGCTGAGCACGAAGCGCGGCAGCCCGAGGCCGTCGCCGAGGTCCGCGAACTCGACCTCTACGCGTGCACCGATGGCGGCTCGCTCGGCGTCCTCGGGGTCGCCGTTGGCATCGACGAGGCTCGAGATCACGCGCAGACCATCGTGCTCGGTGGGCACGCCGCGCTGCTCGTCGAGTTCGACGAGGACGATCGGGTAGGGCGTTCTGGCTCGATAGGCCGGGTGGATGCCGTGGTGGACCACCTCGTATGAGTAGATCGTGCCCTTGCCGGAGACTTCCTTCCAGTGCCACTCGAGACCCATGCAGAACGGGCACGCCGGCCCCGGTGGGTAGCGCAGGTGGTCGCACGCGTCGCACTGCTGGAGGACGAAGCGACCGTCGCCGGCCGCCTGCAGGTAGCCGAGGTGCTCCGGATCGTTCTCCGGAATGCGGACCGTGACATCGAGGTATTCAGCCATCGTTCGTTCCTTCGCGTCCTCGTCGTCTCGATCGGTCAGCGGCTAGTTGTGCATGATCAGAGCGGAGCCGGTGACGGGACTGGCCCAGCCGAGGTTCATCGTCACCTCGACGTCTTCGACCTGACGGCAGCCGCCTTCGCTGTAGTCATAGCTGTGCTCGCCCTGCTCCCAGTTTGGGCAGTAGTCGTCCGCCTGGTGGCGCAGCTGGCGCACGTTCTCCACGACGTGGCTGATGCCGTGCGTGTAGCCCTCGCAGAGGTGCCCGCCCTGCGTGTTGTTCGGCCGCGCGCCACCCAGCTCGATGATGCCGGACGAGACGTACTCGCCGCCTTCGCCCTCCTCGCAGAAGCCGTAGGCCTCGAGCTGGAGCATCGTGGTGAAGGTGAACGCGTCGTACGAGGCGGTGACGTCGATGTCTTCCGGCGTGACGCCGGCCTGGCCGAAGACGATGTCCTTCGCGTAGTGCCCGGCCACGCGCGAGATCGGGCCGCGCGTCCAGTGGTAACCGCCGGGCTGCTCCTTATTGACGCGCCCCGCCACGCCCATGATGTACGCCGGTGAACGGCGCAGATCCCTCGCACGGTCCGCGCTGGTGACGATGATCGCCACCCCGTTGTCTGTCTCCACGCAGCAGTCGAGGAGATGGAGCGGCCGCGTGATCCAGCGCGAGTTGACGACATCCTCGACGGTCACGCGGTTCTGGTAGTACGCCCGCGGGTTGTTCGAGGCGTGCTTGCTGTGCGCCACCTTCACGTGCGCTACCTGCTCGGAGGTCGTCCCGTACTCGTGCATGTGCCGCATGAACGACGGTGCGAACGACTGACCGGCGGAGTTCATGCCGTAGATGCCGCCGGTGAGCGAACCGGAGCCGAACACGGGCGCCTGCCGGCCCGTCCCGCCGATGCGCGCCTCCGTGTAGCCGTTCATCGCGCGGAAGATCGCCACGGTGTGGCACATGCCGACCTCGATCGCGCCCATCGCGAGGCCGATCAGCGCCTCGGTCGAGGATCCGCCGCCCGAGCAGTCCATGTAGAAATTGAGCCGGATGCCCAGGTCGCCCGCGACAACCGGCGAGGTGGTCGAGTCGTTCCCGTGATACGAGAGCATGCCGTCGACATCGCCCGCGCCGAGGCCGGCGTCGAGCATCGCGGAGCGCACGGCCTCGACGCCCAGCGCGCGTGTGGTGCGGCCGGAGTCGCGAGAGAACTCGGTCATCCCGATGCCGACGACGGCGTACTGGTCCTTCAGTCCTGGCATGGGCTCACCCCTTCGCTGGCGGACGTGGCGTCGCCGCGCCCGATGCATAGCACATCGACGCGACGACTCGACCGCCGCTCGGTTAGTCCGAGGCCTCGACGAGCTGCATGAGGACGCCACCGGCTGCGCGGGGGTGGACGAAGACCTGGCCGGTCACCTCGTTGCCCTCGCCGGGGTCGCCGATGAGCTGGACGCCCTGCCCACGCAGCTCTGTCAGCGTCGCCGCGAGGTCGTCGACGCGCATCGCCAGCAGGTACATGCCGCCGCCGCGCTCGACGTGGCGGGCGACCGGGCCAGAATCGTTGGTCGGCTGCACGAGCTCGACGGTCGTGTCGGCAAACTCGAAGTGGGCGGTGAGGAAGCCCGCGCCCAGTGGCTCGCCCTGGCGGCTGACTTCGCGACCGAGGATGGTCTGGTACTGCTCGAGCCCCGCCGCCATGTCCGGCACTGAAATCACGATGTGGTCGACTCCGCGGAACATCGCCCCGCCTCTCTCCTGCGTGTTCGTGGGCGGTGAGCTTACCCTCGATCGTCACGCGGGGCGCTCGCGGACCTCAGTGCAGACGGAGCACGTTGCCCGTCACGAGGTAGGCCTCCTCCGAGCACAGCCAGGCGATCACGTTCGCGACCTCCTCGGGCTGAGCGACGCGGAAGAGGTCGACGCGCCGGTCGATCTCTTCTTGTACCGCGGCGGTGACCCACCCGGTGTCCGTGACGGGCGGGTAGACCATGTTCGCCGTCACGCCCGCGGGGCCGAGCTCGAACGCGGCGGACATCGTGTAGTTCTCAAGCGCCGATTTCGCCGCGCCGTAGGAGACTTCACCGGGGAAGCCCTGCGGGCCGCCCGAGGTCATCCCAACGATGCGTCCCCAGCCCGCCCCCGCCTCGCGGTGGCGGCGTGCGAACTCGGCGATCATCATCGCCCCGCCGCGCACGTCGATGGCGAACTGGCGGTCGATCGTCGAGGCGGAGACTGACGCCATGTTGCGGCCGCCACGGTCGACGCTCTCTCCGGTGAAGCTGTCGGCCAGCCAGCCGGTCGCGTTGTTGACCAGGATGTCGACGCGACCGAACTCCGCCTTCGCGGCATCGAAGAGACGCTCCGGCGTCGCCTCGTCGGTCAAGTCCGCCTCGATCGCCAGGGCGCGCCCGCCGGCCGCGTGGATCGCGTCGAGCACCGCGCTCGCGTCCTGTGCGCGACGGTCGCGGTAGAGCTGCGGGATGCCTGCGTCCTTCTCGTCTTCGAGGCGCCAGTACGAGACCAGCACCGCCGTCCCGGTCGCGGCGAGCGCCGAGGCGGTGGCGGCGCCAATCCCGTGGTTCGCTCCGGTCACGATCGCGACGTGCCCATTCGGTTCGATCTGGGGCATCGCTCACTCCTCGGACGCGCGCAAACCTCGAGGTTCCGCTCGCGCGTATCATGCGCCAGCACTGCGAGCAGAGGGAGGCACGATGCTCTACGAACTGCGGATTTACACGACGATGCCGGGCAAGATAGGGGCGTTGCAGGCCGAGACTACACCACTGCGCTGTTCGAGAAGCACGGCATCAAGAACGTCGGCTACTGGACGAACGCCGTCGGCGGCCGCAGCGACGAACTCTGGTACCTCCTCGCGTACGAAGACGCCGCCGCACGCGACGCCTCCTGGCGGGGCTTTGTCACCGACGAGGAGTGGAATCGCGTCCGCGCAGAGTCCGAGGAGGATGGTCCGCTGGTTCACCACATCGAGAACCGCTACCTGCGCCCCACGGACTTCTCGGCGCTGGGCTAGCGCGAGCTACTCAGTCGTCGGCGGGTCCTCGATCGAGCTGAACGCTATCTCAGGCGGTCCGATGGTGCGCGAGGGGCGGTAACTGAACGGCCGGCTCAGCACGACGCGGTACAGGCTGTCCTCGACGCGGAGCATGTACGGCCCCGGGCCAACCGAGAAGCGACGGAGGGCGCCGCTGTAGCTGGTGAAGCGTCCCCGCCAGCTCTGGTCAGCCGTTTCGAGGGCGATGCGGCCGGTGCATAGCTCGTTGCCGTCGAGGTCGAGGAGCGTGGCCACGGCGATTTCAGTTGGCATCTGAGCACCCCGAACCTGCTGCACGTCCACCATATGTGCGGCCTGTGGTCCTGCCAACTGAGCGTCGTCGCGATGCGTAATATGCCCTCCAGGTCGGAGTGACCCCTCTTAGCCTCTAGCCGAAGCTCGCGGAGAGTGCCTGTAGCTCCGCGTAGCCTTCGGCGAAGGCGCCGCTGCCGAGGAACGCCACGAGGGCGGCGATGATCACGCCCGGGATCAGATAGGCGAGCTTGCGGAAGCGACCGTCCCAGGCCTCGGCGCGGCGTCGGTTCTGGACGTCGCCGGCCCACATCTTCGCTAACTCAAAGGCGGCGCGGTCTCCGCCGGTTCGCAAGCTCTGATCGCTCATCGTGACCCCCTCGGTCGGGCATGCGGATGGTCGCTGTCCAGTTCGTTTATGGCGTCCGAGGCCACTGCGAGTGTCAGAAAGTGTCGACATCCGTCAGAGATGTGCTTGTCCCCGTCGGATCGCGATGTCGCCATGCAGCGACCGGATACCGGCGCTGACCTAACTGGCCAAACCGACGCAACGCCGCGCCGCCTCCGCGCCATGATCCGCTCGACGAGGGGGGAGCGACATGCTGCACGACGAGATCCAGGACGGCGAGTTGATGACGATGGAAGGTGAACCGCTGTTGAGTGGCACGATCCGCATCACTCGAGGACTCAGCCTACGACTCTGGACGGGGCAGTTCGCCCATTACGATGACGCGCCCAACTTCACCCTCATGCCTGGGCGCTATCTCCTCCGGCATGGCAGCGCAGTCGACCTGGTCGAACTGAAGAAGGGCTATTCGCTGCGCGGGTCGCCCACACTGGCGCCGCCGCGCGTCGTCTTCAACTCGGTCGTTGAGGCAGGCGAGCGCGTCGAGTACTAGCGCCGGACGATCGGGCGCGCTGTTAGCATCGCGCCATGAACACCACGGCCTTCGACGAGCTCTGGGCGCTCACCTCCGGCGACCCCGAAGCCACCACGCGCCTCCACGAGTCTGGACCGGAGCACCTGCTGCCTTCTCCCTTCGCGGTGACGGAGGCTGCAGCGCAGTCGGTCGGCGCTTCCGCGCTTGCGGCCGCCGAGTTCCACGCGGCGCGTGGCGGCGGCACGCAGGCGGTGCGCCTCGAACGGGGGCACGCCGCCGCCGCGTTCTCGGCCACACAGGTGCTGCGCCTCCTCGACGAGCGGATCGAGATGTGGGCGCCGATTTCCGGCACCTACGAGGCGCGCGACGGACGTTACGTAAAGCTCCATTGCAACTTTCCACACCACGAGTCTGGCGTCACGAGCCACCTCGGCGTGCCCGCTGAGCGCGAGGCGGTCGCCGACGCCGTCCTACAGCGTGACGCCTTCGAGCTCGAGTCGGAGCTGGTCGAGCAGGGACTGATCGCGGCCGTCTGTCGCACCATCGACGAGTGGTCGCAACACCCCCATGCCGAGGCGACCGACGGACTGCCGGTCCTCGAGTTGCTGCGCAACGGGGAGGCGCCCCCTGCCGAGCGACCCGCCGCCACCCGACCGCTCGAGGGTGTCCGCGTCCTCGACTGTTCGCGCGTCCTGGCCGGGCCGGTCGGCGGCCAAACGCTGGCGAGTCACGGCGCCGAGGTGCTGCGCATCGGCGCCGAGCACCTGCCGACCATGCCGGGCGGGATCCGCTCGACCGGGTTCGGCAAGCGCAACGCCGACCTCGATCTACGGACCTCCGACGACCGCACCACCTTCGCGCGCCTGGTCACCGAGGCCGACGTGGTGATCGACGCCTACCGCCCGGATGCCCTGGCGCAGTACGGATTCAGCGCCGAGCGGCTGGCCGAGCTGCGCCCCGGGCTCGTCGTCGTGCAGCTCTGCGCGTTCGACTGGGAGGGGCCGTGGGGCGGACGCCGCGGCTACGACTCGATCGTCCAGTCGACGACCGGCATCTCTATGGCCGGCGCCGAGGCCTACGCGAGCGAGCGCCCGGTGCCGCTGCCGGTGCAGGCGCTCGATTACGCGACGGGGTTCCTCGTGGCCTACACGGCGATCCGCGGGCTGCACCGGCAGCTCCTCGAGGGTGGCAGTTGGCACGCTCGAGTCTCCCTGCTCCGCACCCGCAACTGGCTGGTCGGGCTCGGCGAGGGCGACCCGGACGTGGAGCGCCCGACGTTCGAGGAGTACCTCCAGGAGGTGGACTCGGACTTCGGACGATTGCGTGCGGTGACGGCGCCGGGCGGACTGGAGGCGACGCCGCCACGCTGGGAGCTTGCACCCACACTCATGGGCTCGAGTGAGCCTCGATGGCTGGAGCGCTGAGGACGGCGGGACGTGCAGAGAGCGAGACGCCCGGCACAGGGAATCTCGCTCTCGAGTGGGGTGAGGGGGTTCTGACTCTCGCCCCACCTTCGATCTTGACAAACGCCGAAGCGCCTCGCGTCGGGGAGAACCCTCGTCGGTGGTCATGGCGACGCACTCGCGGGTGCTAGCATCCCCGCGCGAACGCGCGGGGAACGGGGAGCACGATGGCGATTGCACTGGACTGGCTCGGCTGCGCGACCTTCCGGTTGGCCATCGATGGCCTCGTGCTCTACCTCGATACCTTCGTCGATCGGCCGTCCGGCGCGCCCGAGGTCGGTGTGACGACCGCTGACATCACCGAGGCGGACTTCGCGCTGATCGGGCACAGCCACTGGGACCACCTCGCGGGCGCAGACATCGTGGCGAAGAACACCGGCGCCGTCGTGATCGGCTCGCATGAGTCGGCGCGCGTGCTCCGCGAACGCGGGGTGCCGGACGAGCAGCTCTGGCCCTCGCAGGGCGGCGAGCACTACCGGCTGAACGAAGCTGTCACCGTGCGCGTGCTGCCGAGCTTGCATTCGTGCATCTGGAGTCAGGCCGCGCGGCCCGGCGTCGAGGTCACGGGCGACTACGGCGTCACCGAAGACGAGCGCGACGCGCGCATGGCATCGAACCGTGCGAGGCGCGGACAGGACACCTCGGAGGCCGGCGCGGAGCGACGCGCGCTGATCGATGATGCCGCTCACAGCAACAGCCACGGTGGCGCGCTCGACTATCTGATCGAGACGCCGGACGGCAACGTCCTGTTCCAGGACAGCATGGGCTACTGGACCGGTCTCTACGCGAACATCCCGGTCGACTACGCCGTGCTAGCCGCCGCCGGCCGGGGGAACATCGATGGGGAGCCGATCCAGGGGTCCGTGGAGCAGTTCATCGTTCGCGAGTGTGAGCTGCTGCGGCCGCGTGCCGTGGTCCTCGGGCATCACGACAACTTCAGCGGCGTCGCCGATGTGCCCGATGTGACGGACCTGTCGCCGGTCCATGCGGAGCTCGCGCGAGTGCTGCCGAACGTCCGGGTGCTGACGGTGGACCTGGGCGGCAGCGTGACGATTGTGGACTAATCGATCACATCTTCTTTACGCGAGACTGATGAAACTCCGGCCGCGGTGATCTACGATCGGTGCATGAAGCTCTTCTCGAGGGGACGAGGCCGCCCGCCGCACCCGGACGTGCTCACGCCGGCCGAGTGGCGCGTGCTCGAGTATGTCCGCGATGGTCACACCAATCCGGTGATCGCGGAGCGTCTCGGACTGAGCCTGCACACCGTGAAGACCCACGTCTCGAGCATGCTCAGCAAGCTCGCCCTCAGCGACCGCCGCGCCCTCGGGCGTTGGCCCGGCCGCCCGGCGCCTGAGAGCCGCCGAGCGTTGCTGCTGTTCTCGCCGCCGATCGCGTGACCTCCGAGGGGCGAACCGCGCGTCCGGCCCAGCTCACTCTCAACAACGCCGCCACCTGGCAGCACGCGGATGCCGTCGCTGCGTACATCCCCCGCGCCCCGTACCCGGACGCACTGGTCGCTCGGCTCGCGTCCGAGGCGAATGGCGGCCGCGTGCTCGACCTCGGCTGCGGCACTGGCGCGATCGCGCGCCCGCTCGCCCCGTTGGTGCGCGCGGTCGACGCCGTGGACATCTCCTCGGCGATGCTCGCTGAGGCGCAGCGACTGCCCGGCGGCACCCACGAGGCGATCCGTTGGATCGAGGGAGCGGCGGAGAGCGCGCCCCTCGACGGGCCATATGACCTCGTCGTTGCCGCTGCCTCGCTGCACTGGATGGACTGGGACGTCGTGCTACCTCGCCTCGCCGAACTGCTCGCCCCCGACGCGAGGCTGGCGGTCGTCACGGCCTCCACTGGTCGCAGCGCGCCCTGGCGGGCCGCGGAGGACGCGATCATCCCCCGGTGGTCAGTGATGCCGGACTTCCAGGGCTACGACCTGCCGAACATGCTGGTTGACCGCGACCTGTGGACGCTGGACGAACGGGTCGAGTTCGGCCCCGCCTCCTTTGAGCAGACGGTCGAGGAGTACATCGAGCACTTCCACTCGACCTCGGGCTTCCGCCGAGAGGCGATGGGTGACGAGCGGGCCCGCCAGTTCGACGAGCTGATCCGTGGGCTCGTCGAACCACACGCCCGAGGCGATCGTATCGACCTCGATGTGGTCGGCATGGCCGCGTTCGGTCGCCCGCACACGAGGGCGTAGCGGTGGCGCGAAGGCTCACGCTCGAGAACCTCGTGCGTCGCGATCCGCAGCCCGACCCCTGGGCCGAAGGCGACAAGATCCCGTGGGACGACCCCGCCTTCTCGGAGCGGATGCTGGCAGAGCATCTCTCGCAGGACCACCATCTCGCCAGCCGCCAGCTCGAGGTCATCGAGCGGCACGTGGCGTGGCTCGTCGCAACGGCTGCGCCGTCCGAGGGTGGGCGCATCCTCGACCTCGGCTGCGGGCCGGGGCTCTACACCTCGGCGCTGGCCCGGCGCGGCTTCGCCTGCAGCGGCATCGACTTCTCCCCCGCTTCGATCGCACACGCGCGCGCCACGGCGGATGCCGAGGACCTTGATTGCCGTTACGAGGAGGCGGACCTACGCGTCGCCTCGCTCGGCGAGGGTTACGAGCTCGTCACCTTCATCTACGGCGAGTTCAACGCCTTCCGACGCGACGAAGCGCTGGGCATCCTCGATCGGGCCAGGGCTGCGCTCACTCCGGGCGGCCGGCTGGTCGTCGAGGCGCACACGTTCGCGGCCGCTGAGCGCATCGGCAGCGGGCGCGAAAGCCGCGGTGCGCGCCCTCGGACCTGGCAGAGCGCGGAGCGCGGTCTCTTCTCCCCTCGCCCGCACGCGCAGCTCTATGAGGCGTTCTGGGACGCCGAGCGACAAGCGGCGACCGAGCGCTACTACATCGTCGACGCGTCGACCGCCGAGGTGACCGCGTACGCACAGTCGATGCAGGCCTACGACAACGCCGGCTACGACGCGCTGTTCGGCGAAGCCGGCCTCACCATCCTCGAACGCTACGGCTCGCTCGAAGGCGCGCCCACCGACGACGAGGGCGACTTCGTCGTCATCGTCGCGGGCGCCGCCTAGTCGGCGCTGGCCGAGGCTTCAGCCTGCCGGCGAGCAATGTTGTACGCGACAATCGGGCTGGCCTCAGACGGCTGCCAGTCTCGGTACGCGGTTCGCGCGTCGATTGGCCACTCGATCTCGACATCAAGGCGCGACTCAGGTTCGGTTGCCCCGGCCAGCAGCTCCACCGCGGCCTCGGCGACCGAGCGCTGCATCGCCGCGTCACCGGGTATGCCTAAGGCGTGGCCGAAGGGGAACTCGACGCCAACCACACGCGAGAGACGGTACTTCTCTGCGACGAACGGCATCATCGTCACGGTCACGGTCGCCAGTCCGGCATCCTCGAAGAGACGTGCCAGCACGGGCACGTTCCGGCAGCAGTCCGGTCAGGCGGGCGCCAGGACCAGGGCGTGCACGCCGGCGTCCTTCAGCCGCCTCGCCACCTCGGGCGCAACGTCGTTGCGCCAATCGCTCAGCTCGGCGGCCTGGAAGCCCATGAACGAGTAGTGTTCGTCGGCCAGCTTCCCGATGCGCCCCTCCGTCTCCAGCTCGGCAAAGCGGGAGATCGGCAGCGCAATGTTGAAGTCCTGAAGAAAGTCGCGAGTGTTGAGGTGCAGGTGTGACGCGCCGATCTGTGATTGCCGCACATCGCGAGGGATCACCCGGTAGGTCGGGTCGCCCCAGGTCGGGTTCTGCTTCTCGCGCTCGACGTCGAACGGCTCCTGTTCGCCCTCAAGGTAGAGCCCGGCCGAGGTGAGCAGGGCGACGGTGGCCTCCTCGATCGGCACCTCGAGCGGCGTCCACACCGGCGCGTCGGCCTGGAAGTCGAGTCGCTCGTAGCCCTCTCGGAAGGAGCGGGGCAGATACTTGAAGCTGTCGACGGGCATGTTGCCTCCGGTCGCGGACCCTCGCGCCGCCGATGATACGTCGCTACGCGCGGAGTGGCTCGCCGTCCCAGCGCTCGAGGCTCGCAATCTCCTCAACGGGCTTGCGACGTAACTTCGTGAGCTGCTTCACCGGGCGGCCCATCGGGATCACGGCCGCGAGCGCGACGTGCGAGGGGATCCCGAGCAGCTCCTGGATCTTCGACTCGCCGATCACCGGCATCGTCGTGAGCGTCCCGCCGAGGCCCTCGTGGCGCGCGGCGAGCAGGATGTTCCAGGCGAACGGATAGACCGAGGCGCCGCTGATCACACCGACCCGATCGAGGTCACGGTCGATCGAGGCCACCACTTGCAAATCGACACAGACGAGGAGCAACACGGGCGCGTTGAGGAGCGGTTGCGTCAGCCCTCGGGGAGCAGGCGCCTCTGCGATTGTGGTGTCATCGACGGCGGTGGCGTGGATGGTGTTCCACGGGCTCTCGCCCGCGCGGACCCGCGCCGAGTAAAGCTGCGCCGCTGGTGCCGCAGCCTCGGCGAGCGCCTCACGAGTGGGCTGGTCGCGCACCACGATCACATGCCAGCCCTGACGGTTGCCCCCGCTGGACGCGAAGCGGGCGTTGTCGATCAGGCGATGTAGGGTCGCGTCGTCGACCGGCACGTCCGTGAACTCGCGCGCGGAGAAGGTCGTGCGCATCACCTCGAACAGCTCCATCGTGCACCTCCGGTGTCGCGTCCGAGAGGGACGGTACCCGAGACCCGCCCGGCGTGCCGCTATCATCACCCGACCCAGTCGAGGCGGAGGCGCATGCATGAACATCCTCGTCATGACCGGCCTGACGATGCCGGAGATCCCGGACGACCTGGTCGACCGAATCGAGGCCGCCGCGGGCGGTGACGCCGAGGTCACGATCGCGTCGAGCCCCGGCGAGGCGCTCGAGGCGGCGCCAGACGCCGAGGTGATCTTCGGCCGCATCGATCCTCGCCTGTTCGAGCGCGCGACCAACCTGCGCTGGGTGCACGCCGCGACGGCGGGAGCCGACGCCTACCTCTTCGACGCGTTCAAGGGCAGTGACGTGCTGCTCTCGGGCGACAAAGGGCTCGTGGGCAGCCACCTCGCCGAGGCCGCGTTCGGCCTGCTCCTCGCCCTCACGCGCCGCATCGTGCAGGCGCACGAGGATGGCGCCGCCTCGTGGGACCACCGCGTCGACTACCGCCGTGAGGAGTTCGAGCTCGAGGGTCTGACGATGGGTGTCGTCGGCTTCGGCGGGACCGGTCGCGCGATCGCACGTCGCGCCGCCGCCTTCGGCATGCGCTGTATCGCTGTCGATCGCGACGAGGTCGAGTCGACACCCGAGGTGTCGGACGTGTGGGGCCTCGATCGGTTCGACGAGCTGCTCGGTGCGGCCGACGTGGTGAACGTCGGGCTGCCGCTGACCGAAGAGATACGCGGCATGTTCGGCGCGCGCGAGTTTGGGTTGATGAAGCCGTCGGCGATCTTCGTCAACGTCACGCGCGGTGAGTGCTACGACGCCGATGCGCTTGCCGAGGCGGTCAGGACGGGCGGCATCGCGGGGGCGGGCCTCGACGTTGCGCCGCAGGAGCCGCTGCCCGCCGAGCACCCCCTGTGGTCCACACCGAACGTGGTGATGACGCCGCATACGGCCGGGGCGAGCCAACTGCGGCTCGGCCGCAACATCGAGCACTACCGCGCCGGCGAGCCCCTCGAGGGTGCGATTGACAAGCAGCTCGGTTACTAGCGAGCGACGAAGGAGCGAGCGATCTCACGACTGCCGAACATGACGAACCGCGACGAGGTGCCGGAAGCGCTGCTCGAGGCGTATGACCAGGTCGCCGAGTTGCGCGGAAGCGCCGTCTCGGGACCCTACGGTGTGCTGCTGCACAGTCCGGAGGCCGCGATCCGTGGGGCCGCGCTGAGCAACTACCTGCGCTGGAACTCCGCGCCGAGCGCGATCCAGCGCGAGACCGCGATCATCACGCTGGCGAAGCACCTCGACGCGCGGGTGATGTGGGCGGGCCACGTCCGCCTCGGACGCGAGGTCGGTGTGCGCGAGGGGCTGATCGACGCCATCGAAGCGGGTGCCGACGCCTCGGAGCTGCCGCCCGAGGAGGGCGAGATCGTGCGCTACGTGCGGGAGCTGTTCGAGACGAACCGGGTCAGCGAGGGAGCCTTCGAGGCGCTGCACGCTCGCCTCGGCGACCAGGGCATCGTCGACCTGACGGCGCTCCTCGGTTACTACGCCTTCGTCGGCGCGATGCTCAACGCCTTCGAGATCGAGCCGGGCGGCTAGCGCCCTCCGGCCGTCCGCGTACCATCGGCAGCAGGGAGGGTTGATTGAGCGAGCCCGCACCTTCGGTCGGCGAGGCCAGGCCCATCGACCAGGCATCGCGCGGCGGCGTGATCGCCACGCTGCGGGTGCCCTCGTACGGGGCGTTCTGGCTCGCGAGCCTGTTCTACTTCATCGTCTTCGGCACCCAGACGTTCGCCTTCGCCTGGCTCGTGCTCGAACTCTCCAACGACAGCGCCGCTCAGGCCGCGATCGTGGTCTTCAGTCTTGGCATTCCAGCCCTCTTCGTCTCGCTCCCGGCGGGCGTGCTCTTCGACCGCGTCGACCGGCGCAACCTGATCATGTTCGCCTCGCTGGGTGGCGCGGCCGTCCTCACGGTCATGGCGCTCGTCATCTCTGCCGGCGCTATTAGCGTGCCGGTGGCGATCCTGTTCGCGCTTGCCCTCGGCACCGCTGTCGGCATCAACCAGCCTGGCATCCAGGCCGTCGTGCCGTCGCTCGTGCCTCCGGAGCGCCTGCTCAGCGCCGTCTCACTGTAGACGATGGGCATGACGACCGGCCTCGCCGTCGGCGCGGCCCTGGGCGGTGTGGTGATCGACCAGTTCGGCATCGCGGAGGTGTTCTTCCTGCAGGCCGCACTGCTCTTCCTGAGCGTCGCACTGATGCTGCGCGTGCACATCCCGGCTCATGCGCCCGAGGCGCGATCGACGCCGCTCGACATGCGCGGGGAGATTTCCGATGGCGGGCGGTTTATCTTCCGCGACCGTGGGCTGCTGGCGCTCATGATCCTCATGGGCGTCGTCGGTCTGCTGATGCTCGGGCCGGTCTTCGCCCTCGTGCCTGACCTCGCCAAGAACAAGCTGGGCCAGGACGCTGACGCCGCAGGGCTGCTCTTCGCCGTCACGGGTATCGGCATGTTCGGCATCTCGCTGATCCTCGCTTCGCTGGGGCAGATGCGCCGCATGGGGCTCGTGTTCGCCGCTACGGCGGTGACCGGCGGCTTCTTCCTGATCGGCATGGGTCTATCCGAGACCTACCTGCTCACCGCCGGCATCATGTTCGTCTGGGGCATGGGCGGTGGTTTCATCGTCAACACTAACCGCACCCTGATCCAGTCGCGCACACCGCCGAGGATGATGGGCCGCGTGATGGCCTTCTATGGACTCGCGTTTGGCGCGGCGCGACCGATGGGGTCGCTGCTTGCAGCGCCTCTAGCGGCATGGCTCGGCTCCGACGGCGCTCTGGTGGCGAGCGGTGTGCTGCTGATCGCGGTCACCGGGTTCTTCCTCATCACCGAGCGCGAACTCCGCGAGATGGAGTAGCGCACTCCGACTCCGCGACGGCGAGGTCAGCGCGGCAGCAAATCCCGCACGCCCTCGGCAGCGAGGAACGTTGCCTTACGGCCCGCGCCGAAGACATAACCACCGAGCTCACCGTCCGCGCGCACCACACGGTGGCAGGGGATGACCAGCGGTGTCGGGTTGTCGCGGCAGGCCTGCCCGACGGCACGTGCCGCCCCCTCGTGGCCGACGGCCTGCGCCACCTCGGCGTAGGTCCACGTCGTCCCACGGGGAATCGTGCGCAGCGCGCGCCACACCGCAATCTGGAACGCGGTCGCCGTCAGGTCGAGCGGCAACTCCAGGTGCCTGCTCGCGCCCTCGACGTGCCGCCTGACGAGATCGAGCCACGCTTCGAGGGCCTGGTCGTCGCGTTCGAGGTCGGCGTCGTGGAACTCCTCGCGCAGTGCCGCGACGAGGACATCAGTGTCGTCGCCAATCCGGATCGCGCAGATACCGTGCGCTGTCGCCGCGATCAACAGCTTGCCCTCGGCGGTCCCGCCGATGGCGTAGCGGATCGCCTCGCCGGGCGCGCCGCGGCCGTACGCACGCGGCGTCATGCCGAGCAGCTCGTCGGCGTGCTCGTAGAGGCGGCTGAGCGATCCGTAGCCCGCCTCGAACGCCGCGTCGGTGACCGAGGCGCCCTCGCCCGCGCGAGCGCGGAATGCCGCCACGCGACAGGCGGCGGCATACTCGCCCGGTGTGACGCCGAGGAGCCGTCGGAACTCGCGCTGCAATTGACGTGCGCTCACGCCGGCGATGCGCGCCAGCGTCGAGGTGCGAAGCGACGCATCCTCGTGGATCGCCCGCGCCGCGAGACGCACGCGCCGGAGGCTCGCCGCCTCGCTCGGGTCGCCGTCGGGGTGGCAGCGCCGGCAGGCGCGGTAGCCGGACGCCTCCGCCTCGGGCGGACGGTCGTAGAACTCGACCGAACTCCGACGAGGGCGGCGGCTGGGGCAGGTCGCCCGGCAGTAGATGCCGGTCGTGCGCACGGCGTAGACGAACTCTGGCGCGCTCTCGACGTCGCGTTCGAGGACGGCCTGCCAGCGCTCCTCGTCGCGTTCGGTGATCTCAGGGTGTGTCATCAGTTGTGTCATTCTGGGCCTCCGGATGCATCATCCGGCGCGCCCGAGGGCGCTGCTATCCGTGCTGCGACAGCAAAGCCCCGAAATCTGGCCCTTCGAGTCAGAGCTTAACGCCCGAGCCGGGAGTGTTTTCTTGCCGGTTCGTCCCGTGGCTGCGAGCATCGCCTAGCGCGAGCGATGGAGTGCCCTCGAGGGAGGTTGAGCGATGCCCGGTGCGCCCACGGCAGGGACGAAGTACGAGGCGGTGGCGGGCTGGGCCAAGATCCCGCACGGCATCTGGCTACGCGAAGCGACCGCGGTGGCTGTCGACTCGGAGGACCGGGTCTATGTCTTCAACCGCGGCAACGTGCCGATGCTGGTCTTCGACGCGGACGGCAACCTCATCGACTCGTGGGGCAACGAGACACCACACGAGGGCGTCACGACGATCACCGACCCCTACGGCACGAAGCGCAAGGTCTGGGACGGCGTTCAGTACGTCTGGCCGCACTCCGTCCGCGTCGACCCCAACGACGATCTGTGGCTCGTCGATGTGCACACGCACACGATGACGAAGACGACGCGCAGCGGCGACGAGATCATGCACATCGGCAGCGGCGAGGCTGCGGTGAAGCAGAGTGGCGAGCCGTTCAACCGTCCGACCGATGTCGCGATCTCGCCCTCGACGGGCGACATCTTCATCAGCGACGGCTACGGCAACTCGCGCGTGCATCGCTACGACGCAGAGGGCAACCACCTGCTGTCGTGGGGCGAGCCCGGCGCGGATGATGGGCAGTTCAGCCTCCCTCACAACATCTCGATGGTCGATGACGATCATGTGATCGTCTGCGACCGCGAGAATCACCGCGTCCAGGTGTTCACTATCGATGGCGAGTTCGTGCGCACGTGGCACGTGCACCACGCGGTCGCCGTGACGCGCGGCCGAGGCGAGGACGATGCGCTGTACGTCGCGGAGCAGGGACCGCCGCCGGTGCAGTTCGGCGTGCCGAACCTCGGTCACCGCGTGTCGATCTACATGCCGGAGGGCGAGCTGATCACGCGCCTCGGCGCCCCGCTGCCGGGCGAGTCGCCCGACCAGTTCCTGTGGCCGCACTCGATCGCGACCGACTCCCGCGGCGATGTCTATGTCGCCGAGGTGTCTTACGTCGAGGTAGGCAGCCGCCTCGACCCGCCGCGCGAGATGGTGAGCCTGCGCAAGTGGCGTCGCGTCAGCGGCTGACGGAGGAGGGCCACGATGCCCGGACTGACGCGCGAAGAGGTTGACGACTTCCTGGACGGACGCGGCGTCCTGATGCGCATCGCCGGTCGATGCTAGCGGCGACCCTCACGTCACGCCCATCTGGTTCGTGTACGAGGAGGGGCGCATCTGGTTCACCCCCCGTGAGCACTCCGCCTGGCGCGAACACATCCTCGGGCACCCACGCATCGCCGTGACCATCGACGAGGAGGCCGCGCCCTATCGCAAGGTCATCGTCGAAGGTGAGGCGGAGCTGGTGCACGAGCTCGGTGACGACGACATCTGGCGCGATCGCTACCGCCGGATCTCGGAGCGCTACACCTCGCCCGAAGGCGCCGATGCGTATGTGACGAACACCATCGATCAGCCTCGGGCGCTGATGGCGCTCACCCTCGATCGGTGCCAGGTGACGACCTGGCGCATGCCCCATCGAGGTGAGTCCCGGACGGGCATCTGGCACCGTCGTTACTACGGCGAGGGGACGAAGTATGCCGAGGAGGCGGATGCCGCCGGCGAGTCCGACTCGGCATAGTCGGACGCACCTGGCCGCCGCGCTGCTCGTCGCGGTAGCAGCGCTGCTGGTGCTCGTCGCCTGCAGTGACGACGCGCGCCCCGACACACCACCCCTCGTCGACCTCGAGCGCGCGTTCGGGGGTCGCGAGTTCGAGCGACCGATCGAGGTCGGCGCCTACCCGGGCGGCCGCATGCTCGTCGCCGAGCAGGACGGGCTCGTCCACGTGCTCGCGCCCGACGGTGGCGACGCCTCGACGCTGATCGACCTCCTTGAGCTGGTCGACGCGACGAGCGGGCGGGAGGGCCTGCTCTCGGTCGCGCTCGATCCGGCGTTCGAGGCTAATGGCTACCTCTGGGCCTACTACTTCGCGACCGGCGAGCCGGCACGGACCGTCCTCGCGCGCTTCGATGTCGCGGAGGATCGCGGCGACGCCGCCAGCGCCGTCGTCGTGCTCGAGGTGCCACAGCCGGGTGGCAACCAGAATGGCGGGGCCATTCGCTTCGGCCCGGACGGGATGCTGTACCTCGGCCTGGGCGATGGCAGCGCCTCCTTCGACCCGTTCGAGAACGGGCAGGACCTGACGACGCTGCTCGGCGCCATCGTGCGCCTCGATGTCAGCGAGACGTCCGAGGCGACGCCGTACCTCGTGCCTCCCGACAACCCGTTCGTCGGCGTCGAGGATGCGCGCGGTGAGATCTGGGCATACGGGCTGCGCAACCCGTGGCGGATGGCATTCGACCATGAGACCGGCGCGCTCTGGGGCGGCGACGTGATGGCCAGCGGGCCGGAGGAGCTCAACCGCTACGAAGCCGGCGGCGACTATGGCTGGGACGAGCGCCAGGGGTTCGATTGCCTCTACTTCCCACCCTGCCTCGGCGCATCGGACGGCCTGATATCGCCGGTCGCCGTGTACGAGCACAGCGAGGTCCGCTGCGCTGTCATCGGCGGCGTCGTCTACCGCGGCGACGCCGTGGCCGATCTCGATAGGTGGCTGCTCGCGGGTGACTTTTGCAGTGGCGAGGTACTGGCCATCGATGCGGTCGCGCCCGGCGAGCGGCCGGTCCCGGTGGCGATTGCCGAGGGTGCTGGACCGATTTCCTCGTTCGGGCTCGACGCGGCGGGCGAGGTCTACGTGACGACGTACGACGGCGCGGTCTGGCGGATCGTTTCGCGGTAAGCCGCCGGCTGTAGGATGAGCGCGACGTTCCGAATGGCCTGAGAGGAAGTGCCCGTGGCTGGATCGCTGGACGGCACGCGGATCATCGACTTCGGGCAGTACATCGCGGGGCCACTGGCCGCGATGATGCTGGGCGACCAGGGCGCGGAAGTGATCCGCGTCGACCCGCCCGGCGGACCTCGCTACGAGACACCGGCGAACGCCGTTTGGAACCGCGGCAAGCGACGCATCACGCTCGACCTGACGAGCGAGGTGGATCTGGCCACCGCGCGCCAGCTCACTTCCACGGCCGATGTCGTCATCGAGAACTTCCGCCCGGAAGTCATGGATCGACTAGGCCTCAGCGCCGAAGAGCTGATCGAGGCTAATCCCGCGCTGGTGTACTGCTCGCTGCCGGGCTTCGCCTCGGACGATCCGCGGGCGGGGATGCCGGCGTGGGAGGGCGTGGTCGGCGCTGCAACGGCGAGCTATCAGCCGCGCGCGGCTGGCCACGAACCGCACTACACCGACGTCCCGCTCGCCTCGAACTTCGCGGCGTTCGCGGCGGTGAACAGCATCGTCGCCGCCATGATCGCTCGCGAGCGCACTGGGCTCGGCCAGCGCATCGAGACGCCCCTCTTCGACGCGATGTTCGAGGCGTACGGCATCCGCGGTCAGCGCGCGCAGGGCGCACCGCTGACCGGTCCGCCGCTCGGCGGCGTCGACCCGTGGGGTGGCGGCTTCTACCAGTGCCAGGATGACCGCTGGGTGCAGCTCCTTGTGATGACGCCTCGACACTTCGATTGGTTCGCCGAGGCCTGCTTCGCCGACGGCTGGGCAGCGGAGGGCCTGGCCGACAAGGCACGGCTCCGCGGCGACCCTGACCTGGCGGCGGAGCTGCGCAGCCGCCTCACTGCGCTCTTCCGCACGAAACCCGCGCTCGAGTGGCAGGCGATCGTCAACGCCGCCGGGACCCCCTTCACCATCTGCCAGACGAGCGAGGAGTGGCTGCGGGATGAGCATGCGATCGCCACACGCTCCGTCGTGAGCGTTGACGATCCAGAGCTCGGTCCGATGACGCAGGCCGGTTTCCCCGTCACTCTCTCCTCGACACCGGCCCCGGAGCCTCGTCGCGCGCTCGACGCTGACCGCGACACGATCGTCGAGGAGCTAGCGACGCGACCGTCGCCGGCCCACGGTCCTTCGGGCGTCACGCTCGCGGGCGCCCTGGACGGCATCCGCGTGATCGACACGACACAGATCTGGGCCGGTCCGACAGCGGGTCGGGTGCTCGCGGAGTACGGCGCCGAAGTGGTCAAGATCAACGACACCTCAGGCGAGGTGCTGTCGCACCTGCACGTCAACAGCGGCAAGCAGAGCCTGCTGCTCGACCTCAGGTCGCAAGCGGGCCTCGAGGTGTTGTGGAGGCTGGTCGAACGTTCCAACGTCTTCATGCAGAACTTCAAGCTCGGTACTGCCGAGCGGATGGGGATCGGCCACGAGGCGGTCGCGTCCCATCGTCCGGACATCGTCTACGCCTCGGTCAGTGCTTACGGTTACGACGGCCCGCGTGGTGACCACCGAGGGTGGGAGCCGGTCGGTCAGTCGTTCACGGGCATGGCGCTGCGGATGGGCGGCGGCGAGCCTGCGATGCAGCCCTTCGCCGGCTGCGATTACGGCACCGGTCTGATGGGCGCGTTCGCCATCCTCCTCGGGCTGTTCCATCAGCTGAGGACGGGCGAGGGCCAGCAGGTGCAAGGCGCGCTCTCCATGACGGGTACGCTGCATCAGACGCCGTTCATGTACGACTACGAGGGCCGCAATTGGAACGAGCCAACGGGACCGAGCGCGAAGGGCTCCGGCCCGCTGCAACGCCTCTACCAGGCAAGCGACGGTTGGTTCTTCCTGGGCGCTCGCCCGGGCGAGCTGGCGAACGTCGCCGCGCTCGCGGGCCTGAGCGGCCTCGACGGTGATGACCTCGTGGCCGCGCTGGCCGCGGGCTTCGCGACGCGCACCGTCGAGGAGTGGGTCGCTGCGCTGACCGCCGCGGGGCTCGGTGCCCATGCGCTCGTGACGATCGAGGATGTGATGGAGGACCCGTGGGTACAGGCGCACAACCTCAGTGTCGTGCGGCAGCACGAGGGCGTTGGCGAGGTACGCATGGTTGGTCCGTCGCCGCGCATGTCGGCGACCCCGGTGCGCGTGACCGCGCCCGCACGACGTCCGGGTGCGGATGCGCCTGAGGTTCTGAGCGACCTCGGACTGGCCGACGAGCTCGATGCGCTCGTCGAGGAGGCAGCTCTGGCGATCCCGCGGTAGCCACCGCTCGTGCTCCTACGGGCGCACGCCGCTAGGCTCACGCGATGACGGACGAGGTGACGCCCGGCGTCTGGTGGCTCAGCGGGACGCGCGGGTGCAACGTGTACCTCTTGCGTGCCGACGATGGTTCGTTCGTCCTGATCGATTCCGGCTTCGCCTCCTCCGCCGAAGCGATCGTTCGCGAGACACGCGCCATCGTCGGAAAAGCCAACGTCACACACCTGCTGCTCACACACCATCACGGCGACCACACGGGCGCAGCGGCCGAGGTGGCGCGCGAACTGGGCGCGACGCTGACCGCCGGCGAGGACGATTGTGAGCGCTTCGACGGTCGCGCCGTGCTGCCGCCGCCGCCCGCGCCACGAGGGATCCGGCGTCTGCTGCGTCGAGGGTCGAGCACACCGGAACGGGTGGAAGTGGCTCGGACGCTATCCGGCACGGCCGAGGTTGCGCCGGGCATCCTCGCTCACCATGTCCCCGGTCACACGGCCGGGAGCTACTGCTATGTCGCCCGCGAGGCGGAGACGTGCTTCGTCGGCGACCTCGTGATTGGCCACCGGCAGGCCCTGTCGCGCTCTCTCGCAGCCGCGAACAACGACGATGAGCAGTACACCCGCGGGATGCTTCGTTTCGCTCTCGAGGGAGCAACGGACCTTGGCTGTCCCGGCCATGGCCACCCGCGCCGAAGCTTCGTCGAGGCGCTGACCGCCCTCGCCCACGAGCCGCGCGAGCCATGGACGCTGCGGAATACACCCGGCAGGCTGTGGCGGCTGAGCGCGTTCGCTGGTTTCGTCTGGCGCAAGCGCCGGTAGGCGGCTGAGAACGCCTCGGTCGCCCCCTCAACCGCTCCGCGCGCATCCATTAGGAAACAGACCTACGTTCGTCAGGACGTTTAGTCGAGTATCTAAGTGATGCTGAAACGACTGCTCCCGCGGCTCAAGCGCGTCGACGCCGAGGCGCTATCGATCCTCGTCGTCGCTGACGACGCGGCGCGTACCGATCTGGCTGACGCGCTGAGCAGTCGTGTTTACACCCGCGTCACGTTCTGCGCCTCCGTCGACGAGGCGGCGACCTACCTCAGCGAGAGCATGTACGACGCCGTGCTGGTCACGAATCGAGGCGCCGAGCCCGATGTCGTGAGCGCGGTCTCGATCCTCGGCGAGGACGCCTCGGGCGCGCCGATCGTGCTGCTGACGGACGAAGATGACGAGGCCCTGGCCACCGAGGCGATCCGCGCCGGTGTTCAGGACATCATCGTGGCCGATGCCGGCCTCGAGAGCCACGCGATCCGGCGGGCGGTTCGGTTCGCGGTCGAGCGCCAGCGATTCCTCCATGGCGTCGAGAGCGCACGCCGTAAGGTGGAGCGCGAGGCCGAGACGGACCCGCTGACCGGGCTCAGCAACCGAACTGCGTTCGTCGAGCGGCTCAACGACGCCATCGAGGGTGCGCAGCGTCGAAATGACACGCTCGCCGTCCTGTTCATGGACCTCGATCGGTTCAAGTTGATCAACGACTCGCTTGGGCATCCCGTCGGCGACGAGCTGCTGCGCTCGGTCGCGGAGCGGGTCGACTCGGTGCTGCGCGCGGAGGACGTGTTCGCACGCTTCGGTGGCGACGAGTTCGCGCTGATGATCCGAGGCCCGGTAGACCCTCGGGCGTCCACCTTCGCTGCGCAGCGATTGCTGCAACGGGTGGGGACGGTGCACAACCTGGGCGGGCGCGCGGTCAAGATCACCGCTAGCGTGGGCATCGCCGTCTTCCCCGATCACGGCATGACCCCGGACGAGCTGCTGCGCAACGCTGACATCGCGATGTACGACGCGAAGGGCCGAGGCGGCGATCGTGCCGCCTTCGCCTCGTCGTCGCTGACCGCCGCCGTCGACGAGCGACTGGCGATCGAGCAGCGACTCTGGTCCGGCCTCGATCAGGGCGACTTCGAACTGCACTTCCAGCCGGTGGTCGACCTCGGGCGCGGCCGCATCACCGGCGGCGAGGCGCTGCTGCGCTGGCGCGATGGCGGCGAGCTCATCTCCGCGGCACAGATGATTCCGATCGCCGAGGAAACGGGCCTGATCGTCGAGATCGGACGCTGGGTCGTCTGGTCAGCGCTCGCCCAGCTCGAGGAGTGGCGTACCGCTGGCCTGACCGACCTCACAGTGTCCGTCAACGTGTCGCCGGCCCAGTTCTTCCGCGGCGACATCGTCGCGACGTTCCGCAACGCGCTCGAGGCCGTGAATGTGCCGCCCGAGCAGATCGTGGTCGAGCTGACGGAGAGCGCCATCTCTGGCGACCTCGAGTTCGTCGTCTCGACGCTGAAAGAGCTGAAGGCGATGGGCCTCACCATCGCCATCGACGACTTCGGCACTGGCCACTCGTCGCTCAGCCACCTCGTTGCGCTGCCCGTTGATGTGCTGAAGATCGATCGCACGTTCGTCGCCGGGCTCCCGGCCGACGAGGGCAAGGCGGCCATCGTCGACGCCGTCGTCACGCTGGCGCGACATCTGCACCTGCGCGTGGTCGCCGAGGGCATCGAGAACGTCGAGCAGCTGCGCTTCCTGCGCCAGCTGGGTTGCGATGCCGGTCAGGGCTACCTGTTCAGTCCGGCGGTCAGCGCCGACGAATTCGCTCAGCACGCCGGCGAATCAATCGCAGCCGCCCCCGCCGCCTAGACCACTCTCGCCTAGACCCCCGGCGCCTAGACCACGGCCGGCTACAGCTCAGGCAGCCGATCCTCGATGCCCAGCGCCGCGATCTCACCCTTGAACCACTCGATGACTTCGGGGTGGTAGGGAATGCCCCGCTCGCGGCGGATCGCCTCCTCCTCGTGCTCTGGGAGGCCGGCGTAGTAGACGCGCTCGGCGCCCGGCGCCGTCTTCGCGTCGCGCAGGCGGCGCAGGTAGGCGTCCATGTCGTCCTTGAACTGATCCACGTCGGTGAACGCATCGAGGCGGAGCGCCAGCATGTGGTGGGCCTGTCCCGCGCGCCGGTCCGGGCCAGCGGCGCCCCCAGAGAGGACGCTCGTCAGCACCTCGATCATGACGCTCAAGCCGAAGCCCTTGTGCGACCCGATCTCACGCGTGCCGCCCAGGGGCAGCATCATGTACTCCTCGGGGATCGGCTGCTCCTCCATGATCGGCGTGCCGTCCGTCGTCGCCACCCAGCCGGGCATCGCGTCGCGTCCGAGGCGCTGCGCGAGGCGCACCTTGTTGCCCGCGACGGAACTCATCGAGGCGTCGAAGATGAACGGTGGCTCCTCGCGCGTTGGCACGGCGATGGCGATGGGGTTGAGGCCGACGAGCCGCTCGGCGCCGAAGGTGGGCGTGACCGCGACGCCGCCGGCGGTCATCGAGATGCCGATCATGTCCTCTTCCAGGGCCATAGCCGCGGTATATGCAGCCGCGCCGTAGTGACCGCCATTGTGGACGGCGACCGAACCGATGCCGAACTCGCGCGCTCGCTCGATCGCGAGGCGCATCGCCTCCGGTCCGATTACGCCGCCGTGGGCGCCGTCCGAGTCGATCGTGCAGGCCGCCGGACTCTCGTGCGTGATGTGCCATTCTGGATGGAGGTTGATGCGGCCGTCCCGGATGCCCTGCACGTAGACGCGCAACATGTTTGACACCCCGTGCGAGTCGATGCCGCGCGTGTCGGCGTAGAGCAGCACGTCTGCTGACTGCTCGGCGTCGGCGCGCGGCATCCCGAGCGCCTCGAGGAGATCCTCGACCGTCGCGCGCATGTCGCGCGGGTCGACGCGGACCTCGATCTCGCTGGGGATGTGGAACTGTTCGAGCATGGCGCGGCCTCCGAGGCGTCGTGCGGCGTGGTGTCCGCGGAGTATGCCCCTCGACGCGGCTTATGGGCGACGCGCAGGCTTCCTGGCGACGTTAGCCGGACGCGTCGAGCGCCTTCTGCGTCCGACGCCGTTCGTGCAACACGAACTCGGTGTAGCCCGATGGCTGGTCGATGCCTATGAACACGAGATCGAGCGCGGCGAGGAACGCCTCACCGTCATAGTGCGGCGCCATCGGGCGGTACAGCGGGTCTTCGGCGTTCTGCCGATCAACAACGACCGCCATGCGCTCCATCACTCCGCGGACGGTGGCCTCATCGACGATGCCGTGGTGGAGCCAGTTGGCGATGTGCTGCGAGGAGATGCGGCAGGTCGCACGGTCCTCCATCAGCCCCACGTCATGGATGTCAGGGACCTTTGAGACTCCAATCCCCTGGTCGATCCAGCGCACGGTATAGCCCAGGATGCCCTGCGCGTTGTTCTCGAGCTCCTCGCGGATCTCCTCCTCGGACCAGTTCGTCTCGGCCGCAAGCGGGATCTGGAGCAACGCGTCGAGGGTGGCTCGTCGCCCGCCATCGATCAGTTCGGCCTGACGCGCGAGCACATCGGTGCGGAGGTAGTGCGTCGCGTGCAGGGTCGCGGCGGTCGGCGAGGGTACCCAGGCGCAGTTCGCGCCGGCCCTCGGGTGTCCGATTTTCTCCTCGAGCATCTGCGCCATCAGGTCGGGGGCTGCCCACATCCCCTTGCCGATTTGCGCGCGCCCGGGCAGACCGCAGCTGAGGCCAACGTCAACGTTCCAGTCCTCGTAGGCCGAGATCCAGTCCTGCGCTCGCATCTCGGCCTTGCGCACCATCGGCCCCGCCTCCATCGAGGTGTGGATCTCGTCGCCGGTGCGGTCGAGGAAGCCCGTGTTGATGAACGCCACGCGTGCCGAGGCAGCGCGGATGCACTCCTTGAGGTTGAGTGTGGTCCGCCGCTCCTCGTCCATGATGCCGAGCTTCACCGTGTTGACCGGCAAGCCGAGCAGGGCCTCGACATGGGTGAAGACCTCGTCGGTGAACGCAACCTCGTCGGGGCCGTGCATCTTTGGCTTCACGACGTACACCGAGCCCGTCCGCGAGGAGCGCAGGCCGTCGGTCTTCAGCAGGTCATGCTTCGCACCGAGCACGGTGAGCATGGCGTCGAGCAGCCCCTCCTGCGCCTCGCGCCCTTCGCTGTCGAGGATCGCCGCCGTCGAGGTGAGGTGTCCGACGTTGCGTACGAGCATGAGCGCCCGTCCCGGGAGCGTGACGGGCGCCCCGTCTGGCCCGGAGTAAGTGCGGTCGCCGTCCAGACGACGCGTGAAGGTGACGCCATCCTTCGTCACCTCCTCGGTGAGGTCGCCGCGCATCAGGCCGAGCCAGTTGTGGTACGCGAGGACCTTGTCCTCGGCGTCGACCGTGGCGACCGAATCCTCGCAGTCGATGATCGAGGTGATCGCTGACTCGAGGAGCGCGTCCGCGATGCCGGCGGCATCGGTTGCGCCGACATCGTGCTCGCGGTCGATCGTCAGCTCGATGTGCAGGCCATTGCGGCGGAGCAACACCGCCGAAGGTGCTCCAGCATCGCCCTGGTAGCCGGCGAACTGGTCCGGCTCCGTCAGGCCGACGCTGCGCCCGTCCTCGAGCGCGACGGTCAGGTAGCCGCGCTCGAGCGTGTATGCGGTGGCATCCGCGTGCGACCCGTTCTCGAGCGGCGCGATGTCGTCGAGGAGTGCGCGCACCCAGGCGATCACGCGTTCGCCGCGCACCGGGTCGTACGGCCCCGGCTCCGGTGTGTCGCCGAGGACATCCGTGCCGTAAACGGCGTCGTAGAGCGACCCCCAGCGGGCATTGGCCGCATTGAGCGCGTAGCGGGCGTTCGTGACCGGCACGACGAGTTGCGGGCCGGGCAGGTGAGCGATTTCCTCGTCGACGTGATCCGTTTCGATCGAGAAATCGGGCCTCTCCGCCTCGAGGTACCCGATCTCCTCGAGGTGCGCGCGGTAGGCGGTCGCGTCGAAGTCGTCGCTGCGGTGCTCGCGATGCCAGCCGTCGAGGGCGTTCTGCAGCTCCTCGCGGCGGTCGAGCAGCGCACGGTTCCGTGGCCCGAACTCGTTCAACAGTTCGGCGAGGCCGCGCCAGAACACCCCGGACTCGACGTTCGAGCCGGGCAGCGCCTCGTCCTCGACGAAGCGGAAGAGCGCCTCGGCGACGGAGAGGCCCGCGACTTCGACGTAGTCCTCGCTCATGGCTCTCTCCTCGTTGCGCCTGAGCCACGTTAGCGGAATGCGGCCTGCGACATCGACCCTCGGCCGCTACAGTCTGCGACGACCGCCGGGACCGGCCGCGGTGTGTGCGCAGGCACGAGGAGGATGGCGATGGCAGGCGAACGTGTGGCGTTCATCGGACTGGGCGTGATGGGCTACCCCATGGCGGGACATCTCGCGGCGGCGGGCCACGAGGTCACCGTCTACAACCGCACGACCGCGGTCGCACAGCGCTGGGCCGACGAGCACGGCGGCGAGCGCGCGTCGACGCCGGCCGAGGCTGCCGAGGGCGCCGCCTATGTCTTCGCCTGCGTCGGCAACGACGACGACCTGCGCAGCGTTGTCCTTGGCGACGATGGGGTGCTCGCCGGGATGGCCGAGGGCGCTGTCTTCGTCGACCACACCACCGCCTCCGCCAACGTCGCGCGGGAACTCGGCGCGATCGCGGCAGAGCGCGGGGTCGGGTTCCTCGACGCGCCGATCTCCGGCGGGCAGGCGGGTGCGGAAAACGGGCAGCTCACTGTGATGGTCGGCGGCGCGCCCGAGGTCTTCGCGAGCGCCGAGCCGTTGATGCAGGTCTACGGCCGCGCGGTCACGCTCCTCGGCCCGATCGGCTCGGGGCAGCTCACGAAGATGTCGAACCAGATCGCGATCGCCGGCACGCTGCAAGGGCTCTCCGAGGCGCTCAACTTCGCAGTGCGCGCTGGCCTCGACGGCAAGCAGGTCGTCGACGTGATCTCGAAGGGCGCCGCCGGGTCCTGGCAGATGGAGAACCGCGGCGAGACGATGATCGACGACGAGTTCGAGTTCGGCTTCGCAGTCGACTGGATGTCCAAGGACCTCGGCATCGCGCTCGACGAGGCCGGTCGCAACGGCTCGACCTTGCCGGTTGCCACCCTCGTCGCGCAGTTCTACCGCGAGGTGCAGGCGATGGGCGGCGGGCGCTGGGACACCTCGAGCCTGCTTCGCCGGCTGACGCGTTAGCGCTCTTCGATCATCAACCGGACGACGTCAGATCGGAGCGCCTAGCGGTTCGGGCCGCGGGTCATCGGCACCGGCTGCCAGCGGAGAAGCTTCGATGCAGCGAGCACGCCGGGGTTGACGACGCTTCGCGGCCAGCGACCCTGCAGCGCAGCGGCCAGCTCCTGGCCCAGCCGCCGGCGTGTCTCCGGCATCATGCGCGAGGTCGCCGAGGCGACGTGCGGCGTGATGATCACGTTGTCCATGCGCAGCAGCGGGTTCTCTGTGTCGACTGGCTCCGTCTCGAAGACATCAAGGCCCGCGCCCGCGATTTCGCCTCGCTGCAGCGCCTCGATCAGCGCGTCCTCGTCGTGGCAGGGGCCTCGGCCGGCGTTGACGAAGAGGGCGGTCGGCTTCATCGCCAGGAAGTGCTCGCGGGAGATCATGGCGCGCGTCTCGTCGTTCAGCGGTGCGTGGTTCGAGACGAAGTCGGCGCGCTCGAACAGTTCGAGGTAGCCAACCGGCTCGACCCCCTCGGTCGTCATCTCCAGCTCGCTGACATATGGGTCGTGCGCGATCACGCGCAGGCCGAAGGCGTGGCAGCGCCGCGCCACTGCGCGGGCGACGTTGCCGTAGGAGATCAGCCCGATCGTCTGACCGTAGAGGCGGGGGAAGTTGCGCAGGTACGGATGTCCCTCGACCCAGCGACCCGAGAGGATCATCTCGCGCATCTCATAGAGCCGGCGGTGGGCGGCGAGGAGGATCGTCATCGTGTGATCCGCGACCTCCTCGATGAACACGTCGGGCACATTCGTGACCGGGATGCCGGCCTCCGTCGCCGCGTCCACGTCGACGGTGTCGGTGCCGACGCTGCCGCAGCCGATCACGACCGCGCGTTCGAGGCCGGCGATGATCTCGGCGTTGATGCGGCGACCGCGCGCAATCAAAGCGTCGGCGTGCCTGGCGGCCTCGACGAACTCGGCGTCGGTCTCGGCGCGGATCTCGACGATCTCGGCGTCGATGCGGTCCAGCGCCTCGCGCTCGAAGCTGTAGTCCGCGGCGGCGAGGTTGAACGAGGAGCCGCCGCCCTGCTCCGTGCTGCGCGGCGCCTGCACCGCCACGGTGAACCTCGGCTGGCCGCTGCTGTCGTTCGTCATCGCTGACCTCCACTGCCGCGCGTCATGCTACCGCGCGCAGGGATGGGGGCCAGCCGGGCCGTCCGAGTTTGCGCAGACCGCGCGGATCAAGAGACGTAGTCGTAGAGCAGCCGGTAGTAACGGATCCGCTCCGCGTCAGGCTCGACACCATAGGCCCGCAGGAAAGTCTCCTCCCAGCCCTCGCCGAGGTTCCAGACCGTGCTCCAGCTGCCGACCGCGAGGTCCCACCAGCGATCGGCCACCCCCAGCTCGCCGAGGTCGACATAACCGCGAGGCTCCCAGTCCTCGAACAGCACGTTGGGGAAGCAGTAGTCGCCGTGGCACACCACGAGGTGATCCTCGCTGGGTCGGTAGGCCTCGAGGATCGCGAGTCCATGTTCCGGCGTGAGGTGCTCGAACTCCGGGTGGAACGGGCCGGCGACGCCGCGGGCGGCGCGTTCACGAGCCGAGGTCAGTAGAGCATCGAGCCTCGAATCGAATGGACAATCCTCGACGGGTGCCTCATGGAACTGCCGGAGCGCCTCGCCGAGGGCCGTCGCGACGCGTTCCGGCTCGGCGAGGTACCGCTCGTCGGTGGCGTCGCTGCCGGGCAGCGCCTCGGTGAGCAGCCAATCGACCGCGCCGTCGGACCCGGCCTCGACGACGCGCGGTACGTCGAGGTGGCGTGCCGCCCAGCGCATCCGCGCGGCCTCGTCGGCCACGCGCGGAAACCACGAGGGGGCGCCGAGCTTGAGGAAGCGCACGCGCCCGTCGCGGTGCTCGAGCCGGTAGGTCGAGACCGCTGACGCATACTCGTAGTGCAGCCGGTGCGACCACTCCGCATGCGCGCGCCGAAGCGCCTGCGGCGCGCGTTCGAACTCCACCGGGCGCCCGGCGGGCTAGCTCACGCGCAGCGGCAATGACCGCAGGCCACGGAACGCTCCGCCACCGCGCCACTCGACCTCGTCGATGGGGAGCGCCGCCTCGATGTGTTCGTAGCGCTCGAGGAGCGCGCGCAACGCGCCCTGCGCCTCCGCACGCGCCAACGGCGCTCCGATGCAGTAATGAATGCCCCCGCCGAACGAGAGGTGGCGGTTCTCCTCGCGCGTCACATCGAACGTCTCTGGGTCGTCGAACACGTCGGGGTCGCGGTTGGCGCCCATGAGCGATACGGCCACGCTGCGGTGCTTGCCGACGGGGCAGCCCGCAATCTCCGTGTCGTCCGCCATGAGGCGGCCGGAGTTCGACACGGGCGGTGTGTAGCGCAGCATCTCCTCGACGGCCGCCGGCACGCGATCCAGATCGTCGCGCAGGATCTGCATCTGGTCGGGGTGCCGCAACAGCTCGAGCAGGCCGTTGCCGAGCAGGTCCGTCGTGGTGAGGTTGCCCGCCGCCAGCAGCAGCCGACAGAGCGCGATCATCTCCGGTTCGCTCAGCCGGTCGCCCTCCTCCTCCGCCTCGATCAGCCGCGAGATCAGGTCGTCGCCGGGGTCGTCACGGCGGCGCTCGACCTGCTCGCGGAAGTAGTCCGCGAGGGCGAGCGAGCCGGCGCGCGCCTCCTGCATGCGCTGGCGCAGCGCCTCCATGTCTTTCATGTCCGAGGGGCTGACTGAGACGAGCGCGTGTGACCACTCCTTGAACTTGTCCCGGTCCTCCGGCGGGACGCCCAGCAGTTCCGAGATCACGATCACCGGCAGTGGCGTCGCCATCACGTCCATGAACTCGATCTCGGGCTCGCCTGCGACGGCGTCGAGGAGTTCGTTCGCGATCTCCGTGATGCGCGGCTTGATCTCCTCGATCGCTCGCGGCGTGAACGCTTTGTTCACCAGTCCGCGGATGCGGTCGTGCTCCGGCGGGTCGAGCGTGAGGATGCTCGGCGGGAGCGCGTCGTCGGCGCGGGCGCCGCGGCGGCGCGGGTCGTCCTCGGGCAGCTTCCGTGCGTCGGAAATGTGCTCGCGGGAGCGCAGCACGTCGTTCACATCGTCGTAGTGCGTGACGACATAGCCCTCCGGTCCGAACCCGGCCAGCCCGCCGTCCGAGCGGTGGATGCGGCCGGCCTCGCGCATCTCACGCAGCACGGCGTGCGGGTCTTTGAGGAACTCGATGTCAATCGGCTGGTACGCCTCGGGCGCCCGCGGAATCGGGTCGACGGCGTCGGTGTCGCTGCTCGGCTCGCTCGTCATGGTTCGATCTCTCCTCGGGCTCGCATGGCTGCCGGCGATCGTACGAGGTTTGAGCGCTCAAGGTCGCCTCGCCGGATGGCAGGATCGCCGCGCGGTAAGATCGAAGAGGACTCCTCCGAAACGTCGCGCCCAGACCAGATCGATTGGACCAATCGCCATGCCGGCTGTCACCGTCGACGACCTGCTGCTGCTGCCACGCGTCGCCGAGCCGCTGGCGGGGGCCGCCGATCGTGCAGTGAGTTGCGTCACGACGGCGCCTCGAGGGTTTGAGGGCGAGGGCTTCCCGGTGCGCCGCGCCTTCTACGGCGTCGATCTCGCCGACCTCGACCCGTTCATCCACCTCGATCAGATGGGCGAGGTCGAGTACGCACCCGGCGAGCCGAAGGGCACGCCCTGGCACCCGCACCGCGGCTTCGAGACCGTGACCTACATGATCGACGGGACATTCGAGCACGAGGATTCGCAGGGCGGCGGTGGCGTCATCACCAACGGCGACACGCAATGGATGACCGCCGGCTCGGGCATCCTCCATATCGAGAAGCCGCCCGAGGCGCTCGTGATGTCGGGTGGGCTGTTCCACGGCTTCCAGCTCTGGGTCAATCTCCCCGCGGCCGACAAGTTCCTCGACCCGCGTTACCAGGACATCCGCGCCGGCGAGGTGTCGCTGCTGACCTCCCCGGATGGCGGCGCGCTGTTGAGGCTGATCGCCGGCGACCTCGCCGGCGACCTCGCCGGCCACCACGGCCCCGGCAGCACGCACACGCCGATCACGATGGTCCACGCGACGGTGCATCCCGGCGTCCGACTGCACGTGCCGTGGAACCCCCATTTCAACGCGCTCGCGTACGTGCTCAACGGCCGCGGCGCCTTTGGCCCGCAGCAGGTCGCGGCGGAGATGGGGCAGCTGGTGGTCTACGGCCCGGGTGACGCGATCACCGCGAGGGCAGACGAGCAGCAGGAGTCGCGCAGCCCCAACCTCGACCTGCTGATCCTCGGTGGGCAGCCGATCGGCGAGCCGGTCGTGTGGCAGGGCCCCTTCGTCATGAACACCCACGCCGAGCTGGCGCAGGCGTTCGACGACTACCGCCACGGGCGGCTCGGGATGATCCCGGGCTAGCCGGCGGCCGCTGCCTCCGGTGGCTGCTCGCGGCGGATGGTGCGCGAGACCAGCACCCACGTGGTCCAGATCAGGACGGCATTCAGCGGCCAGCTGATCACGCGTGTCCAGATCAGATACTCGCCGACGCTCAGTTCTTGCAGCATGTAGATGCGCAGCGCCGCCTGCGCTGCGTTGACCGCTACCCAGAGCCACGTCGTCAGGTAGAACACGCGATGGTCGCTGGCGATCAGCCCTCGTATGCGCGGGGAGAGCTCCGTCGCGATCAGGCCGAACATCGGCCGCCTCAGCGCGATGCTGCCGAGGCCGATCGCCACCGAGATCGCGTCGCCGACCGGGTCGTTCGCCAGATAGACGCGCTCGCTGTGCACGACGATCCCGGCGATGGCCGCGCCACCCGCCACGAAGATGCTGATCACCGCCAACGCCCCGATCGCGCCTCGCTGGCGCGTGCGTGCGAAGACGAAGATCGAGGTGAAGAGCCCGGCGCCGATCGCGAGTTCCACGTGGCCGGCGCGGCGGATCACCCAGAACACGAGCGCGGGCAGCGCCGCGATCGCGAAGCGCGGGTCGACGGTGGGCTGCATCAGCTCCTCGCGCGAGGGGTGGCCCTCGGGCGAGGCGTCCCGAGGCTCAGGCGGTTGGTCGGACATGGATCCAGTATGAGGCCCGACACGGGTTCGACGCTGACCTCCCGCGGCGGCTGTGTATGATTCAGTTAGCGAGCAGCGATCAGCGGTCGACCGCATGCGAGAGGCAGCGACATGACGACGGCAGAGCGCCCCGACACGGTCATTGGCACGCGACCGATCCGGCCTGACGGGGTCGACAAGGTGACGGGTCACGCCGTCTACGGCGCCGACGTGCGCCTCAACGGCATGCTCACCGGCCGCGTGCTGCGCAGCCCGCACGCACACGCCATCATCACGCGCCTGGACGCCTCGAAGGCGCTCGCCCTCCCGGGCGTCCATGCCGTCGTCACGTTCGAGGACTTCCCGGAGCCCGGCGAGCCGGTGATGCAGACGATGCGCGGCCCGCAGCCGGCCGCCTGGGACGTTGAGCGCGTCATGGCGCGGCGCAAGGTCCTCTTCCGCGGCCACCCGGTCGCCGCCATCGCCGCCAGCGACCCGCACGTCGCCGAGGACGCCCTCGAACTGATCGAGGTCGAGTACGAGGTGCTGCCGGCCGTGGTCAGCCTCGACGACGCGCTCGCACCGAACGCGCCGATCCTGCACGACGACGGCATGGCCGAACTCGTCAATGGCCTGTTCGAGCCCGTGGACGGCAAGCCCACGAACATCGCGCGCAGCTTCGAGCTGACGCTTGGCGACATCGATGCCGGGTTCGAAGAGGCCGAGGTCATCCTCGAGCGCGAGTACGGGACCTCGATGGCCCACCAGGGCTACATCGAGACGCACAACGGCACGGCGGTATGGACGGACGACGCCCGCGTCACGATCTGGACGAGCACGCAGGGCGCATTCGGCGTGCGTGGCATCGTCGCGCGGCTCCTCGACATGCCGCTGGGCGACATCCGTGTCATCCCGGCGGAGATCGGTGGCGGTTTCGGCGCGAAGAACGTCGTCTACCTCGAGCCGATCGCCGTGCTGCTGGCGAAGAAGAGCGGACGGCCCGTGCAGGTAACGATGAACCGCACCGAGGTCCTGGAGGCGACCGGACCGACATCGGGCACGCGCTCTCGGGTCCGGCTCGGCGCCAAGCGCGACGGCACCTTCGTTGCGTGCGACATCCTGCTCGAGTACGAGGCTGGCGGGTACCCGGGATCGCCTGTGGCTGGCGGCGCACGCTGCGCCGTCGGGCCCTACACGGTGCCCAACCAACGCGTGATCGGTCACGACGTGGTCGTCAACAAGCCGAAGGTCGCGGCGTACCGCGCTCCCGGCGCGCCCGCGTCCGAATTCGCGGTCGAGTCACTGATCGATGAGCTGGCGGAACGCCTCGAGATGGACCCGATGGAGCTGCGTCAGATGAACATGGCCCTCGAGGGCGGTTCGCGCACAGATGGCGCGGTCCATGGTTCGCTCGGCGTACAGCAGGTGATGGAGGCCGTGGTCGCCCACCCGCACTACCGCGCAGAACTCTCCGGCGACAACGTCGGGCGCGGCGTGGCGATGGGATTCTGGCAGAACGGCGCCGGCGAGTCCAGCGCCTATGCCAACGTCCACGCGGACGGCCACGTCACGCTGGTCACCGGCTCGGTCGACATCGGCGGCCAGCGTGCCGCGCTCGCGATGCAATTCGCCGAGGCGATGGGCATCCCCTACGACCACATCCAGTCGCTCGTGGGCGACACCGACACGATCGGCTTCACCACCAACACCGGCGGCAGCCGCACCACGTTCGCAACGGGGTGGGCCGTATACCAGGCCGCCCTCGACGTGCGCGCGCAGCTCGAGGAACGCATCGCGCGCATCTGGAACGTCGAGGCGCACGAGGTGACGTACGACCCGGACGGCGCAGTGCTGCGTGGCCCGGCTGGCAACGAGATGACGTTCACGGACGCTGCGCGACGCCTGCCCGCCACCGGCGGGAACATCCAGGGCCGCGCCGACATCGTGGCCACGAACGTCGGCAAGGTCGGCGCTTGCTTCGGCGCGCACATCGCCGACGTCGAGGTCGACCTGGAGACCGGCAAGGTGACGGTGCTCCGCTATACGGCCATCCAGGACGTCGGCCGCGCCATTCACCCCGCCTACGTCGAGGGGCAGATCGAGGGCGGCGCTGTGCAGGGCATCGGCATGGCCCTGAACGAGGAGTACGTCTACGACGACGAAGGCCGGATGCTCAACTCGTCCTTCCTCGACTACCGCATGCCGGTCGCAAACGACCTGCCGATGATGGAGACGGTGCTCGTCGAGGTGCCGAATCCGGGCCACCCCTACGGCGTGCGCGGGGTCGGCGAGGTGCCGATCGTGCCGCCGCTCGGCGCGATCGCGAACGCCATCTACGACGCCGTCGGGGTCCGCATCACGCAGCTGCCGGCCACGCCTCCCGTGCTCCTCGCGGAGCTCGAGGCGGCGAAGTTGTAGGCACACGACCGTGCCGGTCGTCCACGTGCCGGCCGCCCTGCGCTCGCTGACGGACGGTCAGGATCGCTATGAGGTCGAGGGCGCGACGCTGGGGCAGGTCTTCGCCGCCGTGGCCGAGGAGTGCCCGGGCCTCGTCGAACAGATCCTGGTCGACGGTGACCTGCGGCCGGAGATCGCCGTCGCCATCGATGGCTCGATCCTGGACGGCAGCGGCCTGATCCACCCCGTCGGTCCCGACGCAGAGATCTACCTCGTGCCGCCGCTGAGTGGCGGGTCCTAGCGGTAGGCCTCCGCCTGGATCGTGTTCAGCTCCGCGTAGCGACCGTTGAGGGCCATCAGTTCCTCGTGCGAGCCGATCTCTATCATCCGCGAGCCGTCCATCACCAGGATCAGGTCGGCCATGCGCACCGTTGAGAAGCGGTGCGAGACCAGGACCGTGATGCGCCCGCTGGCCCGGCCCTCGTCGGAGCTGGCCGCCTCGGCGTAGCGCTCGAACAGCTCGTGCTCGGTCTCGGCGTCCAGCGCCGCGGTCGGCTCGTCGAGGACCAGTACCAGCGGCTCGTCGCGCATAAAGTCGCGGGCGAGCGCCAGCTTCTGCCACTGGCCGAACGACGGCTCGACGCCGCCGTGCCAGGTCGGACCGAGCTGGGTGTCGAGGCCGTTCGGCAGCCCGCCCACGACATCCTCGGCGCCGGCCCGACCCACACCGACCTCGACGGCAGGCCGATCCTCCTCGCGCGGCAGATCGCCCAGCCCCACGGTGCGCTGCGCAAGGTACTCGAAGCGGAAGAAGTCCTGGAACGCCCCGGCGGTGCGCTCTCGCCACTGATCGGGGTCCATGCGCGAGAGAGGTACCCCGTCGGCGGTGATGACGCCCTCGGTGGGCTCGTACATGCGGCAGAGCAGCTTCACCAGCGTCGACTTTCCCGCGCCGTTCTCACCAACCACGGCCACCACTGTCCCCGCCGGCAGCTCGAAGTCGAGGTCGCGCAGCACCCACGGCTCGGAGCCGGGGTATCGGAACGACACATCCTCGAAGCGGATGCCGGCGGCGATGCGGTCGGGCGTCGGCACCTTCGCCTCCGGTATCTGCGCCGCGGCGTAGTTCTCGAGCCAGGCGAGGCGACGCGAGGCGTCGAGCCAGATGCCCCGCAGGAACGATGCCTCCTGCACCGTCTGGCCCACGTACTGGGAGAGCCGGCTGCCCGCGGCGAGGACCAGCAGCACCTCGGCGGCGGGCGCGTTGATGCCGACGCCGACGAAGACGATCGCGGCGACGTACGCGGAGGCGAAGACGCCCCAGCTCAGCGACTGCAATGTCGCCGTCACCCAGCGGGCGTGCGCGATCGGGTCGTACCAGCGACGCCAGGTCTTCGCGCGCTCCTCGACGAGGCGCGGGCTGACGCGGGCGACACGCACCTCTTTGCCGGTCGGCGCGCTCGTGCCGACGACGAAGAGGTGGCGCGCGAGGCGGAACTGGTCGCTGTATCGCTCCTGCACGTCACGCTCGACGCCGGCGCGCGAGGTCGACACCCAGATCGGCGGGATCGCGAACAGCGCGAGCAGCACCAGGGCCGGGTGCACCGACATCAACAGTGCGAGCGTGAGCACCAGTCGCAGCGCGGCGCCGACCGTCGCGAACAGGGAGCTGTACATGTGGTTGAGCGCGAACACCTGGTCGCGCAGGACCGCGAGGCGGTCCAGGTAGTCCGGCCGCTCGTGGTGCTCGATGCTGGCGACCGAGGCCTGCAGGTGCGCCACATGCGATTCGATCACGACGGTCGCTCGGTCGGCGAACCGCCGGTTGACGCGCTCGCTCATCGTCTGCAGCACCCAGCCGCCGGTCGCGAGGCCCGCGAGGAAGAGCGCCGACACCACCAGCCGCGTCCGGTCGCCGGCAATGGCGCCCTCAGCGAAGAACTTCAGCCCGAGCGCGAACAGCGCGTCCGGGATGGCCGCTGCGACCGTCGTGGCGAACGCAATGATGAGCAGCCGCGGCTCGGCACGGTACCCGAGTTTGATCGAGCGCCACATAGACTCGATCCAGCCGGGGAGCTCGTCGAAGCGGTCATCCGGGCGGGATGACATCAGGCTCCTCCTCTGCGAATCGCGAAGCCTGTAGGTCGAACATCGTGCGGTAGCGACCACCGAGGGCCATCAGCTCCTCGTGCGAACCGAGCTCGATCACGCGCCCTTCCTCAAGCACGCAGATACGGTCGGCGTAGCGGACCGTCGAGAAGCGATGCGAGATCAGGATCGTCGTGCAGTCGCGCGTCGCCGCCAGAATGCGCTCGAAGATCTCGGATTCGCCCCGCACGTCGAGCTGCGCCGTCGGCTCGTCGAGGATCACCAGGCGCGCGCCGAGCTCGACCGCGCACAGCGCGCGCGCCAGCGCGATGCGCTGCCACTGGCCGCCCGAGACCTCGACGCCGCGGTCGTAGCCACGTGCCATCGGCGCGTCGAGGTCGGCGAGGTCGGCGGCGCCCGCCTCCTCCAGCGCGTGCATGATCACCTCGTCGGGCGCGCCGGTCGGGGCCACGTTGTCACGCAGCGACAGTTCGAAGCGGACGAAGTCCTGGAAGACCGGGGCGACCTGGCGACGCCAGTTCTCGGGCTCGAGTTCGCGCAGGTCGACGCCGTCGACCTCGATCGCTCCGTCCTGGGGGTCGTACAACCGCGTCAGCAGCTTCGCCATCGTCGTCTTGCCGGCGCCGTTCTGGCCGACGATCGCCAGCGAGGTCCCCGCGGGGATCTCGAGGTTGAACCCGTCGAGGACGCGCGCCGGGCTCGCCGCGTACTCGAACCCGACATCGTGGAAGCGGATGCTGGTGGCGGGCATGCCATCGCTTGACCGCGTGCCCGGCGCGATCGCTCCGACGGTCGCCATCTCCTCCTCGAGGCGCACCACGACTGCGACGACCTGTGCGGCCATCGAGAGCGACCAGTTGAGCCCACCGAAGGCGAGCGCGCTGGTGCCGATCGCCGTCGCGGCGTACGTCACCGCCGCGCCCAGTGCGACACTGCCCGAGAAGACGTCGCCGGCGAGCAGCCAGAAGAACAGCGCGCTGGTGCCGAGGATGACGAGGAGCGTCCCGGCCACCGGACGCTCGCGCAGCCTCGTGGCCTGCCAGCGCAGGTCGACCAGGAGACGGCGACGGTCGGCGAAGCGATTGACCGTCCAGCCCGCGAGCCCGAACAGCCGCAGCTCCTTCGCGGCCGGTGGGTCGACCGCCAGCCGGTAGGTGTAGTCCGCGTGCCGTTGCGCCTCGAGCACCTCGGGCGTCTGCCGGTCCTGCCAGACCGAGCTCTCGCGCAGCAGCCAGTGCGTCGAGGCCCAAGCGCCGCCGATCAGGAACGGCGCCCACCAGGCGTATCGGAACAGCACGAGCGCGCTCGCGAGGCCGCCGACGATCATGACGAGGCCCGAGGCGATGAAGCCCATCGTGATCGACATCGGCGGGCCGGAGATCCCGAGGTCGAAGTCCCGGCCGAGCGTGAGGTCGTCGATCAGTTCCGGGCGCTCGAGGTGAGCCATCCCCGGTGGTGCGGTCGCGGCCTCGGTCAGTTTGCCCGCGAGCCAGTCCGAGATGCGATCGCCGAGGTTGGTACCAACCTGCGCGTGCAGCGGCGCGAGCACCTGCATCAGCACGAACGCTGCGCCGGCGAAGACGAGTGGTCCGGTGAGCGAGTCGCCTGCCTCGACGGCGCCGACCAGCGTCCCCATCGCGATCGCCAGCACCGCCGGCATCACGCCGAGCAGCGCCAGCAGCACCCACCAGATGATCGCCAGCGTCCGATCGGCGTGATGCAGCGACCCGAAGAACCTGATCTCTTCGCGCTCGCGCCACCAACGCGGGCGCAGCCAGCCGATGCTCAGTGTGTCGCCCACACGACCCCCTGAGTGTGAGTGCCTCTCGCTAGAGTCGCCGGACGCTCCGCATGAGCTTAGTGGCTCGACTACCAGTGCGGCACCGTGGCCGCGTCACCGCCGCTAGTCGTCGCCGGCAGCGCGATCCTCGAACAACTCGGGGAAGCTGTAGCGCATCGCGCTGTCGACGTTGCTGAGGCGGCGCTGGTCGTCGAGGGAGCGGCCGCCGGCCGCATCCGCCGCCTCCGAGCGCAGCATGTACGCGGTGTGTGCGCCGACGATGGAGGTGCTGTACCCCTGCGCGTCCTGCGCCTGATTGACGGCAAGCTTGATCATCCGCAGCTGGAACGAGTCGTTTTCCGCCACCCGCTCCGCGTACGCCATCACCGCAGCCTCGAGGTTCGCGACCGGGTGCACCTCGGTCACGAGCCCAAGCTCTTTCGCCTCGTCGGCGAGGATGAAGCGATTCTCGAACAGGATCTCCTTCGCCTTGCGGAATCCGATGTCGAAGGGCACGGCGAAGTACTGGAAGAGGCTGGCGCGGAACTTCGCGTCGTCGGCGGCGAAGATCACATCGGCCGCCGAGGCAACCATCCAGCCGCCGTTGATGCACCAGCCCTGCACCGCTGCGATCACCGGCTTCGGCAGGTTGCGCCAGCGCAGGCCAAAGTCGACGTAGAGGTCGTAGCTCCGCTTGTAACGCCCTCGAACGCCCTGCTCGTAGGGTCGCTCCTGACGGTCGGCGGTCTCCTCCGGCGTGCCGAGGTCATGGCCACCCGAGAACGACTCACCCTCGCCGCGCAGCACGATCACGCGTACGTCGGTGTCCTCCGCCGCCTCCGCGAAGGCAGCGTCGAGCTCCTCGAGCAGTTGCCGGCTCTGCGCGTTGCGATAGCGGGGCCGATCCAGGGTGACGACGGCGATCCGTCCGTGGTGTGCGGTCTCGTAGCGGACCTGTTCGTAAGCCATCGTGCACTCCTTTGCTTGAGTTACTCGCTCGCCCGCCAGGTGTTGACGCGGCGCGGCGTCAGCGCGATCAGCGGCCGCCCGGCGAGGTCCATCGACCGGTATTGCTCATACTTTGCGCGCAGCGCTTCGACGGCGCGGCCGTGCGAGGGCTCGTCGCCGTCGAGGACGCTCGCTTCGCCGCGCACCAGGACCCAGGCCAGCGCGGACCAGTCCTCGTTGTAGCGGTCGACGACCAGTGCGACGTTCGGATTCGCTTCGATGTGGCGCAGTCGCGCGAGGCGGGTGGTCCGCTTCGGCTTCTCGTCCACGATCGAGTAGATGCGTCCGTCGCGCACCGCGTAGCAGACGGGGATCACGTGCGGAGCGCTCTCGGCGTCCGCGGTGGCGAGCCGACCCACGCGGCCATCCTCGAGGAGCGAGCGCGCCTCGGCGTCGAGCTTCGCCAGCGGATCGTCTGGCATCCCAGCCCCCTCCCCGGGGCCTGCATATCATGACGCCGGCTCCTCGCGCAGTGCGAGAGCTTGAGGGAGGTACTCGGTGACCGTCTTCGGAGCGCAGGTCAGCTGCTACCGGACCACGTGGGACGACATCCGCGCGGTCATCGAAGCCATGGAAGCGGGGCGCTGGTACAGCCTGTACCACGCCGACCACTTCGTCCCGCCCAACTCGCCCCGCGAGGACGAGCCGCTGACGGCGTACGAGGGCTACTCGCTGATCGCGGCCGCCGCGGCGATCACGGAGCGGCTCCGCCTCGGGCACCTCGTGCTCGGCAACACGTACCGCAACCCGGCGCTGGTCGCGAAGATGGCCGGCACGATCGACCAGGTCTCGCACGGTCGGTTCACGCTCGGCATCGGCGCCGCCTGGTTCACGCGAGAGCACGAGGCGTACGGCTGGACGTTCCCTGAGATGCGCGAGCGCTCCGACCGGCTCGAGGAGGCGGCGCAGCTGATCCGGCAGCTTTTCACCGCCGACGGCCCCGTCACCTTCGAGGGCCAGTACTACCGCCTCGACGAGGCGCCGCTCTCGCCGAACGGCGTCCAGCAGCCCAACATCCCGATCCTGATCGGCGGCACCGGCCCGACGAGGACACTGCGCACGCTGGCGATGTACGGCGACGTCTTCAACCTCGATGGCTTCGCGCGGCGCGGCATGTCGACCGAGCTGCTCGACGAGAAGTGGGGCGCCCTCGAAAGGCACTGCGAGCGCATCGGCCGCGACATCGGCGAGATTCGGAAGACGATCCTGATGCCGACGAAGCTGACCAGCGACCAGACCGAGGCGGACGCCTTCGTCGAGCTGATCGGACCGCGGACGGTAGCGGGGAACGCGAGCTACATCGTCGACCGCATCGGCGAGTTCGTCGAAGCGGGCGTCGACGAGATCATGTTCGGCCGCATCCCGAACGATGCGGCCGAGTTCCAACGGTTCGAGGAAGAGGTGATCGCCCAATTCGACTAGAGTTGGCGCACTGGCGACGATCTCGGAGAACGGAAGGGCCATTCCCAGAGCCGTCGAGGGCGACTATGACATCGAGGCGGTCCGAGCCGAGTGGCTCGGCACCAAGACCGCGCGCAAACGTGGGCGCTACCCCGTCGAGTTCGACCCGATCCGTCGCCACTGCCACATGGTCGAGGACGACAACCCACTGTTCCTCGACCCCGAATTCGCCGCGGGCACCAGCTACGGCACGGTGATCTCGCCTCCGGTGCTGGCCGGGTACTTCGCCGGCAACGGCGTTTGGCCCAGCGTCAGTGAGCCGAACGTGATGGCGGATGTGCCGACGCGCGGCGAGCGGCTGATCAACATGAACGTGGCGTGGGAGTACCACGCACCGGTGCGTGTCGGAGATTGGCTCTCCTCCGAGTCGGAGCTGGTCGATCTGTTCGAGAAACCGATCCGCCTCGACCCCAGGGCCGTCTGGATCGTCACCGAGCGTCGCATCTACAATCAGCGCGACGAGCTGGTCGCTACCAATCGCAACACGCTGCTGACCCATCGGCGTCCCGAGGCCGTGGCCGCCGACAGCGACTAGACGAACCGGGCGACCGCCGAGGAGGCGACCGTGACCACACAGACCGCACAGCGCTACTTCGAAGATGTGACGGACGGCGAGGAGCTGGCCGGGTTCGCGCTCGACCTCGACTGGACCAAGATGGTCGAGCAGGTGTCGGGCTCGCAGGACTTCTACCCCGTGCACCATGATCCCGGGTTCGCCCGCGAGGCGGGGCACAGCGACATCTTCTACAACACCGGCTTCACGCAGGCTGCGCTCACCCGCCTCCTCACCGACTGGGTCGGCGTCGAGGGCTGGGTGAAGAGCATGAGCTTCCAGATGCGGAAGATGAACATGCCCGACGATCATGTGCGCGTGAAGGGGGTCGTGACCGGCACGTCCGAGGACGATGGCGGCATGGGCGCCGTCAGCATCGACCTCTGGCTCGAGAACGACCGCGTCGGCATCACCACGCCCGCCGAGGCGGTGATCCTGCTGCCCCATCGAGGCTAGCCCCCGCGAGGGCGTAGAATCCGGCTACCGACAGCGACGAAGGAGACACCGATGCAGGGCGACCCACTGCACACGAGACTGTGCGACGAGTACGGGTGCGAGGTGCCAGTCGTGGCCTTCGCGCACACCAAAGACGTGATCGTGGCGGTCACGAACGCGGGCGGGATCGGCATCCTCGGCGGTGCCGGGCAGACGCCGGACCAGCTGCGCTCCAACATCCGCTGGATCAAGGAGCGTGTGGGCGACAAGCCGTTCGGCGTCGACCTGCTCGTCCCCGCCAGCTTCGTCGAGGGCAACAGCGAAGACCTCGAGCAAATGATCCCGCAGGCACACCGCGACTTCGTGGAGCGCCTGCACGAAGAGAATGAAATCCCGCGACCGGCCGAGCGCACCGAATCGCGCAGCACCGGGTCGCCGAACCTCCTCCGTTCCGCGCGAGAGGCACTGGACGTGGTCCTCGAGGAGCGCGTGCCGATCTTCGCCTCCGGCCTCGGCAGTCCCGCTTTCGTGATCGAGGAGGCGCACGCTGCTGGCACACGCGTATGGGGCCTGATCGGCCTGCCGCGCCAGGCGCGTCGCCAGGTCGAAGCCGGCGTCGACGTGGTGATTGCCCAGGGCTACGACTCGGGCGGGCACTCGGGTACGGTCGGCACGTTCACCCTCGTCCCCGAGGTCGTCGAGATCGCGCAGGGAAGCGACACCCTGGTGCTGGCAGCCGGCGGCGTGTCCAGCGGCAAGCACCTCGCCGCCTCGCTGGCGATGGGCGCGGACGGCATCTGGACCGGCACCATCTGGCTCGCGACCCACGAGTCGGAGACCGAGATGTTCCTCAAGCAGCGCCTGATCGACGCCAAGGTCGAGGACGCGGTGCAGTCACGCGCGACCTCGGGCAAGCCGATTCGCCAGCTGCGTTCCAACTGGTCGGAGGCGTGGAAGCAGGAGGACGCTCCCGTGCCGCTGCAGATGCCGTTGCAGGGCATGCTCGTCCAGGAAGTGCTCACCGGCATCCGCGAGAAGCACCTCGAGGACTGGATGACGACACCGGCCGGCCAGGCAGTCGTCGGCATCCACGAGATCAAGCCCGCAGCCAAAGTCGTCTACGACCTCGTCGAGGAAGCGTTGGAGCAGTTCGACCGCGTCGTGGGCGAGCCGGTCGGCGACGACTAGCGCCCAGCGGTTCGAACGAGTGACCGGCGACCGGTACGAGGCGAAGCTGTCCTTCGACGACGACCTCGCGGGCCAGCGCGCGGAGGCGGACGGCGGCAGCCACGTGCCCGGCACCAACTTCGCCGCTCGCCAGGCGTTCACCGGGACGCTCACCGGGCGTCGCATGACGCAGGGCGATCCCCCGTGGCACTTCCTTGAACTCGCCGACCTCACCGACAAACCCGAGGGCTTCGAGCACGACTCGGTGTGGTGCCACGAGGATGACGTGTATATCGATGACGCCTGAGCGAGGTTCGCGGAGATGACCACACACATCCTCGTGTGCACCAAGCAGGTCCTCGACCCGGATGGGGTGAACAGCTACGCGCTGTGGGGCCGCCTCGAAGTGGACTCGACCGGGCGCGGGTTCGATGCGGGCGGCGCCATCCCTCAGATCATCAACGCCTACGACGAGCAGGCCGTCGAGGCGGCCCTGCGCCTCCGCGACGCGGGCGTCGACTGCACGATCACGGTCGCGGTCGTTGGTGATGAGGACGCCGCGAGCATCCTTCGTCGTTGCATCGCGATGGGCGCCGACCGCGCGATCCACGTCGTCGCCGACGAGGCGAAGACGGACGGTTTCCGCGTCGCACAGATCCTCGCGGGGCTCGTGAACGAACTGGCCAACGTCGACCTCGTGCTCTGCGGCCGGCAGGGTTCGGACTTTGACCAGGGGACGGTTCCAGCGGTGCTCGCGGAGCACCTCAACTGGTCCTACGTCACCATGGCGGGCGACGTGGCGATCGACGACGTGGCCCGCGTCACGCGCGCGACACCGTTCGGACCGGAGATCGTCGAAGCGGAGCTCCCCGCCGTGGTCACGGTCAGCAACGAGGTCGGCCAGGCGCGTTACCCGAGCAGCCGCCGCATGATGGCCGCGCGCCGCACCCCGCCCGAGATCATGGACGCGACCGCTCTTGCGGGGCCCGCGAGCGTCACGGTCGAGCTCGTCGAGCTGATGGTGCCGGAGGTGCAGGGCGGCTGCGAGATCATCGAAGGCGACTCGCCCGCCGCGAAGGCCCGCGCGCTGTTCGCACGCCTCGAAGAGTCGGGGGCGCTCGATGGCTGATGGCGTGCTCGTCGTCATCCCGCGTGTCGGCGGCGGCGGCCTCGGCAAGACCGGCGAGGAGGCGTTCGCGTTCGCGCGGGCGCTGGCGAGCGACCTCGACGCTGGATTTGACTGCGCCGTCGTGGGCGCGGACGCAGAGGCAGCGGCGACGGAGGCAGCCGAGCGGGGCGCTGACCGCGTGCTCGTGGTGCAAGGCGACCGCTTCGCGAACGGCGGGGACGAGCTGGTCGCCGCCAGTGTCGAGGCGGCTCGCATCGTCGATCCCGCACTCGTAGTGATCCCGCGCGGGTCGGAAGTCCTCGAGCTGACGCCGCGCCTGGCGGCACGCCTCGGCGGTGGTTCCGTGACCAGCGTGACGGGCGTGCGCCGCGGCGACGGCGACACCATCGAGGCGGTGGCCGCCGTGTTCGGCGGCGCAGCCCTCGCCGTCTACCGCTTCGCCGCCGAAGGACCGGCGGTCGTCGGCCTCGCACCCGCGCTCGTCGACCCACCAGCGCGCGAAGCGGGCCGCATGGCTGAGCGCGTCGATCTCGAAGTGCCCGAGACCGCCTCCCGAGTCAGGGTCGTCGAGGCGGCAGTCGACTCGGGCGTCGACCGACTGGAGGATGCGCGGATCGTCGTCTCGGGCGGCCGCGGGCTGCAGAGCGGCGAGCACTTCGGGCTGATCCGCGACCTCGCATCGGCCCTCGGCGGCCTCCCCGGCGCCTCCCGCGCGATCGTCGATGACGCCTGGGCGCCGCCGGAACAGCAGGTCGGGCTCACCGGCGCCATCGTGACGCCGGACGTATACATTGCGGCCGGCATCAGCGGCGCGAGTCAGCACATGGCCGGCTGCTCGAACGCGCGCATCATCGTCGCCATCAATAGTGACCCGAGTGCGCCGATTTTCCGCTACGCCCACCTCGGCATCGTCGACGACTGTCTCGACGTGTTGCCGGCACTGATCGAGGCGCGGGGCCGCGCATGAGGACCGGTTGCTGAATGGCGCGACCGACGGCGCATGACCCGCGGCGACTCCTCGACCCGGCTCACCTCGGCGATCCAGCCGAGGTCCGGCCAGCCGGGGGCACGGTCCTCGACCTCCACGCCCACAGCGCGCCCATCTCGCGTGACAGCGGCGTCAGCGCAGAGCGACTGGTGGCACAGGCGGCTCGCCGAGGCCTCGACGGCGTTGTTCTTACTGAACATAACGCCATCTGGAGCGCGGAGGCTGCTCGCGAGCTCAGCGAGCGTCACGAGGTCTGTGTGCTACCGGGGATGGAGATCGGCACCGATGTCGGTCACGTCCTCGTCTACGGCCTAGACCGCTTCACGCCTGAACTCCTCGAGATCGTCACGCTCCGGCGGGTCGCCGAGGCGGAGGGCGCGATGCTCGCGCTCGCCCATCCGATGCGCCCGTTCCACGGCCGCCACGCGCCCCGCGACCGCTACGTCGAGTGGTTCGATGCCCTCGAGGCGGTGAACGGCGACCACGCCGATACCGAAGGCGGCCCGTTCGAGCTCCTGGCGGGACGCATCGGGGTAGGGGCGATCGGCGGCAGCGATGTGCACAGCGAGCAGGCGGTCGGCCGCGTCGTCACCGCCTTCGACTCAACGGTCGAAGACATCGGCGACCTCGTCGACCACATCCGGACGCGGCTGACGCACGCTCGCGACCTCCGCCCGCGGGCTTCGTCGGGGACGGGTGCGCCCCAGATTTAGGCGGCCGCCTCGCGTACACTGCGTGCGTTCGAGGAGAGCGTGTCATGCAGCAGGCCGTGACGACCGAGGACCCCGCCAGTTTCGACATCGAAGAGTACGAGGACGGACCGCTCGGTCCGACCGACGTGCTGCTGCGCGTGCGCGCCACTGGGATCTGCGGCTCCGACCTGCACGCCTACCGGCAGAACGCCTGGCGCGGCGGCCGGGTCCTTGGACACGAGATCGCGGGCGAGGTCGCCGCGGTGGGTTCGGACGTTGGGCGCGTCGCTGTCGGCGAGCGTGTCGCGCTGCAACCTCGGACGTTCTGCGGCGAATGCAGTGAGTGCCGCGGCGGCCGCACGGAGCTCTGCACCACGGACGCGGCGCTCTACGGGTTGCAGTTGCCGGGAGGCTTCCGACAGACCCTCGTCGTGCCGCAACAGAACCTGTTCGTGGTCGACTCGACGCTCGACTACGCCGTGGCTGCGCTGGCAGAACCGCTCTCGGTCGCCATCCACGGCCACCGCGTGGCCGCGCAGCTCGACGCCGCGCGCCCAACGAACGGCGAGCGGGTGGTCGTCCTCGGCGCCGGACCGATCGGTCTGATGTCCGTCTTCTACGCCGCCCAGGCCGGCGCCCGCGACATCGCCGTCACCTGTCGCTACGAGCAGCAGGCCGAGGCCGCCAGTCGACTCGGCGCGACGCAAGTGTTCGCCGCCGACGAGGATGGCGAGGCGGCGTTACAGGCGTGGGCCCACGAGCACCCGGTCGATCTCGTGATGGAGACGGTCGGCGGCGTCGCGCAGACACCAACGCAGGCCGCGCGCGTCGCCCGTCGAGGCGGGCGCATACTCATCCTCGGCGGATTCGCGATCGATGTGCCGCTCCCGGCCAACCTGGTGATGGGCAAGCAGCTCCGCGTCGCCGGCACGATTTTCTACGGCTACATCGGCATGAAGCACGACTACGAGATCGCGACCGAACTCCTGGACGCGCACCGCGAAGTGCTCGGCACGCTGATCACGCATCGCGTACCCCTGGAGGATGCAGCGCGCGGCATCGAGTACGCGGCGAACAAGGCGAGCGGGGCGGTGAAGGTCACCGTCGAGCCATAAACGCTGCCGCTATCATGCGGCGGATCATCCTCGACCACCGCCTGTAGGGGGGAGCCATGGAACACCGACGCATCGGCAACACCGACCTCGAGGTCTCGACCATCGGCTTCGGCACCTGGGAGATGAGCACCACCTCCTATGGCGCGATCGATGTCGGCGAAGCCTCCGAGGCGGTCGCGCAGGCGCTCGACCACGGGATCACGCTGTTCGACACCGCCGAGATCTATGGCCCGTACCACTCGGAGGAATTGCTGGCGAAAGCGCTGGGTCCGCGCCGCAGCGAGATCACGCTCGTCACGAAGGTGGGTCTCGACTACAACGACGAGCCGCGCGTGATCGGCCGCAACTCGAAGCGAGAGCACATCGTCGAGCGTACCGAGGGCTGCCTGCAACGCCTCGACACCGACGTGATCGACCTGATGCTGATCCACTGGCCCGACCACGACACCCCCTTCGAGGAGACGATGCGCGGTCTCGAAGACCTCGTCGCGGCGGGTAAGGTGCGCTACTACGGCGTCTCCAACTTCACCACCGAGATGATGGAGGAGTGCAACCGCCACGGCTCACTCGCGGCTAACCAGGTCGGCTACCACATGTTCGACCGGCGCATGGAGGCGGAGGTGCTGCCGTGGTGTCTGGCCCACGACACCGGGTACATGGCCTACGGCAGCCTCGGCTTCGGGCTGCTCTCGGGCGCCTTTACGCCGGAGACGAGCTTCGTCGATTGGGACTGGCGCTCCAGCGGCAAGGCGTTCGGTCTCCCGCTGTTCGAGGAGGAGTCGTTCGCGAAGGAGCTGCGTGTCGGCGAGCGGTTGAAGACCCTCGCCGCCGAGCATGACAAATCGTTGCCGCAGCTCGCAATCGCGTGGGTGCTCGACAATCCGGCGGTGTCGGTTGCCCTCGTCGGCATGCGCAACGAGCACGAGTTGCGTGAGAACGTCGCCGCCGCCGACTGGCGGTTGACCGATGAGATCCGAGGCGAGATCGACCGCGTGTTCGAGGAGGAGGGCGTGCCCACCTACCGCGACGCGCCGCAGGCGATCTAGCTCAGCGCTCCGCCGCGACCTCGAACCAGGGACGCTACCTCGAACCGGGGACGACGCCTCGGACGGCCGTCTCCACGCTGTAGACGTTCGTGCCGGCGGCGAGGAACAGCGTCGAGAAGTCGACGCCGCCGAACGTCAGGTTCGCGGCGTGCTCCTCCGTCTCGACCTGCCCGAGGCAGTGCCCGTCGGGCTCGTAGACGCTGACGCCGCCAGCGCCCGTCGTCCAGAGCCGGCCGTCCTCGTCGAGCTTCATGCCATCGGGGTTGCCTCGACGTTCGTCGCCACTCTGGTCGGCGAACAGCAGGCCAGCGGTCAGCGTGCCGTCCGAGGTGACGTCGTAGCGCCGGATGATCCCGTCCTGGGAGTCGCCGATGTAGAGCTGTGACTCGTCCGGCGAGAACGCGAGGCCGTTCGGCTGCGTGAACTCGTCCGTCAGCATCGTGAGCGTGCCGTCGGGGTCGACGCGGTACACGCCGCGGAAGTCGAGCTCCGCGTACTGGCCCGGTCCGCCGAGCGGGTTCTCCTGTCCGGGCCGCGTCAGCCCGTAGGTCGGGTCGGTAAAGAAGATCGAGCCGGACGAGTGCCGCACGAGGTCGTTCGGGCTGTTGAACTGCTTGCCTTCGAACGCCGCCGCGACGTCCTGGCCCGCGCTGTCGGGACCCTCGGCAACGTACGGCGCGCGCGAGACGCGACGGCCGGAGTGCTCGCAGGCGAGGAGGTGGTCGTCCGGGTCCAGCGTCAGGCCGTTCGAGTTGCCGCTCGGCTCCCGGTAGACCTCGGCGGTGTCGGTCCCAACGCGCCAGCGATGGATACGGTTGCCTGGGATGTCGCTGAACAGCAGCGCGTTGTCGCTCGCGATCCAGATCGGGCCCTCCGTGAAGGCGAACCCGGTGCACAGCTTCGTCTCCGCCTCCGAGGTCAGCAGGGCGGACAGGCCCTCGTCGTTCTCGATGCGCATCGCGCCTCCTCTATGTTTCGTCGCGGCATCATAGGGCGCGTGGCTCGAAGAGTGGCAACGAGCAACGAAGGGGCTCGTATCGTGCGGCCGGGGCGTTGATAATGCGCCAGCCACAGGCACCAGAGCTGGATCCGAAGCACGAGGGGCGGACGAGATGAACACGTTGGAAGCGGTCGCGCAGATCCTGAAGCGCGAGGGCGTCGAGTGGGTGTCTTGCTTCCCCTCGAACAACCTGCTCGAAGAAGTGGCCAAGGTCGGTATCCGCCCGATCATGTTTCGCCACGAACGGGGCGCGCTCATGGCCGCCGACGGGTTCAGCCGCATGAACGACAGAAACGCCTTCGGCGTCGCGATCACGCAGGGCGGGCCGGGCTCCGAGAACTCGATGGGCGGACTGGCGCAGGCCTGGGCCGACAACGTCCCGATCCTCTATATGCCCGGCGGGGTCAGCCTCGCCGAGCGCGCCGTACCGCCCAACTTTGCGCCGGCGAAGACGTACGAGCCGGTCTCTGTTCACGCCGAGGCGATCATGACCGCTGACTCCGCGCCCGCCGTGATGCGTCGCGCGTTCCACGCGCTGCGCAACGGGCGGCCCGGGCCGGTCATCGTCGAGGTCCCCTCGGACGTTGCGGTAGCTGAGCTCTCCGCCGAGGAGCTGCGCTACCAGCCGCCGCGGCGCAGCCTCACCGCCCCCGCGGCGGACGATGTGCGCGACGCGGTGCGGGCGCTGCTTGGCGCAGAAAAGCCTGTCATCTGGTCCGGGCAGGGCGTGCTCATCTCTGGCGCCTCGGCGGCGCTCACCGAACTCGCCGAGCTGCTCGAGATCCCGGTGTACTGCTCGATGCCCGGCAAGTCTGGCTTCAACGAGCGCCACCCACTCGCCCTCGGCGCAGGCAGTGGCGCGACCACGCAGCAGGCGGGGACCTGGCTGCAGGAATCGGATGTGCTGCTGGCCCTCGGTTCGAGCCTCTCGCGGACGGGTTACGGACAGCCGATCCCGGCCGGCAAGGTGATCATCCAGAACACGCTGAACGTCGAGGACATCAACAAGGACCAGACGGTCGACATCGGCCTCCCGGGCGACGCCCGCCTCACGATCGAGATGTTGATCGCCGAGGTGAAGGCGCAGCTCGGCGAGAACGGCCGTCGCGGCGAGACGAACGTCGCCGAGGAAATCGCCGCGGTCCGCGAGGCGTGGTTGGCCGACTGGCAGGACGTGCTCACCTCGGACGAAAAGCCGATCAACACCTACCGCGTGATCGCCGAGCTGGAGCGCGTGCTCGACCACGACGAGAGCATCGTCACCCACGATGCCGGCGCGCCGCGCGACACGATCATGCCGTTCTACACGGCGACCACGCCGCACAGCTACGTCGGTTGGGGGAAGTCGACGCACCTCGGCTACGGGATTCCGCTGATGATCGGGGCCAAGCTGGCGCGGCCGGAGAAGTTCTGCATCAACTTCATGGGCGACGGCGCCTTCGGCATGTCTGGGCTCGACATCGAGACCTCGGTGCGGGCCGGTGCGCCGATCACCACCGTGGTGCTCAACAACGGTGGTATGGCCACCTATCCCGGCGGCTACCCGGTGTCGCGTGAGCTGTTCGGCACCACCGAGATGACCGGCAACTACGCCGAGGTCGCGCAGGGGCTGGGTGCGGTCGGCATCGTCGTGACCGAGCCCGACGAGATCGCCGGGGCGATCGAGGCGGCGCGCCAGCACAATGCCGAAGGCCGCACGGTGCTCCTCGACATCCACTCGAACCTCGAGGGGCGGCGCTCCACCTTCCGCTGAACCGGTCGAGCAGCTAGACCTTGTAGCCGCCGTCGACGCTGATCACCTGACCGGTGATGCCGCCTGACTCCGGCGCCGCGAGCAGAGCGGCCATCGGTCCCAGCTGATCTCCCCGACGACGCTATCGAGCTGCGCCCTCGTGCGTGAGGACACAGCGACCGCGGCCCCCTCCCGCGCGAGTTCGAGCGCGATCGCTCGTCCGATACCGCGACCACCACCCGTTACTACCGCTTTCAAGCCGTCGAGCCGTGCCATGTCTTCCTCGTCTCATGCGCCCTCGAGGGGCGTAGGCTGACCGCGATAATAGCGAGGGTCCGGGAGCGGGGTCCGGCGAGGGGCAACCGATGTCCGACACCATGACGAAGCGGGAGCGGGTTCGCGCCGCCCTCGCAGGGCAGCCGGTTGACCGCGCGCCGGTCTCGATGTGGGGGCACGACTATCTGCGCGAGTGGTCCGCCGAGGACCTCGCCGCGGCCACGCTGGAGCAGTACCGCGAGTTCGATTGGGACTTCATCAAGCTCAACCCGCGCTGGACGCACTTCGCCGAGGCGTGGGGTGCGCGCTACGAGCCGCCCGACACCCAGCGCAACCCGCGGCCGCTGGCCCATCCGGTCGAGTTGATCGAGGACCTGCGATCGATCGAGCCGGTTGATCCGCTTGGCGGGCCCTTCGCTGAACAACTCGAGGGCCTGCGCACGCTCCTCGACGAGCTCGACGGCGAGGTCGACGTCATCCAGACGCTATTCTCGCCGCTTTCGATCATCGCCATGCTCTGCGGCCGGCCGGCGACGATCCAGGAGTTCGCCGCCGAGGACCCGGCCGCCGTCCATCGCGCCCTCGCCGCCGTCGCGGACACGCTCGGGCGCTACGCCGAGGCGACGATCGAAGCGGGCGCTTCCGGCGTGTTCTACGCGCCGCTCTTCTGGGCGAGCCGGGACACTTGCGACGAACGGTTCTACACCGAGTTCGGCCGCCCCTACGACCTGCAAATCCTCGATCACATCCGCGACACCGAGTTCAACGTGCTGCACGTCTGCCAGAACAACAACATGCTCGAGCTGCTCCTCGACTACCCCGTTGCCGCGTTCAACTGGGACGACCGGGGCGAGGGCAACCGGACCCTCGAAGAGGCGCGCGCCCTGACTAACCGCGCGCTCATGGGCGGCATCGAGCGGGAGCAGCTGACGGACGACGGGGTAGCTGTCATCACCTCGAGGCTCGGCGAGCTGTCAGGAACGTCGCTCCCCGGACTGCTGCTCAGCGGTGGCTGCGCCGTCTCGCTTGGCAGCAGCGTCGCTGCACGTCACGCCGCCGCCGAGGCTGCTCGACGCGTGGCGTAGCGACCGATGGGCGATAGCTGACACGACGCCGCCGAGCCGTCCTCGAGCGCCCGCGCAGGGGGCAGGCCACTCCCTTAGACCGCGCGCGCCAGCCCGGCCGCGGCGAGGTCGGACCAGAGGGCGTCAGGCACCTCGACGTCCATCATGGCGAGGTTTGTCTCGAACTCCTCGACGCTACGCGGACCCGGGATAACGGCTGCGACCGCGGGATGGCGGAGCGGGTACTGCAGCGCGGCCGCGCGCATGTCGGTGCCGTGGCGTTCGCAGATCGCCCGGATCGCCTCGGCGCGCTGCCAGCGCTCGTCGTCGACCGGGCGGTAGTCGTATGTTGCGCGCGCGCGATCGGCTGTCGCGAGCATGCCGCTGTTGTACGGCCCGCCGATGACGATAGAGACGTGGCGCTCCAGGCAGCGCGGCAGCAACTCGTCGAGCGCGTCCTGTTCGAGGAGCGTGAACCGCCCGGCCAGCAGGAAGACGTCGACATCGAAGAGGTCGAGCACGCTGTTGCAGACCTCCCACTCGTTCACGCCGAGGCCGAAGGCGCCGATCACGCCCTCGCGGCGGAGGTCGGCGAGCGCCGGGAGGATGCCCTTCACCGCCGTCTCGAACACGCCCGACTGCGACTCGCCATGCGTCCATACGTCAATGTCGTGGCAGAAGAGGATGTCCACGCGCTCACGGCCGAGGCGGTCCAGGCTCGCCTCGAGCGAGGTCCGCGCGCCGGTGTAGCTGTAGTCGTAGCGGACAGTCGGATCACCCCCGCCCGAGGGGTCGAGCAGCCGGCCCACTTTGGTGGAGAGCAGGTACGCGTCGCGTGGAACAGCGGCGAGCCCGGTGCCGATGCGCCGCTCGCTGCGACCCACGCCGTAGAGCGGCGCGGTGTCGAAGTAGCGAATGCCCGCGTCGTAGGCCGTTCGCACGAGGGCGGCGGCGTCATCCTCGGCGATCGCATCCCCCAGCCCGCCGAGGGGCGCGCCACCGAAACCGAGTTCGGTGACCAGCAGGTCGGTCGCGCCGATCGTGCGTGTGCGTAGCGCCATGCTGCCTCCCCGGACGGCGTCGTGAGGAGGAGTCTAAGCGGCCGAGCGGTCAGATGACCTCGCTCAGCGGATGGAGGTGACGATGCTGGTCCCGCCGATGCAGGAGCCGCTACCGGAGACTCAGTCCCAGCTCTCGCTGCCATCGAGCCGTTCCATCGCGGGGTCGTACGTCAGCATGAACGTGACGGTCGTGATCCCCACACCATCGACCTTGCTGCCGCTAAACGTGATGTCGTTGCCGTCGAGCAGGCCAGTCCACGGGTCCACCTGCGATCCGTTGACGCCCACGACCTGGATCTGGCTGCCCACGATCGTGACGGTGATGTTCTCGAGGTATGCCGCGGTGTCAGACGCTGAGGAGCAGATCCCGATCGGCAGCGGATCGACGGTCATTCGCCACGCTCCGGCCATCGTCGGCGCAGGGGTCGCAGTAGGCGTCGCCGTCGCAGTCGGTGTCGGCGTCGGATTCGGCGTCGCCGTGGGGGTGGCTGTGGGCGTCGCCGTCGGCGCGGCCGTCGCCGTGGGGCTGGGCGTCGAGGCCGGAGTCGGTGCCTCAGTCGGCTCGGGCGTCGGGGACGGGGTGGGCGAAGGCGACGGCGACGGCGACGGCGTACTGGTGGGCGCCGGCGTCGGTGTGTCAGTCGCGGGAACGGCCGTAGGGGTGGCGGTCGATGTCGGGCTCGGCGCGCTCACAAGCGGCTCGTCGTCGTCGCCGCTCGACAGGGCGAACACGGCGATCACGATCACCAGCAGCCGCGCGCCCGCGCCGCCGAGGAACCACCAGATGAAGAAGACGCGTCGACGGCGTCGTCGCTCCTCTTCCTCTTCGGGCCCGACAGGAGAGTCAGGTTGATCCGCCATACCCGTGCCTCACGCGGCAGCATACCCCTCGCGAACGGGCATGGAAACGACGCAACTGGCGCCTCGGCGGAGGTCCTAGGGCCTCGACGCGACCGGTGATAGCATCGCGCTCCCGTGACTGCCGTACCGCCGACCGACGCCCCGCCGCTTCGCGCGCCTCTCGCAGCGCGGATCGTGCCTGCGGGCGTGTTCTACGGCTGGGCCATCGCGGTGGCCATCGGCGCGCTGATGATGGTCGTCGTCGGGATCGGGTACTACGGCCTCGCCGTCTTCCTGAACCCGCTACAGGAGGAGCACGGCTGGTCGAATGGGGCTGTGAGCGGAGCCGCCGCGCTCTACTTCATCGCCTCCGGTATCGCTTCGGCGCTCTTTGGACCATTGATCGACCGCCACGGACCGATGTGGCTCATGACAGCCGGATTCATCCTCGTTGGGCTCTCCGCGGTGCTCGTGGGGTTCGTCGAGGAGCTCTGGCACCTCTACGCGGTCTACCTGCTGCTGGCCATCGGGTTCGGCATGTCCTCGAACGTCGCGACCAACGCGATCATGACGCGCTGGTTCATGGTCCGCCGGGCGAGGGCGATGAGCGTTTCCGCGACGGGCATCTCGCTGGGCGGCGTCTTCCTCACTCCGCTGGGCGCGAAGCTGGTCGACATCGGCGGGCTGGAGCTCGCAGCGCCGGTGCTCGGCGGGCTGGTCCTCATCGTCACACTGCCAGTGCTCTGGGGTGTGATCGCGTACGACCCGCGACAGATGGGACTGCACCCGGACGGCGAGGATCCGGCGCTCAGTCTCGCTGCCGCCAGCACCCGCATCGACGCCGGCTCGCAGTTCCGGCCTGGTCGATCCCACAGGCGCTGCGCACGGTCTCGTTCTGGGGCATCGCCATCGCCTTCACGCTCGTGCTGATCGCGCAGACCGGCTTCGTCATCCACCAGATCGCGTTCCTCGAGGACCGCCTCGGCAGCCGCAGCGCCGCAGCGTTGGCGCTGAGCACGACCGCCTTCGGCAGCATCGTCGCGAGGCTGATCGTCGGCACCTTCGCCGACGCCGTGGACAAGCGCTGGCTCACCGTCGTGCTGTTCATCGTGCAGGGAGTGACCGTGCTGCTCGTACTCCGCACCGAGAGCGTGGTCGCCACCTACGCGCTGACGCTCACCTTCGGATTCACGATCGGGAACATCTACATGATGCAGGCGCTGCTGGTCGGCGAGATCTTCGGGATGGTCTCGTTCGGCGCGATCTTCGGGGTCGTGGCCATGAGTGGGCAGGCGGGGAGTGGGCTCGGCCCCCTGCTGGTCGGTTTGCTCGAGGATCGCAGCGGCAGCTACGACCTCGCGTTCACGGTCACGGCGCTGATCACGTTCGCTGCCGCCGGGCTTGTGCTCTTCGCACGACCGATCGAGGGCCTCGGCAGCGCTGCGTCACCCGCCGAGGGCTGAGCCTCAGCCGGTCTCGATCGGCAGAGCCGGGTCCGCCGCCCACTCTGACATCGATGCGTCATAGATCGAGACGTTCTCGACGCCGAGCATCTTCAGCACGAACGCGTCGCTGCTCGCGGCGATACCCCCGCCGCAGTAGGTGATCACGCGCTCGCCGTCGGTGGCGCCGACGCCGGCGAACTGTGTGCGCAGCTCCTCGAGCGGTCGATACGCCCCGGTCTCCGCGTCGACGAGGCCGAACGCCGGCACGTTGACGCTCGAAGGGATGTGGCCGGGCCGGCCGTATGGCGACACCTCGCCGCTGTGCTGATCCGCGCCGAGGGCGTTGAGGATGCACGTGTCGCCGTCCTCGATGCTCGCCAGTACATCGTCGCGGTCCGCGAACAGCTCAGGCCGCGGCTGCGGCACGAACGTCGCCTCCGGGTAGGTCGACGGCTCCGTCGAGGTCGGGCGACCCTCGGCGGTCCACTTCGTCCAGCCGCCGTTGAGGACTGCCGCGTCGTCGAAACCCGTGGCGCGCAGCATCCACCAGATACGCGTCGCCCACATGTGGCCTGCGCGGTCGTAAAGCACGACGCGCGTGCCTTCGCCGACGCCGTAGCGGCCCATCGCCGCCGCGAACTCCTCGGCGGGGGGCATCATGAAGCGGAGTTCCGAGTTGCGGTCGGAGAGATCCCCCGGCAGGTCGGCGAAGCCGCTGCCCGGGATGTGCGAGGCAGCCCACTCCTCCCGCGCCGCGTCGGCGTTGAACCCACCGCCCTCGCGCGGTCGCAGGAACACCGTGCAGTCCAGGACTCGCAGGTCCGGATCCTCGAGCTGTGCTTCGAGCCAGTCGGTTTCAGCCAGCGGTGTCTCGAACGCGCTCATCTCATCACCCTTCACGCTCGGCGATGATAGCCGCAGCGCTCACCGTTCGTAGACGACGCCCCCGGTGCGGTGGGCTGCGATGTAGTCGTGGCCGATCTCAACGCCAAGGCCCGGCCCCTCGGGCGGCTGCACGCAACCCTGATCGTCGATGGACTCGAGCTGCTCCTCGTAGTTGAGGAACACCGGCGGCCGCGACAGCTTCAGCCGAGGGTGCACCAGGCCCATCTCGTAGTAGTTCGTGTTGCGGATCGCGGCCATCAAGTGCCGGCGCGTCGGGCCGGGTGAGTGCAGTTCCGCGTCGAGGCCGAAGCCCTCAGCGGCGTGCGCCACCTTGAGGCCGCCCGTGATGCCGCCGTCGTAATCGGGGTCGACCCGCACGAAGTCGGTACCGTCCGCGACGATGAAATCGACGTGCATCTCCACGCCTCGGATGTGCTCGGTCTGAAGCAGCGGCGTGCTGATCAGCTGTCGCAGCTTCCGGTGACCGAACGCCGAGACGCCGCCGTCGCGGTAGGGATCCTCGAGCCAGAGATAGCCGTACTCGTCGCATGCCTTGCCGACCTTGTAGGCGTCGGCGAACGTCATGAGCGTGCTCGCCGGGTCGAGCATCATGTCCATCTTCCCGCCGACCCGCTTCGCCACGGCCTCTAGGAGGTCGAGCCGCTTCTGGAGGGTCGCGTCGCGCCACCAGTGGATCTTGTACGCGGGGTAGCCCATCTCCAGGCACTGCTCGGCGAAGTCGGCATAGGCCTCGGGCGTGCTCAGGCCATCGGGCTCGTCGTCTCCCACCGTCGTGCTGGCGTAGCACGGGAGGTCGGTGCGGAACTCGCCGAGCAGCTGGTAGACCGGTGCGTCGAAGAACTTGCCGGCGATGTCCCAGAGCGCCATGTCGACCTGCGACATCCCCATCCGCGCCTGTTGCTTCAGCGACAGCTTGGCGTCGTTGTAGAAGCGTTCGCGTGCCAGCGCGCTGCGCCCGAGCAACGCATGCGCGACGTTGGCCACGCCCGCGAGTTCCGAGGCGTTCCCACCCACGTATTCGCCGGTGATGCCAAGGTCCGTCTCGACGGACAGCAGACGCCCGGTCCGCGTAAGCGTGCCACCCTTGCGATACATCGGCATGCGTGTCTCGCGGTGCGGTTCGATGTCCTGGAGCTCGTAGCTGAACTCGGTGATCTCGATCTTCGTGACGATCGGGGGCTGATCCATGGTTCGACTCCGTGCTGCGAGTGATCTGTGGCATCAGCGCACCCTAGCGGAGTCTGCTACTCCTCGGCCGCTCGCGTCTCTCGCTCCCAGGCGATCGTGCGCCGCAGCGCTGCTCGGAACGGCACGCGTTCTGCGTAGCCCAACTCGCGCCGGATCCTCGAGGAGTCAGCCGCCATCTGCTGGCGGTAGTCAATCGGCGCACGGCGGTCAGGCGCGATCTGCTCGTCCGGCACGACCTCGGTCGTCCCGGACCAGCCGGCCTCCTCGCCCAGCGCCGTGACGAGATCCTGGCGCGTTCGCGTGTCCTGCTCAGCCACGTGGTACACGCCCTCGGCGGCCGGGTGAGTCGCGGTCAGCGCCAGCGCGCGTCCGATGTCCTCGACGTAGCCCATCGCGAAGCGCCAGGCCGCTTCGGACGCGCCGAGGGTGAGCGTCGCGTCACCGCGGTCCATCGCGGCCAGGTCGCGTGCCAGCCGGTGCTGGGCGTCGCGCGGTCCATAGACCGCCGGCAGACGCAGCGCGACCGCTTCGAGGTTGGGCCACTCGAGCACCGCGTGCTCGACCTCGATCTTCTCGTAGTCGTCGATCGGGAACGCCGACTCGCGGCCGCTCCCCCGGTATGGATAGAGGTGACGCCGCAGCGGAGAGTCTTCGGTCAGTGCACCCTCGAGCGGCGGCCCGTCCTCGCGGCCCTGCAGGTGGTCGTAGGCGCGGTAAACGTCCACGCTGCTCGCGACCACCCAGCGTCGAACGTCGCCGGCGATCGCCTCGAGGGCCGCCCGCGCCGACGCGCTCGTCATCGCAAACATGTCAACGACGACCTCCGGCCGCCAGCCCGCCAGCTCGGGGGCGTGCGCCGCGATGTCGTTGCGATCGAGCAGCAGCTCGTCGACACCGCTGGGGACTCCGGCGTCGCCACCACCGGCGGCCGCACCGCGGTGCACGACGGCGATGTCGTGGCCGTCCTCGAGGAGCGCTGCCACCAGGGCGCGACCGATAAACCGCGTGCCGCCGAGGACCATCACCCGCATGCGGCGACGCTACCACCTCGGCGCTACGCTGCACCTCGTGATGGAGGTGAGGCGTGGCAGCGTGGCGTGAGTTCGAGGAGCAGGCGCCGGAGCTGGCCGCCGCGGGCCGGCGCATCTGGGGCGAGATCGACCTCGCCTACATCGGTACCGTTTCGGCGAGCGGCTGGCCTCGAATCCACCCGATCGTCGTCGTCTTTGTCGGCGACGACCTCGAGTTCTCGATTGGCCGCCAGACGCCGAAGTTCGGCGACCTCCAGCGCGACGCTCGCTGCGCGCTCCACTCGCCGCATCTCAACGCCGACGACGAGGAGTTCTTCGTGCGCGGCCGGGTCCTCCCGCGGAACGACGAGGCGGGGCGCGCGCGTTTCGATGCGGCGGCGCCATACGCGCTCAAGGAGCACGAGTTCGTCTACGCGATGGACCTCGATCGGGTGCTCTGGACGCGCTGGTTCCATCCGGGACAACCCGACACGCACCCGATCCGCGAGCTGTGGCGTGACGAGGGGTGAGCGTGCGCGTCGTCGACGGCTAGTCCGGGAGGTGTGCCAGCGTCTCTTCGAACGACTGTACGTCCTGGTGCATGACGAGCAGGTCATACGTCGTGCCGTCGGTATCCACGACCTGGTCCGCTAATACCGCGAGCGGGACGAAGCCGAGGCGGCGGAACACCCGGATGGCCGCCAGTTGGTCCAGCGTCATGTTCGCGATTACGCGGCGCACGCCGAGGTCGGCGGCGACTCGGAACGCCTCGGTGGTGAGCTGGCGACCGAGGCCGAGGCCGCGCGCTGCCTCGCCGACGACCACGCGGATCTCCGCCACGTGTCGGTTCCATGATGTCGGCGCGCGCACGACGGATCCGAAGCCGAGGATGCCCTCGTCGCCCTCGGCCAGGATGACGCCGGCGTAGCCCATGAGGATCTCGTCGATCCAGCTGTTCAGCCCCTCGATCTCTGTGATGTCGGTGGGCAGGAACATCAGATCGTGCACCGGTACGGAACGCACGAACGCGAGCAACGCCTGAGCATCGTCGCTGTTCATGTAGCGCAGGTTCACGCTGCGGCCATTGATGTCAGCTGAGCGTAGGCTCGCAGTCGGCCGGTCAGTCATGGCAATGGTCCCCTCGACGCCAGGCGGGGCAGCGATGGGTCGCCAGCACCTTACTGCACCGGACGCTCCGCGCGGTCGGCCGCAGTGCTCAAGACCCTTGGCACCTATGCTGCGCCGAGGCTTCGACCAGGCGGAGCCGTCGATCAGACGTCGAGGAGGACGCAATGCTGCAGGATCTGACCGGGCAGGTCGCATGGATCACGGGCGCCGGCACCGGGATCGGCGAAGCCGGCGCGATCAAGCTCGCCGAGGCTGGCTGCAAGGTCGTGCTCTCCGGCCGGCGCGCTGAGCACCTCGAGCGTGTCGCGCAGCAGATCAAAGCCGCCGGCGGCGAGGCAGTAGTCGAGCCGCTCGACGTCCTCTCGCAGCCTGCCGTTGCAGCCGTCGTCGACCGCATCGTCGAACGCTTCCGCCGCCTCGACATCGGTGTCTTCAGCGCTGGTGTGAACGTCAAGGACCGCAACTGGCCAGTGGTCACACCCGACGGCTGGAACCAGGTGATCGGCATCGACCTCGACGGCGCGTTCTACTGCATGTCATGCGGTGCTGCCCGTGATGCGCGAGCAGGGCGGCGGCCTCGTGATCAACATCTCCTCGATGGCCGCGAAGGGCGTCAGTCCCCTCACCGGGCCCGCCTACACCGCTGCGAAGCACGCCATGAACGCGATGACGGCGTCGCTCCTGATCGAGGAGCGCAACAACGGCATCCGCGCGACCGCGATCTGTCCCGGCGAGGTCGCCACGCCGATCCTCGACCAGCGGCCGGTGCCCGTCAGCGCCGAGGATCAGGCGCGCATCCTCCAGGGCGAAGACCTCGGCGACTTGATCCTCTTCGTCGCGCAGCAGCCGCCCTCGGTCACGCTCAACGAAGTGCTGATCACGCCGACCTACAACCGCTTCGCTGCCGGATAGCCTCGGCGGCGTGCGTTCGGCGCGTCGCCGCGCGCTATGGCGCCTCCTCGTCGGGTGTGGTCACCACCCCGGCGTCGAGGAGCGCGTCGACCTCGTCGTCGGCGAAGCCGGCCTCCGCCAGGATCGTCCTCGAGTGCTCTCCCGGATGGACAGGCGCGTGCGTGCGCACCGACGCCGGGCTCGCGGAGAACTGCGCCGGAGGTCCGTGCGTGGCGATCGAGCCCCAGAGCGGGTGGTCCGTCTCCTGGACGTAGCCGTTGGCGATCGCCTGCGGGTCGTGCCGGATCGCCTCGTAGTCCTGCACGATCGTGCACGGGATGTCAGCTTCCCTTAACCGCTCGATCCACTCGTCGGCGGGGTGCTGGATCACCTGCGCGTCGATGCGCTCCACCAGCGCGCCGATGTTGGCGCCGCGTGCCTCGGGCGTGGCGAAACGCTCGTCGCTGACGAGCTCCTCGAGGTCCAGCGCGGCCGCCAATCTCGGATAGTGACGGGCCTCGAGGAACCCGAACGCGATCCAGCGGCCGTCGAGACAGAGCGCGCGATGGCTCAGCACGCCCGACGATCTGCCCGGCGGTGAGAGTTCGTGGTCGTTCCAGACGCGTGCGACGTGGATGCCTTGTAGCGCGATCTGCGATCCGTAGAGCGAGACGTCGACCTTCTGTCCCTCGCCGGTGCGCAGGCGGTGGACCAACGCCGCGAGCACGCCGTAGGCCAGCATCGAGCCGCCGGTCTGGTCGGCGATGCCCGGCTGCGCGCCGTGCGGTGTCTCGCCCTCGGTCGTGGTGAACGCCATCAGACCGCCGGCCGCCTGCGCAATGTGGTCGTAGCCGGGGTCGAACGCTCGCGGCCCCCGTGGCCCGTACATGCTGCCCGAGGCAAAGATGAGGTCGGGTCGCAGCTCCCGTAGCCGCTCGTATCCGATGCCGAGGCGGTCCATCGTGCCCGGCCGGAAGTTCTCAGCGACGACATCGACGTGCGGCGCGAGCCGCTCCACCACCTCGACACCGCCGGGGCGCGAGAGGTCGAGGCAGAGGCTGCGCTTGTTGCGGTTGAGCGACTCGAAGTACGAGGAGTACCCGCTGAGGTGGCGCCCCAGCGTGCGGCCCGGGTCGCCGCCCGGCTGTTCGATCTTCCAGATGTCCGCGCCCAGGTCCGCTAGCTGCACGGTGCCGAACGTGCCCTGCTGGAAACGCGTGAAGTCGAGGATGCGCACGCCGTCAAGGGGGCCGCTCATCGTCCGCCTCCTCGATCGTGTGCGCGTGGAGCCCGGGTGGTCGCTCCTATCCTAGCCGCCGAGGCGTCACCCGCAGCGGCAGAGAGCGCAGTCCCCGGAACGCGCCGCCACCACGCCATTCGAGCCGGTGGTAGGGCACGGCCAGTTCGATCTCCTCGTAGCGCTCGAACAACCGCTCCAGGCCGATCCGCGCCTCGTTCCGTGCCAGCGTCGCGCCGAGGCAGAAGTGGATGCCGCCGCCGAACGACTGGTGAGGGATGGCCTCGCGCGTCACATCGAACTCGTGTGGATCCTCGAAGAAATCGGGGTCGCGATTCGCGCCCATCAGCGACACGTTCACGCTCGCGTGCTCCGGCAACGGGCAGCCGCCCACCTCGCCGCTCGCTCCCGTCATGCGTCCGCTCTCCAGCACCGGCGGGGTGTAGCGGAGCATCTCCTCGACGGCGTTCGCCATGACCGAGGGGTCTTCGCGCAGCTTCGCGACCTCGTCCGGATGCGGCAGGAGGACCGCGAGGCCGTTGCCCATCAGATCCGTGGTCGTCAGGTTCCCGGCGAGAAGCAGCAGGTTGAGCATCGTCAGCACTTCGCCGTGCGACATGCGGTCGCCCTCGTCTTCGGCCTCGATCAGCGCCGACATCAGGTCATCGCGCGGGTCCTCGCGACGTTCACTGACGGCACGATCGAAGTACGAGCGGAGTGACTCGGTCGCCGTGCGCCCGATACGAATGCGCTCCACGTCCTCCGGGTCGATCGTCGAGTTGTTGATGGCGAGCGACCACTCCTTGAACTGATCGCGCTCCTCCGGCGGGACACCGAGCATCGTCGCGATCACCATCGCCGGGAGCGGGTCCGCGACCGCGCGCATGAAGTCGATCTCGGCCTCGTCCTCAACCTCGTCGAGCAGCCCGTCCGCGATCTCCTCGATCTGCGGCGACATCGCGTCTACCGCGCGTGGCGTGAACGCGCGGTTCACGAGGTTACGCAGCCGCCCGTGCTCCGGGTCGTCGAGGCCGAGGATGCTGGGCTGCTCGCCCAGCCGCTCGTTCTCCTCGGGCAGCACGCCGAGGCGACGCGGGTCCTCAGCGCCGAGCTTGCGCACGTCGAGGAAGTTGTCGCGGTCGCGGAGGAGGCTCCGTACGTCTTCGTAGTGCGTCATCACGTACCGCGTCGTGCCGAGGCGGTCGATGCGATGGTGGATGCGACCATCGGCATGCATTTCCTGTAGCGCGCCGTGCGGGTCGGCGACGTAGTCAACGCTCTCCGGCTCATAGCCGTTCGGGACATGCGGTGCTCGCGCGTCGTCGGTCATCGTTGGCTCCGATCCCTCGTTGAGCCGAATCTGCGCGAACGATTGCGGGATGTCAACGAACGTGTTCGCTCGCGGCCGGCGCCTCGGCGCCCCGCTGCAGCGCTTCGCGGTGCTCGCCGAGCCGCCACAGCTCGGGCGTCAGCGTCGAGAGCGCGGCGATCGAGGCGGCGAGCAGCACTCCCGCGATCAGGGTCGTTGTCTCGACACCGATCTGCGCCGCGACTGCTCCCTGCCCGAGCAGCGCGAAGGGGAGGACGCCGATGGACAGCATCAGCACGCCCATCACACGACCACGCATCTCCTCGGGCGACTGCAGGAGGATCAGCGTGCTCTGCAGCACGCCGAAGCCGGCGCCAGCGATGCCGACGAGGAACATCAGCAGCACGCCGAAGAGGAAGAGGTCGAGCAGCGCGAACGCTGCGAGCAGCACACCGAACGCTGCCGTCGCGCCGAGGAACAACCGCCCCTTGCGTGCGAAGTCGCCGAGCCCGGCGATGGCGAGCGCACCGACGAGTGCCCCGATGCCGTTCGCTGCCACCAGCACCCCGAGGCCGGTCGCGCCGATGTCGTAGATCTCCTCCGCGAAGACGGGCATGAAGCCCTGCACCACTGGCCACGCGAAGAGGTTGGCGGCGACGCTGGCCAGCAGCACGGTGGCGATGCCGCGGTGCGATACGGCGAACCGGAAGCCCTCGGCGAGGTCGGCGAGGACGTGGTGCGTCACTGTGGTGGTGGAGCGCTCGAGCTCCCGGAGCGGCAGCAGGAACAGCAGCCCCGGCACATACCAGGCGGCCGAGAACCACAGCGCCACGTCCGCCCCCGCCTCGCTGATGACCCAGCCGGCGAGGGCCGGCGCGACGATGCGGCTGCCGAACAGCGCTGCCATGTTGAGCCCGTTCGCGCTCGACAGGCGCTCGGGGCCGACGAGGTCCATGATCAGCGTGAAGCGCACCGGCTGCAGCGGCGACTGCATCGATCCGATGAGCAGGCCGGCCAGCAGGACCTGCCAGAACTGCACCTCGCCGAAGGAAGCCAGCGCTGCGATCGCGACGCCGATGCCCAGCGCGATGGCGACTGAGGTACGGAGCGCCCTCGGGCGGTCCAGCCGGTCGGCGATCATGCCGCCGATCGGACCGGTGAGCATCGGCGCGAACCGCGCGGCCGCGAACGCGGCGACCGCGAACTCCGAGTCGGTGATCTCGAACGCGAGCCAGCCCAGGACCACGGTCTGCGCCCAGAAGCCGCTGAAAAAGAACGTGCTGCTGAGCCAGAGGCTGCGGAACGCCGGATCGGCAAGCGGCGCCAACGCCGAAGTCGTGCCGAGCCTCCTTCGCATGTCCACTGGTTCGTCCGTCCGTTCGATTGTCGAGTCCCAGAGCGAGCCCTAGGGCGTGGCCGTCTCCGCAGGCTTGCGCAGCTCCTCGATCGCGGCGATCACGAATAGCCCTAGCGCCACCACGCCCAGCACCATCAGGGGCTCCTTGTTGCGCACGAGATAGGGCGCGGCGGAGAGCAGCGCCAGCACACCAAGTCGAGGCCAGAGCAACCGTCGTGCCGTGCACAGCCAGGCGAGCACGCCGGACCCGACGAAGAGCGCGACGCCCCCGCCGAGGGCCAGCATGCTGCCCGGCTCGAGGTGCTCGCCCGGGTGCAGCGCCATCGCCTCGAAGGCCACGGCCACGCCGATCACGCCCCCGACCCACAGGAAGTGGAGGAGGCTGTATACGTCACGCGCGAGTATCACCACGTTCGCGCTCGGTTCGCGCTCGAGGTGTGCCTCGAGCGCCGTCCTTGAGCCAGCCGAAGTATGTCCACCAGAGCATCGAAGTGACGACGACCGCGCCGAGCGCCACGCGCAGGATCTCGCCGGTGCGTTCCCCGTCCGCGACGATGATCCCAACGATGATCAGCGACTCGCCGAGGGCAATGATGACGAACAGTCCGTGGCGCTCCGCAAAGTGCGCGGTGCGTAGCCCCAAGTCTTCGAAGGTCGCGGCGACTGCCGTGGCTGCGATGTCGAGCACGACGGCAGCGAACCACCACCAGCCTCGTACGTCGGCGTCTGCGAAGCCGCCCACGATCACGAGAACCATGGCTGGGATCGAAGCGATGGTGAAGCGCCGAATCGCAATCAACTGCTCGCTGTCGTAGCGGGCGACGACGAAGTAGATCCCCATGCCGAGCGCGCGGACTGCGACGTACGGCACCGCGAACCAGAGGCCACGGTCACCCTCGAACGCTTGCTCCACGGACGCAGCCATCAGGAATGCCACCGCCGTCGCCACCAGGGTGGTCACTCGCAGGAACCGATGGTCGGTATTCGAGGGGTTGAGAGCCCAGGTCCACTGCGTCCACGCCCACCAGACCATCCAGAAGAGCAGCAGCGACCTCGCCGCGCCCTCCCAGTCGAGGTGCTCGACACTCAGTGCCGTCACTTCGGTTAGCGCGAAGACGAAGACGAGGTCGAAGAACAGCTCGACGAAGGCGACGCCCTGGCCCTCTGGCGCGAGCAGCGGCCCCTCGGCGGGAAGGGCGGTCTGTGGCTGTGACACGAGCTAGACGTCGCCGACGAGGCTCGCGAGCAGCTCGCTGGTGCGTTCGATGGACGCCGAGGCGTCGTCGCCCACCGGGTAGATCGCTGCGATCAGGTCCGTCGCGCCCGCCTCCGCGTAGGCGGCGATGTGTTCCGCAACCTGCGACTCGTTGCCAACGATCGCGACATCCTGCGGCCCGCCGAGCTCGCCGCGATCGAGGATCCGCCGGTAGTTGGTCAGCTGGCCGTAGACCTCGAACGTCTCCGCCGCAGCGGCGCGCCCTGCCTCGACGTCGTCCGTCACTGCGACGGGCACACCGGTGACCACCCGAGGCGCCGGCCGGCCGGCGTCGGCGGCCGCGGCGTTGATGCGCGGCGTCACGTGCCGACTCAACGCGGTCGGCCCGGCCATCCAGGTGATTGTGCCGTCGGCGACCTCGCCGGCCACGCGCAGCATCAGCGGGGCGAGCGCCGAGACCAAGATCGGGAACGGCGAGGCGCCCGCGAGGGCATAGCCGGACGCCATGCGGTAGTAGTCGCCTCGGTGGCGGGCCACGCCCTCGGTCGTCAACGCCCGCAGGATCTCGGCGTATTCGCGGATGTGCACGGCCGGCCGGTCGTACTCGAGTCCGAGGCGCTCCACGATCGGCTGGTGTGACGGACCAATGCCGAGGTGCAACCGTCCGCCCGTCGCCTGATTCACGGTCGACGCCTGCTGGGCGAGCACGCTGGGGTGCCGCGTGTAGGTCGGGATCACAGCCGTCCCGAGCGCGATGCGCTCGGTCTCAGGCCCGGCCAGCGCCAGTGTCGTCAGCACGTCCGTTTCGCCGACCTGCGCGAACCAGATGCTCTCGAAGCCGCGGCGCTCGGCGTCGACGATCATCGCGACCTGCTCCTGGGTCGTCCGACCCGTCGGCAGCGCACCCACGAACAGTCCGAGCTGCATCGGCACCCCTCCTAGCGAAGCGACAGGCTGTGAGCCTACCGCGCCGCCGACGTGTGCGCGGCAGCCTCGACGATCGCCGCCCGACCGGCGCGGCTCGCGGGTCGCGGGGTGCCAGCGGTCATACGGATACGGAACGAGTGGTGCCTCGACATCAAGTGCTCGGGGAGGGCGGTGCGCTCGTCAGGCGAACGTCGGTACCTCGGCGTCGCGGGGCACCCAGTAGAAGACACGCCCGAAGAATGGCGCACTCTCAGCGCCGGGGATCGACGCTGCGGTGATGTTTCCGAGGTTGGCGAGTTTCGATCCGCCGAGGGCACGGCGGGCGGCCGTCGCCTCTGCTTCGCTCTCGCTCCGCGCAAACTCGCCGAGGAGCTCCTCGACCGTCGGATTGAGATCGCTCGAGGCGAGGCCACGGAAGATGGCAAGACGCGAGCGGGGTCGGTCGGTCAATTCACGGAGCACGTCGCGGACCGCCGCCGAGGAGTGGCGCGCGTGCGCGAGCGTGAACAGCGCCTGCCCGCGGAGCCGCCTCATCTCCTGCTCGTCCTCGAACAGCTCGCGCAGCCGCAGCACGACTTCGTCGCTGGTGAGGAACCAGGCGGACGCCTTAATCGCCACGGCACGGACGCGCCGCTTGTCATCGCTCAGCGCATCGAGCACCCGCGCGCCCGCGCGCGCCGACTGCATCTCGTCGAGGCGATCCGCGCGGCCGAGGTGCGTCACGAGTCGCAATCCGGCGACGCGGACATTGCGGTCGGCCTCGCCGAGGGCGCGCTCGGCCGCCTCGAGGGCCTCGAGAGGGGGTGCATCGTGCAGGCCAGCGAGGTCAGCGTTCATCGTCGGCTCCGAGGGTGGTGTAGCGAGCGAGGTCGAGACGACGGGCACCCTGTTTGGACTCGATACATCTCAGACTCTTTAGCAATGAGCCCCCGCATGGGGCGATCTGTCTCGACTCGGGACATTTCAGACTCTTTAGCAATGAGCCCCCGTCGCCTCGGTCGCTACCGATCGAGGATATGCCAACCGTGGTCGGTGGCAACTCACCTAGCCGCCCTCGCGGCCGCCGGTTTCGATGTAACGGATGTGCGAGAGGTAGTGCGGCGCGAGGATGTCGTCGGCGGCCCAGCGCCCGTACTCGGCCCAGAGTTCGGGCGGCATGGTGAGGCACAGCGCAGACTCCTCGCGGGTCGTCGCATCGCACCAGTCGCGCGCCTGCTCGTGCGTGAGCGCGCGGTCCTCCGCGGCCCAGCGTTCGTTCGTCACGTTCTCGGCCTCCCCACGCGACGGCCAGAGTTCACCGATCGCCAGGAGGCGCTGGATGTGGCGAATGTTCGAGGACTGGTAGCGGGCGAAGTGCGCGTAGATTGCGCGGCTGCTCCAGGGCGTGCCCTCGGGATCGTGGAGGTTGTGGCGGTCGGCGTGCTCCTCGAGGAGTGCTCGCAGCTTTGTCCAGGCCTCCGCGCCGTCAGCGAGCACCCGCTGCCGATGTGCCACCGGGTGTTCGCCCTCGCGCGCCGCTGCGATGTCGTTTGCCACCGTGACCTCCCCCCCCGAATCAGCATTCCGGTGGAGAGGATACCCGCAGCACGCGGCGGCCAGCGACGGTCGCTATCATCGCCCTGCCCGTTGGAAGCGGACTCGACGATCCATCCATTGCCCTTCCAGCAGCAGGGAGCATCACCATGACCACCGGCCCTCGCTACGGCACACCCGACCGCGACTATGGACTCAAGCTGGCCACCACATCGCCCGAGGACGATGGTCCGGTCTGGATGGTGAACCTGATGAAGTACCGCGAACGGGCCGACTATGCCGACGGTCGCGATACCTCGATCAGCGGACGCGCGGCCGACGAGCTCTACGCGCCGCTGGGGCCGCTCGCCGCCATTGGCGCCGAGATCGTGTTCGCAGGCGAGGTCGAGGAGCAGCTCCTCGGCGCTGAGCCGCAATGGGATCGCATCGCCGTCGTGAAGTACCCCACGCGCCGCGCGTTCATCGAGATGCAGTCGCGCCCGGACTTCCAGCAGCTGCACGTGCACAAGGACGCAGGGATGCAGGAGACGATCGTGATGGGCTGCCTCCCGATCGACCTGCCCTCGGGCGCGGGATCAGGCATCGACTGGGAGGACGTACCTCACCCGCCGACCGACGAGGACGGCCCGGTTGTCCTGCTCCACGTGCTGCGCTTCGAGGATGGCGGCGCGGAGGGCGAGATGCGCGAGTACCAGTCGACCGCCGGCGAGGTCGCTGCGCCGCACGGTGTGCGTATCTCCGGGTGGTTCACCGTCGAGGGGACCATCATCGGTGACGGCCGGACCTGGGATCAGGTGCGCTTCAACTCGTTCCCGAGCAAGCGCGCGTTCATGGCCGTGGCTGGCGACGCGACTCGCCGCGAGGCGGAATCACACCGCCGCGCCGCCATCGCCGACACCTACACGATGATCGTCCGCCCAGCTCTGAACGCCCTCGCGGCCTCGGTCGAGGCCGCGCGCTAGGACCTCGCGGCCTGCGCGGTCGCGGTCAGCTCGAAGCCTCGTAGTTCGCGGCGGCGACTTCGTCGCACTTCTTGCGGTAGTTGCCGACGCCGCCGCTGTACGGCATGAAGACGCGCGGCTTCCCGGGGATGTTGGCGCCGAGGTACCAGGAGTCGGCGAGCGGGAAGAGCGTCTTCTCCGAGAGCTCGTTCACGTGTACGACCCACGCCTCCTCGGCGTCCGCGTTGGCCTCGACGACCTCGACGCCGTGCTCGTGCGAGTACTCGACGAGGTCGGCGATCCACTCGACGTGCTGCTCGATGGACACGGGCATGTTGCTGAGGACCGACGGCGACCCAGGCCCGGTGATCATGAACATGTTCGAGAAACCGACGACCGAGAGCCCGAGGTAGGTCTTTGGCCCGGCCTCCCAGTGCTCCGTGAGCGGCTCGTCGTTGCGCCCGCGGATGTCCATGCGGGAGAAGCTGCCCGTCATCGCATCGAACCCCGTCGCGAAGACGATGATGTCGAGCTCGTATTCGGCCTCCGCGGTGCGGATGCCGGCGTGCGTGATCTCCTCGATCGGCGCCGAGCGGATGTCGACGAGCTCCACGTTGTCGCGGTTGTAGGTCTCGAAGTAGTTCGTGTCGATCAGCGTCCGCTTCGAGCCGAGCGGATGGTCATAGGGGGTCAGCCGCTCTGCCGTATCCGGGTCCTCGACTGTCTCGCGAATCCGGTCCCGGATGAAGTCCGCGGCCGTCGCGTTCGCCTCGAGGTTGATGCCGATGTCGGTGAACGACCCGTTGAAGCGGAACCCACCGAGGGCCCACCGATCCTCGAAGACCGCCTGCCGCTCCTCATCGGTGACCTCGAGGGCCGACTGGGTCGCGGCCTCGTACGGGAACCCGGCGATCGAGTGGCGGGCGACGTCCCAGACCTCGTCGTAGCGCTGCTTGACGTCGTCGAGGTAGTGCCGGTCCACGGTGTGGTGACGGGCCGGGACGGTGAACTGCGGGGTGCGCTGGAAGACCGTGAGGTGCTCCGCCTGCTGGGCGATCACGGGAATCGACTGGACGCCGCTGGAGCCCGTGCCGATCACGCCGACGCGCTTCCCGGCGAGGTCGACACCGTCGTGCGGCCAGGCGCCGGTGTGGAACGATTCGCCCTCGAACGCGTCGCGGCCCGGGATGTCGGGGATCTGACCGGCGGAGAGGCAGCCGATGCCGGTGATCAAAAACTGTGCGCTGACGTGGTCGCCCTGGTCGGTCTCGACCTCCCAGCGATTGCGCTCTTCGTTGAAGTGCGCAGCCGTCACGCGGGTGTTGAACTGGATGCCGCTGCGCAGGTCGAAGCGGTCAGCGACGTGCTGGAGGTACTTCAGGATCTCCGGCTGCTCGGGGTACTTCCCGCTCCAGTTCCACTCCTGGAGCAGATCCTCGTCGAAGGAGAAGCAGTACACGTACGCCTCGGAGTCGCAGCGCGCACCCGGGTAGCGGTTCCAGTACCAGGTGCCACCGACGTCGTCAGCAGCCTCGAAGACCTGCGCGGTGAGCCCGAGGTCGTCACGCAGCTTCTTGAGCATGTAGAGCCCGGAGAACCCGGCGCCGATCACGACCGCATCGACCTCGGTCATCTTCGCTGCCGGATCCATCAACGCCTCCTCGGCGCCCCACGATGCCGCCTGCGGCGGCCACGGGGTGACCGCGACAATCCTCGTGCGGTGCTCGACTCCTCGAGGTCGGATGGTAGCAGGGGCTTCCCTACGGTCCTCGGTTGTACGCCAGCGACGCTGTCCTGCCGTTTCCTCTGCATTTCGTGCGTGGTACGCTTCGTGAGGCCGGGGGTTAGCTGAAGGCGCTAACTATGTTTCCCGTGCCCGATGTCGGTCCGCCTGCTGATCCAGTAGGCATCTTCTTTCTCGTGCTCCTGCTTTGGGTTCCAGCAGCGTGGGTCTATATCGACGCTGAACAGCGAGGTCACTCGGCCTACCTCTGGGGAGGCCTGACGCTCCTCGGCAGCGTGGTTGCGCTGATCTTCTACTACCGGCGCCGCTCGCAAGTGGGCGACCCGGCGGAGCTCAACTACGGGCGCGGTCGTGTCTACATCCACGTCGCGCTGCTCACGTTCTACGGCGTCATCTTCGTCAGCGCGCTGATCCTGGCGTCGGCGTTGATCGACTACATCCGTGGCGAGGATCCGCTGTCGGAGTCGCTCCTCGGACGCGGCACCGATCTGCGTCGGGCCGTCGCCCTGGTGGTCGCGCTCTCTGTAATCGCGCTGCCGATGCTGGCCGCTCACTACGAGATGATGCGACGCAGGATCGCCTCCCTGGCGATGCTCGAGCGAGGGCGCTTCGCCCGCATCGAGCGGGCCAATGTCAACCTCGTACGGGTGATCAGCGGCCTGACGTCACTGCTGGCGGCCACGATGCTGGTCTTCGAGGTGACCGGGCGCCTGTTCGACGTGGGTGGTATCGGACGCGACGCCTCGACCTTCGGTCTCAGCGCGTTGATCGTCAGCCTGCTCTCGCTGGCGGCGATGTACGTCTACGCCCGCACCCCCGAGTACCGGCGCGGCAGCAACGCGATCGCGTAGCGCCGAGGCCTCGAACGAGGGACGCCCGGCGGCCAAAGGGCCGCCGGGCGGTAAGGGTCGGCCCGGACGCGCGCTCTCGACACTCCGCCGCCAGTCCGCGAAGCTGCGGCGGAGGTCGAGGGGGTGGCGATGAGTCTGAGCATGACGCGAGCCGAGCGAGAGCAGTTCCTGGCCGACGTGCACGTCGGCTTCGTAAGTGTCGAGGAGTCGGGGCGCGGTCCCCTCGCGGTGCCGATCTGGTACTCGTACGAGGTGGGCGGCGATCTGTACTTCGGCACGGGCGCCGGGTCACAGAAGGCGCGGCTGTTCAACGCCGCGGGCCGGGCGACGCTCGTAGCGCAGACCGAGACCGCGCCGTACCAGTACGTGAGCGTCGAAGGCCCGATCCGCGTCTACGAGGGAGCGCTGCCCGAGCCACCGATGCCGGTGCGATACCTCGGCGAGGAGGCGGGCCGCGCCTACATCGCGAATCAGGGCGGTGGTGGCAGCGGCGTCACGTACGCCCTCACGCCTGAACGCTGGACTACTCGAAGCGCTAGCGCGAGGCCGGCCGGCGGCCGCGCCCGGCTGGAGACGCAAGGGAACCACCGGATGCTCGATTCCATCCAGCTCGGTCGCAATAGCGGTCTCTTGGTCTCCGAGCTCTGCCTCGGCACGATGAACTTCGGCGAGCCGGGCCGAGGCCATCAGGGCGACTGGACGCTGGACATCGACCAGGCCCGACCGATCTTCAAGTCGGCGATCGAGCAGGGGCTCTACTACTTCGATTGCGCCGATGTGTACGGGCAGGGCGCCTGCGAGCGTGTCGTGGGCTCGCTGCTGCGCGAGCTGGCCCCTCGCGATCAGTACGTGATCGCCACCAAGATCTCGGGGGCGATGGGCGAGCACCTGAATCAGCGAGGGCTCTCCCGCAAGCACATCATGGAAGCGGTCGACGCCAGCCTCGAACGGCTCGGGCTCGACTACGTCGACCACCTCGTCATCCACCGCCACCCGCACGGCGTACGGGGCAGCCTAGAGGTGCCGATCGAGGAGACGCTCGAGGGCCTGCACGATGTGGTGAAAGCCGGGCAAGGTGTTATACCTCGGCGCCTCGTCGATGTTCGCGTGGCAGTTCGCGGAGCTGCAGCACACGGCCGAGCAACATGGCTGGACGAAATTCGTCTCGATGCAGAACCACTACAACCTCGTCTATCGCGAGGAGGAGCGAGAGATGAACCCCTACGCGCCGAAGACCGGCGTGGCGCTGATGCCGTGGTCACCCCTCGCGCGCGGCATCCTCACCGGCTCGTATCAGGGCGGCTTCGACGAGGGCGCTACCGACCGCTCGCAGGGGCGAGATCGGATGCGGACCGAGAGCCTCTACCACGGCGCGGCGACGTTCCAGATTGCCGATCGCGTGGCCGAGGTCGCGCAGAAGTACGAGAAGGCGCCGGCGCAGATCGCGCTCGCCTGGCTGGCGAACAAACCGGAGATCACCGCTCCGGTGGTCGGCGTCTCGAAAGTCTCGCAGCTGGAACAGCTCGTCGAGGCCACGGACATCACGCTCGCCGACGAGGATGTGACCTATCTCGAGGAGCTCTACCAGCCGGTCGAGAACTTGCTCTCGTTCGGGACCTCGTAGCGCCGCCCGAGACGCACACGGGTGGCCGGGGTGAGCGGGCGCCTAGGGCTGGTCGTAGACGATGATCGAGCGGCCCTCGATCTCGCCGTTCTCCAGCGCACGCACGCCCTCGTTGATCTGGTCGAGGTTGTCGTACCTCGTCGACACGAGCTTCTCGAGGGGCAGCTTGCCCTCCTTGAACCACTCGATGTAGTTTGGCATGACGTGACCCGGCCGCGCTGAACCGCCCATCGAGCCAATGATGGAGCGCTCGCCGAAGGGGAACAGGCGCGGCAGCGGCAGGTCGCCCTGGCCGATGCCAACGATGACGGCGGTACCGCCTCGGCGGACCCCGAGCACGCCCGACTTCACGCTCTCGACGGACTGCAGGAACGCCGCTTCAACGCCGATGGCGTCGAAGGCATAGTCGACGCCGCCACCGGTGAGTTCCTTCACGGCATCGGGGGCGTGGACCTCTGAACCATTCACCGTGTGCGTGGCGCCCAGCTCCCTCGCGTAGCCGAGCTTCCCCTCCTCGAGGTCGACCGCGATGATCGGGTCAGCGCCGGCGATCTTCGCGCCAGCCACGACGTTGGCGCCCACCCCACCGACGCCGAACACCGCGACGGAGTCTCCCGGCTGCAGCTCGGCGGTGTACAGCGCCGCGCCCGCACCGGTGATCACGGCGCAGCCGACGATCGCCGTGATATCGGTCGGCACATCGTCGGGCAGCGGCACGACCATCTGCTCGTTCAGCAGCGCATGCTCGGCCCAGGTGTAGACGCCGGCCTCGTACTCCTCGCCCTGCCAGCGGTACTTCGTGCGATCCGCGGTGGTCATGCCCTCGGGCAGGTCGCGCGGCACGAACTGGATCATCACGCGCTCGCCCTCGCTGACGTGCTCGACCTTCGAGCCAGCCTTGAGCACCACGCCGGTGCCTTCGTGGCCGAGGAGGGTGGGGACAGGGCCGTCGGGGTTGTGGATCTGGTGTAACTGCGAGTGGCAAATGCCGGTCGCGAACAGCTTGACCAGCACTTCCTCGTCGCCGGGGTCTTCGAGCTCGATCTCGTCCACCAGCAGCGGCTCGCCGAACTTGGCTTTGATCGCCGCGCGTGTCTTGGTCGTCATCGGGTCGAACCTCCTCGTGCAGCCGTCGGTGCGAGCAGAGTAGGGACCGCAGCGCTCCGCGTCACCGGCCGAGGTCGGGCGGCGAGCCGGGGTGGCGGCTGCGGCGGCTGCATCGCGCATTCACCCTTCGCAGTTGACGGCGTAAGATCGTGGCTACCTCGCCGGTCACGCGCGGTGTTGGTGGATCCGCCAGCGCACGCGCCGACCCTATCTTTGATCGGTCGAGGTCGCGGTCGGCGGGTGATCTGAGGAGGGCCGGATGGCGTCCAAAGACAAAGGCGGCAAAAACGTAAAGAAGGCTGCCGCCACAAGCCTCAAGGAGAAGCGCAAGGCGAAGAAGGCGAAGAAGGCGGCGCGCAGCTAACGCTCGCCCGCCACGCCTACCGGCTCGCGTTCTCCTGCAGGACTCGCTCGTCGCTGAGCAGCACCAGGCCGAGGCAGCGTCCGGCCTCGCTCGGTTCGCGCGCGGTCAGGATGACCCGCTGGTAGCGGGTGTCGCGCAGGCCCTCGACGAGGTCGTGGAGGAACGTGTCCGGCTTCTCTGTCCCCGGCGCCGTGCGCATCACCTCGCCGATCTCGGTATCGGGATCGACGTCCGCCGGCATGCCGTCGACCCGTCCGAGGAGCACCCCTCGCTCGTCGACGACGAGGCAGAGGTCGAGCGGTGCATCGGTCATCTCAGGAGCCACGTCGCGGATCCGCCGGTCGGGTGGGACGGTGAGCACGTCCGTGCGCGCGACGTCGATCGCACGCCGGCGGCCGGCGGTCCGGCCCTCGGTCGGCAGCCCGTGGATCGCCCAGTCGGCCTTACCCGGGGCGTAGTCGTAGACGCTGGCGAATCCGAGGCTTTCGAGCCGCGCCGCGGCTCGTGGGCTGGCGTCTCACTCCAGGTCGTAGCAATAGACGATGATCGGCTGTGCGCGGTCGAGGTGCGCAGTGGTGTTGGCCGCAATCTCGGCCAGCGGGACGTTCACCGCGCCGAGTAGATGCTCCTCGGCGAACTCCTCGCGCGCGAGTGCCTCGAGGAGCTGCGCCCCATCAGCGAGCATTCGCTGGACCTGGCCACGGTCGATCACCGCCGGCATACTTGCCCCCTCCGGGTCGCCTGGCTGCTAGACGCCGAACTCCTGCAGCCGCTCCTGGACGAAGTTGACGGCCATCGCACCCTCGTTCACGGCCGTGACCACGCGCTTCGTATTGCCGTGACGGACGTCACCGCTGACGTACACGCCGGGCAGGCTCGTCTCGAGCAGGTACGGCTCACGGTCGAGCGGCCAGGCGTGCTCCGCGCCCTGCAGGTCGTGACCCGCGAGCACGAACCCACGCTCATCCCGGGCGACGAGGTCGCCCAACCACTCGGTTCCCGGCTTCGCGCCGACGAAGATGAAGAGCGCGTTCGCCGCCGCTGTCTCCTCCTGTCCCGTGTCCGAGTGCGCGAGCGCCAGGGATTCGAGGTTCCTCGTCCCGTTGGCCTGCTTGATCTCGGTGTTCAGCATCACGTGGATGTTCTCGCCCGCATGGATCCGCTCAACGAGGTAGTTCGCCATGCTTTTGCCGAGCGAGTCGCCGCGCACGAGGATCGTCACGGAGTTGGCGAATTGCGCGAAGTAGAGTGCCGCCTGGCCCGCCGAGTTCGCGCCGCCGGCGATGAATACATCCTCGCCGCGGATCGACCGCCCCTCGATCATGGCTGCTCCGTAGTAGACGCCCGCGCCGGTGAGCTCGGCGACGCCGGGCTGCTCCAGCCGGCGGTACTCGACGCCCGTCGCGACCAGCACGGAGTAGCTCCGCAGCTCAGCGCCGTCGGCGAGCCTCACGCCGCGGTAGGAATCTGCTGCTGTCAATTCAACGACCTCGGACGTCGACAGGAACTCGGCGCCCAGCCGGGTCGCCTGCGTCACGGCCCGTCGTGCCAGGTCGCCGCCGGAGAGCCCGACCGGAAATCCGAGGTAGTTCTCGATGCGGGCGCTCATGCCGGCCTGACCGCCGGGCGCTTCGCGCTCGATGATGAGGGTGCGGAGCCCAGCCGCCGCGCCGTAGACGCCGGCTGAGAGGCCCGCGGGCCCTCCACCGACGACGATCAGGTCGTAGAATGGCTGCTCCGCCTGCGTCCGCAGCCCCAGCTGCTCCGCGATGTCGCGGTTGTTCGGAGCCTCGAGGGCGACGCCGTCGGGGAACACGACCAGCGGCAGCGTCGGGTTCGGCTTCGCGACCCGCTCGAGGACGGCTGCGACGTCCTCGTCGCTATCGATGTCGAGCCAGCGGAACGGCACCTGGTTGCGCGCCAGGAAGTCCTTGACCGCATGCGAATCAGGCGACCAGCGGTCGCAGATGACGCGCACGCCTTCGAACGGTGGATGGAACGAGGCCTGCCAATCGTCGAGCAGGTCGTCGAGCGTGGGGTAGAGCCGCTCCTCCGGCGGGTCCCAGGGCTTCATCAAGTAGTGGTCCAGGCGCACATCGTTGATCGCCCTGATGGCCACGTCGGTGTCGGCGTAGGCGGTCAGCAGCGTGCGCTTCGCCTCGGGGTAGACCTCGGCCACCCGGTCGAGGAACTCGATACCGGTCATGCCCGGCATGCGCTGGTCCGAGAGGAAGAGCGCGATCGCATCGCCACGGTTGCGCAGCTCCTCGGCCAGGCTCAGACCCTCGGCGCCGGAGTCAACGCCCATGATCCGGTAGTCGTCGCCGTAGTGGACGCGCAGGTCCTGCTGAACGGAGCTGAGCACGGACTGATCGTCGTCGATGCTCAGCAGAACCGGTTTGTTCATCAGGCGCCCTCCTGCTGCGCTCCTAGCTCGGGTGGTCCCGCCAACGGTAGTCGCACCTGGAACCGGGTGTCGCCGGGCTCGGAGTGGACCTCGATGCTGCCGCCGGAGCGGTCCGTCACGATGCGCCTGACCACGTCGAGGCCCAGGCCAGTCCCCTGGCCCACCTCCTTCGTGGTGAAGAACGGGTCGAAGATGCGTGACTGGATCTCGACCGGGACGCCCGGCCCGTCGTCGCAGATCTCGACAAGCGCGTGATCGCCATCGAGGGCGGTACGCAAAGTGATCCCTCCCTCCGAGCCGACGGCGTCGATGGCGTTGTCGAGCAAGTTCGTCCAGACCTGGTTCAGCTCGCCAGCGAGGACTGAGAACTCCGGGATCTGCGGGTCGAAGTCGCGGACGATCTCGACGTTGTCGCCCAGCTTGTGCCGCAGGATGCGCAGCGTGCTCTCAAGCCCTTCGTGGATGTCGACCTCCTGCTGGGCCGCCTGGTCCATGTAGGAGTAGCTCTTCACCGCCCCGACGAGCTCCGACATGCTCGTCTTCGTCGTGAGCGTGCCGAGGAGTTCGCCGGCCGTGAGCGATTCGCTCAGCCAGGCCACTGCCGAGGGCACGGCTGACCCGGGCATGCCCGCCGTCACTTCCTCCAGGGTCGATCCCTCGATGCCCGCGGCGACGAGCGGAGGTGCGAGCTGCCACGCGTTGTCGACGTTGTGCGAGCCGAGCCAGCCCGCCAGCTCCTCCTCGCGGTCGGCCCGTTCGAGGGCGCTCAGCGTCGCCGAGGTTGCCGCGTCGACCTCGACCGCGCGCGCGAGCCCCGCCCACTGCTCCGTCGTCAGCCCCTGCTCGCCCAGCTGAACGGCCGCAACCGAGAGACGTTCGAGGGTGTCGCGAAGCTGCGACGAGGCTCGTTGCGCGGCCGCGGCCGGGTTGTTGAGCTCGTGTGCGAGCCCAGCGGAGAGCTTACCCAGCGCGGCCAGTTTCTCGCTCTGACGCAACTCCTCCTCCGCCTGTTCGCGCTCGGTCGAGTCGAAGAATGCGACGACGCAGCCGGCCAGTTCGCCGTTTACTCGCAACGGCGAGGCCCAGTACTCCGCCGGGAAGCTCGTGCCGTCAGACCGCCAGACGATCTCGTCGCGGACGTTCGTGTCCCGGTCCTCGCGGAACGCCTGGTAGATGCGGCAGTCCTCGACGGGGTAGTGCCCGCCGGTCGGACGCGCGTGGTGGATCAGCTCGTGCGCGTTGCGACCGAGCAGCTCCGCGTCGCTCTCGTAGCCAAGCAGTGCGACACAGGCGGGGTTCGCGAACGTGAAGTCGCCGTTCATATCGGTACCGTAGATGCCCTCGCCGGTGGCGTTCAGCAGCGCGCGCACCATCGCTTCCTGTTCGTGGATCTCCGCCTCGGCCGCCAGGCGTTCGCTGATGTCGACGAACGAGACGACGCTGCCGATCAGGTGATCCTCGTGGCGCACCGGGTACGACCAGTACTCGACGGGGCGTGCCATCCGCGCGCCAAACGATCTCGTCGCCGAGGTGCATGCCGCGTTCCTCGCGGTGCGCCTGGTAGATCTGGCAGTCTTCGACTGGATAGGGCTCGCCGTCCTGCCGCGTGTGGTGGATCAACTGGTGCATGTTGTGTCCGAGCAGCTCCGCCTCGGTTTCATAGCCGAGCAGCTCGACGCAGGCCGGATTCGCGAACGTGCAATCACCGTCGAGGTCGACGCCGTAGACGCCCTGGCCGGTGGCGTTGAGGAGCGAGCTGACCAGCTGCTCGCTGTGTTCGAGTTCGTGGGCTGGCTGTTGGCTCGAAGTCATCGCCGTGCCTCGATCCGATGCGCCATCATCACGTCGGCGACCTTAACGAAGCCAGCGGTGTTTCGCATCTCGGACGCGGTCGACGTCGGCGTCGTGCCTGACGCGCAGCACGTGGAGGTCACGCTGATCGACTCGATGCGCTCTTCGCGGTACTGACGGTCTCCGAGCATTCGCCGACCCACGCGCGGCGCTCGGGCCTTCCTCCAGCGGCCCGAGCAGCCCCCTCAACCAGAGCCGGCAGCCATCTAGCTCCCGATCTCAGCGACCGCCTCGTCGGTCGTCATCACCGCGCTCGCGATGAATCGGAAGTTCGTCATCGCCGCCTCGTAGCCGCCGCCCAGTTCGGGGTGCTGGGCCGCGGCCGTCGCGTCGGCGACCACCGCGACCTCGAAGCCGTCCTCCGTCAGCTCGCGCAGATGCGCCTCTGTGCAGAGGTTGGCCGACATGCCGGCGAGCAGGATGTTGGTCTTCCCGCGCTTGCGAAGCTGCAGCGCAAGGTCGATCGACTCCGGCCCATACACCTTGTGCGGGCCCGCGATGACGGTCTTGCCGTCCTCGATCAGCGGCTTGTATTGCTCGAGCCAGCCGGCGCCCGAGCCCTCGAAGCCGTCAGTCGTGAGCGAGCCCTTGCGGTCGAACATGCCGATCTCGTGCATCATCTGCTCGACGGTGCTGCCGAACTCCCAGCCCGAGTCGGTCGGGTAGTAGTAGTGCGGTGAGATGAACACGTCGTAGCCGTTGGCCGTCGCGGCCGACATCAGTTGTTCGATGTGTTCAACGGTCCCGTGCTCCTCGACGCTGGCGCCCACGAGCCCCCAGGTGACGCCCTCGGGACTGAGGAAGTCGTTCTGCGGATCAGTGATCACGATCGCGGTGTTACCGCTGCTGATGTCCATGGAACCCCCTGGAGTATTCGCCATGTGATTCGCGTGCACAGAGTAGACGAACAGCTCAGTGATCTGCGTTCCGGATAGTCTCTGGAGGGCGGCCGAGTGGGCCGAGTGGGCTACGGCCAGAGCGCGAGCAGTTCGCGCTCCACGTCCTCCTTCTCGCGTCGGTAGGACGCGCTCGGCGGATCCATCGCGACGCTCGGCGCAGGCAAGCCGTAGAAGTCGCCGCCAGCGTGTGCGGCCAGCCCTCCGCCGAGTTCGACGTAGCATTCGCCGCGCCCGGAGAACACGGTCGATTCGCCGTCGCCGGTCAGTTCTGCCGCGATCGCCGTCGCGACCACGCGCCCCTGGGCGTCGGCGAAGACGCCCGCCTTCGGCAAGTACATGCCGTTCGCGAGTCTGATCGCGGTGGCGTCACCGATGGCGAACACGCGCTCGAAGCGGGTCGCGAGGGTCTGCGCGTCAACCGGCACCCAGCCCGAGGCATCGGCGAGCCCCGCCTCTTTCAGGACCGGGGGCACCACGTGCGGCGGCACCCCCACGAGGAGGTCGAACGTGGTGTCGTGCAGTTCGAACAGGATCCGACTGGCCGCCGGATCGATCTTCATCGCGATCTGCTCCCAGTGGAGTTCGATGCCCCGCTCCTCGAGCATCTCGATCAACGCCGTCCCGATGTGCTCACCGGCCACCAGCATCGGACGGTCTTCCGGTGTGTAGAGCGCCAGCTCCGTCTGATCACGCACCCCGCGCTCGCGGAGCAGGGAGTCGATCATGAAGGCCGCCTCGTACGGTGCGGCCGGGCAGGAGTAAGGCGTGCGAGCGATCAGGATCACCAGCCGCCTTCCAGTGAAGTCCTGGAGGGCACGCTGGATGTCCTCTGCGCCGTCCCACTCGTAGAGGTTGTGCGCAGCCTCGGCGAAGCCGGGCACGGCATCGGCATCCCGCTTGGCGCCGAGGGCGACGCAGAGGTAGTCGCCCTCGAAGGTGCCGGCCGAGGTCTCGACGGTGCGTGCGCTCGGGTCGATCGCCGTGACCTCCGCCTCCACCACCTCGATACCGAGAGCGGCCAGGTCGGCGAGTGAACGCTCGCCCTCGCTCCGGTCGGCGCGCTCGCCCGTCATCACCCAGAGCTTCGACAGGCCGGCCGCGAAGCGCTGCTCTCGCTCGATCACCACGATGCGGTGGTCGTCCGGCGTCAGCCGGCGCAGCTGGGTCGCGAGGGTGAGCCCGCCGATCCCTCCGCCGAGCACCAATGTTGTCGCGTCGGCCACGCCGGGCTCCTATCCGAAGCTCACAACCCGATCCGCTTCTTCAGTCAGCCGTACGAGGTCGTCCATGGTGGACATCGGACAGAGGGCGCTCGCGTCCATCTCCCGAAGGCGCAGGCAGGTACCGCAGCTCAGCGCGACGCCCCCCAGCTCATCGAACCGGACGAGCAACGACTGGACGTCGAAGCGCTCGCTTCCCATCTGCTCGATGTCGACGGCCTGCCCGAGCAGGAACGCGCTCACCTCATGCCAACGCGAGAGCGCGGCGGAACCGAAGCGGAACGCGTTCCACACGGTCTCAGTCTCGTCCGTGTTGATCACCAAGGCGTAATTCATGGGCGTCTCCTCGGGCGGCGTCGCGGCGCCAACAGGCTCGGCGCTTCAGGATAGCGCTGCAATGGCGAGCGCAGACGGCGCCGGCAACCGCCAGGCGAGGAAGTTGATCGCGAGCGCGCGCTGGGCCTGAGCTGCAGCGTAGAGGGCTAGTCGTCGCTCGGCTCGTACGGGTGCTGGCGGAAGAGATCCGACATGCGCTGCCCGATCAGCTGCATCCGCAGGTCGTCATCGAGCCCGTGGAAGATCGAGCGGTTGATCGACTCCTTGATCACGCCGATGTAGCCGTGGCTGTTCCGACCAAGCTCCGCGAGACGCTCCGCCAGTTCGTTCACCTCGTCTTCGAGCGCCCCCGGCGCCGCGACCTTCGTGATCAACCCCAGCTCGGCAGCCTCCTCCGCGCTGGTGAAGCCGTCGTCGAGGATCAGCCGCATCGCATGCTTGAGCCCGACGTACCGGGGCAAGAACGCGGTCGCGCCGATCACCATGCGCAGCTGGCTGTCACGGGTCGGCAATCGCGAAGTCGGATGCCAGCATCAGGTCGAATCCCGATCCCATGCAGTAGCCATGCACCTCCGCGATCACCGCCTGCGGGATGCGCCGCAACAGCGTCTGCAGGCGGAAGTACGGATGCCGCTCGAGCCTGTGCGCCCCTGCGCTTCGCCCTGTGGTGTCGGACCCGACGGCATATTACATCCGTGTGCGACCGACGGGGTCAGGCGAAGCGGCCGAACCGGGCGCGCAACCGTTCCTGGTAGTCAGCGTCGACCACCCGCGCCTTGACCGGGTAGGTCCACGTGCTGAGCGAGGTGCGTGCGGGCAGGTCCTGCTTCGGCGGGATGGCGGCCGCCGCGGCCGGGACCGTCCCAAAGGTCCCTTCGGCCTCAAGTGCCTCGAACTCCTCGTCGCTGAAGCCCATCAGCCGGGTCGCGATCTCACCGTTGTGTTCGCCGAGCAGCGGCGCGCGAGAGACGAGCCGCGCGGGCGTCGAGGTGAGGTGCACGCCGGAGCCGGGGAAGGCGCGCACACCCACTCGCTCCTGTGTGGCATCGTGCTCGACGAGCCAGAAGAAGTCGCGGTCGCGTAGCTGCTCGTTGAGCAGCAGGTCGCGGATGTCGTTCGCGGGCGACGCCGCCACGCCCGCGGCTTGCAGCGCCTCCGCCGCTTCCGCCGGTGGCCGGGCTAAAGACCACCGTTCGAGGCCCGCTCGTACTCCGGCGATGTCGCTGCCCTCGGTGTGACCAACGATGTCAGCGACGCGCTCGCACTCCTCCTGGGTGCGCACCGAGACGGCCAGCCAGCGGGCGTCGCCCGCCCCGGCAAAGCAGCCGGAGATCAGCTCGTCCGCACGCTCGCTGCCCGCGCGTTCGACCGGTACGCCCAGCGCCTCGCTGACGTAGAGGTCGCCGACCAGGTTGACGCCGATCTCGTACTGCGCGACGTCGATCCAGGCGCCCTCGCCGGTGCGATCGCGGCGCTCGAGGGCCGCGAGGATCAGGAACGCGATGTGGTACGCGACGACGTGGTCCATGATCGGCGGATTGCCGCGGCGAAAGGAAGCGGACCCCACCGGCCTCTGCCCCCCAGGTCGCCGCCTGTTCGAAGCGAGACGACAGCGCGAGGATGTCGTCGAGGCTGGCCACGCTCCCACCACCACCCGGCGTCGCGGGCCCATCGGTGCCGTAGCTGCCGTCGGCTTCGTACCCGTACTCGCCGTAGCTGCTGTCAGCAGCTGCGGTCGCGGCGGCAACTCCCTGGTCTGCGCCCGTCTCGGCTGCTGCGATCGCGGAATCGTCGCGATCGTCGGCGCCTCCACAGGCGGCCGCCAGCAGCAGTACAGGAACCACAAGCAATCGAGTAAGGAACCGGATCTTGCGCCCATGGTCCGTCATCGGTCCACCTCGATTCGGTGGGGGCGTCTCATCTGTGATCGCGATCCTACGCCGCTCTCAGGAACTCACAACCGTGGGCGAAGCTGCGGTCCGACCGCCCGGCTCAGGTCTGCCGGTGAGCCACCGGGTCGATCATCGGCCGCGATGGCTGGCCGGCGACATCCTCGATGTCTCGGCGCGCGCGCCCTCGTCCGAGGGTTCGGCGCGTGCCTGCGTGACTTGGAAAGCGGCCAGAGCTTTAGTCGTCGCTCGACAGGGGGCCTGGTGTCACGTTGGGAGCCGGAACTGGGGTTGGGTCCGAGACGGGGGCCGCGGCCTCGGCGGAGCCTTTGCGCGCAGCACGGGCTGCTCTCTTCGCCGCGCGCTTCGCGGCTTTGTCGCGCTCGCGCTGCGACCGTTCAAACGAGAAGTTGGAGCGACGGGCCACGAGATCTCCTTCGGTGGGTCCGATTAGGTCAAGGTGGTAGCAGGGGCCGGATTTGAACCGGCGACCGACGGCTTATGAGTCCGTTGCTCTGCCACTGAGCTACCCTGCCACACCTCGGATTGTCGCGTGGCGTCGAGGGCGCTGTCTAGCGGGCGGCGTCCGAGACGGCTTGCAGCGTCGACGTGATGTCGACCGGGTACGGCTCATCGGTCGGCGCGGTCGTGCGCAGCGTCGACGAGAGTGTGGCGCGCGCCGCGATCGTACGGTCGCGTGCAGCGTCGAGGGGTTCGCGGGGTTCGAGGCGGCGACCGCCGCGCATGACCGGTCGCAGCAGCGGCTCACCGTCGACGGTCTCTTCGGTAAGCGCGATGGTGTCGCCGCTGGCGATGCCGGTCGCGTCGTAGAGGCGGCAGACCTGCTTGCGCCCGCCGAGGGTCGCCTTTTCCTCCGAGCGCTTGGCGCGGGCGACACCGTCGTAGGCGGCGAGCTTGTACACAGCTTCGAGACTCGGTGCGTCGGCGGAGTTGTGCACAGCAGTGCCAACGCCGAAGGCGTCGACCGGAGCCCCCGAGGCAACGAGCGCAGCGATGCTGTACTCGTCGAGGCCCCCGCTCGCGACGATGCGGACCTCGTCGAGCCCGGCGGCGTCGAGGAGCCCTCGGGCCTCAAACGCGTGAGCGGCGAGGTCGCCTGAGTCGAGCCGGATCGCTCGCACCGTAAAGGCGTCGCCCAGCTCCTCCGCTAGCGCAATCACCCGTTCGACGCCCTCGATCGTGTCGTACGTGTCGACGAGGAGCGTGGTCTCCGCATGCGTCTCGGCGAAGCTGCGGAACGCCGCCGCCTCGTCGCCGTACGCCTGGACGTAGCTGTGCGCCATCGTCCCCGCGGCGGGGATCCCGTAGGTGACGCCGGCCAGCACGTTCGAAGTGGCGTCGAAGCCCGCGAGGTAGAGCGTGCGGGCCGCCGTCATCGCAGCCTCGGTGCCGTGGGCTCTGCGCGCGCCGAAGTCGATCAGCGAGCGCCCCGCCGCCGTCTCCACCACCCGCGCGGCCTTCGAGGCGAGCATGGTCTGTAGATGCATCTGGACGAGTACGTAGGTCTCGACGAGCTGGGCGACCGGTAGCGGCGCCTCGACCCGCAGCAGCGGCTCGTCGGCGAAGACGGGCGTGCCCTCGGGCATCGCATCGACATCGCCCTCGAAGCGCAGCGCGGCGAGCCAGCGGAGGTCGTCGGCGCTGAGCACGCCGAGTGCCTCGTGTTGGCCGAGCGCCTCGTCAGTGAAGTGCAGCCCCTCGAGATAGTCGAGCACGTCTTCGATCCCGCCGGCGATGAGGTAGCTGCGCTCGGGCGGCAGCGACCGGATCGTGAGGTCGAAGACGGCGCTACGCGTAAGCCCGTGCTCGCGATAGGCGCGGAGCATCGTCAGCTCGTAGAGATCGGTGAAGAGCGCCTGCTCGTGCGGCTGCACTACGCCGTGCTCTCGACGAGGGCCACTCCTGCCGCGCTCAGCTCCTCGAGGCGGCGCGCGGAGTCGCCCGGCTCGAGGTCGACGCCGCGGATGGCGTCGGTGAGTACCGTCGTGCCGAAGCCCAGGCGTGCCGCGTCGAGGGCGCTCCCGTGGACGCAGTAGTCCGTCGCCAGCCCGGCGACCACGACGCGCGCGATGCCACGCTCGCGCAGCAACCCTTCGAGGGCTGTCGCCCTCGTCGCATCGCTCTCTGGGTCCCGCATGGTGAAGCCTGAGTAGCCGTCCTCGCCGCCGGTGCCCTTGCGGACCACCTCGCCCTCCACGGTGAGGTCGGGGTGGAACTCCGCGCCCCAGGTGTCGCGAACGCAGTGGACCGGCCAGATGCCGCCGTCCTGCTCGAAGTGGGGCGTGTGTGGCGGGTGCCAGTCCTGCGTGTAGGCGACGAAGGCGCACGCCGCCACAGCTCGCGACACCTCGCCGTTGATCACGGGGACCACCGCTTCGCCGTCGCGAACGCAGAGCCCGCCGGGCGGGTCGGCGAAGTCGTTCTGGACATCGACGACCAGGAGGGCGGTTGCGGCGTCGTAGTCGACCATCTCGCCGCTCCTCACCGGCTAGCGGCGGAGCTGGCGCTGGATCGGCAGCTCACGATGGCGCTCGCCGGTGGCGGAGAACACTGCGTTCGAGATCGCCGGAGCGGTCGGCACGATGCCCGGCTCACCCGCACCCGTCGAGGCCGTCTCGGCGTCACCGACCAGCGCGACGCTGATCGAGGGCGTGTCGACGATGCGCGGGACGCGGTAGCGCGCGAGGTTGGCGTTGAGCAGACGCCCCTGTTCAAAGTCGATCGCTTCGAACAAGGCGTTGCCGATGCCCATCACGATCGCCCCCTCCATCTGGTTGACCGCGCCGTCCGGTTTGACCGTCAGGCCGCAATCGAGCGCCGAGGCCATGCGCTCCACCCGCACCTCGGCGGGCTGCGCATCCGCCTGCAAGCAGACCGCCGAGTAGGACCCCACGTCGAGGCCGATCCCGACGCCGCTGCCAGCACGGCCGTCCCAGCCGAAGTCCTCGGCGGCACGTTCGAGGACGCGACGGTAGCGCGGCTCGGCGAGGTGACGCAGGCGCAACTCGACCGGGTCGGCATCGACCGCGTCCGCGATCTCGTCCATGTGCACCTCGCGTGCGAAGTGGTTCACAGCGCCGCCGAGCGAGCGGTAGCTTCCCGCGGCCAGCGGGCTGTCGGAGCGTGCGACCGTCACGCGGGCGTGTGGTGTCGTATAGGGCGAGTCGGAGCCTCGACGCCCGATCATCGCGCGCTCGCCAGCGTGGAACGCATCGCACTGCCATGCGGTCAGCGTGCCGTCGTTGCGGAACCCGCTCTTGATCTGGATCAGCGCCGCCGGGCGGAATGTAGCCCACGTCTGCTCCTCGGCTCGTGTGTACGCAACCCGCACCGGGCGCCCGGCCACCCGCGCGAGGCGTGCCGCCTCCGCGGCCGGAGCGAAGATCGACTTGCCACCGAAGCCGCCGCCGATGTCCGGCGTCAGCACGCGCACCGATGATTCGTCGAGGTCGAACCTCGAGGCGAGTTCGCTGCGCAGCCCGAACGGCCGCTGGGCCCCCGCCCAGACCGTCAGGGCGTCGCCGCCCCACTTGGCGACCGCCGCGCGCGGTTCCATCGGTGTGATCGAGATGTACGGGATGTAGTACATCGCCTCGAGGATCTGGTCCGCCTCGCCGAACCCGTCGTCGAGGTCGCCGGCCTCCTGCGTAACGAAGTGGTCCTGCGCCGAGTCGATGAGGAGCTGCGGCATGTCCCAGCGCCCCGGCTGGCCGGCCTCTTCCTCCCACTGCGCGTCGACCAGCGACGCTGCGCGCTCGGCCGCCTCGTCGCTCTCGCCGAGCACTGCAACGAGGTCGCCGTCGCGCACAACGTCGATAACGCCGGGCAACTGTTCGGCGATGCTCGAATCCACCTCGACCAGCCGCGCACCGTACGAGGGTGGCCGCACGACGGCGGCGAACGCCATGCCGTCACGCAGCACGTCGCGCGTGAAGGTGGTCTCGCCGGTCACCCGCGCGACGGCATCGACGCGCTCGGCGTGCTCGCCCATCACCGTGAACTCGTCCGACGACGTCAGGGCGGCGTCATCGTCGATTTCGAGCTCGATTTCGCGGCCGGCGAGGAGTTCCGCGTAGCTCACCGATGCACCAGCCTCGGACGCGACGACCCCCTCGCGCGCCGCGAGGTCCGCGACCGGGAGGTCGAGGTGGTCAGCGGCCAGTGCCAACAGCGCCTCGCGCGCCGTGGTCGCGGCCCGGCGCAGCTGCGGGCCGACGCGCGCCGTCGACTGGCTGCCGAACGTGTCCATGTCCCACGGCACCTGCGCCGTGTCGCCGAGGATCACGTCGACGGCGTCGAGGGGCAGGCGCAGCTCGTCCGCAACCTCCACCGCGAACCCGGTGCGAATGCCCTGTCCGTACTCGACCTTGCCTGCGTAGACCGTGACTGTGCCGTCCTCGTGCAGGCGCAGCCAGGTCGCGCGCTCCGTCTGCGGCTCGGTGTTGCCGTACGTGACCCGCCCGTACCCGGTGAGTGACACTGGGAAGCCCACGGTCACGTCACCGACGATTGCGAGGCCAGCCGTCGAGGTCGTCGCCGTCACGAGCTCGCCCCGTTCGCCCGTACCTCAGCCGCGGCACGCAGGACCGCTCGCTCGATCCGCACATACGTGCCGCCGCGGCAGAGATGCTCCGACAACGCCTCGCGCACCTGTTCCGCCGAGGGCTCGGTCTCGCGGCTGAGCAGCCCGGCGGCGCCCATGATGAGGAAATGCAGTACCCGCATTGCATCGCGTTCTCATCGACGAACGCGCGCTGTACCGGATGCAGGTCCTCGGCGGTGCCGAGGCCCTCGATCGTGGTGACGCTGCCCCCGGTGACGGCGCCAACCGTGGTCATGCAGGCTCGCAGCGCCTGGCCGTCGACGAGGACCGTGCATGCGCCGCACAGCCCCTCACCGCAGCCGTATTTCGTCCCGGTCAGGCCCAGGTCGAACCGCAGGTAGCTCAACAGATTGCGGTCGCCCCGTTCGAGGTCTCGCGACTCGCCGTTCACGGTCAGGCTGGGCACGACCACCTCGTTTCCGCATGCGTCGCCGGATGATACCGCCCTCAGGCGCGGCGCTCGCCACCGATCTCGATCGCCACGGCCGGCCGTCGAGGTGACCCTCCGACGTCGAAGAGCGAACAGCCGGGACGCTTCCGCCCCCAGCGTGTGCATGTGCGCGTGTTCGATCGCGTCCAGCGCCAGCGACGCGACGGCCCTCCATCGAGGGGACTCGCGCCGAAGGCAAGCGTGCGCAGCTCCAGCGGCATCAACTCGGTGTCGTCAACGAGGTGGAAGTGCAGCTGCCCGACCGTCTGGAACTCGCCCACGTTGGTGACCAGCACCGGACGTTCGATCCCGCGTTCGCGTGCCACCGAGGCTGCGAGCGCGACCACGTCAGCCAGCTCCTCGACGGTGACCCCCGCGAGGAAGTCGCGGCAGGCGCGCCGCGCGACAGCGACGAGGTGTGTGCGGTAGGCGGGGAGCGGGTGACGGATCAGCACGAAGTGACGGCTCGATCCGCTGCGCAGCGGAGGTGGGATCAGCCTTGTCGCCAGCGCCAGCAGCGTGGCTGGCGTGCGCTTGGTCGGGACCGAAAGGAGGTGCCCGAGGCGCTGCCGCAGCGGCTCATTCGCCATCGATTGCACAGCCCTCGCACGACTGGTCGCTGGAGCCTCCGACGATCACATCGTAGCGTCGGTCCTCGGAGGCGGTGCAGGCAATGACTGATGAGCGCGCGCGACGGCCCGAGGACGAACAGCCGGTCGAGCGCCGCGTCACCGCGAACGGCGTGGGACTGGCCTACTTCGATTGGCCGGGCGAAGGCCCGCCGTTGCTGTTCTTCCACGCCACGAGCTTCCATGCGCGTTGCTGGGACGAGGTCATCCGCTCGCTCCCCGGCCGGCGCGCGATCGCCGTCGACATGAGGGGTCACGGACGCAGCGATCGCCCGGATCCGCCGTACGGCTGGGATCGCTACGGCGAGGACGTGACGGACCTCGCGCGCCAGCTCAACCTGGACGGCGCGGTGGGTGTCGGGCACTCGATGGGCGGTCACTCGCTGACCTATGCCGCCGGCCGTGAGCCGCAGCGCTTTGCCGGACTGCTCCTCGTCGACCCGACGATCGCCCCGCCCGAGGCGTACGCCGACCGTCGGGGACAGGCGCCGCCGGGCACCGGTGGCAACCTCGAGTACATCGAACGCCGTCGCGACGAATGGGCCTCGTGGGAGGCGATGGTCGAACGTTTTGGCGACCGCTTCCCCTTCGCGGTCTGGGACCGACAGGTGCTCGAGGACTACTGCCGGTACGGGCTGCTGCCGGACGAACACGACCCAGCGTTGCTTCGGCTCGCCTGCCCGCCGGCCGTCGAGGCGGACACCTACCGGCAGGGCGGACGTGCCGACGTCTACGACGTGATCCCGAACATCGAGGCGCCGGTGCGCGTTGTTCGCGCGGCGCCGCCCGACCCCGACGATCGTGGTGCGGCCTTCAGCGCCTCACCATGCTGGCGCGGCCTGGCCGGCCAGTTCGCAAGCGCCACCGATGTGCTGCTCGCGGACCACACACACTTCATCCCCATGCAATCGCCCGCGCTCGTAGCCGAACACGTCGCGGCGCTCCTCGAGGAGCTGGCCTGACCTCGAGGGCATTGCGTGCTAGCGCTGCTCTGGGGATGACGTAACATGCTCCCGAGGCCCATCCGGACCGGAGGATTCCATGGCCGACGAAGCCAACGAACAGCCCCCCGTCATCAGCTTCACCGACCAGGCGTCGCTGAAGCTGCACGAGGTGATTAACAACCACCCGAATCCCGTGGCGGGCCTGCGCCTTCAGATTCTCGGGCGCACCGACGAGGGCTTCCAGCACGTGCTTTCGCTCGTCGAGGAGGGCGCCGAGATCGACGACGACATCGTCGTCGAGGCCGCCGACATCCGCGTGTACGTCGAGACCCGCAACACGCGCTACCTCGATGGCATCGAGGTCGACTTCGAGGACAAGGGGCCTGACCAGAGCGGCCTCGAATTCACGAACCCGAACCCGCAGTGGTTCGACGAGCGCGAGGCGCAGATCCACACCTTGTTCGAGCAGCAGATCAACCCGCAGATCGCCTCGCACGGCGGAATGATCTCGCTGCTCGAGGTGCGCGGACGGACGGCCTACGTGGAGTTCGGCGGCGGCTGCGTCGGCTGCGGGATGCTCGACGTCACGCTCAAGCAGGGCGTCGAGGTGGCTGTGAAGCAGCAGGTCGCAGACATCGACGAGATCGTCGACACGACCGACCACGCCTCGGGCAACAACCCGTACTACAAGCCCGCGAAGAAGTAGCCGCGGCTACTCGATCTCGAACGTCAACGCGGCATGCGCGTCGCGCAGCGCCTGCTCGACCTCGGCCGGAGCGCCGCCGCGCGCGAAGATGAACCCGAGGTACTCCGAGCCCTCGGGCAGCGGGATCACCTCGTTGCCCGGCCGGACCTCGATCGTCACCGACTCGATCAGCGGGCCCGCCTCGGCCGCCTCGACGCCCGCGACGGAGCGCAGCGTGCCCGCGCGCGGGATCGGGATCATCATCACCCCAGCCGCTGCCAGCGCGCGTTCGTACGAGGGCACGCCAGCGCCGGTCGCATGGCGCAGGATCAGCTCCTCGAGCGACATGCCGGTGCCGAACGACAGCGTGCGGGAGCAGAGGCCCCCGATCGAGCGGGCGGCAATGTCGACCGCATAGATCGCGTTGTCGTTGAGTCGCAGCTCGGCGTGGACCGCGCCGTCGGTCAGCCCGAGGGCGCGGCAGGCCGCCTCGGACGCTTCGGCGATGGCCCGCTGATCGGCATCCGGTAGTCGCGAGGGCGTGACGTAGCTCGTCTCCTCGAAGTAGGGCCCCTCGAGAGGGTCGGGTTTGTCGAAGAGCGCGAGTACCTGTAGCCGGCCATCCTCGAGCAGTCCCTCGACCGAGACCTCGACGCCCGGGATGTACTCCTCGATCAGCACGCGGTCGGCCAGCTCGGGTCCGCACTCCGCGTGCGCGCTCGGCGTCGCGAGGATGTTGCGGACCCGCCCGAACGCGACGGCGAACTCGGCCGCGTCGTTCGCGCGGATCACGCCGCGGCTGGCCGAGAGCGCCAGCGGCTTGACCACCAGCGGATACGTCAGGCCCTCGATCGCCGCCGGATCTGCGTCGGTCGGACAGACCCGGTAGCGCGGCGAAGGCAGGCCGGCCTCGGCGATGCGGGCGCGCAGCTCAGCCTTGTTGCGTGTCGCCTCCACAGCCGCGACGGGGTTGTGCGGCAGCTCGAGTCGGCGGGAGGCGCGGGCGGCCAGCACCGCGCCGCCGTCATCGACGGCGATGATCGTGTCGAGGGGATGGCGGTTCGCGAACTCCTCGATCTCCTCGGCGCCGCGTTCGGCATCGACGAAGCTGAAGGCGACGAGGCCCGAGTCGTCGGCCAGCGGGTTGCGACGGTCGGAGCCGACGACGACCTCGACATCGAGCTTCGTCGCCGCCGCCATGAAGTCGGGGGCGCGGTAGCTGGCGCTTGGGATCAGCAGCAGCACACGTGACATCGGTGCTGTTCCTTCGTCCGCGGCGAGATCAGCAACGGCCGGCCTGGTGGCCGGCCGTTCGCCTCGATGGTGTGCCGGTCGGAGCGGGCTAGCTGCAGCCGCAGCCGCCGCCACCACCTCCGCCGCCGCCGAGCAGCGAGGCGTTCGGCGCGTCGATCGAGAAGCCCTGCTGCATCACGTCGTTGACGTAGTCGATGGAGGCGCCCTCGAGGGCCAGCGCCAACGCCGGCTCCGCGATGATCTTGAGCGTCCCGACCTCGATGATCTGGTCCGTCGCGGACGCCTCGTCGAGGCCCATCCCGAAGCCGGGGCCACTGCACGCGCAGCCGCCGCCCTGCTGGGCAAAGATGCGGACCGCCGTCGGGCCCTCGTCGCGTCCGGACAGCAGTGTCGTCAATTGCTCGCGCGCGCCGTCAGTGACGGTGAGGTTCATGCCTGCTCCCTCGTGACCTCGCGACCGCGAGGTGAAAATCCTATGGCTCAGCCGCGATGCGCCCAAGCGGACTCCCATGATAGCGCGAAGTGTTCTCGGACGCTGCGAGGCGTCACTCGGCCGTCGCAAGCACGCGCAGCAGATCGTCGCCGAAGCGCGCCACCCGTGACTCGCCGAGGCCCCACACCTCGAGCAGTTGCGCGCGCGAGCCGGGGCGGGCGGCCACCAGCTCTCGCAGTGTGCGATCGGAACAGATCGTATACGCGGGCACGCCCTGGTCGCGCGCCTGCTCCGAGCGCCATGCCCGCAACGCCTCGAACAGCGGGTCGTCAGGCGTGATCGCGGCGGACTGCTCGCCCTCGCCGGGAGCCGCACGCAGGCGGGGTTGCAGCGAGGCCACGCGTGGAGCCGCCTCGGGATGCTCCGCCTCCCAGTCGGCGATCAGCCGGAGCAGCTCGCGGCCGAACCGGTCGACACGCGTCGCGCCGATGCCCCAGACGCGCAACAGCTCCTCGCGGTCACGCGGACGCTGCGAGGCGAGTTCGCGCGCGGTACGGTTCTCAAACACGAGGTAGGGGTCGCGCCCGCCGGTGCGCGCGATCTGCTCGCGCAGGTCGAGGATCGCGTCCACCAGATCGTCCAGCTCGCCGTCAGCCGCGTCCGCCGCCGTGTCGGTGCAGCGATCGCAGGCGTCGCAGCGCTCAGGTGGGTCCTCGCCGAAGTAGCGCAGCACGAGCGCGCGCCGGCACGAGGTCGTTTCGGCGTACTCGGTCATCTCGCGTAGTCGGGCCTCGGCGTGCGCGCGGTGCCGAGCAATGCCGGAGACATCGATCGGCGCCTCGGGGTCGAATGAGGTGAGGCGGAGCGCCACCTGGTCGAGCAAGCTCGACTGCCGGAGCGCGCCGACGACGAGGGCGAACGTCTCCTGCTCACCCGCGCCTAAGTCCGCGGGCAGTTGTCCCTCCGGACCGGCCATCGCCACCCAGCGCCGCCACATCTCGCGCACCGCCTCTGGCTCCGGGTGCGCCTCCTCGATGAAGTGCTGTTGGTAAACACGATCGCGGCGGCCGTAGAGCAGCGTGCACTCGGCCGGATCGCCGTCGCGGCCGGCGCGACCGGCCTCCTGGTAGTAGGCTTCGAGGCGTCCGGGCAGGTTGAGGTGGATGACATAACGCACATCTGGTTTGTCGATGCCCATGCCGAAGGCGTTCGTTGCAACGATCACCCGCACCGTACCGAGCGTGAACCTGCGCTGGATCGAGGTGCGGTCTTCCCGTCTGAGGCCCGCGTGGTACGGCGCCGCCTCGATGCCTGCGGCGACGAGGTCGTTCGCCAGCTCCTCGACGCTACGCCTCGTGCGCACGTAGACGATGCCGGCGTCGTCCGGACGTTCGCGGGCGTAGTCCACGACCCAGCGCCGCCGCGCTTCCAGCTGGCTCACCGGCACCACCGCGAAGTGCAAGTTGGGCCGATCGACGCTGGTCACCACCTCAGCCGCGTCGCCGGCGATGCCCAGCCGCACGGCGATGTCGCGCCGCACCTGCGGGTTCGCCGTCGCGGTCAGCGCCAGCGTGCGAGGGCTCCCGAGCCGCTCGCGCACCACACCTAGCTGGAGGTAGTCGGGGCGAAAGTTGTGCCCCCACTCTGAAATGCAGTGCGCCTCGTCGATCGCCAGCAGGTGCACCCCGGCGCGCCGCAGCCCCGCGGTGAACCCTGGGTTTTGGAAACGCTCGGGCGCGACGAAGAGGAGGTCCGTTCGGCCCTCGACGAAATCGCGATAGCGACGATTCTGCTCGTCGCGACCCAGGTTCGAGTTGATGAACGTCGCCGCCACGCCCGCGCCCTGGAGCGACTCGACCTGGTCCTGCATGAGGGCGATCAGCGGAGAGACCACCAGCGTGCGCCCGACCTCGAGGGCGGGCAGGGCGTAACAGAGGCTCTTGCCGCTGCCGGTCGGCATCACGGCCAGCGTGTCGCGCGACGCGAGCGCGGTCAGGACATCGGCCTGGCCGTCGCGGAAGTCGGGGAACCCGAAGGTGTCGCGCAGTTGCTGGCGGTACCTCGAGAGCTCGCTCGGCAGGCGCACCGCCGGCGAAGGTGGTGTCGCCTCGGCGGGCGTGGGCGCTGGTACCGCCGACGAGGGCGGTCGGATCCGCGTCCGTGGCTCGGCCGGGCGCTCCGCCCCCATCGGCGGCGGACCGTCCTCGAGGCGTGCCCCGCACTCGTGGCAGAACGCGGCCTCGTCGACGAGGGTCGCGCCGCACTCGTCGCAGCCCTCGGCGGGGGCGGTGTCCATCGCTCGTGCTTCCACGCTGCTCCCGGCACTGCTACCGCACCCGCGCGTGGGAGCGCGCGAGGCGAAGTCGGACCCGATCGCGTCTCGGCTGGGGTGCGCTGATCCTAGCAGCGCGGCCGCCTTCGACGGAGCGCGATGGCCGTTCCGCCGAGGTCCGCGGATAATGCAGGCGCGGGCGGGTGAGAGTTGGTGGTCCGAGTGTCTCGTCGCGCCCCAGCTCGCCTGGCGCCTGCGCGCCTCGGCGGTCTCGCATTGCTGACGCTCGCCCTCGTGCTCGTCGCCTGCGGCGACGACGCCAGCGAGGCGACGCCGACGCCGACGCCACCGACACCGACCGACCCCGAAGCGACGCCGCTACCGCCGGACTGGCCGAGCGACTTGCTGACGCTCGCCGAGGCGGATTTCGGCGCCCTGCCTATCCTCGACGAGCTGCAGCGGCTATCGAACGGCGGGTCTGTTCCCCAGGAACGTGTCGCCCTGTACGACCTGATCGGCGAGGACGACGTACTCGAGGCGATGGTCTTTGTTGAGTCCGGCGGCACGCTCGGCGACCTGGGCCTCGCGATCTACGAACTCCTCGACGGCGGTCCGCGCCTCGTGACCTACATCGAGACCGCCGGGCGCATCGAGTTCAACCAGGACCTTGAGCTGTTCTTCTCGTTCGAGGGCAGCTACGAGGCCGGCGATGCCGAATGCTGTCCCTCGAAGCTTCGCGAGATCGCCTACGGGTGGAACGGCGAGCGGTTCGAGGTGGTCAGCGACCAGACGGTGGACAACCCCGACCGTTAGCGCGCCGCGCTAGGCATCGGGCGTCTCGCGGGCATCGGCGGCTGCCGCCAGCTCGCCCAGCTCCAGGGCCGCGAGGTGAGTCTCCAGGCTCTGCGCGCATCGCGCGGGCTCGGCGATGGCGATCTCCGTGAGCAGCTGGCGCAGCGTACCGAACTGGAACGCCGTGTGGTGCGTCTCTTCGAGCCGCGCCTCCAACGCTCGAGCCAGCGAGGCCAGCTGCCGGCGGTCCTGCTCGAGCCGCGCGAGCAGCCCGTCGAGGTCGGGCGTGGCGTACATCAGCGAGGCGATGGCGAGCGGCGCCTGATCGCCGCGCTCCGGGACCGCGGGAGCTCCGGCGCCGATCGCGGCCAGCGACTGCGCAGCCAGCTCCAGCGTCGAGGCCAACGCGGTCACCCGCCAGCGCGGTGTCACGCCCGTCTCGTCCTCTTCGTCAGCCCGTGATTCACCGACGCGGCGCAGCGCGCTGCCGAGGCGCCGGTGCAACTCGCCCGACGCCTCTTCGAGCATCTCGAGCGGCAGCGCGTCGAACTCTGCGCGTGCGGGGTCACTGGTCATCGTGTCGCCGGTCCTGTTGCGCCGTACGAGCCCGCCGTACCGTGGAGGGCGTGAACGGCATCGGTCTTGGTACCCATCTTCTGATCTTCGGGGCGCTCGTCGTCAACCTCTGGTTCGCCGGCGACCTGGTCGAGGCGGTCACGACACACCAGGTGCGCGGTCTCTTCGAGCTCACGCTGATCCTCGGCTGGCTCTGGTTCGTGATCGGAATGCAGGTACCGCTGCCGGGCAGCAAACGCTGGCGCGAGCGTCGCCAGCTACTCCGCGAACTCGACGACGAGCGACGTGAGGCCGAGGAGCGTGACCGACGCTAAGGCGAGAAGGTGCTCGGCCCGATCGTGACCGTGGTACCCGACGCAACAGCAGGGCGGATCCCGCCGATACATCCGTCGTCGAGGTCCCTCGCCACCCATCCGGCGCCGCTCTGGTAGATCTGCATTGACCGTTCCGCAGGCTCGAGCGTGACCACGAGCTCCCGTTCGCCTTCGACGTAGTGCTGGTAGAGCCGCACCGTTTCGTCCCTGGCGTTGACGAAGACCGAGAACGTAACCTGCCCGGTAGCGATCTGATCGACGGGCCGCGTCATCCGGTCGCAGAACCCCTGCCCTAGTCCAAGGGGAATGTCGGGGCGCTGTAGTGCCGACGGCTGTTCGAAGGCGATCTCGAGCGTGCTACAGCCCAGCGCCACCTCGACGCCGAGTGCGCCAATCGCTTCCCCGAGGCTGCACCGGGCTGAGATCCACTCGGTGACCAGTCCCTCCCGTAGGGGCGGGTACTCGGGGGCGACCATGTCCTGTCCAACCAGAGCCTCGGCAATCTCACTCTGCGCCTCGATTCGCTGCGAGGTGAGCGCCGCGAACGCGTCGTGCTGACGCGCAAGCTCGTGCGGCACGACCAGTGTTGAGAGGGTGGCGCGGAACTGCTCCAGCACCTCATTCTCCACGCCCAGCCGCTCGACGACAGCATCTACGGTTGCACCCTGGAGGGCCGGCGGCAGCGCGGTGTCGAATGCCGCCTTTGCCGCCTCGAACTCTCGCGCGTACCGCTCGACGGCGGCGAGGCTTGACGTGCTCGGCGTTTCGTCAGCCTCGGTGCTGTCGTCGTCGTCACCGCACGCGGCGACCAGTAGCGACACAGCAACCAACGCGCCCAGGAGATGGAAGCGGGTCATTGAGGGCTCACGATCTGCGGGTAGTGAAGCGGACAGACGTTATCAGCAACGCTCGCTGCGCCACTGTGCCCATGATCACATGAATCGCGTCTTGACCCCTCGATCGGCCCATGCCTAGCATCGATCCGCCCACCGCGGGCCTCGAGGGCGGTTAGCTCAGCTGGCTAGAGCGTTCGGTTTACACCCGGAAGGTCAGAGGTTCGAGCCCTCTACCGCCCACCAAGTCCCTACCCGCGGGCAGCAACATCAGCTCCGATTCCGGTTGAGCGTCTACGGCGGCGCTCAGGAGTGATGCAAAGGCCGGCTGCGCCACGATCCCGCCGAGGATACGTTCCTTCAGGTCGACGACCGCCCGCTCCACGAGGTGGCTGACGATGTGCTGGCGCTGCTCGTCGGTCGCCTCAGCGATCAGTTCGTCGAGGTTGGCCAGCAGGTCAGCGACGCCGTCGGCTTCCTCACGCGAGGCCGGCCGAGCCGCCGCGATCTGCCGATCCAACTCGCTTAGGCGTGTTTCGTACTCGATATCAGTGAAGCCGCCGTCGGCGTACGCGCGCACGAGACGCCGCCGGTGCTCGAAGAGGTGCGAGTCGTCGCTGGGAGCCGTGTACTCCTCGAGCCAGGCCTCCCGCACCGCTGCGGGAAAGCTGAGTGCGGAGAGCACCTGGATGAGCGGCGCGTCGATCTTCGATGCGGAGATCGAACGACCGACCGTCGCGCAGCCGCCATCATGGCGCTCGCGGTAGCGCGGGTTGCCGGTCTTGTAGTGGCGGTCGGAGTGAACCGAGTGGCCGCAGTAACAGCAGACCAGCCGCCCCTGGAGGAGGCCCCGTGCATCGGTGGGATTGCGCCGGCGGATCTTGCGGTGGCGACGAGCCTGGACGCGTTCCCAGAGATCGCGAGGCACGATGGCCTCATGCGCGCCTTCGTGTTCGTCGCCGGCGAGCGCTACGACGCCGGTGTAGAACGGATTGGCCAACAGGTACTTGAGGCCCTCCCAGCGGAACCGCATCCCCGCCGTGGTGAGGTGTCCGCGTTCGTTGAGGTAGCGGGCACAGGCACCGAACGACTCACCGGCGGCGCGCATGCGGAAGACCTGGAGGACGTCCTCAGATGCCTCGGTGGTGACGGCCCGTCCCTGGTCATCGAGCGCATAGCCGAAGGGCACGCGGCCGTTGGTGAGCCCGTCCCGGGCTCGCGACTGGTGGCGGCGACGGACCTTGAGGCCGGTCATCGCTGACTGGAGTTCGTTGGCGCCTCCTAGGACGAGTGCCTGGAACCGCCCCAACGGATCATCGAGATCCAGGATGCCGTCGGTGGTCTTCACGTCGACACCGCACCGCCGCAGATGTGTGAAGGCGATGCCCTGGGCTGTCGAATTCCTCGCCCAGCGGTCGAGGTCCGTGGCGACGGCGAGGTCGAAGCGGTTGGATGCCGCGTCCGTGAGGAGTGAAGTCAGCGCTGGGCGCTTGGCCAGATCGTCGGTGGCTGCGGAGACGGCCTCATCGGCGTATACCGAGATGAGCTTGTGCCCTTCGCGCTCGCACCACGTCTCGATCACGCGCCTCTGATCCGCGAGCGATTTGCCCGTGAGCTGCTGCTCACTCGAGACTCGAACGTATCCGGCTACACGCACCTGTTCCGCCTCCGTAGGATCGCGCGGCAGACTTGCACGAGTTCGCGCCCGAGTGCCCGCACCTCCGGACTGAGTTTAGGCTCCTGGTTTGCCTCATGCCGCCGGTTGCCCTGGCTCCGAGTCGGAGGCATGAGAACTCTGGCGCGACCGTTTAAAGGCTCGCCTTCCGCCGGATGACCACCCTGCTCAGGGCGTGCGATCTTCGTACCCCTCGCGGCCCGCCTCGAGAGATCCCGCGTTCAGCCAGCGCTCGAGTGCCGTTCGCGGCACCCGGATCACGCGTCCGAGCCTGACCGACGGGATCTCGCCTCGTGCGACCAGCTCGTACGCCAGGTTCCGCGAGATGCGCAGCAGCTTCGCTGCCTCCGGCACGGTCAGCAGTAGTTGGTCGTTCATCGATCGTCCTCCGTCCGCTCAGCCGAGCAACGAGTGGCCGGCTCAACCTGTTCGAGGGCGGTCTGGCCAGGCACGCATGCTCCCGTCCAGTTGGTCCGCCCAGATATCACCGAGCAGCCCCGCGCTGTTCTCGTGGTCTCGTTCGTAGCGCCATTCGCTGGTGAGCAACGCAGGCACGGCGCGAAGCTCCGCCAACACCGCGGCCACGCGGTCGCGGGCTCGATCGTCGGTGCAGATGAAGAGCACGGTGGGTGCTTCCTCAAGGGCGCCTTCCCACTCACGAACGGCGAAGTAGCGCTCATAGCCGCGAAGCTTGGAGCGGAGCTCCGCCGCCGAGAGCGTCCCGCGGTCGTACTCGAGGAGGAACGCGAACTGCTCGGCGGGGGACTCGAGCGTGCCGGCGCCATCCGGGCGGATCCGTAGCCGCGCCCGTCCACCCGGAAGCGCTTCGTCGACTCAGCTTCGTTGTGCCACGTGGCGAGGCGCAGGCCCGCCCGTCTCGCGTCCGCCGCCAGCCGAGCGAACGCCCGGTTCACGCCGACGGAGTGATCGAGGTGGCGCAGCAACCCCTGCAGGCGCGTGCCGGTCGCGTCGTCTCCATCCGGCCTCGCGGCGACGATGCCGTGCTTCGCATATCGCCGGGGCGGCACGCCGTCGCGTGCAGCGAGCCACTGCAGGGCCACGTCGGTGATCACAAAGCGGCGTTGCGGTTGCCGTTCGCCCTCGAGGCAGCGCTCGATCACGTCGACCAACCGGCACCGTTGGAGCCAGTTGAGCCGGCGTTCGATCGTGAGCGGCGGTCGCTCGAGCAGCGTTGCGAGCTCGCCGAGACTGAGCAACGGATGACGACCGATCCACTCGAGCAGGCGCTTCTCCTCGGCGTCGGTCGCGAGTGCGAGCGCGGCGAGCCGTTCTGCCGAGCGCGTGCTCGCGCTCGTTGCTGTGGCGAGCGCCGGCGCCCGCTCGCGCAGCGGTCGCTCACGAATTTCGATCGGGTGCAGCTCTGGGAGGGTCGTCGTCCCGCACTTCGTAACCGCGGGCGGAGCGGACCCCCACTCGAGCTGTTCGACCAGGGCTCCGCCGTGAAGTTTCGCGGTGTGCCGCCAGATCGCGTCACCGGTCGCCTCCGCGACGCTGGTGGCGGTGGCTGCGAGCATCGCATGAGGGACGCGGCCCGCGCGCTCCGCACGCCGCTCGAGCGCGTCTCCCCACTCCGCGACCGCCTCCTCGTCCGGACAGACGAGCAGGACCGGCGGCATCCCGCCGGGAACCCAGCAGCGGTCCGTTGCTGCGAACTCCGCCCACGCCGCCAGACGTCTGAGGCGATGCGCCCGCGGCACCGCTGCCCGGTCCCAGGCCACGAAGAAGGGCGCCCACAGCGCACCGGCGCGGAGGCAGCCATAGACATCGACCTCGCGTGGCCACCAGCGCCTGGGTGCGGCGGCGCGCGAGGGGAGCGCTCGCGCCTCAGCCAACTCGATGCTGGCCTCCATCCGGAGCTCGGCCGCGAGCGCGGCTAACAGGCGGTTGATGCCGACGGTCGCCTCGACGCGCACGATGCGTGCCAGCAGGTCGCGCCGAGGGAGCGGCAGCCCTTCGTCAGCGACGGCGAGGAGATCGCGGAGTTCGGCGGTCGCTCCGCTGCGCACGAAGGCGAGCCTGCTCGCCGCCAGTTCCGGCGAGCCTGGCACGAACCACTCGCTCCAGCCGAGCCGGTCGAGCGAGTGCAGTGCCATGCGCACCTCGAGTTCCGCGGCATCGAGCAGCTGCGCGAGCTCGACCTCACCGAGCAGCGGCAGTCGAGCCAGCCACCCGAGCGCTGATGCCGCGAGCGGGTGGGCTGCGGGGGCGGCACTCATCAGGGCCAGCCTCGCCGCTGCGCCCGGCCGCGCGACTTCTTCCCGGCCGCGCCCTGCGGCGGATCCACGCGGCCGCTGGAAGCGGTCACCGCGTTCGCGGCCTCGGCCAGTTCGTCGGCGGAGCGGCGGCGGCGTGGACCGTCGCGCTCCAGCGCCGCCCCCTGTGTTTCCAGAGCGAGTGCGATCTCCTCGCCGACGACCGCGCGAGGCCGGCCGTAGCGCGCGGCCGATCGAGCGGCGATCGTCGCCGCGCGCTCCGGCCCCGAGTGAGGCGGCGGATCGACGCGAAATGAGAAGGCGGCCGGGCGGGCGCGGCCGTCCCACCAGCGCGCATAGCACTCGAAGTCGTCGAGCCCCGTGAGGTCTTCGACCTCGAGCTCCCCTCCGAGCTCGGGCACGAGTCGTCGGGCGTCCTCGGCGCTGACCTGGAAGGTGGTCAGTGCGTCGATGTTCGAGAAGATCGTGGGCACGAGCGAGTGGTCGACAGCGTCCAGCTTGGCGAGGCCCTGCGTCACGAGCACGAAGCTCGCACCGTACTTCATCAGCTCGGAGAGCATGCGCGTGTAGTCGATGGCGCCGAGCGTGCTCGACTCATCGACCAGCACGACGACGCGGCGGCGCTCCGCCAGCGGCAGCGCCACCTGCTCCTCCACCATGAGGCCGATCAGGTTGATCAGCGTGGCGCCCGTGAGCGCCGAGGCACCCTCGCCGAGCGAGCCGGCGGCCGTGTTGATCACGAGCGTGCCGCCCTCGCGCAGCACCATGCGCGGATCGAAGGTGGAGCGCGCCTGCCCGAGCACGAGGCGCGAGACCTCGGTCACGATGAAGCGGCCGATCTTGGTGGTGACGGGGTTGGCGGTCTGCTGCTGCAGCTGGCGGTTGAGGCGGTTGTAGTTGTCGCGCCACCAGGCCTCGAGTGCCGGGTCGTGCAACTGCTCGAGCACGTCTGCGCGGAAGCCGGCGTTCATGAGCAGGGCGGCGACATCGAGCAGCGTGTGCTGGCGCTCCCTGGGCAGTTCGCGGTTGAGCTCGAGCAGCGAGGCGACCGAGGCGCGGAGCGCACCCTCCATGCGTGGACCCCAGTTGGCGGGCCAGAGGCGGTTCATCATCGTGATCACGTGCTCGGTGGTGCGGTCGCGGTCCCGAAACAGCTCGACGTCGAGCAGGTTGAGGCCGACCGGACGCTCGCGGTGGGCGAAGTCGAGGTAGACGACCCGCTCCTCGAGACGCTCCGGCACGGCGTGCAGCACCGCTTCGGGGAGATCCTGGTGCGGATCCACCACCACCAGCGTGGCGGCGTCGGGGTCTACGAGCTGGCGCGCCATCAGGTCGGCGGCGATGTGGCGCAAGAGCGTCGACTTGCCGCGCCGGGTCTTGGCCACGACCAGATGGTTGCGGTGGAGGAGCGGGTGCGGCAGGAACACGCCGCCGCCCGCAGCTGAGGCGCCGATGCGGCAGCCGCGGACGGCGTGGTCCGGGGGCGGGCTCAGGCGCCGGGCACGGGTGCGGCGCACGCCTGAGGTGCCATCGCCAGCGGCCGGGAGGTGCCAGAGTGCGGCGAGTTCGTGGGCGTTGAGGACGTTGCGGGTGCCCGCCGCGGGTTGCCAGCTGCCGCCGAGGCGCACCTCACGCGGCTGGAGGACGGCGCCGGATGAGCCGTCGAAGGCGTGGTAGGCGCCTGCGACGCGCATGGCGAGTCCGCGCAGCCGTTTGCGGGCGACCCGGCGCGGACCGATCACGACGACACGCAGGCGCGCCGCGAGCAACGGGGCGCCCAGCTTCTGCTCGACCAGTCGCTCGGAGAGCGGCCCCGGCTCGCGGGCAAGCCGCGCGGCCACGAACGCCGCGAACGGCAGGGCGGCGACGGCCACGCCGCCGGCAGCGGCGAGCTCGAGCAAGCGCCCCTGCTCGTACCAGCGGTAGCCGATGAGACCGGCGGCGCCCAGAGCCAGGAGCGCCAGTAGGGGTAGCAGGTCGGCGATCGGGCCGCGCCGATCGTCCTCGCGCCAGGCGCGAGGCGACTCGACGCGCGAGCGCAGCCGCTCCGCCCAGCCGGACGGCAGCGGAGCGAGCGCCAGCTGCAGGAGGCAGCGCTGGCCCGGCCCCGCCGCCTCGGCTGCGGCCGCCAGCACGCCCGCGAGCGCATCGGGGCGTCCGCGGAGGTCGGTGTTGAGCGTTAACGCCGAGTCCCGCGGCGATGGCTCGACCGCCTCTGCGTACTCGATCCTGCCCAGCCGGAGGGGATCGAGATCCGGGCGCTCGCTCAGCGCAATCGGCTCGACCTCCGCCTGTGGGTAGGCTGCCGCGAGCTGCGCTACTGCCTCGCCGAGCGCTTCTGCGCTGCTCGCGCGGATGTAGTGGCGGGGGCCGTCGCCTGCCACCGCGATCTCGAGTGAGCACGGCTCGCCGCCCGCCAACCCCGCGAACAGGCCACGAGCGGTCAGCTCACCTTCTTCCAGCTGTCGCGGCGAGACGATCTCGACCAGGTGCGCCTGTGCGCTACGGCGTCGGCGCAGCATCGCGCACCTCCGCTTCCCGCTCCGCCTCGCGCGGGAGGCGGAAGAAGGTCTGCCGGCCGTCGGCCGCGGCGCCGAGCTCGCTGAGGTCGTTCACGCCCTCGGGCAACCGCAGCGCGAGGGCTCGGTCGCCGAGTGTGGTCATGAGCTGCGCTGTGGCCGCCGAACCGGCCTCGTCGTTATCGAGCACCAACACGACCTCGCGGGCGCGCTCGAGCAGACGCAGGCGGCCGGGTCGGACCTGCGTCCCGAGCAGGGCACAGGCCGGGAGGCTCCAGCCGACGGCGGTGAGCCAATCGAACGGCCCCTCGGTCACGAACACACGCCGCCGGCCGCGCACCAGCGCCGCGCAGATCCGGGATCACGATGCGACCGGCCATCGCTTCGCCGTCGCCGCGGAAGAGCAGGCCGAGCTCCTGCGCACGCTTGAGACTGAGGCGCCGGCGCTTGAGGTAGGGGACGAGCTGCTCGCCGCCTGCGTAGCCGAGCCGGAAGCGCCCCGCGATCCAGGCAGGGATGCCACGCGACTCGAGGTAGTTCAGCGCCTCGGGAGAGCGCGGCAGTGCCTGATGGTAGAGCTCGCAGGCGGCCGTGAGCGTGAGCCGGTCGTCGAGCGAGAGCCTCCGCGGCGGAGCCGAAAATTCGCGACGGTGGCCGGTGCAAAGGCTCCGTCGGCTGCCCCTCGCCCAGTCGTGCGAGCGCCTCGCGGAAGCCGATGCCGTCTGTGCGCCGGATGAAGTCGATCACATCGCCGCCGGCGCCGCAGCCGAAGCAGTAGAAGCTCCGCGTCTCTGGGTAGACGACGAGGCTCGGGCTGCGGTCTTCGTGGAACGGGCAGCGGCCGCTCAGGCGCCCGCCGCCGGGACGCAGCTTGACGCCGTGTGCCGCGATCACCTCCGCGATGGGATGGGCACGCTTCACGCGCTCGGTGTCGTGCGCCATCACGACTACCCCGGCGCTGCGGTCGCGGCCAGCTCGGCCGGGTCCGTCGTGGCCGCCTCATGCTCCAGCGGGCTCGCCTCGACCCTGAGCGCGATGTGATTGCCCTTCGCCAGGAAGAGCCCTTCCCCCTTGCGGCAGGAGAGCAGGAACGCTCGCTCGCCGGAGGAGAGCCCGAACGTCTCGTCGACGAGCCCGATCGTGGAGCTGTCCTGCCGCATCAGTAGCTGCACCGAGCTGTTGGCGAGCACCGTGTGCCCCTCGGGCGAGCCCAGAAAGTCCTCGACGTCCTGGGTCACCGTGGTGAGACCGAGCCAGCGCTTGCGCGCCTGCCGCGCCAGCTGCGCGAGCAAGCGCGCCCCCTCCGGGTAGCGCATCAGCGACCAGGCTTCGTCGATCAGTAGCACGCGCGGCCGCGGGTCGCGGCGCACCTCCCGCCAGACCCAGTCGGCGATCAGGTAGGTCGCCAGCGGGCGCAGCTCCTCCTCGAGGTCGCGCACGTTAAAGACCGTGAAGGGGCGGTCGAGCTCCGCGCTCGTCTGCTCTGAGAACACGCGGCCGAGGCTGCCGTCGACGTAGCGTCCGAGCCGGTCGGCGAGGCCGTGGGGCTCGCTTGCTGCGCGCAACACGGCCAGCAGGTCGCGTAGCACCGGCGCCGGCCGGCCATGGGTCTCTGGGTCGGCGGTGATGCCGGCACCGCGGTAGGTCTCGTAGAGCGCCCGGTCGAGCACGCCGCGTTCGCGCTGATCGAGGCTCTCGCCGCGGTCTCCGAGCATCAGCCCGAGCAAGCCCTGTAGCGCGAGCACGCGTTCGGCGAGCGGGTCGCGTGCCGCGTCACCTGCGGCGCCCGCCGGCAGGTCGAAGGGGTTGAGGCGGTGCGGCGAGGTGCCGGCGAGGCGGATCATCTGACCGCCCACGGCCGCACAGAGGCGTTCGTACTCCTGCTCTGGGTCGATCACGACGTAGTGGATGCCGAGCAACAGCGCGCGCAGCGCCTCGACCTTGCAGGCGTAGGACTTGCCGGCACCGCTCTTGGCGAAGACGACCTTGTTCGCGTTCTCCTGGTCAGGGCCGAAGGCGTCGAAGACGACGAGCGAGCTGTTGTGGACGTTGGTGCCGTAGAGCAGGCCCCGATCCACTGCGAGCTGGCTCGAGGTGAACGGCAGCATCGTCGCCACGCTCGAGGTGTCGAGGTTGCGGCGCCGACCGAGGTGGTCCTGACCCGTGGGCAGGCAGGAGAGCAGGCCCGGCAGCATCTCGTAGAGCGCCGACCGCGAGGCGGCCATCATCCCGCCCAGCGTGCCCTCGAGTCGCGCCGTCGACTGGTCGAGATCGCCGGGGCTGAGGCCGTGCAGCCTGAGGTAGAGACTCGTCGAGAACACCCGCTCGTCACCGCGCTCGAGCGCCTCGCGCAGCCGCTCGACGTCCCGTTGCGAGGGAGCTGACCGATACGCGTTCGATCTCGGTCGTCGTCACGCGCGACTGCGCGAGCGCGGCCGGATCGAGCGCCGCCGCTCCGAGGGCTGCGCGCAGCTCGCCGCTCGAGAGCGCGGCCAGCCGCGCCGTGTAGCCCGGCGTGCGGTAGTCGAAGTCGCCCAAGGCTGCGACGAAGGCCCGTGTGGCGGACTCGACGGCCGCCGTCTCGCCTTCGCTGCCGGCCAGCCGCACGGCGCCACCGCCAGCAGCAGACCGGCGAAGCCGAGCAGCGCGTAGCCCGCACCGCGCCCGCCGCTCACGGCGCCGCTCCTTCAGCGGCCGGCGCTCTGGCAGCGACCGCCGGCGATGTGGCATCGGCATACGCCGCTGCCCGTCTCAGCACGAGCGTCACGTACTGCCAGGAGTGGTTGTAGGCGTAGACGGCGGCGGGGACGTTGGTGGCTACGCCGTGGTCGAACAGGTAGCGCGCCATCGCCGGCAGCGCGTCGCGGTAGTCGTAGGGATCACCGCCCGCGCCGTAGGCCGCCCAACTCGCTGGCAGAAACTGCCCGTAGCCGATGGCGCCGGCGGACGACGTGGCCATGTTGCGTCCGAAGCCACTCTCAACCGAGGCGATCGCGGCCAGCAGCTCCCAGGGCACGCCGCTTGCCGCCTCCACCTCTCGCATGACCGCGAGCTGGTCGGGCGGCACCGCCGGCAGGCCGCCCTGCCCGGAACCAGGCAGCAGCGAGCTCAGCACGCCCAGCAGCGCGGCACTGGCGACGACGACCAGCAGGATCAGGATCAAGATCAGTGCCGCGAGGCCGCCGACCAGGCGCAAGACAGTCTCCTCGAGATCGCCGAGCGCGGCGGTTGCGGCGAGGGCCGTTCGCAACATCCTCCTGTTACCTCGCCGCTCCGGCCGCGGCCGTGCTCGCACCGGCGCCACCACGCGAGGCGAGCGCGCCGGCGGCGCGGCCCACGACCACGAGCGAGACCACACTGCTGAGTCCGGCGTGCTGCACCTGGCTACGCAGCAGCGACGGCACCTTGAGCGTGAGCCAGCAGATCGCGATGCCGAGCAAGAGCGTCAGCAGGGCGTTGGAAACGCTGCCGGGCGTGAGCTCGACCATGAGCGCAGCACCGAGGCGCAGCACCACCATCTGCACCGCCTGCTGGAAGACGGTGATCGGGAAGAGGTGCGCCCACCAGCGCGTCCAGCTCTGCGTCTGCGGTAGCACCCAGAGCAACATCATCACCGGCGCCAGCACGATCAGCACGTCGATCAGCGCCAGCCGCATCAGCATCTGGAAGACGAGCAGCAGTGCCACCACGCCGTAGGTGATGGCGAGGAGGACCAGCGCGATCCCCTCCTGCTGTGAGCTCGCCGCCTCATAGCCGGGCAGCCCGACCTGGCCGACGGCGGCGGTGAAGGCGTTGTTGACGTCGATCAGCAGGCGCGCCAGCTCGAGCGTGAGGTTGAGGGCGAGCGCCGCCAGCACGACGCGGGGCAGGAGCTCCATCACCCCGTGGTAGGGCGAGCGCGTGTGCTCCTTGACCACGATGTTGAAGCCGCCCCACATCACGATCAGCGCGAGCCCGGCGTTGGCGACGGCGCGCGAGAAGTCCCAGAGCGCGCGCACGGTGGTGCTGTCGGTGCTGCCGGCGGCGGGGGTGCGCGTGACGAAGTTGAGCGAGGAGTCGCCGAAGCCCAGCGCCCAGTCGATGAACTCGCGCATTCCCTCCAGCAGCGCGCGACCGATCGCCGTGACGACGGCATCGAGGATGTCGCCGGCCCATTCGCGCGGGTCGAGGTTGCTAAGCAGGTCGAAGGGGTTCGGAATGTCGGGGAAGCCCAGTTCGGGCGGCGTTCCGGGGTTGGTCGGGAGCGGCCCGCTCCCGCCAGCAGCCGACGGCGACACTGCTCCGGACGGAGGGACGGCCGCGGAGGCCGCAGCCTGGCTATCGTCCGCCGTGAGTCCGCCGGAAGGCGTCGACGACGCCGAGGCGACCAGGGGCGCGCCGGCGCCGACGAGGCCGGTGAGCGGGCCCGGGACCTGCTGTGCGTGGGCAGGCGCGGTCAGCAGGAGCCACGAAACGACGATGATGACGACAACGAACAGCGGACCTCGCACGACCATCCCCCGCGTCGCCGCTCGCCCGACTCGCTCCTTCGCAACCGCTGCGGCGACGACGCCGGGCTAACGTGACAGCGACCGTTCCGTGGGCGGTCCACGGGAGGTCAGGGGGAGTTCCGATCGCGCCAAGATCGGTCGAAATCCGAGGAACGGGCAGACATCTGAGGCCTTACTGCTCGGCACCTCGTCTTGCACCCTGAGCTCTGTCGGCTGCTTGCGGGCCCAGCGACGGACTCATAAGCCGTTGGTCATCGAGGCTGGCGACACCGTGACCCGGCTTCGCTGAGCCCACAGCGAAAGAAGTCGTTATCATTGCGCGGCTCTGCACGCATACGGGGGACGGAGAAACAGATGCCGACGACGCAGGATTGGTCCGCCAACGCTTCCGCGCTGCGAGAGCACTTAGGAAGTGATGTGCCGGCGATCGGCATCGCGTTCCATGAGGCGATCCCAGACGGTCCGGCACGGTTCGACGACCCCATGCCCGAGCCGGCGCCCGATGGCCGCACGGGGCGGGTCTCCGCGGGTTGTGTCTTCTGGATGAAGTCGACCGCGGGCGGGTTCACCACCGTGCCCGAGGATCACGGCAACTGTTCCGTCGGTTCCATGACCCATGGCATGAAGACTATGGCTGAGGTCGCCGGCAACGCGGACGTGGCAGCGCTCCTCGAGTGCGGTTGGGTGACGGAAGAGGTCGTCCCCCTGATCCCTGTGGTGACGCAGCGCCCGCATGCCGTCACGTATGAGCCGCTGTCTGAGGCCACGCACGACCCCGACGTGGTGCTGTTGCGTCTCTCCGGTCGGCAGCTGATGGTGCTGATGGACGCGGTTCCTGGCCTGCGGGTCGAGGGCAAACCGCAGTGCCACATCGTCGCGATCGCGAAGGAACAGGGCGCGATCACCGCCTCCGTCGGCTGCCAGCTGAGCCGCGTGCGTACCGGCATGACGAACGCGGAGATGACCTGCGCCGTGCCTGGCAGCGAGGTCGCATCGCTGATCGATCGCCTCGCGGCAACCGCCGCAGCGGACCACGCCGTCGCGGCCTACGCCGCCGAGGACTCGAAGCGATTCCCGCCCGTGTAAGCGCGCGGGAGCTCACAGACCGAAGAGCGATGACCAGAGCAGCCGATCCGCCGGGCATACATGCGGACGCGGTCGATTCCGAGCCAGAACCTCGACTTGGTGCCGCAGCGCGATGTTCTCGAGAGCCAGCTCACGTCGCTCGCGAGCGGGCATGGGGGCTCTCCTCGCGAGCGGGCGTCATTGGGGCAAGGGATTGTAAGCGAGACTGGACTCTTCACGAGGTTACCGCGACCTTCCAGTCATGAGGGAACGCGCGCGCAGCGATCAGCGAAGAACCAGACGCCGGTCCGAGGAGTGTCAGACGCGCGTCGCCTTTCTGACGGTGCGATGACATCGGATGCGATGACCGAAGGCTTATGAGTCCGTTGGTTGTTTCACGGGTCGCCCTGGCCTTCCGAATGGCAAGCGTTTGCACCGTTCCGCGCTCGCCGCTCGCCGCTCGGTCGCCGGCTTCCAGTCGACGCACCTGGGCTTGCCATCACTGCGCGAGGCGGCTGACGGTTACGCGTCGGACGGCGGGCCGCCGGACGAACGTCGCGCAGTGACCTGGGCAACGGAGCAATGAGCAGTCATCACAGACCGGATGAGTTTTGTCACCCACACCCTGTCGCCCGGGAGTCATCAACCCAGCGCCCCAAGCGGTCGCGGCGCGGCATCGAGCACTCGCCGAAGCTGCGGGCTGAAGAGGGTCATGGTACCGGTCTCCTCTAGGAGTTCCCGCAGATTCCCCCAAACGCCTTCCCGAACGGCGGATACCGTCCCTCCGCGGCGGACAGCGATCGCCGCTTCGACAGATGAGACTTCGCCCGGCGAGGCGTTCCGACTCCCTGCCCCTTCGGGATAGTCGGTCTCGGTAAGAAGTCGATCCAGCGGTACGAGGTCGATGACGCGTGGGCCCCTCAGCTCGGCGGGGTTGATCGAAAAGCGGCAACCTAACTCAACCGCCCTCCGAGTCTCAGCTCGCGATCCACGCCACCAGTGCAACACGGCGCCGCTGATCGGTCGGCGTTCGAGCGCGTCGAGAACTGAGACGTAGCACCGGCGCTATGGATCGAGGCAATCCTGGGCCGCTCAGCCAGGATGGAGAGCACATCGTCGAAGACTCGCCGCTGGTCAACGGGCGATGTTGGACTGCGCGCGTGGACGCTACTGAGCGTTCTTAAACCCGGTGGCCGCTTCGGCGGCGTGGTGGATTCGAATCCCAGCCTCGGCACCATTTCCCGGGATCAGGGACTCTTCTGTCTACTCGGCAGGGAGCCATAAGCCTCGTCGCTCGGCCTTCATGGGCGGAGTGTACCGACCCGGCGCTCATGCCAAGCCGGTGCCCCGGATCCGGCCCAGAGGCGGTACCTGCGTCACCACGACCACCGTCTAGCACCGAGGTCAAGACCGGGAGAACCCGACGCGGCTCGACCACATCCTCAAGCGTGGCATCAGCGACCGGGTGAGGTTCGTCGATTCCTACCTCTCGAACATCGACATCACCGGCTGGATCGAGCGTATCGAACGCCACATGGGCGAGGTGAAGGGCGGCACGTTCGAGCGAGTTCGGTACACGGTTCGAGAGACGGTCTGACTGGGAGGTGGACCCGTGGACATTGACGCTGCCGTGCAAGTGCTCGGGCCGGCGATCGCCGTGGGGATCCCCCTGGTGATTGCCGGCTGGCGCTACTCGCTGCGGTTCGACCGGCTCGAACGCAAGGCCGACACGACGCTCGAGCTGCTGAGCACCCACACGCACAACGGCGGGGTCCGGGCCCCGATCCTCAAGGATGGAGACTGATGATGACCAACCTGATCGGCACGCTCACGGCCAAGGCGACAGTCGGCGCGGTGGTCGCGCTGATCGTCGCGGTCGGCTACGTCGCCGCGGCGCTGCTCGACCTCGGCACCGCGATCGGCGCCCTCGAGGCCGGGTTCCTCATCGTGCTCGGCTGGCTATTCGGCCGCGCTCGACCCGAGGGCGCGTAGAGTCCATCCATCCACGGTCGTCGCTGAACCCGACCCCACTCCTGATCGGCGAGAGGAAGCCGATGCGACGGCTGTTCGGGCGCAAGCGTCGGCCCGCGCCCCCATATCGCGCTGCTCCCCTGGTCGTATCCGCTCGGTACCGGCAGCCGACGCTTACCCTCGGCATCTTGAACGAGGACGAACAGGTTGCCCACGGCGTCACCCTCGTCCTGCAGTTGGCGATACACACTACGAGTGAGCGGACTCGCGTTGAGGAGCACTTCGAGATGATCGACGCCAGCAGCCTCGTTTCGCACGAAATCGAAATGCTCGAGAGGCCGATTCGAGCATGGTGGTTCGCGACCTGGACTTCTCTCAAGGTCCCCCAACGCGCCTCGGGCAGCGTTGTGTTTTTCAGATGAGGGCGGGCGGCGCGAGCTAGCTGTTTGACGGACCACGAAGAACGGCACCGCGCTGCCCTTCGGCTAGTGGCTCACAACCAAGTGGCATCGCGCAACGATGCGGCGCTTCTCTGGTCACGTCGGAGCGGCACGATGAAGGCGTCGAGCTCGAAGAAGAACTCTTCGGGCGAGCAACCCAGGTAATCGAGCGCCCGCAGGAACGTCACTGCCCGGATTTCGCGAAGGCCATGCTCGTAGTTCGAGATCGAGCCCTGCGAGACGCCCATCGCGCGGGCGAGCTCGGTCTGAGATACACCGCGGAGTCGACGCGCCTGCCGAAGGTGATCGCCAACCGCCACGGCAAGGGGCTCTTCGGATCGCGCTGTGCCATTCGGCAATCGTACTGCCGCGCAGCCGACTTAGCGGTTTTGGGCGCTGGTGACGGCGATCGTGCTGTGGGCGCGCGGGCGGCTGGTGACAAGGAGAAGGGCTGCCCTCGGAAAGAGCGGCCCTCCCGCCACAGGGGGTTGGAACAACCCGAACGTCAACCTACACCGTTCGCCTTGGCCATGTGCAGGCTTGATGATCGACGAGCTGTCGAGCGTTCTTCAGCGCAGCTGGACGTCAGTTTCGAATAGACCGATCACCGTGCCTCGTGTCTGCATCGCGGCGTGCGGAGCAGTAATATTCGCGCGCACCCGAAGGACGACGTCGATGGTGGATAAACCGCGGCCACGTGGCGCCGAGGCGGTACGAAGCGCGCTCATCTCGGCTGTTAACCAGCTGACTGCAGAGCGGACGCCCCGGACAGTCACCGTCCGAGAGATCGCCGAGCTTGCGCAGGTCAATCCTGGCCTGGTCCACAGGTACTTCGGCTCGAAGGACCGGCTCATTCGGGAGGCCACTGAGCAGCTCGCCGGGGTGACGGCGCCAACCGCGGAGAGCGGCGATGAGGTCCGAGACAGCGTCGGCCCGCTGTTTGAGAAGCTCGTGTCCGAGTCGGCAATGGTCCGAACGCTGGGGTCCGCGCTGCTTGAAGGCGCGGAGGTCGCGGAGCTACGGAGTGGGCATGCGTCGGCGATGGAAACTGGGTTGCGTCGGGCGATCTCAGAAATTCAGGAGCGGCCGACGCAAGTCAAGCCGCAGATCATGGTGGCCGCGATCGCCTCGACGATGCTCGGCTGGGTGGTGTTCTCCGAGTTACATTAAGATCGCGACCTCGATCGACGACCGCGACGATTCCGCCGTTCGTGCGGAGCTTGTTCGCGTCTGTGAGGGACTGATCGACTGGAACCGACAGAGCGACCAGCCGAGTGCGTAGGTTGATTATCCGGCGCGGCTACTCAACGAGCAGCGAGGCGCCAGCGCTAGAGTTGTGCCGCCCCTCCCCTTCTCTTGCAGGTCGAACTAGCAACCCGTACCCGCCCGAGCCTGTAGGTGGCGAGGCGCGGGCAGCGAGGCGAGCGAGGCGGGACCGAGGACTGTGAGACGTCTATCGCACGGGCGAGCTCGGTCTGAGATGCATCGCGGAGTCGACGCGCCTGCCGAAGGCGATCGCCAATCGCCAGGGCGAGGGCGCTCTTGGGGTCGTGCCGTGCCATTCGGCAATCGTACTGCTGCGCAGGCGACTTAGCGGCTTGGGCGCTGGTGACGGCGATCGTGCTGTGGGTGCGAGGACGGCTCTGAGCTGGGTCTCGAAGGTCGCCCGTACGCTGTCGGAGACGGGGCTCGTGAGGATCTGATCGTCTCCGACGATGACTCCAGTCGCTCACTAGGCAGACTTACTGTGCCGTCGGATCGGGCGAGGGGTCGTGCAGGGATCGTCGATGCGCGCTTAGAACTCGGATACAACCGGACGGGTGGGCAGACCGAGCTCCATCCGGAACAGGCCGTAGTAGTGACGACCCAGGCTCATCAGCTCGTCGTGTGTCCCTGCCTCCAGAATGCGCCCGTCGCTCAGCAGGAGGATGCGGTCGGCGAGCCGCAAGAGCGAGAGTCGGTGTGCCGCGAACACGACTGTGCGTCCCGCAAGCACCGGTGTTACGCGCTCGATCAGCTCGTTTTCCGTCTCCAGATCCAGCGCCGACGTAGGTTCGTCGAGAAGGAGCAGATCAGCGTCCTTGACCAGCGCTCGAGCGAATGCGAGTCGCTGTTGCTCGCCGCCAGATAGGCGCCCGCCGCTCTCCCCGATGTCCGTGTCAATCCCGTCTGGGGGCTCTGTCAGATTTCAGGGCGCGTCGACCCTTAGGCGCCCAAGGTGACGTCGCTGGTCGTCTATGCCGCAGCCAACTCGGTGATCAGCGAGTGCCAGCGTGTAAGGAAGAGCCGTCGCTGCTCCGTCAGCGCGACATGGGCGCCACCGCGGCGGCGAACGCGGAAGTACTGTCGCAGCTCATCGAACGCGCTACAGAAGCGCGAAGCGGACTCGAAGCTCCCGAAGCCCTGCATCGGGTAGTAGCGCTGACCTGACCCCGTGAGACGAGACCACCGTTGATGAGAGTCCTTTGGCCCGCGAAGGTGGGCGGAGGAGGACATCACGGTGAAACGACGCAGGCACACGCCTGAGCAGATTGTGCGCAAGCTGCGGGAGGTGGAGCGGCTGCTCGGTGAGGGGCAGACGATCGCGGAGGCGGCGAAACGGGTCGAGATCTCGGAGCAGACCTACCACCGCTGGCGCAACCAGTACGGGGGGATGAAGGCCGACGACGCCAAACGGCTGCGCGAGCTGGAGCGCGAGAACGCGCGGCTGAAGCGGATCGTCGCCGACAAGGAACTCGAGATCGACGCGCTCAAGGAGATCGCCCGGGGAAACTGGTAAGCCCGTCGCGCCGGCGCGAGGCGGTCTGCATGTTGCAGGACCGCCTCGAGTTGTCGGAACGGCGGGCATGCCGGGTCACCGGCCAGCACCGCTCCACGCAGCGCCGCCTGCCGGCGCGCGGCCGCGGCGACGACGCGCTCAGGACGGAGTTGCACGCCTTCTCGCGTGGCCACCCCCGCTGGGGATACCGCCGCGCATGGGCGACCTTGCGCGAGGAGGGATGGACCGTGAACCGCAAGCGGGTGCAACGGCTCTGGCGTGAGGAGGGGCTGCGCGTCCCGCTGACACGACGCAAGCGTCAGCGTCTGGGGGACTCGACTCAGCCCGCCAGGCGGCTGAGTGCTGAGCGGCCGAACCACGTCTGGGCGCTGGACTTCCAGTTCGACCAGACCGCGGACGGGCGGGTCCTGAAGCTGCTCAACATCGTCGACGAGCACACGCGGGAGGCGCTGGCGGTGGTGGCCGCCAGGCGCATCAACGCCGACGCCACCGCCGCCACGCTCGACCGGATCGTCGCCGGGCGCGGGACGGCGCCGGGGTACATCCGCTGCGACAACGGGCCCGAGCTCACGGCCAACGCGCTGCGCGACTGGTGCCGGTTCAGCGGTACGGGCAGCAGCTACATCGAGCCCGGTGCGCCGTGGGAAAACCCATTCGTCGAGTCGTTCAACGGCCGGCTGCGCGACGAGTTCCTGGCCGTCGAGCAGTTTGACAGCCTGCTCGAGGCGCAGGTGCTGATCGAGGACTGGCGGATCGAGTACAACACGAAGCGCCCGCACAGCAGCCTGGGCTGGCTCGCCCCGGCTACCTACGCCGAGCGCTGGGAGGCTCAGCAACACGCTGGACTCTCATAAGCGGTGGTCTCGCAAAGGGGGTCTAAGCGGTGGTCTCGCAAAGGGGGTCCGGTCACTTCGACCACATCGTCCCGATCAACGAGCGTCACGTCCGAGGGGTGCTGCGCGAGTACGTGACCTACTATAACGAAGTTCGTCCGCATCGTACGCTCGATCTTGAACCGCCGCACGGTCCACGGCCCGTCGAATGCTCGGGGACAGTCGTGAGCGTGCCTGTGCTGGGCGGACTAACTGTGACGTCTACGGATGCGAAGTCCCGATCGTGGCGTGCATCGCGGACACCGCATCTGAAGAGTCCCTCTGAAGCCTTTGCTACAGACTCGTCGGTCACTGGGGTAATGGACCGCGCGCCGTAGAAGTGTTTCGTAGCGAGGTAGTAAGAAGCGCTGTGGCTCGTGCCCATGCAGAAGCCCCGCCCAAGCGAGGCTTCCGTTGCACGCCGTCGATGTTCGCCACCAATGTTTCTCTCGTCGAGGAACGCCTCAACACCAGCGGCCTCAATGTATTCATCGACCCTCGATGGAGCCGATTTTACGGCCCACGCGGGAATCCGGTGAGTCATAGGTAGCCAGTTGCCCCAGGAGACTAGCCAGCACCGGCCACGGGTCCGTAACGGCGTAGGACAGCGGTCCGCGCTGCGGTGTCGCGCGTCCATGCTATGAACTGCGAAGCCGACGGTAGTTACGGTTGGCGCCGCCCTCCAAATTCCCGGGGGGACGACGAGGAGAGGTTCGCTATGGGGGAAGAAAGCATCGAGTTGATGGCGCATCTCATGCGCCGCGTTGGCGTCGGAGCGACGCGCGACGAACTCGAGGCACTGACGCAGCGCCCCTACGAGGAGGTCGTCGAAGACCTGCTCCATCCGGAGTTGCATAGCGATCCGGACGACGACGTCCTCGACCGCTACTACCCGGTGTCGGCCTGCGCGGACACACCCATGATCTGGGCGTCGCGTTGGATCTACAACCTCGCGAACAGCGAACGCCCGCTGCGCGAGAAGATGGCGCTGTTCTGGCACCAGGTCTTCGCGACCGGCTGGACCAAGAGCGAGCATGGCCCCGCGCTGGTGGCGCAGATCGAGCTGTTCAAAGAAAACGGTCTCGGCAGCATGCGCCAGATTCTCCTCGACCTCTCGCACGATCCGGCCATGATCGACTGGCTTGACAACAACGAGAACCACGGCACTTCGATCAACGAGAACTACGGGCGCGAACTCCTGGAGCTGTTCTCGATGGGCATCGGCGCCTACAGCGAAGACGACATCAAGTCCGCGGCACGCGCATTCACCGGTTGGACGTTCACGCAACCGATTCCGCTCTACCCCTACGGCAACTACAGCTCGGAGTTCCGTTTCGACGAAGACGATCACGATGCCGAGCAGAAGACCTTCCTTGGCCAGACCGTCGTCGGGGGCGAGGACGTGATCGAGGCAATCGTGCGGCAGGAGGCTTGCGCACGGTTCATCTCCCGCCACCTCTACAACTTCTTCGTCGCCGACGAGCCACCGGTGCCCTCGTGGAGCGTGACACCGCCACAGGACGGGGCTGCCATCGACGAGATGGTCGCGACGTTCGTGGCGTCCGACGGCGACATACGCGACGTGATGCGCACGCTGCTCAACTCCGACTTCTTCAAGACGGCCCGCTTCCGACGCGTGAAGAGCCCGACCGAGTTCGTCGGCGGCGTGATCAAGCTCGCCGGCTCGCCGAGGTTTCCGGACCTCTCGGTCGGCCGCCTCGCCACCGCGGCGACGTTGATGGGGCAGAAGCTGATGGACCCGACCTCGGTCGAGGGCTGGCACACAGGCAAGGAGTGGCTCGACATCGGCACGCTGACCGAGCGCGTCAACTTCGCGGTCGAGCAGGTGATGGATACTTCGAAGCCCGGCGTGGCACTGATCGTCGACCGGGTGGTCGCGGCGGGTAACGCTTCGCCCAGAGAGTTCGTCGACCGTTGCCTCGATCTCTGTGGACCCCTCCACTTGAGCGCAGAGACGCGTTCGGCGCTCGTGGAGTTCGCGGAGGAGCAAGGCCCGCTCTCGTTTGACAACGGGGTAAGCGAGGACGCGCCCGCCCGCATCGGACGCATGCTGCAGTTGATCGTGGCAGCGCCCGAGTACCAGTTCAGCTAGGCAACCCGTAGCCAGTGCCCAGGACAGTCGCCGGTGCGCGCCGCCATCGCGTCACACGAGAGGGGCCTGGGGAAGTGTCGGTCCCGCGCTGTCACTGGCAGCCACATCGTTGCTGTCCCCGGACACCAGGCCTCCGATCGCGGCGCCCATCGGACCAGCGATCTGCGCCAGGTCCATCGGGATGATCCACTTGGTCGAGTCGCCGGCGCCGAGCTGCTTCATCATCTCGAGGTACTGCAGCGCCATGGTGTTGCCATCGACGCCAGAGGCCGTCTCGTAGATCCGCTGCAGGCCGATCGAGAAGCCCTCGGCGTTCAGAATCGCTGCCTCACGGGCGCCTTGCGCGCGCAGCACCTGCGACTCCTTCGAGCCTTCCGCCTCGAGGATCGCGCTCCGTTTGTTGCCCTCGGCGACGTTGATCGCGGACTGCCGCTGGCCCTCTGACTCGGTGATCTCGGAGCGCTTCGTGCGGTCCGCTGTGAGCAGGCGCGTCATCGCGTCCTGGATGTCATGTTGCGGAGTGATCTCGCGGATCTCGATCGCCTTGACCTCGACACCCCAGCGGATGACCTCCTCCGCCATCTTCACCTGCAGGCGCCGGTTGATCGTCTCGCGCTGCGACAGCACCTCCTCGACCGTGATGTCGCCGATCACGGCGCGCAGCGTGGTCGTGGCGAGGTTGCGCACGGCGCGAAGATAGCTCTGGACATTGATCACCGCAGCCTCGGCGTCGACCACGCGCATGTAGACGACGAAGTCGATGTCGACGAGAGCGTTGTCCTGCGTGATCGAGGACTGCGCCGGCTCGTCGAGCACTAGCTCACGCATGTCGATCTTAGTGCCGCGATCTACGAACGGAACGAGGATGACGAGGCCCGGTCCGCGGGTGCCGACGTAGCGACCGAGACGAAAGATGACTGCTCGCTCGTACTGCTTGACGACGCTGATGAAGAACATGTACTTCGCCTCTCGGGGCGCACTATAGACATGCGGACGGGCAAGCGGCTCGAAGTATCCTAGTACGACGGCTCCGTGAGGCGGGCGTGAGGCTAGCGGTCGGACCACGATGAGGTCGGTTCCATGGACTCGAGCAGCTGTGCAGGTGGCGATCACAGCTTTGATGCGGCACGGTGTGGGTGTGGGGAGCTGGCGATCACCGAGATCGAAAGTAATCGTGATACTCACTGGCCCCTCTGGCCCTATTACATCGGGCAGCGCACCAGCTTGACGGACACCGCCTTACTGACGGGCGCGTTCCGCTCGATCGTGCGCATCGCCTTGGGTTCGGGGCCTCCGACGGCGAGCGACCGTCGGCCGCTAAGGGCCGTCCGCTAGAGCGTCCAGTGCTGTGGCGCGTACGATCGCTTACGAGAGGTGGTGATGGCTTCGTTCCGGAGCTGGCTGCTGGAGCAGATCTCCCGTGAAGATGACATCGGCGAGATTGCACGCCTCGTCGAGCGAGACTCCTGTCTGATCGCGTTCGATTACCGGTTGATCTTGCTACATCTCCGGCACGAGCATCAAGCGACGCTGGAACAGCTCGCCGATCTCGCGGACGGGCGAGATGAGTGGCGGGCGTCTGGCGTCGACCGCCGCGAGTGATCGATGTTCCCAGCGATCGATCGCGATCGGTGTAGCGCGGATTACAGGCCTCGCTGGGGGTGGCCTAGCTCCGTTGGAGTGGTCCGAGATCTGACAGGGATGATGGGTACGACGCCCAGCCACCACTAGGCGGCGAGCGTTTACGGTGCCGGGTGGGCTCCCGGGCTCGGTCTGACCCCAGATTCTGACTGGCGCTTCGGCTGCTCTCGCTCTGATCTGTCGGCCGCGCCGCCGAGTCCATCTGGCACGCACCGGTCGGGCGAACGTGACCTCATAGGAGCCTGCCTTGGCGGCTCGTCCCTGTCCTGTCCGCCGTCCCGGCACGTGCGGCCACCCTGCACAGATTGTTCGATGAAGGGATGACGATGACCACCATGACAGATGCGACCACGCGCGTCACCGCCGGGGTCGACACGCACCGCGACCAGCACGTGGTCGCCGCGCTCGATGAGCGGGGCGGCGAGCTCGGGGTGCGGTCGTTCGCGACGACCACGGCCGGCTACCGACAGGCGCTCGCCTGGCTCCGCAGCCTTGGTCCGGTCGAGCGCATCGGCGTCGAAGGGACGGGCACCTACGGCGCTGGCCTGACCCGCTACCTGCTCGCCGAGGCGGTGGCGGTGGTGGAGGTGAATCGCCCCAACCGCCAGCTGCGACGCCGCCACGGTAAGTCCGACCCCGTCGACGCCATCGCCGCCGCTCGCGCTGCGCAGTCAGGGGAGGCCTCGGGTGAGGCGCAGACCCGCAGCGGTGCCGTGGAGGCGATCCGCGCGCTGCGCACGGCTCGCCGCTCGGCCGGGCATGCACGCACGACGGCCGTGGGACGGAGCCTCTGTGTCAAGCGGCCTCGGTAGCGCAGGTGCGAGCATCGGCCACCATGCATCGGTAAACGACGTCCGAGAGTCGGCGTTTGAGGCAGCGCAGCGCCTCGTTCCGACTCTTGCCAGCGGCGAGTTTGCGACGGAAGTAGCCGTGGCCTTCGGTGCCCGGCATGCGCGCCTGGGTGAGCGCCGCGATGTGGAGCGCCCGGTTCAGCTGGCGGTCTCCACCGCGGCTGAGGCGATGGCGTTGGACCTCCCCGCTCGACACCTCAAGCGGCGCCGTCCCCGTGTAGCTGGCGTAGTGCGCGCGCGAGGGGAAGCGACTGACCGCTCCGCTGCGCCCCACAATCTTCGCCGCCAGGATCACGCCGACGCCGGGGATGCGCGTGAGGGCGCTGCCTTGTACACGCAGCGCTGCCTCGAGGCGGCGGCCGTTCTCGACGAGGTTGCGGTCCAGCACCCGCACCTCGCGTACCAGTTCGCGGGCCATACGCAGCCGCTCGCGATCCGCGGCGCCGGTCGGACGCAGGCGGCGTAGGAGCGCCTGCGCGCGATCGGCGGAGAGCCTGGAGGGGCCCCCACCCGGTCGTAGCTCGCGCAGCAGCCGGTGCAGCCGGTTGACCACGCGCGTGCGTTCCTGCGTGAGCTCGTCGCGGCGGTCGGAGAGCAGTCGCAGCACCGCCGTGTCGTCCTCCGCCCGCACGGCACGCAGCGCCGTGAGGGGTTGGGCGGCGAGCGCAATGGCACGCGCGTCTGCGGGGTCGGACTTCCCGCCACCGGAGAGCAAGCGCACGCGCGCCACCAGCCGCGCCGGGACATCGACGACCGACTCGCCCTCCGTGAGCAGCCACTGGCTGAGGCCGTGGCCGAGACCGCGGGCCCCCTCCACGGCCCAGCGGCGCTCGGGCCACTGCCGCGCCCAGCGCAGCAGCCGGCTGTGCGCACGAGCTTCCACCCGGAGCTGGCCGAGCTCGCGGCCCGCGGGGTCGACGGCGAGGGCGGTATGCGAGGACTTGTGGGGGTCGACGGCGATCAAGATCATGAAGCTCTCCCTGTCGTAGCTGAATTGCGGTGGGGAGGGCGGTGGACAGGCCGACTTCGGGAGCACCCGCACGCCTCTGTCGAGTCACACCGCGGCCGGACGGTGGCCGGCGACACTCCGCCCCAGAGCCAGTCCTGCTCAGCAGCACGGGCAAAACTTGGAGTCAGCCGACCAGCGACCTTAGGGCCGCAACCCCCGGTGTCTGGCCGGATTCAAACAAGTCGGCAAAACCTGATCGGTGTAGCTCTGTCCTGAGATGGCAGAGTATCGGCGAGCCACGAGAGGCTCGTCTGTGCTCTACCTCCGTCTGCTTGTCGCAGCACTCTTCGCTTCGGTCCGCGCCCGCCGAGATCTCGTTCTCGAGAACTTGGCGCTGCGGCATCAGCTCGCCGTCTACACCAGGAGCCGTCGTCGACCGCGGCTCCGTCGCCACGACCGCCGATTCTGGTCACTACTGGCACGCGGTTGGTCCGGCTGGCGAGGCACGCTCGTGATGGTCGAGCCGGACACGGTGGTGCGGTGGCATCGTTCTGCTTGGCGCGCCTACTGGCGCTGGAAGAGTCGTCGCGGACCTGGGCGTCCCCACATTCCCGCCGAGTGGCAGCGGCTGATCGTCCGCATCGCCACTGAGCATCCGCGGTGGGGCGCCGTCCGCATCGTCGGCGAGCTGCGTGCCCTTGGCTTCGACGTCAGCACTCGCACCGTGAGCCGCTACCGTCAGCAGGCGCTCCGGCGACCGCCGAGTCAGTCGTGGCACACGTTTCTCCGCAACCACGCGTCCAGCATCTGGGCCGCCGATCTGTTCACGGTCCAGACGCTCGCCTTCCGCACGCTCTCCGTGCTCATCGTGATCGACCACGACCGGCGCCGCATCCGGCACTGGAACATCACGGAGCACCCGAACGCGCCCTGGATCTGGCAGCAGATGATCGAGGCGACCGCCTGGGGTCAGCAGCCAGGGTTCCTCATCCGAGACCGCGACCGTAGCTGAGGCTGTCGCACAAACCCACGAAGAGGGGGACATCGCTATACGATGAGCATGGCGGCGGGGGCGGAGTGATTCCGAGGTGCCGCCGTGACCCAGCGTTTCTTGCCGTGCGACCGTGACCAGCAATACCTGATGCCCGCCAGCCTCCGCGACTGGCTGCCCGGGGACCACCTCGCGTGGTTCGTGCTCGATGCGGTCAGCCAGTTGGACCTCACCGCGTTCTACGAGCGCTACCGCGAGGACGGTTGGGGGCGGAAGGCGTACGAGCCGTCGATGATGGTCGCGCTCGTGCTCTACGCCTACTGCGAGGGCGAGCGCTCGAGCCGCCAGATCGAACGGCGCTGCCGGGAGGACATCGCCCTCCGGGTGCTGACCGCGAACCAGCACCCCGACCACGCGACGATCTGCCGTTTCCGCCAGCAGCACGAGGAGGCGCTCTCGGGACTGTTCGCCGAGGTGCTCAGGCTGTGCGCCGAGGCTGGTCTGGTGCGGGTCGGGGTGGTCGCGCTCGACGGGACCAAGCTGCACGCCAACGCCAGCCGTGAGCGCAACCGCACGGATGCGGACCTGGAGGCCGAGGTGCGGCGCATCCTCGACGAAGCGGAGCGGGTGGACGCCGAGGAGAACGCGCGCTTCGGCGACGCGCGGGGCGACGAGTTGGCTCCGGGATTCAGGGACCGCGAGGAGCGCCTGCAGCGGTTGCACGAGGCGCGGGAGCGACTGGCGGCCCGAGAGCGGGAGCGGCAGGAGGACTACGAGCAACGCCTCAGGAGCCGCGCGGAGAAGGACCAGCGCGGGCGCCGCCCGAAGCCGCCGCAGCCCGAGCAGGGTGCGAAGGTGAACGTCACCGACCCGGACAGCCGCGTGGTGCGCGACTATCACGGCTACTTCCAAGGCTACAACGTGCAGGCGGTGACGACCCGCGACCAGATCATCGTCGCGGCTGAGGTGAGCCGACAGGCGACCGACATGCACGAGCTGCAACCGATGATCGAGGTGATGCACCGCAACCTGCAGGCCGCACACTGCGGGCCGGCGCGCGTGCTGCTGGCTGATGCCGGCTACTACTCCGAGGCGAACGTGCGGCAGGCGGGGAGCGCAGGTCCGGAGCTGCTGCTCGCGACCCGCAGCGACCGCAACCGGCGCGTCGGCGCGGCACCGCCGCGCGGGCGCATCCCTGCCGGGCTCTCCGTCCGTGAACGGATGGATCGCAAGCTGGCGACGCAGCGTGGCCGGCGTCTCTACGAGCAGCGGCGCTGGATGATCGAACCCGTCTTCGGCGACGTCAAGGAGAACCGCGGCATCCGCCGGTTCATGCGGCGCGGGATCGCCTCGTGCGCCAGCGAATGGAAGCTGATCGCCGCCACCCACAACCTCAAGAAGCTCTATCGCCGGGCGCGGCCGTCCTCCTGGCCAGCGAACGGCAACCCCCGGCAAAGAGGCTGGTCTGCCGCCGTGGCGGCCGCGTAGCGCCGCTGCCCTGTGAGAGGCGGCTACTCCGCCCCGACAACCGACCGGCTGACCTCTTGGCCCTCGTGGCGCTCCGCCCACGCCACTCCATGCGACAGCCTCAGCTATGGCGGGGACTTCATCGCACGCGCTCGACGGATCGGGATCGAGACGATTCTGACTCCGGTGCGCGCGCCGAATGCCAACACCATCGCCGAGCGCGTCATCGGCACGCTCAGGCGCGAGTGTCTCGACCATGTCATCGCGGTCAACGAACAACATCTCCGGCGGGTGCTTGGTGAGTACGTCCAGCACTACAACGCGATGCGTCCGCATCGATCATTGGCGCTCGACTCTCCGGAGGGACGCTCGCCGGCGCAGCGGACGCCGAGTCAGCGAGTCGTCAGCAAGCCGGTGCTAGGAGGCTTGCATCATGAGTATCGGTGGGCCGCATGAGGTTTTGCCGTCCCACGGGCCGACAACCACTATGGCGTGCCTCTTGCTACCCATCGCGACGAAGAGTGGGAACCCAGACTCAAGATAGGCCAGAAACTGGGAGAAGAACGCTTCCTCTGTGGAGAAACTGCTCTTGCCGACAAGCAACGGAAAACAACCTGCCGCCTGAAACACGCGTTCGGCTTCCTGGAGTTCGAGGCCTAGCGAGGGTACCAATCCGCCAGGGTCGAACGGGGCGACCAGCTGCGTAATATCGTGAACGAGGTATTCCTTATGTTGCGGGAACGTCTCGCTGTAGTATCGAAGAATGGCCCAACAGGACACGTGGGCGCACACGGCGATGTCAATGTGCTGAGCCATGGAAGGGAACCCCCATACAGGGAGTTGATGACCAAGCAGGTTGACGTTGTGAACCGACTGGATTGCCCTTCCGCGCGCGCCTAGCCGAATGTTCGGCGAAAGCACTGATCGCCCTAAGGTGGCGACGATGGTCGGTCTCAGTACGATGTAGCCGAAGTAGTGGTCTTGTGGGCGCCCGTCAGTGCTGGTGATGTCGCTCCGGGCTTCGTCATATTGAACCGCGCCGTCAAAGAAGTGCAGACGGACGCAGTCGGCTCGGTACTGACGACCCTTCTTGGCGTAGAAGTTATAGAACGTGCTCCGATAGTCCTTGTCGACGTATCCGTGCTCCACAAGCACGCCTTTGGCGGCGGCGGTGACTTCGGACTTGAGAAGTTGAGCAATGCAGCTCGGATCGAACTCCCCGTCTAGCACTTCGACGAGACGGTCGTAGTCTTGAGGGGCTCGGAGATCGATCCAATCGTAGGATGCCAATGTGACTATTCCCTATCGATTACGTCGTCCGAGAAACAAGGAGGTGCGCCAACTCAAGACCTGTATCCCGCCGCACTTGTCCATGGCAACCTCTGCGCGCCTGATTGCGCTGGGGCGCTAGCGCGGAGTGGTTCGGCGGGGACGCTTGGGACCCATCTGCGATAGCACGCGAGTCGTCGGTCTCGATCATAGCGCGGTGAAGCGCTCCGCGCCGTGAGGGCGTTGGCTGGCTTCAGAACACAGCCGACCGAGGTCTCCCGGCCGACGCGTTGTGCTGGACGTCGGGTGGCGACCAACGGAGAAGCGGCATCCGAGCCTGTGCCAATATCGGAGTCCGGCGTCGGTTGCGATCTGTCGTATCCCGATGTGTGCATCCCGCCCTCCCCGCCAGACCTTGACTGTGGGGACATCCCGCATCGGCGCTTCCGAGTCGTCGGGAACGACCCGCATCGATTCGATGGCCGGGACCAGGACGGCATTGGATGCGAGAGCTAGCAGGGCGCGACCAGTGACTGGGATCGAATCGAGCGTCTGGCTCAACAGCGTCAGCCAATGTCGACCGGGAGATCGCAGGGATCGCCGAACAACGTCTCAATATGGAGATTCGAGCTCCGGGAACATTGGGAAGTGGCGGACGTTGCGAGTCCAGAGCCGGGCGTCGATGCGTTCGGCCGTCGCGGCAATCACGTAATCGACCGGATCAACCCCGGGGTGCGACGGCAGATACCGGTTGGCCAGGGCGCCAGCACGTTCGGCGAGCTCGTCATCGACTGCGATCCAGTCGAGGCTGTCCAGCAGGCGACGCGTGGCGCGCTCCTCCGGGACTCGCATCCCGGCCAGCACCTCGACCTTGGTGAGTACGGAAGCGGCGAGCCGTTCGCCAGCGGCCGTGGCGCCACGAAGCGCCTCGCGAGCCGCTTCCTCGCCCCGCAGGTGGTCGATCAGCACCGAGGTGTCGACGATGATCGCCATCAGCCTGCCAGTCGGCGAGACATGCCGCGACGAAGCCCCTTCACGTAGCTCGCGCCATCGAAGTCGCGGTCCGCCCAGGAGGCGAAACTCGCGTCGAGGGCTCCCAGCACCTCCACGGCGGGAGATGTTCCGTAGCGGTGCGGTGGGGTCGCGCGGCGAGCTTGCACCGGAGCGCTTCGAGGCGGCGGAGTGGCCGCGGTTCGACGGGCTCTGTGAGGGTCTGGAAGGGGTGTTGGCGATGCCGAGCGCTGACGCGCTCCGGCGCATCGGGGAGTTGCGGGTGGAGACGGACCGGATCAGCGAGGGAATCCGAGACGACATTGAACCCCGGGAGCGGGAAGAGGCGGAACGGGGCGAAGGCTAGGAACGCGGAGCCGAACGAGGAGCAACAGCCGCAGCCCGCGCCCCGCGAGCAGGAGCGACAAGGAGAGCCCGCACGCGTGAGCGGGCGGGTGGCCTGAGACGCACGAAGGGCCGCATACGCGGACGCTGAGGGGCGAGGACACCGCGCTGCGGCGTCCTCGTCTCTGCCGGGCTGGCCGCGATCGCCTCGCGCGCGTCGCGCTGGGTGGCGTGCCCGCGGCCGCCGATCACGCCCCGTTGATCGCGGTCGCGAGGGTGCGCAGGCCCGCCGGTTGGATCCAGCGATCGCGGCGCAGGTAGTAACCGAGCCGGCGTGGGGAGATCGTGTCGCACTCCCCCGCCGCCGCGCGCGCCGCGTCCGTGGCGTTGGGCAGCGACATCGGGAAGAGGCGGCAGACCAGCTTGATCGCCAGCAGCTCCAGGAGGGCGCGCGTAGGCGCCTGACGCGCCGCGGCGGCCGTGAGGAGGCCGTCGATCCGTCGCGCCTGCGCGGCGGTGAACACCGACACGGCCGCGGCCCCGTTCGCTCGGAGATCATCCGCGCGCAGCGCCGGCAGCCAGTTCGCCTCCCGCAGTCGAACGGAGGAGTTGGCGATGAGGGCAGCCGCGACGATCGCGCCTCGGCGCGCGCGGTCGCTGGCGTAGACCTCGAACCCCTGCGCCTTGGCGGCCAGCGCCACCGCCCCGCCCCCGCACATCGGGTCGCAGAAGGAGGCCCCGGGCCACTCCGCCGGAGGAAGCTCTGCCGCGAGGTCGGCCAGGATCAGGGGCGCCAGCCGGCGCTTGCCGCCGAGGTAGGGTGGGAGGGCGTCGAAGAGACGGGACGTTCGCATGGGCCGAGCATCGACCGTGCGCACCGTGCGCCGCTCCGGGTAGTTGGCTTCGTCAGCCGCGCACGTCAGCGCTGACGGTCCACTCGTCGCAGCGCGCGCACCGTCACGTAAGGAGTCGAAGCGCAGCCGCGGCCGGACCGGCAAGGCGAGCGGCGAGGCGAAAGCCGGCGCCGAAGGCGTTCCGCGCACTCACAGCCAGGACCTACGTAAGCCCCACCGTCCGGGGGTGCGTCGGTGAGTCAGGCAGCGAGGCGAGTAGTGGCGGGACGAACGCGGACGCCTCGTCCACCGCATTGTGGATCGCGCTCATCCAGTGATCGGCGAGCGGCTGCAGGTCTTCCTGCGAGAAGCGATGCTCCACCATCGTGTACGTCCCGCGGCGATACAGCACAACGTCCGTGGGGTAATCGACGGCAGCTGCGCTGGTCCGCGTCGCGTCGAACGAGAGCAGCCCGTCGCGTAGGGCGTTGTCGAGGGAGGAGCCGTAACGCGTGAGTATCGTGGGTGATACCTTGCCCGCACGATGAGCGGGCCGTATCACTCGCGCCGCCACGAACTGGACAACGTGCAGCACATGGACGGCGCCTGCAGGCGAAGGTCGGCGCGATCACGATGGACAACGAGCTGCTGCTCGCGCGCGCATCAGTTGGAGGCGGGACTCCCTTTGGCGCCTCGGAGGTCGAGGCGATGAGCCGGGCCAGCTCGCCCTCCAGCGGACGCCGCTACGGCACGGCCCGCGTCTGCCAGCTCTGGGAGGTCCCGCGTTCGACGGTCTACGCGCGGCGGGCGCGAGCCAGCCGGCCCGCGCAGCCTGCGGCGAAGCGCGGTCCGAAAGGCGCAGGGACGGACGTCGCCCTCACCGAGCAGATCCGCGCCGTGCTCGCCCGCTCGCCGTTCATGGGCGAGGGCTACCGCAAGGCCTGGAAGCGGCTGCGCCTGGCCGGCGTGCGCACCTCGAAGGGCCGGGTGCTACGGCTGATGCGGGCGGCGGGGCTGCTCGCCCCGACCCGCGTCGGGCGCCGCCGTGGGCCTCGGAACCACGACGGCACGATCACCACCGACCGCCCAGACGAGCTGTGGGGAACCGACGCCACCGCCTGCCTCACCACCCGCGAGGGCAACGCCACGGTCTTCATCGCCGTCGACCACTGCACGCAGCAGTGCGTCGGCATCCACGCGGCTCGCCCCGGCACGCGCTTCGAGGCGCTCGAGCCTCTCCGCCAGCGGCTGCGGGCGCACCACGGCGGCTACGGGCCGGGCGTCGCCGCCGCGCTCAGCCTGCGCCACGACCACGGCAGCCAGTACCTCAGCGACCATTTCCAGGGCGAGCTGCGCTTCCTCGGCAATCCGCTCGAGCCCGTCGTGCGTGGCTGCACCCGAGGGCAACGGCTGCGCCGAGCGCTTCATGGCGCTCTCGCCGAGCACCGGAGCGGCTGCATGATTACCGCGAGCGAAGTGTCCAAGAAACCAGGAGCGGTACAATGGCTATAGAATCGCCTGCGAGTTCCTTAAGCGACGCCTCAACGGGCTCGGTTCGCGTACGGGTCCGAAACCTTTGGAAGGTCTTTGGCGAGGGCGAAGGGCCGGACTTGGTGGAGCGGGTGTCCGGGATGTCCAGGGGGGAGGCCCAGGCCGCCTACAACTGCGTCGTGGCTCTGCAGGACGTCAGCTTCGACGTGCATGACGGGGAGACCTTCGTGGTCATGGGCCTCTCCGGAAGCGGCAAGTCCACCATAGTCCGCTGCATCAACCGCCTCATCAACCCAACCACCGGCTCCGTCTTTGTAGACGATGACGATGTCTTGGCGTTCGGCGACGAGGAGCTGACAAACTTCCGGCGCACCAAGACCTCCATGGTCTTCCAGCAGTTCGGCCTCCTGCCCCATCGCACCGTGCTGGAAAACACTGCGTGGGGCCTGGAAATCCAGGACGTTCCCTTGGAAAGCCGCTCAGAGCGGGCCCAAGAGGTCTTGGAGCTTGTGGGGCTTGGCGAGTGGGGCGAGTATCGGCCCTCCGCTCTGTCCGGCGGCATGCAGCAGCGCGTCGGCCTGGCCAGAGCGTTGGCCAGCAACCCGGAAATCCTGCTGATGGACGAGCCCTTCAGCGCCCTGGACCCCCTCATACGCCGGGACATGCAGAACGAGCTTATGCGGCTCCAGGGGCAGATGCAGAAGACCACCATCTTCATCACCCATGACCTGTCCGAAGCGGTGCGGTTGGGCGATCGCATCGCTATCATGCGCGACGGGGCGGTGATTCAGATGGGGACTCCCGAAGAAATCGTAGCCGACCCGGCGGACGAGTACGTGGCGGACTTCACGCGAGACGTGCGCCCGTCCACCGTGCTGACGGTGGGCTACTTCATGGACCGGCAGGGGACCAAACGGGCGTCGGCGGAGGCCAGCAGGCCCAACGCCAGAGTGTCCTTCAAGCAAACGGTGGACGGGGCGCTCTCCGAGTTTTGGTCCACTCCAGGTCAGCTAGGGGTCATGGACGAGTCCGGGGCTTTGGTCGGCGTGATAGACCGGGAGACCCTGCTCCAGGCTGCCTTCGAGCAACCTAACTCCGCCAACGACCACAGCGGCGGGGACGCAGGAGAGGCCAGTCTCAGTTCCATGGCGGTCCCCAGTCAGACCAAGACCTCCGATCAGCAAGAAGAAAAGACCAGGGACTCATCTCTGTCGGGGCAAATGAACGTCGCCTTTGGGCGGATGAGCCACCTAACCACCCTCCTTCTCGGCCTTCTGTCTCTGGCCGCATCCACGGCCATTGTGGCAGCGTTCTGGGGCGTAGGGGTCTCCTTCCCCGCCAATTGGGGCCCGGAGATCGCGAACGAGGTCAACGATTTTCTTCGCTGGCTGACCCGGACCGGCGCGCCGGTGTTCGACACCGTGGCGGACGCCGTGTTGACGTTCCTGCTGCTCTTGGAGGACGCGCTCCGCTGGCTTCCGTGGCCCACGGTGGTTTTGGGCATTGCGCTGCTCTCCTGGCGGACCGCGGGTTGGCGGCTTGGGGCATTCGCCGTAGGATCGCTGACGGCAGTGGGGATGGTGGGCCTGTGGGAAAGCGCCATGGAAACCATGGCCCTCATCGTGGTGGCGGTGATCCTGTCCGTAGCCATTGCCATCCCCCTGGGCATCGTGGCCGCCCGAAACAACTCCGTAGATTCCACCATACGGCCAATTCTGGACGGCATGCAGACCATGCCGGCCTTCGTCTACCTAGTGCCGGGCGTCATGCTGTTCGGCATCGGCAACGTGCCGGGCATCTTCGCCACGGTGATCTACGCCGTGCCTCCGGCCATCCGGCTGACCAACCTGGGCATCCGCCAGGTGACGCCACAGGTGGTGGAGGCGGCCCAGTCCTTCGGCACCACCCGGCGGCAGCTCCTGCTGAAAGTGCAGTTGCCCATGGCTATCCCCACCATCATGGCGGGCATAAACCAGACCATCATGATGGCCCTGGCCATGGTGGTGGTGGCCTCGCTGGTGGGCGCCGGTGGCTTGGGAGAGGACGTCCTCCGGGGTCTCGGCCGGTTCCGGCCCGGGGAGGCGCTGCTGGCGGGTCTGGCCATCGTGGCGCTGGCGATTATTCTGGACCGGATAACTCAGGCATGGGCACGGGAGCGGCAGTCCGCCCTGGGGAGCAAGAAGGAATAGATAGACGGAATCAAGAACACGCGCAGGCGGCGCTAAGGACCAAGAAATGAACCGCCCCGGGAATGTTGGAGGCTCCAACTCCTGAGAGGATGGGGCGATGACACGACGAGGCAAGTACCCAGTAGAGATCCGCGAGCAGGCCGTGCGGATGGTGTTCGAGCATCAAGCCGAGCATGCGTCGCGTGGGCAACGATTACCTCGATCGCCTCGAAGTTCGGGATGACCGCCGAGACGCTACGGACGTGGGAGCGGCGTGCTGAGGTCGATGCAGGTGCATGAGCGGGGCTGACGACCGGGGAACGGGAGCGGCTGCGGCAGCTCGAGCGCGAGAATCGCGAGTTGCGCCGCGCCAACGAAATCCTGAAGGCGGCTTCCGCTTTTTTCGCGCGGGAGCTCGACCCGCGACTGCCGAAGTGAGCCGCTTCATCGGGGCGCATCGCGAGCGCTTCGGGGTCGAGCCGATCTGCCGGGAGCTGCAGGTTGCCCCCTCGACGTACTACGCCGCCAGACGGCGCCGGCCTTCCGCCCGGCGGGTGCGCGACGAGGCGCTGAAGGTGAAGCTGCGCCACGTCCACGCCGAGCAATTCGGGGTCTACGGCGCGCGGAAGATGTGGCGCCAGCTGCAGCGCGAGAGGATCCCGGTCGCCCGCTGCACCGTCGAGCGGCTGATGCGGGAGCTGGGCCTCTCAGGCGTGGTGCGTGGGAAGGTCAGGCGCACGACCGTGCCCGACGAGCGCGCGCCCAGGCCCGCAGACCTCGTGGACCGCGACTTCCGGGCGCCGGTCCCCAACCGCCTCTGGGAGGCCGACCTCACCTACGTGCGGACCTGGTCGGGCTTCGCCTACGTCGCCTTCATCATCGACGTCTACTCCCGCTACATCGTGGGCTGGCAGGCGTCACGTTCGCTGCACACCGACCTCCTGCTCGGCGCCCTGGAGCAGGCGCTCTGGAGCAGGCAGGGCCCCTTCGGCGGGCTTGTCCATCATTCCGACCGCGGCGTGCAGGGCGGATTCAAGTGGTCATCGCAACGCCTCGAGGTGAGGGGTTGTGATGGGAAGGTCACCGGGGTGGGCGGCGAAGGCGACAGGAAGGCCGGCGATGCGGTCTCCAGGCCGTCCACCGGGTTGCGCGTCGTGAGCATCGCCAACGGTTCTGGCTGGCGATCTCAGAAGGGTTGTCGAGCGAGGATGCCGCTGCGGCGGCCGGTGTGTCTCCAGCCGTCGGAGCACGCTGGTTCCGTGAAGGTGGTGGCATGCCAACAGCCAGTCCGGCGCCGCTGTTAGGGCGCTACCTATCGTTCGCTGAGCGCGAGGGCATCGCCATCCTCCGCGCCCAAGGCGCAAGCGGTCGAGCGATCGCCCGCCGGCTCCGCCGGGCTCCGTCGACGATCTCACGCACGGAACGCTGCGACACAGAGCGCAAGCTGAGCGACGCGCTGAGTCTCTCAGGGGTCGTGCGTGGAGCGCGTCCTTCGACGGGCACGACGCTACCCGACGGGCAGCACGCGCCCAGACCCGCGGACCTGGTGGAGCGCGACTTCCGGGCGACCACCCCCAACCGGCTCTGGGTGGCTGACCTCACCTACGTGCGCACCTCGTCGGGCTTCGTCTACGTCGCCTTCATCATCGATGTCTACTCCCGCTACATCGTGGGCTGGCAGGCGTCACGTTCGCTGCACACCGACCTCGCTGGGCTGGCAGGCGTCACGTTCGCTGCACACCGACCTCGCGCTCGGCGCCCTGGAGCAGGCGCTCTGGAGCAGGCAGGGCCCCTTCGGCGGGCTTGTCCATCATTCCGACCGCGGCGTGCAGTACCTCTCGATCCGCTACACCGAGCGGCTGGCCGATGTCGGGGCGGTCAGTTCCGTGGGCAGCCGCGGCGACTCCTACGACAACGCACTGGCGGAGTCGGTGAACGGGCTCTACAAGGCCGAACTCGTGCACCGCCGAGGCCCATGGCGTGGGCTCGAGGACCTCGAACTGGCCACCCTCGAGTGGGTCGACTGGTTCAATCACCGCCGGCTCAGCAGCACCATCGGCTACGTGCCACCCGCCGAGTACGAAGCCAGTCAGTATTGTGAGTCCGTCCCGGCCCCCGCCGGGACTCAATGAACCAAGTCTCCATTAAACCCGGGGCGGTTCAAAAGGAGAGGCACGGCATGAAAGGCAAGACTCGGAGGATAGGACTGGGGCTGCTCAGCCTCATGGTGGTTTTTATGTTCGCAGCGGGCGCCTGCGGGGAAAAGGAGAAGCCCACGATCATCTTCTCAGACCTCAACTGGGACAGCGCCCAGATTCAGAACGCCATCGCCGCGCGGATCGTCAGCGCGGGGTACGGGTACCCGACCGACAAGGTGTTCGGCGGCACGGTGCCGCTGATGGAGGCCCTTACCAGGGGCGACACCAACGTCACCTTGGAAATCTGGCTTCCAAACCAGCAGGAAGCCTACGACCAGGCCATCGCTGAGGGCACCATCGAGGTAGTTGGGAACAGCTTGGAGGACAACTGGCAGTCCGCCTTCATTGTGCCTAAGTACGTGACGGACGCCAACCCCGGCCTTAGCACAGTCCAAGACTTGCGGGACCATATGGACCTCTTCGTAACTCCGGATTCCAACGGGAAAGCCCGGCTGCTGAACTGCCCGCCGGGTTGGGAGTGCGAGGTCACCAATACAAAGCAGGTGGCGGGCTACGGCTTGGACGACGTGATTGAGCTGGTCAACCCCGGATCCGGCGAAGCTCTTGAGGCGGAGATCCGCGCCTCCTTTGAGAAGGAGGAGCCGGTGCTGTTCTACTACTGGGGACCCACCACCCTCAGCAACGCTCTGAGCAGTGAATACGGCGGCTACACCCTCTTGGAAGAGCCCCCCTACACCGCCGAGTGCTGGGACGCCGAGAGGAACTGCGGCTACTCTATAGCGCAGGTCCTTATCGTCATGCACAAGGACCTGATCGACCAAGCGCCGGACCTAGTCACCTTCTTCGAGAAGTGGGACTTCAGCGCGGCCAACCAGCTGGAGGCGGAGGGCTACCTCGGCGAGTTGGACGGGAACTTTTCCGCCGCCGCGGACAAGTTCCTGCAGAACAACTCGGCGTGGAAGAACTGGGTCACCTCAGACGCGGCCTCCAAGGTTGAGGCAGCCGTCGGTTCCTAGAGCAGCGTAACTGTCGACGCCAGACCGCCCCCGCCCTGTGCTTGTAGGGTGGGGGCGGTTCCTTGCATGGGGCGTATGAAACTGCATCGCCCGCGGTCCCCAACGGCGGTGTAGCGGCGCACCATCTCGGGGCCGGCCGAGGCGTGGGAGCGCTTCTGCCGGTGACCGGACCCCCTTTGCGAGACCACCGCTTATGAGAGTCCAGCGTGTTGCTGAGCCTCCCAGCGCTCGGCGTAGGTAGCCGGGGCGAGCCAGCCCAGGCTGCTGTGCGGGCGCTTCGTGTTGTACTCGATCCGCCAGTCCTCGATCAGCACCTGCGCCTCGAGCAGGCTGTCGAACTGCTCGACGGCCAGGAACTCGTCGCGCAGCCGGCCGTTGAACGACTCGACGAATGGGTTTTCCCACGGCGCACCGGGCTCGATGTAGCTGCTGCCCGTACCGC
>CBDAOL010000010.1:0-475175 GCA_965198045.1 Dehalococcoidia bacterium
GGATCGTGGCGATGCGCGCCTCGTCCTCGGCCTCCCCGGTCTTCCGATCGAGGTCGGCGATGCGGTCCTGCCAATGGTTGCGCCGCGACCACTCGTAGAGCGTGCGTGGGGTCGGCGCCTTCCCCGCACGCGCGAGGGACTGGTGCAGGCGCTCGATCGAGCGCTCCGCCCCGAGCTCCCAGTAGCGGTTGAAGGCCTCCCGCTGGCGGGTGTTCTCAGGCATCGATGTCCTCCAGGTGGGCGCGGCAGATCGCGGCCAGGGCGCCGCCGCGACGGTTGCGGCCGTCGAGGTCCGCGGCGGCCTGCCGAATCGCTTCTTCGATGACGGGCTCGTCGTCACGGCCCAACTCTCGGAGCACCTCGGCGCGCTGGTGTCCGTCCAGGATCTGGTAGTCCCTCTCGAGCTCGGGGTGTGGCCGCACCACCAGCGGGGGGGTAGCGACCCTGCCGCTCGATGTTGCGGGCGAGCTTCTGGCGGCGTCCCTCCGACATCACGTTGGCATTGGCCGGGTGCGGATGGAGCCGCCCCAAGCTGATGCGGATGAGGTGCCCGTCAGTGACTGGCGACGACGAGGAGTTCGCGGTTGCCGGCATTCTTGGCCTCCGACGAGATCGACTGTAGGTGTCGGTACGGAATTTCGCGTGCGGTCGCGACGCGGCGGTAGCGTTCCACCGTGGAAACGAGATCGGGCAAAGTGGCGTTCGGCCCGCCGTAGGAAAGGACCAGATAGGGGATGTGCTCAGCCGCGGCAAGCAGCTCGTCCAGCGTGGGGGCGGGCTTCTTCGGCCGCTGGTCTCCGAGGAAGCGATCGACGACCATGTAGACTTGCTCGTAGCGGCTGGTGCCCGGGTACGGCGGGTCCAGGTAGACGATGTCCGGGGACGTGTCCGTCATCGCGAAGCACGCGTCTGTCTGGCGAGCGCTCCCGTAGCCGCCGAAGACTCCAAGATTGAGCTCCTGCGCCACGCGCCACACGTGGTCCGGTGAGAGCAGCCCGCGTGCCCGCATGTAGTGCCCGAGCCGGCGCGGCGAGATCGCGTCGTAGTCACCGCAGACCGCGGCCGCTGCGTCCGTCGCCGACGGCAACGAGAGCGGGTAGAGCCGCAGCAACAGCTTCACGAGGAGGAGCCGGCGCAGGCTCCGCCATGGCTCGAGCCAGCGATCGGCCGCCGCGAGCGCTGGCCTGAACCACCCTGCCTGCGCGGGGGTGAGCACCGTGGCCACCTCATCGGCCAGCGGGTACTCGGCGTCGCCTACGTTGCCGAAGAGGTCGAGCACGTCCTGCTTGCTCAGCTTGGCGGTGTCGTTGGCGATGAGCGCGCGCGCGACAACGCCGCCACGGGCGGCGATGTCGGACGCAATGACCTCGAAGCCGAACGCCTTCGCGGAGAGCGCCACCGCGCCGCTCCCGCACATCGGATCGAGGAAGGTCATTGGCCAGCGTTTGCGAGGTACAAACTGCTGTACCAGCGAGAAGATCAGCGGACAGAGCCGGCGCTTGCCTCCCAGGTACGGGGGCAGCGCCCGGAAGTATGAAGGCAAGGGAAGCGTCATCGTGGTCCCCTTCACCGCGCGTGGATTACCGTCTGCTAAGCACGCGGCGACCCAGCCGAGGCTGTCGCACAAACCCACGAAGAGGGGGACATCGCTATACGATGAGCATGGCGGCGGGGGCGGAGTGATTCCGAGGTGCCGCCGTGACCCAGCGTTTCTTGCCGTGCGACCGTGACCAGCAATACCTGATGCCCGCCAGCCTCCGCGACTGGCTGCCCGGGGACCACCTCGCGTGGTTCGTGCTCGATGCGGTCAGCCAGTTGGACCTCACCGCGTTCTACGAGCGCGACCGCGAGGACGGTTGGGGGCGGAAGGCGTACGAGCCGTCGATGATGGTCGCGCTCGTGCTCTACGCCTACTGCGAGGGTGAGCGCTCGAGCCGCCAGATCGAACGGCGCTGCCGGGAGGACATCGCCCTCCGGGTGCTGACCGCGAACCAGCACCCCGACCACGCGACGATCTGCCGTTTCCGCCAGCAGCACGAGGAGGCGCTCTCGGGACTGTTCGCCGAGGTGCTCAGGCTGTGCGCCGAGGCTGGTCTGGTGCGGGTCGGGGTGGTCGCGCTCGACGGGACCAAGCTGCACGCCAACGCCAGCCGTGAGCGCAACCGCACGGATGCGGACCTGGAGGCCGAGGTGCGGCGCATCCTCGACGAAGCGGAGCGGGTGGACGCCGAGGAGAACGCGCGCTTCGGCGACGCGCGGGGCGACGAGTTGCCTCCGGGATTCAGGGACCGCGAGGAGCGCCTGCAGCGGTTGCACGAGGCGCGGGAGCGACTGGCGGCCCGAGAGCGGGAGCGGCAGGAGGACTACGAGCAACGCCTCAGGAGCCGCGCGGAGAAGGACCAGCGCGGGCGCCGCCCGAAGCCGCCGCAGCCCGAGCAGGGTGCGAAGGTGAACGTCACCGACCCGGACAGCCGCGTGGTGCGCGACTATCACGGCTACTTCCAAGGCTACAACGTGCAGGCGGTGACGACCCGCGACCAGATCATCGTCGCGGCTGAGGTGAGCCGACAGGCGACCGACATGCACGAGCTGCAACCGATGATCGAGGTGATGCACCGCAACCTGCAGGCCGCACACTGCGGGCCGGCGCGCGTGCTGCTGGCTGATGCCGGCTACTACTCCGAGGCGAACGTGCGGCAGGCGGGGAGCGCAGGTCCGGAGCTGCTGCTCGCGACCCGCAGCGACCGCAACCGGCGCGTCGGCGCGGCGCCGCCGCGCGGGCGCATCCCTGCCGGGCTCTCCGTCCGTGAACGGATGGATCGCAAGCTGGCGACGCAGCGTGGCCGGCGTCTCTACGAGCAGCGGCGCTGGATGATCGAACCCGTCTTCGGCGACGTCAAGGAGAACCGCGGCATCCGCCGGTTCATGCGGCGCGGGATCGCCTCGTGCGCCAGCGAATGGAAGCTGATCGCCGCCACCCACAACCTCAAGAAGCTCTATCGCCGGGCGCGGCCGTCCTCCTGGCCAGCGAACGGCAACCCCCGGCAAAGAGGCTGGTCTGCCGCCGTGGCGGCCGCGTAGCGCCGCTGCCCTGTGAGAGGCGGCTACTCCGCCCCGACAACCGACCGGCTGACCTCTTGGCCCTCGTGGCGCTCCGCCCACGCCACTCCATGCGACAGCCTCAGCCACTGCAGTAAAAGGGATGCGGGCAGAATCCGCGGGGAACTTTAAGGGGCGCTGGTGCGAGGTCCGGTCACAGCTCGACCCGCAGCAGTGAGCCGAACTTGGTCAGCGCCTTCTTCACTTGCTCTTCTTCGAGGCCTTGGTAGCCCCGCGCTTCCTGCAGCAGGGCAACCGTCATTGACGTGAGTGCCTGGCCGTGCCGCTTCCCCTCGCCGCGCAGACGTACTCGCCCGACGAACGCGAGTGCGTCCCGCTCGGCGGTGCCGAGCCGGCGCCGACGAGTGCCTGCGCCCCGCTCTCGGCGGGCAGGCTGGATGGTGTCGTCCCAGAGTTCGTGAAATGCCGCTCGGGCAGTTTCACGAGCATGCGCGATTGATTCACCCTGGAGCCCGACTTCCCCCTAGAGGGACTCGCCTCGGGTCGGCGCACCCATCCCGCTACGGTGGTGCCGGTCGATGATCTCGAAACGGAGGCGCAGAACGGTGGGCTCCCGCAGATGCTCGAATACCTTCGAGAATGCGTCGAGGACTTCGTCTCGTACCTTCGGCTTCGTGTCCTCGAGCCAGAAGGCGCCGCCCCAGAAATACCCGGCTTGCCTCGCCGCCTCGCTATGACGAGACGGCATCGTTGGTTTCGATGGCTCCAGCGTCATCTTGAGAGTGCTGAACACGCTGGGAAGCCGGTGACCGTAGATCCGCTTCGGTATGCTGTGATGGGAAGCCTAGTTCAGGTCGTGGCAGTACTCGAGAAACCACTCGGAGGTCAGCCCCCTCCGCTCGCAGAACGCATGCATGGCCGGTGCGTACGTCGGCGACTCGCGGCAGGCTTCGTCGAACCGGAACGCCGGGGCGGGATACTCGCGAGCAAACGACTGGAGCTCAGACTCGAACCCGGCCTCGACTAGCGCCTTGAAGAAGGCCTCGCGGGCCCTTAAAGCGTGCCATGGGTTGAGCTTCCTCACCGGTCGCGACTCCCATTCCCCCTTTCGCATAGTACCCGCCACACGATGTCTCAACGGCGCGTGGACGTGCTTGCGTCGCTACCCCCAGGAGGTCGGGCGAGCCGCAAGTCCGACCGTGGGCGTAGCACACCACCTGGTGGCGACGTCGCTGCGCACCGCTCGCTTGCGGATCTCTGCTCGGTACCTGCCTGGTCGCGATCGCTCCGTCCTCTCAGAGGGTGGGGGCCTCCAACATTCCCGGGGCGGTTCAGTACGTTCGACTTCCCTGGGCTCGGCCTCTCCGAGGGCGGCGAAGGGTTCGGCGATGCGGCAGCGCGCCCCGTGCAGATCTCATTCGACCGTCTAGAGCTTGGGGTCTTAGCGCTGGATGCGCTCCACGAATCGCGGCATCCGCGTGCTACAGGCGTAGTCCGGTTCGACCATATCGAACCGGCCCGTCCCCACGATGTACATCAGCTTGTCGATGACAACAGGCGGCTAGTCGTCACCGAGCGCCTCCCACGTGCGCCAGAAGGCTCGCTGGACCAGGAACGCCGACGCTGACTCGTCGTCGATCCATCCCGCCGCTGCCATCGCCCGTCGCACCCACCGGTCGGGCTTCCCCAGCTGCTTGACGCCGATTTCCTTCAGGAAGTCGGCGGCCAGCGCGCTGCCGAACCCCGGGGCTAGCGACGCTGGAGTGGGTCGACTGGTACAACCACGAGCGGCTGTACGAGGCGCTCGGCTACGTGCCGCCCGCTGAGTACGAGGCCAACCTGTACCGTGATGCCGTCCCCTATGCAAGCCGGGACTCAATAGTCAGAGTCTCCATCAAACCCGGGGCGGTTCAATATAATCTTCTTTGGCCAACCGAGCGGAGTCGGTCGGTGTCCGCAGCAGACGCTGGGAGGCATGAAGGTGGCCCGTCAAGCCAGAGTCGACAGCGAGTTCCGGTGCCCGCGGCAGGGTCTGCGGCGGTTGGGTTGGCTCGCCCCGCTGGCGGCGCTCATGCTGTGGGTCGTTTCCTGTGGCGGACCGGAGTTCGAAGCCGGTCCGCTCGGGGCGGTGGCAGTGTCTCGCGACGAGGCCATCCAGATACGTTCGCTGCATGTCCTGACGGGTCTCGGCGACCTGGGCACCCCGAGCCAGCGCGGCGTGGCGCTGGCGCTGGCGGATTACGGCCCCATCAACGGGCGCGCCGTCTCGATGGGCTCGGGCGTCGACTCGCTCTGCACCGGGGAAGGCGGCGAGGCCGCTGCCGATACGGTGATCGGCGACGCCCGAGTCGTCGGCGTCGTCGGCACGTCCTGTTCGGTGGCGGCGGTCGCCGCTTCACCACTCCTCAGCGCGGCTGGCCTGGTGATGGTTTCTGCCTCCAATACGGCCCCCTCGCTGACGTCCGACCTTCGCGGCACCGCCGGCCCAGACCACCATGCCGGCTACTACCGGGTCACCAACAACGACCTGCACGAAGCGCGCGCGGTCGCGCAGTTCGCGTACCACGAACTCGGGCTGCGCGGGATGGCCGCCATCCACGACGGCGACCCCTACACGTCGGGCCTGGTCGGCGCCTTCACGACCGCGTTCGAGGCGCTGGGCGGCGCGGTCGCGGTCGCCGCGATCAGTAGGGGCGACACGGACATGGGCCCGGTCCTCACGCTCTTGGCGGCGGGCGGTCCCGACGGGCTCTTTTTCCCGCTGTTTCAGGAGGAAGGCGCCCACATCGTCCGCCAGGTGGGCGCGGTTCCTGGGCTTGAGGCGGTCACGCTGATCGGGGGCGCCGCCCTGCTGGTGTCCGAGTTTCTCGCCATTCCCGAGTCGGCGGGCGTCTATTTCCCCGGCCCGGACCTCAACTTTGGCGGCAACACGAACGAAGCGACGGGCAAGAGCGGCGAGGCGCTCGTCGCCGACTATCGAGGGCGGTACGGCGAGGCGCCCACCTCCGCCTACCTGGCCCACGCCTACGACGCCGCCACGATGCTGCTCCGGGCGATCGAGGAGGTTGCGGTCGGCGACGGAGAGACGCTGTACATCGACCGTGCCCAGCTCCGGCAGTCGCTGGCCAGCGTCAGCGGCTTCAGGGGCATCATCGGGGTCATTACCTGTGACGAGTTCGGCGATTGCGGCACCGGCCACGTTCAGATATCGCACCACACCGATTCGAGCGTCACGGACATTGGGGCTCTCCCCGTCGTCTACCGCTTCGCGCCCTGATCGCTCTCGCCGGGTGGCGGGATGACTGGTGGCCCCCGCCCGGTCCGCCCCGCGCGGGGGTACACGGTGGGCGGGGGCGGGTCGGTGGCGCTGCTGGAGGGGCATGGAGCGAATCTCGGGCTGCCGCCTGCCAGGCTGATTGACCCGCACGCTGCGAGTTTGGGAGTTGCGGCCGGGCGATCACCGGGTGGCCGACGCAGAGCACGGTGCCCACATCGTCCTGCTGCACGCTGGGCGCAAGCGCTCGCGGCAACTCGACATGAGAGAGTTGCGGTGAGCACACCGCAGGCTCGCCGACCGAGCACCGGGGCGGTAGCATGATTACCGCTTTGCGGAAGTGTCCAAGTAACTCCAGGAGCGGTACACCCCTGCATTAGGAGTCCGTCATGCTCGCCCGCCTGCTATCGGCCTACTCCATGGCGATGGCCCTCGTAGTGGCTCTCTACTTCATCGCCACGCCGATCATCCACGGCGATGCAGATGAGTTCCCCATCTGGGAAGTCATCAATTACTTCCAGGCCGTCGCGGTCGTCATCGCCCTGCTTGCCAGCTTCATGCACAAGCGTGTCATGGAGAACAACGCCGACACAGCAAACGTTATTCGGTTCCTCCGAGTGAACATCGCTTTCTACAGCGCTCTTTGGCTCTTCATCTGGTTCTTCTGGAAGTGGTTCGTTACTCTGAACGGCGATGGCGGCCCCGAACTCCCCTGGACCCTCATCGACCCGCTCTTCGTCATCGTCGTCGGGGTCGTCGGTCGGCACATGTGGCAGGGCGCCAACCGCACCTAGCGAACGTCCCGCGGGACAGGCGTGCCCGCGCACCGTGCTCCGCAGCGATCGAGGGCCGCCGGGACCGCTCCTGCCGCCGCTCGTGGGCAAAGGCGATGTGTGGGCATCGCGGCCTCAGGATCGAGGGGCGAGCGAACTACGGGGCGGCGGTCCCTGGCGGAACCCACGGCCACCGTCTGTCGAGGTGCCCGCGCGCGGCGTATGATCACGCCTCCCGCGCGATGCAGGCCGGAGGGATCCATGCCGACAACCCACGACTGGCCTGCGAGTGCCGCGGCGCTGCGCGAACATCTCGGGAGCGACGTTCCGGCTATTGGAATCACGTTCCACGACGCGATCCCCGACGGGCCACCGCCGTTCGACGACCCGATGTCAGAGCCGACGCCGGACGGGCGCACGGGTCGGGTCTCTGCCGGCTGCGTGTTCTGGATGAAGTCCACCGCGCGCGGCTTCACCACGGTGCCGGAGGACCACGGCAACTGCTCGATCGGCTCCCTGACCCACGGCATGCAGACGATGGCGGACGTGGGCGGCAACGCTGACGTGGCGGCGCTCCTTGAGTGCGGCTGGGTGACCGAGGAGGTGGTTCCGCAGATCCCGGTGATCACCAAGCACCCGGAGGCGGTGAGCTACGAGCCGCTGGCGGAGGCCACACACGACCCCGACGTCGTGCTACTGCGCCTGACCGGGCGGCAACTGATGGTGCTGATGGACGCCGTCCCCGGGTTACGCGTGGAGGGTAAGCCGCAGTGCCACATCGTCGCGGTCGCGAAGGAGCAGGGCGAGATGGCCGCCTCGGTAGGATGCCAGCTCAGCCGCGTGCGCACCGGCATGACCAACGCGGAGATGACCTGCGCCGTGCCACGGGCAGAGGTCGACGACCTGATCGATCGCCTCGCGGCCACCGCCGCGGCGGACCAAACGGTCGCGGCGTACGCCGCGGACGATGCGCGACGTTTCCCAGCCGTCTAGAGTGACTTGTCTCCGAGATCTGGCGACACATCCTGTTCATCAGGACCATATCCTGGATTTCTCGATCACGCTCTCGGGATGGAGCGCGAGAACGCCCGGCTGAAGCGGGATCGTCGCCGACAAGGAACTCGAAATCGACGCACTCAAGGAGATCGCGAAGGGAGACTGGTAAGCCCGTCGCGCCGGCGCGAGGCGGTCTGTGTACCGCTCCTGGTTTCTTGGACACTTCGCTCGCGGTAATCATGCAGCCGCTCCGGTGCTCGGCGAGAGCGCCTGGCGGACGGCGGCCGGGGTGCGGTGGCCGTGGCGCTCGACCAGCCACTTCTGGTTGTAGCGGTCCTTGAACGCGCGCAGCGCGAGGCGCAGCTGCTGGACCGTCTCGAACGGCTCCACCCAGAGCAGCTGCTCCTTGAGCGTGCGGATGAAGCGCTCGGCGCAGCCGTTGCCCTCGGGTGCGGCCACGAACGACGGGCTCGAGCGGATGCCGAGGAAGCGCAGCTCGCCTGGGAGTGGTCGCTGAGGTACTGGCTGCCGTGGTCGTGGCGCAGGCTGAGCCCGGCGGCGACGCCCGGCCCGTAGCCGCCGTGGTGCGCCCGCAGCCCCTGGCGGAGCGGCTCGAGCGCCTCGAAGCGCGTGCCGGGGCGAGCCGCGTGGATGCCGACGCACTCCTGCGTGCAGTGGTCGACGGCGATGAAGACCGTGGCGTTGCCCTCGCGAGTGGTGAGGCAGGCGGTGGCGTCGGTTCCCCACAGCTCGTCTGGGCGGTCGGTGGTGATCGTGCCGTCGTGGTTCCGAGGCCCACGGCGGCGCCCGACGCGGGTCGGGGCGAGCAGCCCCGCCGCCCGCATCAGCCGTAGCACCCGGCCCTTCGAGGTGCGCACGCCGGCCAGGCGCAGCCGCTTCCAGGCCTTGCGGTAGCCCTCGCCCATGAACGGCGAGCGGGCGAGCACGGCGCGGATCTGCTCGGTGAGGGCGACGTCCGTCCCTGCGCCTTTCGGACCGCGCTTCGCCGCAGGCTGCGCGGGCCGGCTGGCTCGCGCCCGCCGCGCGTAGACCGTCGAACGCGGGACCTCCCAGAGCTGGCAGACGCGGGCCGTGCCGTAGCGGCGTCCGCTGGAGGGCGAGCTGGCCCGGCTCATCGCCTCGACCTCCGAGGCGCCAAAGGGAGTCCTGCCTCCAACTGATGCGCGCGCTCGAGCAGCAGCTCGTTGTCCATCGTGATCGCGCCGACCTTCGCCTGCAGGCGCCGGATCTCGTCGTCACGGTCATCGGCCGGTCGGCTCTTGAGCGATGCCTGCCCACCGGCGAGGAAGCGCTCACGCCACTGCGCCAGCGTCGCCGCGGTCACCCCGAGCTCGCGCGAGCGGGCGTCGAGCTCCTCGCCGTGCAGCAGCCTGAGCACCGCTTCGGCCTTGCGTCGCGACGAGAAGCGACCTCGCTCCGGCCGCGGCTCGCTCCGCCCCTTCGTCCCCTGTGTTGAGCCCGTCATGGACACCTCCTCTGCAGGGGCAGGCTGCCCCAATCAGGTGTCCAAGAAAACCGTGGACCGGGAGACCGTGAGCATCGGCGCCTGTCCCTCGCGCGAGCGCCGCACGTCGTTCACGCGCTCGATGACCTGGAACGGCAGCCGCACACGTTCGACCTCGGTGCGCTTGCCAGGCCAGACGAGCTCGACGCGGTCGTAGTCCTGAGATGGACCGTTCATCGGCCGTCCGCCTCTCCCTGAGCCGCTCCCGGCTATTGTAGGTGTAGAGGGCGCTTACATCTCGGCGGCCCGCATGCACGAGCAGGAGACCCCAATGACCATGCGCAGCCACGTGATCGACTACCGGATCCACGGCGACGACCTGCAGTTCGTCGAGGTCGAACTCGACCCAGGCGAGACGGTTATCGGCGAGGCCGGAGCGATGATGTTCCTCGAATCCGGCATCGGCTTCGAGTCGAAGATGGGGGACGGCGCGGAGCCTGATCAGGGGTTGTGGGGCAGGCTCAAGGACGCCGGCAAGCGGGCAATGGCGCAGGAGTCGATCTTCCTCACGCACTTCACCAACGAGGGTCGTGCCAAGCAGGTCGTCGCCTTCTCCGCCGAGTTCCCCGGCACGATCTTGCCAGTCGATCTGGCTGCTCTCGGCGGGACCATCCTGGCCCAGAAAGATGCATTTCTGTGCGCGGCCCTCGGCACGAAGATCGACATCGCCTTCCGCCGCAACCTCGGAACCGGACTCTTCGGTGGTGAGGGCTTCATCCTCGAGCGCCTGAGCGGCGACGGCATGGCGTTCCTGTCGATCGGCGGGACGGTGGTCGAAAAGGAGCTGCGCGGCGACAAGCTGCTGGTCGACACCGGGTGCCTCGTCGCCTTCGAGCCCGGGATCGACTACTCGATCGAGCGTGCAGGGAACCTCAAGTCGATGATCTTCGGCGGCGAAGGGCTCTTCCTGGCGAGCCTCTCGGGGCACGGTCGGGTGTGGCTGCAGTCGCTGCCGTTCTCGCGGCTGGCGAACCGCATCATCCAGAGCGCACCCAGCGCCGGCGGCGAGTCTCGCGGCGAGGGCTCACTTCTTGGTGGGCTCGGTCTTGGTCAACGGTAAGCGGGCGGCCGGTGAGTGATGCTAGAGCGCCGCTAGGCCCAGATTCGCAAGGCGGAAGGCCATCGCCGCCTGGCTCACACCGTACTGGCGCGCCAGGCGGACAACGGCGTCATCGCTGATGGCTGTGCTACCAGAAAATGTCGTCCGCCCGAATGTCACGCGGCGAGACGCTCGTACTCGTGATGCAGCCCGCCCAGGATCGGCCGACCCACGACCTGGCCCTCGCTCCGGGGCGGTGACCGTGGCCGCCGGTCGTCCGGAGCCCACAGTTCGAGCGCCCGGTGCGGTCGCACGTGGTTGTAGTGCGCGACGTACTCCCGCAGCACCGGTCGCAGGTGACGCTCATTCACGGTGATCAGATGGTCGAGACCGATGCATGGTGGCCGATGCTCGCACCTGCGCTACCGAGGCCGCTTGACACAGAGGCTCCGCCCCACGGGTCGGCATGTCCATGATCGCTCCAGCGGGCGACCCAGTTCTCATCGGCGGCCCGTTCGAGTGTGCGCTGGGGAGCGAGCACCTGGCGGTAGTACTCGCCGATGCCCTCGTTCAGGCGCCCGCCTAGTTGCCGCGCATCGCGTGGGAGCGGTGCGTGGCCGTCGCGGAAGCGCTGCACGGTCTCGTCGAGCACGTATGTGCGGTCGGCGTGCAGGGCCAGGCGCGGTGCCGTCTGCTCGATGTCAATCGTGCCGTCATGGCGAGTGTAGTAAGCCCGCCCCGTGGCCCTCGCGCATCGTGAACTCGCGGACAGCGACGCCGTGCCCAGCCCAGAGGTTGAGGTCCTTGCGGCTACCATCGCATGCGCCGGGGCGCCGGGGCGCCGGCAGCTGCGGGAGGGGTGTGCGATGGGCCTTGAGGACGTGCGGGCACTGACGTTCGATGTCTTCGGCACCGTGACCGACTGGCGTGCATCCGTGATCCGCGAGGGTAAGGAGCTGGCGGCGCGGAAGGGCTTCGAGACCGACTGGCCGTCGTTCGCCGACGAGTGGCGCTTCGACGGTTACATCGCCGGCATGCTCCGCGTGCGAGATGGCGAGCTGCCATGGATGCCGGTCGACCAGTTGCATCGCATCAAGCTCGACAAACTGCTTGCAGAGCGCGGGATCGACGGTCTGACCGAGGAGGAGGTCACTGACTTCAACCGCGTCTGGCACCGGCTCCAGCCATGGCCGGACGTGCCAGGGGGCCTCGATCGGCTGCGTACCAAGTACATTGTCTCGACGCTGTCTAACGGCAACGTCGCGCTGCTGACGAACATGGCCAAGCACGGTGGCTTCGCGTGGGATTGCATCCTCTCGGCGGAGCTTTCAAGCCAGATCCGCAGTGCTATCAGCGCGCGGCGGAGCTGCTGGGTCTCGAACCGCACGAGGTGATGATGACGGCCGCCCACCAGGGCGACCTGCGTGCCGCGGCGAAGGTGGGCTTCCACACCGCGTTCATCCCGCGCCCCGACGAGTACGGTCCGGACCGGGAGCCCGACCTGACGCCGGATCCGGAGTTTGACCTCGTGGCGAACGGCTTCGTGGATCTCGCCGAACAGCTCGGCTGCGCCGCGCCGGCCTAGAGCGGTAACGCCGCGGCTCGCGCCGCGCACGGTGCTGGCACGATTTCGGGCCCTTCACATGAGGCCCTTCAGGAAGTAGGCGTGCGCGTTAGTTCCGCCGCCTCCTGCTCCACCGCTTCCCGAGGCGTGGTTGCAGTGACGCTGAAGCGTCCGCCGACCTGCCTGTCCTCGTTCACGAACTCGTCCTCGACGTAGCGTTCGAGGCTGGATCGAAGCGTGTGGGGCACGAAAATCTGATCCGGCCCGCAGCTTGCACCTGAACGAGCTTCGTTCACCCTCCGTCGGTGCGAACGGCTTCCACGTGATCGCCGCCGACCTCGCCGCGCGGAGCGTGGTGGTCGCCCGCGCGCTGATCGCAAATTCCAGCCGCCGGCTCAGGCAGGACGAGCTGCTGCGGGCGTGGGCGAACACACCGGCTGCGGAAGGCGCGCTCCAAAGGCCAATGCGATCCCTGCCTGAACGACTGCTCGGATGGGCCGCCTCCCGCGAAGAACCAGTGCGCAGTCTCGTCCAGCTTGTTGCGATCAAGCTCGTGCTCGGGAGCTTTCCGCTGTCGATACCGGATGCCACGGACGCGGGCGCCGTAGCGCAGGGCGACTTCGACCGCGTCAGCCCGCGTCGGCTGGGGCACTACCTCCGTGCCCGCGAGCGGCTGACGCCCGCCGGCGTGTGGGCAACGGCCCGGGCTGTCAATGCGGGCGTCTTCGTGGGCCACGGAACAGCGCTGCAGGGCGATGCGCGCGAGCTGCTCGCGAACACGCCGGCCGACATCGTCTATCTCGACCCGCCGTACGCGGGAACCACCGGCTACGAGCGGTCCTATCGAAGGCTCGATGCGCTGCTCGGTGATGACTCACCCGGCGGCGCCGCTCTCTCACTCCCCGAGCTGCTGGAGGCCTTCTTGAGGTGCTCCGAGAGCTGCCCAGTGACCGAGATCAGCGGGTCGCCTGCGAAGTCGTCCTCCCAGGCGTTGTAGTAGATCGCCTGCCAGTCCTGGTTCTCCAGATCCTGCTGCCAATGCTTGAGCAGGAACGTCTTTCCAGTACCCCAGCGCCCGTCGACGCTGATGACGAACGGTGCCTCCTGCCCTCGAACGATGCTCGTCAGGCGCTCCGCGATGTCCTTGCGGTCGAGCACGTCGTCGACCCACGGGTTCTCGGCGTCGACCTCGGGCTCGACGACCTTGAGGGCCGGTAGGGCAGGCGAGGCGTCTGCGGGGTCAGGCTGCTGGGTCATGCGGTCGGCGAAGCGGGCAAGGCCTAGACGGTCTCGGGTTGCAGCGCGGGAACCTCGATCTCGACGAGCTCGAACCGGGTCGAGAGGGACGGAGGGGCGTCACCGTACCCGGCCAGCAGCTCCTCTTCGGCCTCGGAGAGCGCCTGGCTGTGGTAGGCGATGGCGTCGTCGATGGACATCGTGGGCTCCGGTACAGGATCGCCGTCCTCGATCAACGCCTCGATGTGGAAGGTGAGCGCCTCGCGGATCATCGCAAGCATCTCATCGGGGGTGTCGGCGGTGCTGATGCAGCCCGGCACGTCCGGCGCGTAGGCGCCGTAGTTGTTCGGGGTCTGCTCAATGACGACTGCATAGGTCAGCTTCATCGTGCGCTCCCGCGGAGGTCTGCCTGTCTCTGGATGTTGAGCCACGTACCCCTCGGCACCTCGTCCCCCAGGTTGCCCGGAATCGTGACCTTGCCCGGCTTCTCGGGGTGGCGAAAGTGGCGGTGGCTGCCACGCGTCCTCACATGGTACCAGCCGTCGCGCTCCACTATCCGGATCGCTTCCCGCACCTTCGGCATGGCTCACGCAGCTCGATTCATCCCGACTCGATGCTTACCAGTCACGTCGTCAGCTTCGCACGACGTCCGAGAGCAGGCCCGCGATCTCCTGCTCCAGCGCCTGCAGGTCCGACTCGATCTCCTCGAACCACCTCGGCGACCTCCACGATCAGCGCAACCGTATCGGCATCCCACACCTCTTCCTCGGCCGACGAGCACACGAGGGCGCCCACGACGCGTTCGGCGTCGCTGTGGTTCGCCCCGTCTGGGTCCGCCGGCGGATCGCCGAACGGAATCACGCCGCAGCACCGCTCCACGCAGCGCCGCTTGCCGGCGCGCGGCCGCGGCGACGACGCGCTCAGGACGGAGTTGCACGCCTTCTCGCGTGGCCACCCCCGCTGGGGATACCGCCGCGCATGGGCGACCTTGCGCGAGGAGGGATGGACCGTGAACCGCAAGCGGGTGCAACGGCTCTGGCGTGAGGAGGGGCTGCGCGTCCCGCTGACACGACGCAAGCGTCAGCGTCTGGGGGACTCGGCTCAGCCCGCCAGGCGGCTGAGTGCTGAGCGGCCGAACCACGTCTGGGCGCTGGACTTCCAGTTCGACCAGACCGTGGACGGGCGGGTCCTGAAGCTGCTCAACATCGTCGACGAGCACACGCGGGAGGCGCTGGCGGTGGTGGCCGCCAGGCGCATCAACGCCGACGCCACGGCCGCCACGCTCGACCGGATCGTCGCCGGGCGCGGGACGGCGCCGGGGTACATCCGTTGCGACAACGGGCCCGAGCTCACGGCCAACGCGCTGCGCGACTGAATGAGATACCGGCTGGTCCGTGAGCTTGCCGCCGACGGGGTCGTCGTGGCGGTGGCCTGCCGGGTACTCGCGGTCTCGACAGCGGGCTACTACGAGTGGCGAGATCGACGAGGACTCACAGCAGCTCGCTCGGGCCCTCGTCGACGGCACGAAGATCGTCATCACGACGCTCCAGAAGTTCCCGTTCGTCATGAGCGGTCTGCTGCGCGTCGCTGGCGCCGACTCGCCCGACGCGCCCTCGGAGGCCGAGCAGGAGCAGGCCGCCGAGCGGCACAAGGCCATCGCCGGTCGTCGCTACGCGGTCATCGTCGACGAGGCGCACTCGAGCCAGACCGGCGACAGCGCGGGTGAGATGAAGCAGGTCCTCGGCACGCGCGCGCACGCGGCCCTCGAGGCCGCCGAAGACGGGGAAGACCTCGTCAACGCAGCGGCAGAAGCACGCGGCCGGCAGCCCAACCTCTCGTTCTTCGCGTTCACGGCGACCCCGAAGGGCAAGACGGTGGAGCTGTTCGGCCGGCCCGGGCCTGGCGGCAAGCCGGAGCCCCTCCACGTCTACAGCATGCGGCAGGCGATCGAGGAGGGCTTCATCCTCGATGTGCTCCAGCACTACACCGACTACGACGCCTACTGCCGGCTCGTGAAGGAGGCCGAGGACGACCCGGAGTTCCCGAAGCGTCGCACCGCCATCGCGCTCGCGAAGTTTCATGACGCTCCACCCGCACAACATCGCGCGCAGCCGCTCGACCTCGGCGCCAGCGATGAGCGGGTGGACGCGTAAACAACGGTCTGTGTATTAGACCCCATAGGCCTGAACGAGGGCATCGGCGAGTACTACCGCCAGGTGCTCGCTCCCCAGCGCACACTCGAACGGGCCGCCGATGAGAACTGGGTCGCCCGCTGGAGCCATCATGGACATGCCGACCACTTCGCCCACGCTAAGGGGGGGGGCGCGTCCGCTGCCGCCGATGCCGCTCGGCTCGACGAGGTATTTGGCGGGCGGCGCTGGACCCAAGCCGTCGAGGACGCTTCGGCACCCGACACCCTCCATCAGCGCTTGGCCGAAACCTACGCGATGCTGCTCCGAGATGAAGCGCAGTACACACTGATCGCGCACGCCAGTTGCCCACTCGAGCTTCATCGGTCGCGCGCGATGACCTGACTCACCGCCGACGATCACCCACGACACGCGGTCGAGATTAAGGTCGAGAGGGCCCAGGAGCGGCTCGCAGGATAGGAATCTGACGGCCGTCGGGATGTCGCGAAGCGTATCAATCCGCGAGGTCCATCGCTGGTTTTCGACGGAGACGCCCATCCAAACGTTTGCTGGCCAGCGCAGGTTTCGCGACAGCTCGGCCGCGCGCTCGGGCCCGTGGGGAGGAGCCTCTGTGTCAAGCGGCCTCGGTAGCGCAGGTGCGAGCATCGGCCACCATGCATCGGTAAACGACGTCCGAGAGTCGGCGTTTGAGGCAGCGCAGCGCCTCGTTCCGACTCTTGCCAGCGGCGAGTTTGCGACGGAAGTAGCCGTGGCCTTCGGTGCCCGGCATGCGCGCCTGGGTGAGCGCCGCGATGTGGAGCGCCCGGTTCAGCTGGCGGTCTCCACCGCGGCTGAGGCGATGGCGTTGGACCTCCCCGCTCGACACCTCAAGCGGCGCCGTCCCCGTGTAGCTGGCGTAGTGCGCGCGCGAGGGGAAGCGACTGACCGCTCCGCTGCGCCCCACAATCTTCGCCGCCAGGATCACGCCGACGCCGGGGATGCGCGTGAGGGCGCTGCCTTGTACACGCAGCGCTGCCTCGAGGCGGCGGCCGTTCTCGACGAGGTTGCGGTCCAGCACCCGCACCTCGCGTACCAGTTCGCGGGCCATACGCAGCCGCTCGCGATCCGCGGCGCCGGTCGGACGCAGGCGGCGTAGGAGCGCCTGCGCGCGATCGGCGGAGAGCCTGGAGGGGCCCCCACCCGGTCGTAGCTCGCGCAGCAGCCGGTGCAGCCGGTTGACCACGCGCGTGCGTTCCTGCGTGAGCTCGTCGCGGCGGTCGGAGAGCAGTCGCAGCACCGCCGTGTCGTCCTCCGCCCGCACGGCACGCAGCGCCGTGAGGGGTTGGGCGGCGAGCGCAATGGCACGCGCGTCTGCGGGGTCGGACTTCCCGCCACCGGAGAGCAAGCGCACGCGCGCCACCAGCCGCGCCGGGACATCGACGACCGACTCGCCCTCCGTGAGCAGCCACTGGCTGAGGCCGTGGCCGAGACCGCGGGCCCCCTCCACGGCCCAGCGGCGCTCGGGCCACTGCCGCGCCCAGCGCAGCAGCCGGCTGTGCGCACGAGCTTCCACCCGGAGCTGGCCGAGCTCGCGGCCCGCGGGGTCGACGGCGAGGGCGGTATGCGAGGACTTGTGGGGGTCGACGGCGATCAAGATCATGAAGCTCTCCCTGTCGTAGCTGAATTGCGGTGGGGAGGGCGGTGGACAGGCCGACTTCGGGAGCACCCGCACGCCTCTGTCGAGTCACACCGCGGCCGGACGGTGGCCGGCGACACTCCGCCCCAGAGCCAGTCCTGCTCAGCAGCACGGCAGCAAAACTTGGAGTCAGCCGACCAGCGTCCTCAACACCTTAGGGCCGCAACCCCCGGTGTCTGGCCGGATTCAAACAAGTCGGCAAAACTAGATCGTGAGCGATCCAGGGAGCTTCCAGGAGAGACTCAGCCGATCCTCCTCCTGGGGGGCCAGGCTCAGTCAGGATCGCGCGGATGAATATTGCCGCCCCACGGGCACCACAGTACCGTGGAGCGGGCGGACGAGGTGACCCGCGACGAGGGAGCAGTCTCGTTCCGCGTCGTGTTCAGCCGCCGGCGCGAGGACGACACGGTCATCCCGCCGGAGCAGGCGCGGGGCCGGTGGACCGGGCTCACCCTCCGGGGCTGTTGCCACGCCGCTGCGCGCTACGGGAGCAACGCAGGCAGATGGCTGCAATGGTGGGGGCTGGTCGAGCGCGTCGAGCGCTCGCACGTTGTGGCGGCCGCTGAACTCGTCTACGTAGAGCTGGAGGTGCTTCTCGCTCACGTGGTGGTAGGTTCCGTGGTAGCCGCGTTTGGCGGCTTAGACCGCTCGACCAGCCGCTCCGCCTCCGCGACCGCCACCGCGCGCGCCTCCGCCTGCTCGCGAAGTGACTGCGCCTGCCGCTCCGCTGGATCGACGAGCGTGATCGTGACGTGCCGGTCGCGGAGTTCGACGTCACCGCTATGCTCAACCTGCCACGTGATCCCGGTACACCCGCGGGCGGTGCGCCTTCAGGAGGAAGATGAGCAGCACGTCAGAGTACTTGCGCACGTGGCCGACGACCTCGCCTTGATAGTCGCAACGCACGGATCGCCTCCACGGCACCGCTGCGGGTCTTCGCCTCACCCGACGCCTCGCCTGATTGGGTGGCGCGGGCCGCGGCGATGGCGTCCACCGGATCCGACTTGCCGTGGCTGCGCCGCAGCTGGCGGTTGGGGCGGTTCACCTCCACCACCACGACCTGCTCGGCGTGCAGGTAGCGGGTCAGACCGGCCCCGTAGCTGCCCGTCCCTTCGACCCCGACGCGCTCGACGGCACCGAGGCTGCGCAGCCAGGCGAGGGCCTCGCGGTAGCCGGCCGGCGTGGTCGCGAACGACCGCACGCCGAGCTCGGCGCCACGCTCATCGAGCGCGGCGACCACGTGCTGGTCGCGGTGCGTGTCGACCCCGGCGGTGACGCGCGTGGTCGCATCTGTCATGGTGGTCATCGTCATCCCTTCATCGAACAATCTGTGCAGGGTGGCCGCACGTGCCGGGACGGCGGACAGGACAGGGACGAGCCGCCAAGGCAGGCTCCTATGAGGTCACGTTCGCCCGACCGGTGCGTGCCAGATGGACTCGGAGGCGCGGCCGACAGATCAGAGCGAGAGCAGCCGAAGCGCCAGTCAGAATCTGGGGTCAGACCGAGCCCGGGAGCCCACCCGGCACCGTAAACGCTCGCCGCCTAGTGGTGGCTGGGCGTCGTACCGATCATCCCTGTCAGATCTCAGACCACGGCACCCCTGCTAGCGTCGCCGCCACCGACAATGCAGGGGAGGATTGCCTGTGATGTGCCCGCGCTGCGGATCGAATGAGACTAGTCGGCGTGGCCGCCGCACATCGCTCGGGTACCGAACCTTCGGGTGCCGAGCCTGCGGGAGCGTGTTCAACGAGCGCACGGGCACGCCGTTCAACGACCTCCAGTACCCGACGGACGTGGTGCTGCTCGCCGTGATGGCGTCTGCGTTACAAGCTCAGCTTCCGCGACGTCGCCGAGCTGTTGCTCGAACGCGGCTTCGAGGTGACGCACGAGACCGTCCGCGAGTGGGAGTTCCGGTTCGCTCCGTTGCTCGCCGAGCAGCTGCGCGCCAAGCGGCGAGGCCGGGCCGGCGTCTCCTGGTACCTCGACGAGACGTACGTAAAGGTCGGCGGACGTTGGTGCTACCTCTACCGCGCGATTGACCACCGAGGCGACCTCATCGACTCGATCCTGAGCGAGCATCGTGACAAGCATGCGGCGCGATGGTTCCTGCGGCAGCTGGTCGAGGTCACTGAGGGCAAGCCTCGGCGCATCACCACCGATCTGCACCCCGCGTATCGGCGAGCGAGCCGCTGGATCATCGGCCGCAAAGCTTGGCACCGGACGACGCAGTACCTCAACAACTACACGGAGCAGAGCCATCGCAGCGTGAAGCAGCGCTACTACCCGATGCTGGGCTTTGGGAGCTTCGAGTCAGCGTCGCGCTTCTGCGCTGCGTTCGATGAGCTGCGACAGTACGTCCGTGTCCGCCGCCGCGGTGAGGCTCATGTCTCACTCGCCGAGCAGCGACGGCTCTTCCTCGCTCGCTGGCGTTCGCTAATCGGACAGCTCAGCACGGGGTAGGTCGCCATCTCCGGTAGGACGGCCTCGTCCCGATCGGGAGGTGGTCCGAGATCTGACACTGCCGATGGAGGCTCATCACATTGCCGCCGCCGTTGGGTGGGGGGACCCGCATGGAAACGAAGACGACGACTTGGATGCAATCGTGATGATGGGCGAGACTGGCGCGACGATGAAGCGGCTGCCGGGTTGATTCGGACCGTCCTGCTCATCGCGGTCTTAGCGCTCGCCGCAGCGGCCCTGACCGGGTGCGAGCGTCTGGTTCCGGACGTCGAGGACTGGATCGCCGACTCGGAGACGCTCGCACGACGCTTCGACGCGCGCCTGGGCGACCTGAAGGAGTGCGTCGAGGAGGACAACTGCGACGAGGCGCTTGATATGGAGAGAAGCGCCTTCGCCATGTGCTCGTGGGTCACGACGCGCGGGGAGCTCGCTCCAGAGGGGTTCGAGGCGGCGGAGTGGCAGCGGTTCGACGCCTTGTGCGAGGGCCTTGAGGGGGTGCTGGCGCTGCCGAAGGAGGACGCACTCCGGCGCATCGAGGGCCTCCAGGCTGAGACGGACCGCATCAGCGAGGGAATCCGCGCCGACATCGAACCCCGGGAGCGAGAAGAGGTGGAATGAGACGAAGGCCGGCAGGGGCAGCGCCCGCCTGACGCCCGTCGAAGTGGATGTCGCTGTGGGCGCCGCACCGGCTGGGCTGGCGCTGCTGTCAAACAGGAGCATCGTCTAGGGAGCCGCGCTCATGGCTGGCCTCGCCAGCGCCGCCGCCGACCTGACGTACCTCTTCGGGCGGCTCGTCGGGGATCTGCTGCTGGGTTGGCGCTGCGGCGAAGGGTCGAGGCCCCGCCCGTCAGCGCTCCTCTGTGAGCACGAAGATACGCCCCGCCGGCCGCTCGGCGTCGGGCCGGTACACGTACCGCCGAGCGGAGCGGACAGCGGAGACGGGGGCGGCACTCCCTCCGGATGCTGACTTCCCAAGACTATAATGTCGGACAAGCCGAGCTTCCAAGGCGCTACTACAACCGCCAAGTCCACCTGCACGGTGAGTGCTTTTACAGGGGGCTGGAGTGGTTTGTGTGGGAGGACAATCGAAAGTTGATGACTCCTATCCACTCCGAATGCTTCAACTACGCCAGTGAAAACGAATACGCCCAGGTCCGCTACGCTCAGGGAGATTGGCAAACTCGCGATACGGAATTGATATTGTATCTAGAGGTTCCAGGGAAACCGCCTCTGGTTGGTGTCGGGCTGACCGAACGAGCCGACGTGCCGTTGAGGGCCGGCACCGCCCCCTCGCTTCCAGGGAACGCGGCCTCCGGGGATTGCGCCGGCGGGCGTCGTCAGGCGCCGGCCGCGCTCCGCCTGCGCGACCTGAACCAGACGATGGCGGCCGCGGCCGCGATCACCAGCGTGATCACGACCACGGCGATCACGATGGTGATCGCGCTGCCACCCCCGCCCCCGCCGGTCCGGGCCATCAGGTCGCGCGGCTGATCCGAGAGGAGATCGAGGCTCCAGACCAGCGCGCCGCCGTCGACCGCGTCGGCGTTGTGCTCCTCGACGTCGCCTGGCAGCTCGAGCCGGATGGTGAACGTGGCGTCTTCCAGCAGCTGCGCGGCCACAGCGCCACCGAGGGCATCGCCGTCGCCGCCGGACAGCACCTCCTGGTTCAGCGGCGACACGACGGCATCGAAGCGCCAGCCGCCGCCGTCGCGGTGCAGGTCGAAGCGCTCGAAGAGGCCGGCCGTCCCCGCCAGTTCGCCGGAGAGATCGTCGCCGGCATCCGACAGCACGGCAGCGATCGCGTCGTTGACATCGTCGCCCGCCGGGAACGGGACGCTGGCGCGCACCCCGATGAAGCCGTCCTCGTCATACGCCTCGACGGTGGCGCCGGGCGGCAGGTCGGCGGCGTCGAGGTCGCTGAAGGGGCCCTCGATCTCGGCGCCGCCGTCCTCGGCGAAGGCGCGCATGGCCTCGGCGTCCAGGGCGCTTAGGATCGAGATCACGCCCGAGCCGTCGTCGTTCACGCGGATGCCGATCTCGACACGGATGCAACCGGTGCACACGACCGCGCTGGCGAGCAGCGCGAGCAGGGCCCAGCGGCGCAGGCGCACGGGCGCGGCCGTCGGCGCGAACATGGCACCCAGCCTACACGATCGCGCGCGAGCGTCCCCAGCGGGTAGTGGGTCAGTTTGACTCCGATTCCACATATTCGAGCCGCGCCGAAAGAAGGAGCGTGACGCGAATGGTGGCGGGGGGCTACCGGCCCTGAGAACGGCGAGGCGGCTACTGAGGACGATTCGCCCAGCGAGCCTGAGCAGCCTGCCGAGCAATTGCCGAGCGGCGCTCCTTCGTGAGCTTCGCCGCTCGCGCCCTGCCGCCCTTCCTGCCGCCGAGCCGTCCTAGCTCCACGGCGGCCGGGTTCTTGCCGTCCTCATTGGTCGCGGCATCTACAATAGCTGCGGCGATCTCGTTCTCGTCGGGGTCGAGCCTGCTTGAGCGTTTAGGCATACGCTCAAGTGTACACTAGAAATGCTGAAGCCCGGCATGGCCGGGCTTCGTGGCGATACTTTCTGGCGTTCGGACTCCGCGCCCGGACACCAGCGGAGATGCTTAGGTCAAGAGTATCACCCAGCAGGCAAGATGATTCAAGATCACATGGGTGATCGGATTGAGGCGGCGGGATGGCGCGACTAGCGATCTTCATCGACGGTGGCTGAGGCTGTCGCACAAACCCACGAAGAGGGGGACATCGCTATACGATGAGCATGGCGGCGGGGGCGGAGTGATTCCGAGGTGCCGCCGTGACCCAGCGTTTCTTGCCGTGCGACCGTGACCAGCAATACCTGATGCCCGCCAGCCTCCGCGACTGGCTGCCCGGGGACGTGCTCTACGCCTACTGCGAGGGCGAGCGCTCGAGCCGCCAGATCGAACGGCGCTGCCGGGAGGACATCGCCCTCCGGGTGCTGACCGCGAACCAGCACCCCGACCACGCGACGATCTGCCGTTTCCGCCAGCAGCACGAGGAGGCGCTCTCGGGACTGTTCGCCGAGGTGCTCAGGCTGTGCGCCGAGGCTGGTCTGGTGCGGGTCGGGGTGGTCGCGCTCGACGGGACCAAGCTGCACGCCAACGCCAGCCGTGAGCGCAACCGCACGGATGCGGACCTGGAGGCCGAGGTGCGGCGCATCCTCGACGAAGCGGAGCGGGTGGACGCCGAGGAGAACGCGCGCTTCGGCGACGCGCGGGGCGACGAGTTGCCTCCGGGATTCAGGGACCGCGAGGAGCGCCTGCAGCGGTTGCACGAGGCGCGGGGGCGACTGGCGGCCCGAGAGCGGGAGCGGCAGGAGGACTACGAGCAACGCCTCAGGAGCCGCGCGGAGAAGGACCAGCGCGGGCGCCGCCCGAAGCCGCCGCAGCCCGAGCAGGGTGCGAAGGTGAACGTCACCGACCCGGACAGCCGCGTGGTGCGCGACTATCACGGCTACTTCCAAGGCTACAACGTGCAGGCGGTGACGACCCGCGACCAGATCATCGTCGCGGCCGAGGAGAGCCGACAGGCGACCGACATGCACGAGCTGCAACCGATGATCGAGGTGATGCACCGCAACCTGCAGGCCGCACACTGCGGGCCGGCGCGCGTGCTGCTGGCTGATGCCGGCTACTACTCCGAGGCGAACGTGCGGCAGGCGGGGAGCGCAGGTCCGGAGCTGCTGCTGGCGACCCGCAGCGACCGCAACCGGCGCGTCGGCGCGGCGCCGCCGCGCGGGCGCATCCCTGCCGGGCTCTCCGTCCGTGAACGGATGGATCGCAAGCTGGCGACGCAGCGTGGCCAGCGTCTCTACGAGCAGCGGCGCTGGATGATCGAACCCGTCTTCGGCGACGTCAAGGAGAACCGCGGCATCCGCCGGTTCATGCGGCGCGGGATCGCCTCGTGCGCCAGCGAATGGAAGCTGATCGCCGCCACCCACAACCTCAAGAAGCTCTATCGCCGGGCGCGGCCGTCCTCCTGGCCAGCGAACGGCAACCCCCGGCAAAGAGGCTGGTCTGCCGCCGTGGCGGCCGCGTAGCGCCGCTGCCCTGTGAGAGGCGGCTACTCCGCCCCGACAACCGACCGGCTGACCTCTTGGCCCTCGTGGCGCTCCGCCCACGCCACTCCATGCGACAGCCTCGGCTACGTAGATAAGGTCAGTCGGCGACAGGTTCTGGATGTTGGCGTCGATTTGCAGAAGCTGGTAGACGCGATCTGCGCGCGGGTACGCGAGGCATCCGAGGAACCTGTCGATCTTCTTCGCTCCTTCTATTACCACTGCCCGCCCTTCCAGTCCGATCCCCCTACCGAGACCGAGCGGGAGCGCACGGCCAATTTCGGGCGATTCATGCACGCCTTGGAGCAGTTGCCCCGTTTCGAAACTAGGCTGGGCCGCCTCCAACCCCAAGGGGGAACCTTCATCCAGAAGCAAGTTGATCTGCTGCTGGGCCTCGACATTGCCCTGCTGAGTGGCAAGCAGCAAATCACTCATGCCGCCTTGGTCGCTGGCGACGGAGATTTCGTCCCAGCGATGATCGCGACCAAACAAGAGGGTGTGGCCGCTTGGCTTTTCCACGGGCCGAAGGTTTCGCTCGACGATGGGAAGCGCACCTACTCGAAGGAACTCTGGCAGCGAGCGGACGAGCGCCACGAGATGAACGCCGACTTCTGGAAAAAGGTCGCCCGCCTTGGGTCAAACTGACCCACTACCCCCCAGCGCCCGCCGACCACCGTCGCGCCGGTCCGGCCCCGGCCGCGCTCGTGCAACGGCGGCCACGACGAGGCCGTCGAAACACGGCGGTCGCTGATGCCCCCGGTCGCGCCCCCTCCCAGCATGTGTTTTCAATGATCAGCGCGCCAGGCCTTCGCCTCCGCCGGCGTCAGCTCGACCCGGACGTCCGTCGGCAGCTGCATCCCCACCAGCATGGCCATGTAGCCGCCGAAGCCAAAGATCCCAACGGGCACCAGTGAACCGCCCCGGGAAAGTTGGAGGCTCCAACCTCTGAGAGGATGGAGCGATGACACGACGAGGCAGGTACCCAGCAGAATCCGCGAGCGGGCCGTCCGCATGGTGTTCGAGCACGAGCGGGAGCACCCGTCGCAGTGGGCGGCGATCACGTCGATCGCGCAGAAGAGCGGCATGAGCGCCGAGACGTTGCGGACGTGGGTGCGGCGGGCAGCGGCGCCCGGCCGGGGCTGGCGACGGAGGAGCGGGAGCGACTGCGAGAGCTCGAACGCGAGAACCGCGAGCTGCGCCGCGCCAACGAGATCCTCAAGGCGGCTTCGGTGGACTCAATGGGTCAGCGCAACAGTGCCTCGAGTCTATCGGCTGGCGTGTCGAAGTCGAGAGTCTTGCGTGGCCTGGAGTTCAACCGAGCAGCGATATCGTCGAGATCGTCCTGGGTGAGATGAGCCATGCTCTTGCCCTTCGGGAGGTATTGGCGCAGGAGTCGATTTGTGTTTTCGTTCGTCCCACGCTGCCACGGGCTCCGAGGGTCGGCGAAATAGACGGCGAGCCCCGTGTTAGCGGTGACCGTCTTGTGGTCGGCCAGCTCCATGCCGCGGTCCCAGGTCAGGCTCTTGCGCAGCTGCTCGGGAAGCCGCGCCATCGTTCGCGACAGGCCCTGGGTGACCGTGGCCATGTCGCGTCCATCGAGCTGAACGAGCACGGTGAACCGCGTGGAGCGTTCGACGACGGTCGCGATCTGGCTCCAGTGCCGGCCCAGCAAGAGGTCGCCCTCCCAGTGCCCGGGGATCGCCCGCTCCTCGGCTTCGGCGGGCCGCTCGCGGATCGAGACCGCGTCGATGATCTGCGACCGCCACTGCCCGGTCACGGTGTTGTGGATGTTCCGCCGCGTCGGTCGCCGCGTCCGCAGGTGCTGCTGCAGCTCCTTTGCCAGCACGCCACGAGACTGCACGAACAGCGACTTGTAGATCGTCTCGTGCGACACCCGCATCCCGCTTCCGGCTTGGTACCGCTTCCGGAGCGTCCCGGCAATCTGCTCCGGCGACCAGTCCTCGCGCAGTCGAGCCGCGACATACGCACGCAGCTCTGGACTGGCCGCCAACAGGCACCGCTTTGGGCGCCTCGCTCGACGCCAGGCGCGGTCGTCCGCATCGACCGCCCGGTACTTCCGCCTGCCTCGGTTTCCGCCGACCTCTCGGCTGATCGTCGACGGTGCCCGCCCGAGCGTACACGCGATCTGACGCATCGAGTCACCGCGCGCGAGGCCGCGGGAGATCTCCTCCCGATCCGGCGGCGTCAGCGTCCCCGGACGGCGCTTCCGTGGCGGGGGCACGTAGCCACCGGTCTGCCTGACCACCGTGAAGATCGAGCCCGCTGGATGTCCGATCGCCCGCGCGATCTCGCTAAGCGAACTCCCGGACGCCCACATCCGCCAGAGCTCCCGCCGAAGCTCGTCGGACATTCCTGGTCGACCCAGCTTGGCCATCCAACACCTCCACGATTCGTGATGGTGTTGCACTGACCGCTTGAATTCACATCCGCTTTTTTCGCGCGGGAGCTCGACCCGCGACTGCCGAAGTGAGCCGCTTCATCGGGGCGCATCGCGAGCGCTTCGGGGTCGAGCCGATCTGCCGGGAGCTGCAGGTTGCCCCCTCGACGTACTACGGGTGCCGCGCCGGAGCCACTTGGTGGTGAACTCCGCGAACCACTCAAGGCGCGGATGAACGCCGACCTGCACATGGCCGGCGACCTGAAGAACACCGGCAAGGGCAAGCTCTTCGTCATCTTCGGCGAGCCGGACATCGACATCCTCGAAGCCACCGGCGACGAGGCCAGGGCCCGGGCAGGTGCAGGTCAAGGTGAACGGCGTCGACGTGTTCCACCCCAACAGCGGCGAGGTACGCAGCGACGGGCCGGACGGCATCGCCTGCTGGTTCATCGACACCGACTACAACGAGGAGAGCTTCTTCGTCCGCCACGCCTACTTCCTCGGCCAGAACGACCCGTACAAGGCGCTCAAGACCACGCTCAAGACCACGCTCAAGGCCGAGATCAAGGCCGAGATCAACGAGGAAGCGTGGGAGACGCTGCAGCGACACCTCGCGCCCCTGCGACAAGCCGGAGTCGGGCCGGATCGCGGTGAAGGTCATCAACCACCTCGGCGACGAAGTGATGAAGGTGTTCCGAGTCGACTGATGGAGATCCGCATCGCCGAGACGTTCACGGCCAGCCTCGCCCGGCTGACTGCGGACGAGCAGCGAGCGGCGAAGACCACGGCCTTGGCTGCTCGGCTGCGGCTGGCGTTGCCTCAGCCTCGACAGCCGGCGCCGGCAGTCCGGCCAGGCGGTAGCCCATGCCCCATTCGTTGATCAGGTACTGCGGGTGTTTCGGGTCATCCTCGAGCTTCTGACGCAGGTAGCCGATGTACACACGCAGGTAGTGCGTGTCATCGACGAACGCGTCGCCCCACACGGTGCTGAGGAGGAAGCGGTGCGGCGCCATCTGACCTACTCGCGCCGCGAGAGCGTCGAGCAGCCGATATTCAGTGCGCGTCAGCGAGACTTGCTCGCCGAGCTTCGTCACGACCTTGGCCTCGCGGTCGATGACCAAGTCTCCGGTCTGCACGAGCACTGTGTCCGTTGGCCTCGACGGCGTCCGGCGCTGCGTGCGACGCACAGTGGCGCGAACGCGTGCCACGATCTCGAAAGATGGCGCCGCGTACGTGGCGACGTCGTCGGCGCCGATGTCGAGGAGCTGCACACTCAGCTCCGGGTTGCCCTCCGGCGCGATCGCGATGATCGGGATGTCCGAGGCGGCGCGCAGCATGCGCACCAGCTCAAGTCCGTCGACTTCATCGATCGCTACATCAATGACCATGGCATCAGGCTGTTGTTCAAAGGCAACGCGCAGCGCTTCTAACCCGTCGAGCGCTTCAGTCGTGGCGTACTCGGCGGCTCCGAGTGCATGTATGAGTCGCGCACGCAGCTCGTCGTTCGATACCGCTGCCGCGATGACGGCCATCAGGAGCCCCCCCTCGACACCCCGGACGCGCACGACGAGTGGCGCGCCCAACGGGTGCTGACGGTTTCCTAATGGATAGTGTGGGGGCTGTTGCGAGGGTTCGACAAGGCCTGTCGGTCTTCAGATTCTGAACCGCCCCGGGTTTAGTGGAGACTCGGTTCATTGAGTCCCGGCACCTGCCGAGACCAGCTCACGTTCCTGGTTGCGCTCGTACTCGGCGGGTGGCAGGTAGTCGAGCGCACTATGCAACCGCCGACGGTTATACCAGTCCACCCACTCCAGCGTCGCCAGCTCGAGGTCGTCGAGTCCGCGCCACGGTCCCCGGCGGTGCATAGAGCGCTATGCCGAGTGACAAAGTCGAGAAGGCTACCCCGCTCTATGGACGAGCAGTCGTGTCCTGCCTACCTGAGTTCGAGCAAGAACGATAGCGCCTCGACAACATCCGTCTCGGCGCACGCAAGGTTCTGTGCGGCTGTGTCCGCGGTGATTAGGCCGACATCGACCGCCTCGGCGGTAAGGATGGCAAAGCGACCCCTGCGCTGCTCGGCGACGCCGTTGATAGGGAAGTAGTCGAGGGTGAAGTCCTCGGCGGCATTCTGTTCGTCGGTAGGCCGAGCTTTGACGGCTCGCTCAGGAGGCAGTTCAGCCTGCCCCCACCAAGCATTGCCCACATGGTAGCGGGCCGCAGCGCGGCCGATACCGAAAGCTGCCCCCACCAAGCATTGCCCACATGGTAGCGGGCCGCAGCGCGGCCGATACCGAAAGCGGACATGACCTCCCCGACATGTGCCGCGCTGACATCGGCTACGTCGGGAACCAGCCGCTTCACGGCGGCCATAGGGGGCCAGGAACTCCACGGCGAAAGCGTTGGCCCGACTCTCGACATCGTCCGGCAACTGTTCGTCCTTGGCGTCGCGGGCCAGGTCGTCGTAGGCATCCACGCGTACCGGTGAGAGCCGTGCCTCCGGGCCGCATGCCCACGACGGCACGCCCGTGTCGATCCGCGAGACCAACATCCTCACGGACGTCTTCCTTGGCCGGGTCAACCCCGAACGCGAGGACGCCGAGGGCGACTCTTAGCGCTCTTGCGGTCGGCGTAGCTGCAGATTGTGGCGCGCTTGAGCCCTCAGCGCTCCTCGATTGGGATGTAGGGCTGGTCGAGGGGGCCGACGTAGTGGAGCAGCGGGTGCAGCAGGATGTTGTTCTCCATCTGCTCCAGAACCTGCACGGTCCAGCCGGGCACGCGCCCGACCGCGAAGATCGGCACGAAGAGGTCCTGCGGGATGCCGTGCAGGTAGTAGATCACCCCGGCGAAGAAGTCGACGTTGACGTTGACGCCGAGCCGGCCGTAGGGGCGCATCGCCTCCTGCACCGCCCCGAGGATCGCGTACCACTTCGGCTCGCCCTTCTCGGCGCTGAGCCGCTGGACACCCTCGCGCAGGTGGCGGGCGTAACTACCGTCGGCTTCGCAGTTCATAGCATGGACGCGCGACACCGCAGCGCGGACCGCTGTCCTACGCCGCTACGGACCCGTGGCCGGTGCTGGCTATTCTCCTGGGGCAACTGACTGCTTGCTACTCACGGGATCCCCCGTGGAGCCGGTAAGATCGGCTCCGTCAGAGGTCGAGGAGGCCGCTCGACCGCCGGAGGTAGCGTCGCCTGGGTCCTCCGCTCTCACTTCGCGTCTCCGGCCGCAGCTGCTCCGCACCGCGTGCATCACGCTAACCAGGTCTCGCTGACGAGGAGCGTGGGTCTCGTCGTCGCCCCGAGCCGCTGCTTCCTCGCAGAGACTCTGGGCATAGGCTCCCCTGTGGTTCACAATGGGTTGAACGCTGGGAGCGATACGAGAGCGTGGGCAGATACGCGTCCCCCGACCTCACGGGACCGTCAAGGCTCGTTCCGGCTCGCCCGGGAGTGTGACAGTGGTGACGAGCGACCGCGAAGCCGGGAGAGCCGACGCGACCTGCGTGCATCACTGGAAGCTCGGCAGCCCGAATGGCCGCTCGAGCGTCGGAGTCTGTCAGGAGTGCGGCGCCGAGCGAGAGTTCGCGGCCAGCGTTAGCGCTGCCGGTTGGGCTCGTGCGCCTCGCGGCATCGCGCGGCGACCTGCGGACCCTCCGAGGAGGGCCTGACGCGGTGGATCCGGACGGATGGCTAGAGGCTCGTGCGCTGAGCATGCTGTGGAGTCGTTGATCTGGCCCGTATTGGATCGCGGAGGCGATCGGGGCCGCTTGGTGGCTGACCAAGCGCGGCGCTCAATCGGGGCAAGCGCATGACCAGCCCGCAGGCCCAACCTCCTCACTGGGTGGACCCTGACGAGGCCAATCCGTCCGCGGGATACCAGCTGTTGCTACGCCTCCAGATCGCGCACCAGGCGGGGAATCTCGGACGCGTCACGACCACGCTGGGCGAGGCCGGGGCGAACATTCTCGACATCGACATCGAGGACGTGACCGAGGGTCACATGATTCGGTCGATTCGGCTGCTCTGCGACTCCGAGGAGCAGGCGCATCGGATCGTCGGTGCGGTCGACGCGCTGCCCTTTGTCGAGGTCATCCTCGCGTCGGATCGCACCTTCCAGCTGCACCGTCGAGGCAAGATCGAGATCGCTAATAAGGTGCACATCCGCACCACGCTGAGCTCGCACACGTCTACACCCCCGGCGTCGGCCGCGTCTCGATGGCGATCCATGAGAACCCGGACGCGGCGTGGTCGCTGACGATGAAGCCGAACACCGTCGCAGTCGTAACGGACGGCACGGCGGTCCTCGGACTGGGTGACATCGGGCCGGAGGCGGCGCTCCCGGTGATGGAGGGCAAATCGATGCTCTTCAAGTCCTTCGCCGACATCGACGCCATTCCGATCTGCCTGGACACCAAGGACCCCGAGGAGATCATCAGCATCACGAAGGCGATCGCGCCCGGATTTGGCGGCATCCTACTCGAGGACATCTCGGCGCCGCGTTGCTTCGAGATCGAGGAGCGGCTGCGCGAGGAGCTCAACATCCCCATGTTCCACGACGACCAGCACGGCACAGCCGTGGTGGTGCTGGCCGCGCTGATGAACAGCCTCAAGATCGTCCAGAAGCGACCAGAGGACCTGAAGGTCGTCGTGTTGGGCGTCGGTGCCTCGGGCGTCGCCTGCTCGAAGATCATGATGGAGTTCGGCGTGAAGTCGGTGATCGGCTTCGACCGCACCGGCGCCATCTACGAGGGTCGAGACAACCTCAACCCCGCCAAGGAGTGGTTCGCTGCGAACACCAACCCGGAGGGCTTCGACGGCTCGGTGTCCGAGGCGTTGCGTGGAGCCGATCTCTTCCTCGGGCTGTCCGGGCCGGGGTTGATCGAGCCCGAGTGGATCGGCGAAATGGCGGATGACGCCATCGTGTTCGCGCTGGCGAACCCGGTGCCGGAAGTGATGCCGCAGCAGATCGTCGGCTCGGCGCGCGTGATTGCGACCGGCCGCTCCGACTTCCCGAACCAGATCAACAACGTGCTCTGCTTCCCCGGCCTGTTCCGCGGCGCCCTCGACTCGCGAGCGCTCGAGATCACGGAGGAGATGAAGATCGTCGCGGCCCGTGCCATCGCCGAGGTGATCCCGGACGACCAGCTGTCGGAGGACTACATCCTGCCGTCCGTGTTCAACGATGAAGTGGTGAGCCGCGTGGCCCATGCGGTCGAGGCTGAGGCGATCCGTTCGGGGAAGGTCCGTGCTCGCGGCTCGCGTGTCTACATTTAGCCGCAGACGACACATGCAGGACGAGACGTCCACAACACACCCCCGGCCTCTTCGCTGCTGATCGACGGTCGAGGACTGTCACTGCCCGCGCTGCGACGCGTGGTTCCTACTCCGCTTCCTCTCAGGTGCATCGCCGCAAGACGACCACCCGACCACCTCGCGTCTCATGTGACGGTATGAGCACGCGGAAGCCGTGCGTTAGCTACGCCCTGCCTGCCACTTCTGGAAGCCTCTCCAGAGGGAACTCCCGCCAGCGAACGACAGCAGGAGCCCGATGATGATTCCGCTCCCACCGGTGGCGTAAAAATTGACCGCGAAGAGGAGGATGATCGCCCCCACGGCCATCATGACCAGTGGACGCTCAAGGAACTCACGTAATTCGTTCATGGCTTTGAGTATCGCATGGTCCCTGCGCCGTGCCGGGTGCACGGTTAGACGGGCCGGTGGCCCCGGGGAGACCCAGACCCGCCCACGCTGTTCGCGCGAGGCGTGCACGGCCGCCCGCGGACACGTAGGACAGTCTCGCAGAGCAGCCACGGGCACACCTACCAGTAGCAGCGGGAGTAGGCGCGGCACAGCGATGTCCGATCAACCTCTGGGAGTTGCGTCGGCAGGATAGCCCTGGGCCCGGTCTGGACGCAGATGGCCCCCAGTTTGGCTCCACTTCACTCCGACGCAGACGACCCCGCCCAACGACGTCTAGTCAACATCCCGCTTATCGACTGAGCTTTTGGCGGAGGGGGGTGGGATTCGAACGCACGGTACGCCGAAACGCACGACGGTTTTCAAGTTCGCGCAGCCCGTGGGACGGAGCCTCTGTGTCAAGCGGCCTCGGTAGCGCAGGTGCGAGCATCGGCCACCATGCATCGGTAAACGACGTCCGAGAGTCGGCGTTTGAGGCAGCGCAGCGCCTCGTTCCGACTCTTGCCAGCGGCGAGTTTGCGACGGAAGTAGCCGTGGCCTTCGGTGCCCGGCATGCGCGCCTGGGTGAGCGCCGCGATGTGGAGCGCCCGGTTCAGCTGGCGGTCTCCACCGCGGCTGAGGCGATGGCGTTGGACCTCCCCGCTCGACACCTCAAGCGGCGCCGTCCCCGTGTAGCTGGCGTAGTGCGCGCGCGAGGGGAAGCGACTGACCGCTCCGCTGCGCCCCACAATCTTCGCCGCCAGGATCACGCCGACGCCGGGGATGCGCGTGAGGGCGCTGCCTTGTACACGCAGCGCTGCCTCGAGGCGGCGGCCGTTCTCGACGAGGTTGCGGTCCAGCACCCGCACCTCGCGTACCAGTTCGCGGGCCATACGCAGCCGCTCGCGATCCGCGGCGCCGGTCGGACGCAGGCGGCGTAGGAGCGCCTGCGCGCGATCGGCGGAGAGCCTGGAGGGGCCCCCACCCGGTCGTAGCTCGCGCAGCAGCCGGTGCAGCCGGTTGACCACGCGCGTGCGTTCCTGCGTGAGCTCGTCGCGGCGGTCGGAGAGCAGTCGCAGCACCGCCGTGTCGTCCTCCGCCCGCACGGCACGCAGCGCCGTGAGGGGTTGGGCGGCGAGCGCAATGGCACGCGCGTCTGCGGGGTCGGACTTCCCGCCACCGGAGAGCAAGCGCACGCGCGCCACCAGCCGCGCCGGGACATCGACGACCGACTCGCCCTCCGTGAGCAGCCACTGGCTGAGGCCGTGGCCGAGACCGCGGGCCCCCTCCACGGCCCAGCGGCGCTCGGGCCACTGCCGCGCCCAGCGCAGCAGCCGGCTGTGCGCACGAGCTTCCACCCGGAGCTGGCCGAGCTCGCGGCCCGCGGGGTCGACGGCGAGGGCGGTATGCGAGGACTTGTGGGGGTCGACGGCGATCAAGATCATGAAGCTCTCCCTGTCGTAGCTGAATTGCGGTGGGGAGGGCGGTGGACAGGCCGACTTCGGGAGCACCCGCACGCCTCTGTCGAGTCACACCGCGGCCGGACGGTGGCCGGCGACACTCCGCCCCAGAGCCAGTCCTGCTCAGCAGCACGGCAGCAAAACTTGGAGTCAGCCGACCAGCGTCCTCAACACCTTAGGGCCGCAACCCCCGGTGTCTGGCCGGATTCAAACAAGTCGGCAAAACTTGATCTGTGCGGTTCGATGCTGAGATAGCAGAGTATCGGCGAGCCACGAGAGGCTCGTCTGTGCTCTACCCTCCGTCTGCTTGTCGCAGCACTCTTCGCATCGGTCCGCGCCCGCCGAGATCTCGTCCTCGAGAACTTGGCGCTGCGGCATCAGCTCGCCGTCTACACAAGGGGCCGTCGTCGACCGCGGCTCCGTCGCCACGACCGCCGACTCTGGTCACTGCTGGCACGTGGTTGGTCCGGCTGGCGAGGCACGCTCGTGATGGTCGAGCCGGACACGGTGGTGCGGTGGCATCGTTCTGCTCGGCGCGCCTACTGGCGCTGGAAGAGTCGTCGCGGACCTGGGCGTCCCCACATTCCCGCAGAGCTGCGACAGCTGATCGTCCGCATCGCCACTGAGCATCCGCGGTGGGGCGCCGTCCGCATCGTCGGCGAGCTGCGTGCCCTTGGCTTCGAGGTCAGCGCCCGCACCGTGAGTCGCTACCGCCGGCAAGCGCTGCGGCGACCGCCGAGCCAGTCGTGGCGCACGTTTCTCCGCAACCACGCGTCCAGCATCTGGGCCGCCGATCTGTTCACGGTCCAGACGCTCGCCTTCCGCACGCTCTACGTGCTCATCGTGATCGACCACGACCGGCACCGCATCCGGCACTGGAACGTCACGGAGCATCCGAACGCGCCCTGGATCTGGCAGCAGATGATCGAGGCGACCGCCTGGGGTCAGCAGCCAGGGTTCCTGATCCGAGACCGCGACCGTAGCTGAGGCTGTCGCACAAACCCACGAAGAGGGGGACATCGCTATACGATGAGCATGGCGGCGGGGGCGGAGTGATTCCGAGGTGCCGCCGTGACCCAGCGTTTCTTGCCGTGCGACCGTGACCAGCAATACCTGATGCCCGCCAGCCTCCGCGACTGGCTGCCCGGGGACCACCTCGCGTGGTTCGTGCTCGATGCGGTCAGCCAGTTGGACCTCACCGCGTTCTACGAGCGCTACCGCGAGGACGGTTGGGGGCGGAAGGCGTACGAGCCGTCGATGATGGTCGCGCTTGTGCTCTACGCCTACTGCGAGGGCGAGCGCTCGAGCCGCCAGATCGAACGGCGCTGCCGGGAGGACATCGCCCTCCGGGTGCTGACCGCGAACCAGCACCCCGACCACGCGACGATCTGCCGTTTCCGCCAGCAGCACGAGGAGGCGCTCTCGGGACTGTTCGCCGAGGTGCTCAGGCTGTGCGCCGAGGCTGGTCTGGTGCGGGTCGGGGTGGTCGCGCTCGACGGGACCAAGCTGCACGCCAACGCCAGCCGTGAGCGCAACCGCACGGATGCGGACCTGGAGGCCGAGGTGCGGCGCATCCTCGACGAAGCGGAGCGGGTGGACGCCGAGGAGAACGCGCGCTTCGGCGACGCGCGGGGCGACGAGTTGCCTCCGGGATTCAGGGACCGCGAGGAGCGCCTGCAGCGGTTGCACGAGGCGCGGGAGCGACTGGCGGCCCGAGAGCGGGAGCGGCAGGAGGACTACGAGCAACGCCTCAGGAGCCGCGTGGAGAAGGACCAGCGCGGGCGCCGCCCGAAGCCGCCAGGCGGGGAGCGCAGGTCCGGAGCTGCTGCTCGCGACCCGCAGCGACCGCAACCGGCGCGTCGGCGCGGCGCCGCCGCGCGGGCGCATCCCTGCCGGGCTCTCCGTCCGTGAACGGATGGATCGCAAGCTGGCGACGCAGCGTGGCCGGCGTCTCTACGAGCAGCGGCGCTGGATGATCGAACCCGTCTTCGGCGACGTCAAGGAGAACCGCGGCATCCGCCGGTTCATGCGGCGCGGGATCGCCTCGTGCGCCAGCGAATGGAAGCTGATCGCCGCCACCCACAACCTCAAGAAGCTCTATCGCCGGGCGCGGCCGTCCTCCTGGCCAGCGAACGGCAACCCCCGGCAAAGAGGCTGGTCTGCCGCCGTGGCGGCCGCGTAGCGCCGCTGCCCTGTGAGAGGCGGCTACTCCGCCCCGACAACCGACCGGCTGACCTCTTGGCCCTCGTGGCGCTCCGCCCACGCCACTCCATGCGACAGCCTCAGCTATGGCGGGGACTTCATCGCAGAGACGATTCTGACTCCGGTGCACGCGCCGAATGCTAACGCCATCGCCGAGCGCGTCATCGGCACGCTCAGGCGCGAGTGTCTCGACCATGTCATCGGGTCAACGAACAACATCTCCGGCGGGTGCTTGGTGAGTACGTCCAGCACTACAACGCGATGCGTCCGCATCGATCATTGTCGCTCGACTTCTCCGGAGGGACGCTCGCCGGTGCAGCGGACGCCGAGCCAGCGAGTCGTCAGCAAGCCGGTGCTAGGAGGCTTGCATCATGAGTATCGGTGGGCCGCATGAGGTTTTGCCGTCCCACGCGTTGCACCCGCTTGCGGTTCACGGTCCATCCCTCCTCGCGCAAGGTCGCCCATGCGCGGCGGTATCCCCAGCGGGGGTGGCCACGCGAGAAGGCGTGCAACTCCGTCCTGAGCGCGTCGTCGCCGCGGCCGCGCGCCGGCAGGCGGCGCTGCGTGGAGCGGTGCTGGCCGGTGACCCGGCATGCCCGCCGTTCCGACAACTCGAGGCGGTCCTGCAACATGCAGACCGCCTCGCGCCGGCGCGACGGGCTTACCAGATTCCCCGGGCGATCTCCTTGAGCGCGTCGATCCTCGAGTTCCTTGTCGGCGACGATCCGCTTCAGCCGCGCGTTCTCGCGCTCCAGCTCGCGCAGCCGTTTGGCGTCGTCGGCCTTCATCCCGCCGTACTGGTTGCGCCAGCGGTGGTAGGTCTGCTCCGAGATCTCGACCCGTTTCGCCGCCTCCGCGATCGTCTGCCCCTCACCGAGCAGCCGCTCCACCTCCCGCAGCTTGCGCACAATCTGCTCAGGCGTGTGCCTGCGTCGTTTCACCGTGATGTCCTCCTCCGCCCACCTTCGCGGGCCAAAGGACTCTCATCAACGGTGGTCTCGTCTCACGGGGTCAGGTCACCAGCTCTCGCTGCTGGTCGTCATGATCATCGCGACGGCTTCGTTGAGCCTGCTACCGGTGGGCCTGGTGCTGCCGAAGATCGTCGACGAGATGGTCGCCGGCAGCGATGGGGACGGCGGACGGATCACACTCCTGGCCGCGATTATGGCCGCGATGTACCTCAGCTCGGCGCTACTCGGTGTGGCCGAGGGGTTCGTCAACCAGTACGTCGGTCAGGGCGTGATGTACGACGTCCGCGCGGCTCTGCACACGCACCTGCAGAAGCTGTCCGTCCGCTTCTACACCGCCACCCCACCGGCGAAATCCTTTCGCGCATCACGACCGATGTGAACGGCATGCAGCAGGCCGTCACCGGCACGTTAGGCGTCGCCACAAGCGACCCCACGCGGGAGTCCGGGGTCCGGTGCGCCATTCGGCGTGAATAGGCGACTCCCTCCTCCTGGATTACGGCGTCGGGAAGCGAGGGTCACAGTAGCGGATGAGTGAGCGCGTGGCTGGTCTCAAACGGGACCATCACGATGGTTCAACCCGCACTTGCTCGCCCAGCCCCAGGGCGGTCACCACCCGGCGGAGTTCCGTCTCCAGGTTGTCCGCCAGCGCCGCATCGACGCTCACGGAGACTCGACTCCCACGTTGAGGTCTTCGCCGGACCTGAGTTTGGATAGGATCCTGGTTCCGAGGTGGTTCCAGACTTCAGGAGGCACAGTGCCCGCAAGCCGAAGCGTCGTCCTTTGGCCCGCCGGCGCCGGAGGCTCGGCGGGCGGGACAGCATTCGCGAGGTCAGGTTCCGGCTGAGGTCCAGCAAGCGGGTCTCGTGTGGGTGCAGGTTGCGCCTGTGGTGGGGCTTCCGCCATCGTCCGGGAGTCGTGGGACGGCAAAACCTGATCGGTGTAGCTCTGTCCTGAGATAGCCGAGTATCGGCGAGCCACGAGAGGCTCATCCGTGCTCTACCTCCGTCTGCTTGTCGAAGCACTCTTCGCTTCGGTCCGCGCCCGCCGAGATCTCGTTCTCGAGAACTTGGCGCTGCGGCATCAGCTCGCCGTCTACACCAGGAGCCGTCGTCGACCGCGGCTCCGTCGCCACGACCGCCGACTCTGGTCACTGCTGGCACGTGGTTGGTCCGGCTGGCGAGGCACGCTCGTGATGGTCGAGCCGGACACGGTGGTGCGCTGGCATCGTTCTGCTTGGCGCGCCTACTGGCGCTGGAAGAGTCGTCGCCGCTCTGGGCGGCCCCGGATTCCGCCAGAGCTGGGACGGCTGATTGTGCGCATGGCGACTGAGAACCCGCGGTGGGGCGCCGTCCGCATCGTCGGTGAGCTGCGTGCTCTCGGCTTCGAGGTCAGCGCTCGCACTGTGAGTCGCTACTGCCGGCAGGCGCCAAGGCGATCGCCCAGTCAGTCGTGGCGAACGTTTCTCCGCAACCACGCGCCCAGCATCTGGGCCGCCGACCTGTTCACGGTGCAGACGCTGACCTTCCGCACCCTCTACGTCTTCGTCGTGATCGACCATGGCCGCCGTCGCATCCGCCACTGGAACGTTACTCAGCATCCGAACGCTGCCTGGATCTGGCAGCAGATGATCGAGGCGACCGCCTGGGATCAGCAGCCAGGGTTCCTCATCCGAGACCGCGACCGTAGCTACGGCGGCGACTTCATCGCTCGCGCTCGACGGATCGGGATCGAGACGATTCTGACTCCGGTGCGGGCGCCGAACGCCAACGCCATCGCCGAGCGGGTGATCGGGACTCTTCGGCGCGAGTGCCTCGACCATGTCATCGCGGTCAACGAACAACATCTCCGGCGGGTGCTTGGTGAGTACGTCCAGCACTACAACGCGATGCGGCCGCATCGATCATTGGCGCTCGACTCTCCGGAGGGACGGTCGCCGGTGCAGCGGACGCCGAGTCAGCGAGTCGTCAGCAAGCCAGTGCTAGGAGGCTTGCATCATGAGTATCGGTGGGCCGCATGAGGTTTTGCCGACTTGTTTGAATCCGGCCAGACACCGGGGGTTGCGGCCCTAAGGTGTTGAGGACGCTGGTCGGCTGACTCCAAGTTTTGCTGCCGTGCTGCTGAGCAGGACTGGCTCTGGGGCGGAGTGTCGCCGGCCACCGTCCGGCCGCGGTGTGACTCGACAGAGGCGTGCGGGTGCTCCCGAAGTCGGCCTGTCCACCGCCCTCCCCACCGCAATTCAGCTACGACAGGGAGAGCTTCATGATCTTGATCGCCGTCGACCCCCACAAGTCCTCGCATACCGCCCTCGCCGTCGACCCCGCGGGCCGCGAGCTCGGCCAGCTCCGGGTGGAAGCTCGTGCGCACAGCCGGCTGCTGCGCTGGGCGCGGCAGTGGCCCGAGCGCCGCTGGGCCGTGGAGGGGGCCCGCGGTCTCGGCCACGGCCTCAGCCAGTGGCTGCTCACGGAGGGCGAGTCGGTCGTCGATGTCCCGGCGCGGCTGGTGGCGCGCGTGCGCTTGCTCTCCGGTGGCGGGAAGTCCGACCCCGCAGACGCGCGTGCCATTGCGCTCGCCGCCCAACCCCTCACGGCGCTGCGTGCCGTGCGGGCGGAGGACGACACGGCGGTGCTGCGACTGCTCTCCGACCGCCGCGACGAGCTCACGCAGGAACGCACGCGCGTGGTCAACCGGCTGCACCGGCTGCTGCGCGAGCTACGACCGGGTGGGGGCCCCTCCAGGCTCTCCGCCGATCGCGCGCAGGCGCTCCTACGCCGCCTGCGTCCGACCGGCGCCGCGGATCGCGAGCGGCTGCGTATGGCCCGCGAACTGGTACGCGAGGTGCGGGTGCTGGACCGCAACCTCGTCGAGAACGGCCGCCGCCTCGAGGCAGCGCTGCGTGTACAAGGCAGCGCCCTCACGCGCATCCCCGGCGTCGGCGTGATCCTGGCGGCGAAGATTGTGGGGCGCAGCGGAGCGGTCAGTCGCTTCCCCTCGCGCGCGCACTACGCCAGCTACACGGGGACGGCGCCGCTTGAGGTGTCGAGCGGGGAGGTCCAACGCCATCGCCTCAGCCGCGGTGGAGACCGCCAGCTGAACCGGGCGCTCCACATCGCGGCGCTCACCCAGGCGCGCATGCCGGGCACCGAAGGCCACGGCTACTTCCGTCGCAAACTCGCCGCTGGCAAGAGTCGGAACGAGGCGCTGCGCTGCCTCAAACGCCGACTCTCGGACGTCGTTTACCGATGCATGGTGGCCGATGCTCGCACCTGCGCTACCGAGGCCGCTTGACACAGAGGCTCCGTCCCACGGCGGGGGGACAGAACGAAATGGTTGATCCGAACGTCTGGTGGAACCGACTCGGTGCCGTGAGCGGCCTGATTGCCGGCGTTGTGCTCGCGGCGGGATTCGGGGTGACCGGAGCTTTTGACGGGGACATCGAGGCGTCGGACTCAGCTCAGACCATCGCCAATGCGCTGGCCCACCGCGACATCGGCATGGGCCCAGTGATCGTCCTCGCGGGCATGCTGATCTTCCTCGTGTTTGCGAGCTACCTCAGACGCCACATCATGCGGGCGCACGATTCTTGGCTCGTCGATCTCTTCTACGGCGGCGCGCTGTTGGTCGTGGCGGCGGTCTTCGCGTTCGCGGCGCTCTCCTTGTCGATGGACGCGCTCGACGATCCGCGTGCCAACCCAGAGATCGCCGCGATCGCCACGCTCGGCGTTGCTGTGATCTCCGTGCTCGGGATCTGCGAGGGCTGGCGGGGAGCGATCGATCGTGAGCTCGTCGCGATCCCGGGCGTCTGGACCGCCCTCACCGCTGCACGGATCACGTTCCCACCGAGCCAGCGACGGTCGTAGCGAGGCGCGGCGGAACGGGTGCGTGCGGCTGAGGCCCTGCGGGTGTTCCCTGATCGACTTGTATTGACGTATCTGGGAGGATGAAACCGCACGAGGCGGCCTCAGTCGCCGCCACGCGTGCACGATTCTCGGGCGGGGATCGCTGTGGAGGAGGCGCGCGAGCGCCGACGATCGACTATGGGCGAACCTCGAACTGACGACCGCTCCGCCGAAGAGCCGACACCGATCTCTGAGTCTCCCTACGCCGCGCTCGACGCTGCGGCTGAGCTCGACTTCGAGTGGGTGCGCCGCCTGCGCGATGCGGGCATTGCGTTGAGCCCGTTGCCCGAAGCGCGGGCCGCCGCGCGCGATGCCTTCCTGGCCACGGTGCACGAGGTGTCGAACGAACGCCGGACGGCGTCGCGGCGCTAGTCGCTGGCTCCCGGCTTCGGGTCTGCGAACGCCGGCGGCGGGTCGCTGTCACCCCACCACACGATCTCCGGCCGCAGCTCGACGCCTGAATCCTCGGACACGCGAGCCTGCACCGTCGCCATCAGCGAGGCGATGTCCGAGGCGTTGCCCTGCCCGTCATGGACGATGAAGTTGGCGTGCAGGGTGCTGACCTCCGCGTGCCCGGAGCGCAGCCCTTTGCACCCGGCCGCATCGACGAGCCGCCCGGCGAAGTCGCCCTCCGGGTTGCGGAAGATCGAGCCGGCGTTGGGCGACGCAGTCGGCTGCGAGGCCTGGCGGGCCATCAGCAGCCGCCCCATCTCCACCTCGATCGCTCCGGGCTCCGCGCGCTCGAGGCCGAGCCCGGCGGCGAGCACGATGTCGCCCGAGCCGCGGAGGCTCGAGCTGCGGTAGCTGAACTCGAGCTGGTCGCGCCCGAGACGGACCCGAGCGCCGCCGCGCCAGACCTCGACCCAACGCACGAGGGCGCCGATGTCGCGCCCGTCGCCGATGCCGGCGTTGCTCTGGAGCGCGCCGCCGACGGTGCCGGGGATGCCAACCGCGAACTCGAGGCCGCTCAGCCCTCGCGTCGCTGCCTCGCGGGCGAGACCGGGCAACATCACCGCCGCTCCGATGTCGACGCTTGCGTCTGTGTCCGCGTCTGAGAACTCGATGTGCCCGGCGGCGGCACGCAACGAGACGACAACGGCGGTGACGCCCTCGTCGGAGACGAGCACGTTCGAGCCGCCGCCGATCGCGAGCAACGGCAGGCCCACCTCGTCGGCCCAGACCGCGATGCGCTCGAGGGTGTCGAGGTCGGGTGGAGAGCCGTAGAAGGCGGCCGGCCCACCGATGCGCATGTAGGTGTGCCGCGAAAGCGGCTCATCGCGCGCCAGGCCGAGCGCGGGCGGCGGGTCCGGGAGATCGGCGCGGGCGGTAGCCATCGCCTCGATCGTAGCGGCGACGAGGAGCTAGCGCGCCCGCGCCACCCAGAGCTGCTCCGGTGAGTCGGCGGTCAGCGCCGAGCTCGACGACCAGCCCGGCAGCCTCGCGGACGTAGTCGCGGTAGAACTCGATGTCGTTCGTGCGCGTGACCTGGCGGTCGTAGTAGGTCGCGTGGTCCGAGTAGTAGTCGATGCGCGTCATCGCGCTGATCCGTTCCGCCGGGAGCGTTAGAGCGCAGGCATCGCCTCGTGGAACGAGGTGGCGAGCTGGTAGGCGTGGCCGATGCGGAGCGCCAGCGCGTCGTTCCAGAGCGCCGTGCTGACCATGAGCCCGGTCGGCAGACCGTCGGCGTCAAGGCCGTTCGGGACGCTGATCGATGGCTGGTGGGTGTTGTCGAAGACAGACGTGTTGTTGAACTTCGAGAACGTCGTCGTGGGCTCGGGCTGCGTCGGGTCCTCGGCGATCGGCTCCGCGACCTGCGGCGAGGTGGGGCAGAGGTAGGCGTCGATGCCGTCGAGGGCGGCTTCGAAGCACTGCTCGACGAGCTTGCGCTGCTCGTGGGCGCGCACGACAGCCGGTCCGGGGATGTCCAGCGCCGCGAGGAGCCTTGAGCGCACGGGCTCGGCGATGCCACCGGGGCGCTGCCGGAGGATCTCCTCGACGTAGCTCGCGCCCTCGGCCATCAGCAGCGCGCCCAGCGGTCCGCGCCAGTCCTCCTGGCCCGCCATCGGCTCGACCGAGGTGATCTCGGCGCCGAGCTCGCGCAGTACCGCGAGCGACGCGTCGAAGTTGGCGCGCACAGGGGCATCCGCTCGATCCGTGAGCGAAGGGATGACGGCGAGCGTCAGACCCTCGAGGCTGCCGTCCGCCGAAGTCGCCAGGCTGGCCGCAAAGTCCTCCGTCGGGCGGTCCACCGAGTCGAGGTCGCGCGGGTCGTAGCCCTGGAGCGCATTGAGGAGCAGCGCACAGTCCTCGGCGCTGCGCGCCATCGGGCCGGCGTGGTCGAGCGTCAGCGAGAGCGGCACGATGCCGCCGCGACCGACGAGGCCGAAGGTGGGCTTGTGGCCGCTGATGCCACAGAAGGCGGCCGGGATGCGGATCGAGCCGCCGGTGTCGGAGCCGAGCGCGCCCAGCGCCTGTCCGGCCGCGAGGGCTGCGCCTGAACCGCCCGAGGAGCCGCCGGGCACACGATCGAGGCTCCACGGGTTGTGGGTCGCCCCATGCCAGCGGTTGTTCGTGGTCCCGCCCAGCGCCAGCTCATGAGTGTTCGTCTTGCCGAGGATCACCGCGCCGGCCGCGCGCAACTTCGCGACGGCCGTCGAATCCTCGGCGGGGACACGGTCGATGAAGGCGTTGGTGCCAGCGTTCGTGACGACGTTGGCCGTGTCGTAGAGGTCTTTCACTGCGATCGGGATGCCATCGAGCGGGCCCAGGCGTGAGCCGTTCGAGGCGCGCTCGGTGGCCGCCATCGCCTCGGCGGTGGCGCTCTCGCGCATCAGGCGGACGAAGGCGTTGACGCGCTCGTCGGTCGCCTCGATGCGGTCGTAGGCGGCGTCCGTCAGCTCCAATGGCGAGACCTCGCCGGCCTCGATCTGCCGGCTCGCCTCCGCGATCGTCAGCTGCGTGAGTTCTGCGTTCGGCATGGCCTGCTCCCGCCGTTCCGATGCGGCATTGTAGCAGCGGTGCGGCGAATCGCCTGCGGCGCGGCGCGCTCGTGATGGCGGGCTGTTGACCGCGCCGCGACGCCTCCATACGCTCGCGCGCACCGACCACCGCGCAGCACTCTCTGGCGGACCGCGGGGACCTCACCGATGATCGACTTCGGGCACGTTGATGCCGTGGACGCCGAGGCGATCGGCCCGCCCGGGGAGCGCACGTTCCGCCTGCGGGCGCGCGTGGGCGACTCCTACGCCGCGCTGTGGATGGAGAAGGAGCAGCTCGCTGCGGTCGGACGCTCGTTCTCACAGATCCTCGCCGAGCGTTCGAGCGAGCGCGGTCAGCCCTCAAAGCCCGTCCAGGACTTCGGGCCGTTCCCGGACCAGGGCGGGCAGGTCGACTTCCGGATCTCACGCATGGGCCTCGATTTTGACGACGACGATCAGCTGATCGTGCTGCTTGTGGACGATGAAGGCGCGGCCGAGCGCGGTGACTCACCGGCGTTCCGGATGGCCCTCGATCGGAACCAGGCCCTGAACGTGATGCAGCTCATCGAGGACTCAGTGGCCGCTGGCCGCCCGCTCTGCCCGCTCTGCCAGCAGGCGCTCGAACACGACGGGCAGGAGCACTTCTGCCCGCGCACAAACGGTCACACCCACGACCTCGAGATCCCGGACGCGGAGCAGGAAGACCCGCGCCAGGCGTGAGAGGTTCGGCCGAGCGCTAGCCCTCGTCCTCGATCGGTCGGATCAGGAGCACGGCGGCCTGCGGCGTGTTGCGGGCGACGTGGTCGGCCACTGAGCCGAGGACTGCGCGCCGGAAGCCGGACCGGCCGTGCGTCGCCATCACGACGGTGTCGCAATCGAGCGCTTCGACGGCGGCGCAGATCGCGTCGCCGGGGCCACCCTCGACGATGCTCGTCTCGGTCGCGATCCCCCGCTCCCGGAGCTCGGCGGCGACGCGATCGACGTTCTCGCGCGCCGTCTCGCGCTGACCCTCGACGGCCTCGTGAGCGATCTGTGCCGTGACCTGGCCGGACGGCAGCGGCTCGATGGTGGCGGGCGCGGTGTGCGCGATGATCTGCGCCTCGGAGTCGATCACTTGCAGGGCGATGACGGTCGCGCCGAACTTCTCGGCCAGCGCTGCCGCATGCTCGGCCGCGGACTTCGCGAACTCGGAGCCGTCAGTCGGCAGCAGAATCCTCTCGAACATGCTCGCCCCTTCCGTCGTGGCTGGTCTCGCTCGAGGCTCGACGCAGCGGTGCCCACTCGCCTCGCGCATGATATTGCGCCTTGCGCCCGCAGCGCACACGTCGACAGCGTCCCAGGCCGCGCGGAACGTTGGTCCGGGACCTCGGCGAAGCGCCGACGATCGCCTGCCCTGCCGCCCGCTGATACGATCGCGAACCCCCCGAGGACAACCTCGAGGACGCTGGGACCGACCGGGAGCGACGCATGACGACCGATCCGCGGCAGCACAGCAGAACGCTGGTGGACGGCCCCGACCGTGCGGCCGCGCGCTCCTACTTCTACTCGGTCGGCTTCACGCCGGAAGACCTGCGGCAGCCCCTCGTGATGGTCGCCCACGAGTGGATCGGCACGATGCCGTGCAACTTCAACCAGCGTGAGCTGGCGCAGCAGGTCATGGCCGGCGTGCGCGCCGCCGGCGGGACGCCGATGGAGGTCAACACGATCTCGATCTCCGACGGCATCACGATGGGCACGGAGGGGATGAAGGGCTCCCTGGTCAGCCGCGAGCTGATCGCGGACTCGATCGAGCTGGCGGGCCGCGCCTACGCCTTCGACGCCGCCGTCATCCTCGTCGGGTGCGACAAGACGATCCCGGCGGGCGCGATGGCGGTGGCCCGCCTCGGCATTCCAGCGCTCGTGCTCTACAGCGGCTCGATCGCGCCCGGCCGCTTCGAGGGCCGCGATGTGACGATCCAGGATGTCTTCGAGGGTGTCGGCGAACATGCGGCAGGCAAGATGAGCGACGAGCGCCTCGCGGCCCTCGAGGCGGTGGCGTGCCCGGGCGCGGGCGCGTGCGGTGCCCAGTACACGGCGAACACGATGGCGACGGTCCTCGAGTTCATCGGCCTCTCGCCGATGGGCACGGCCACGCCCGGCGCGACGGATCCAGAGAAGGGCTCGATCGCGGAGCAGGCCGGCGGGCTGATCATGGACATGCTCCGCCGCGGCCAGATCGGCGCCGATCTGATCACACGCGAGTCGCTAGAGAACGGCATCATGTGCGCCGCCTCGACGGGCGGATCGACGAACGTCGTGCTGCACCTGATGGCGCTGGCGAACGAGGCCGGCATCGAACTCGACATCGACGACTTCGACGCCATCAGCGAACGCACGCCGCTGCTCGGCGACCTGCGGCCGGGTGGCCAGTACGCCGCGCTCGACTGGGACGCCGCGGGTGGGACGCCGCTCCTTGCCGAGCGCCTGCTCGAGGCCGGTGTCCTCCACGGCGACGTGATGACCTGCACCGGCCGCACCATCGCCGAGGAGGCGGCCAACGCCGAGGAAACGGACGGGCAGGACGTGATTCGGCCCCTCGACGATCCGATCAAGGAGACCGGCGGGCTGGTGATCCTGCGCGGATCGCTGGCGCCAGAGGGCTGCGTGATCAAGGTGACGGGCCACGAACGGATGGAGCACGAGGGCCCCGCCCGCGTGTTCGAGAGCGAAGAGGAGTCGATGCGCGCCGTCCTCGAAGGCGAGATCGAAGATGGCGACATCCTCGTGATCCGCAACGAGGGCCCGACCGGCGGTCCCGGCATGCGCGAGATGCTGGGCGTCACCGCCGCGCTCGTCGGGGCGGGCATGGGCGAGACGGTCGCGCTCCTGACCGACGGCCGCTTCTCGGGCGCCACGCGCGGGCTGATGGCGGGCCATGTCGCGCCCGAGGCCGCGGCGGGCGGCCCGATCGCCGCGGTCGAGGAGGGCGACACGATCCGCATCGACATCCCGAACCGTCGCCTCGACCTCGACGTGCCGGCCGACGAGGTGGCGCGCCGCCTGGAGGCGCGGACGCCACGCCCACCCAACTACACACGCGGCGTCTTCGCCAAGTACGCCAGGCTGGTCTCCGGCGCTGAGCAGGGCGCCGTCACCGGCTAGCACCCGCTCAGTTCGGGACGCGGACGAGGAGGGCTCGATGATCCTCGTCGCCGGCGCTACTGGCGCCGTTGGGACCGCCTTGCTGCCAGCGCTGTCTGGTCGCCCCGTGCGCGCCCTCGCCCGCCGCGAGTTCGACGCCGTGCGGCTGCGCGGGCAGGGCGTGGAGGCGGTCACCGGCGACGTCACCGAGGGACGCGGCCTCGACGAGGCGATGCGAGGCGTCGACACGCTCGTCTACCTGATCCACACGCTCGACCGCCCCGGCGACGTCGTCGCCAACGACCTCGCGGCGGTGCAGAACGTGCTGCTGGCCGCCCGGGCGGCGGGGGTGGGGCGTGTGATCTACCTTGGCGCGGTCGGGTCCTCGGAGGATGCGCCCTCGCAACACCTGGTCGCGCGCTGGGCGACCGAACTGGCCGTGCGCCAATCGGAACTCGACTGGGCGGTGCTGCGTGCACCGTTGATCGTCGGTGCCGGCAGCACCCTCTTCGAGCTGATGCGCCGCGTCGTCAACCGCTCGCCCGTCGTGCCGATGTTCGGCTGGCGACGTACCGAGGTAGAGCCGGTCGCGCTCGCCGATGTCGTGCTGGCGATACGCATGACCCTCGACGACCCGACGCTGAGCGAACGCGTGCTCGAGGTGTGCGGCCCGGAGCGCATGCCGTTCGGCGAGGTCGCCCGCGGCTGGGCGCGCGCGACCGGCCGCCGCCGCCTCTGGCTCCCGCTCCCCGGCTGGGGCGAGGGCGTGCAGGAACAGCTCGCCTGGACGCTCGCCCGCCTCCCCCGCCGCGAGACGCGCTTGCTCCTCGAAACGCTGCGCACGAGGCAGGTCTGCACCGACCCCTCGCTACGCTTCCCGCTCCCCCAGCGCCCGCAACCGCTGACCGCGGCGCTGGCGGCGGTGGTGGAAGAGTGAACGTCGAGACGTCTGAATTCACCCGCGTCGAAGCGGCCGTCATCGCCCGTGGGGGACGAAGGGCCAAGCCGCCGGTCGTGCTCGACTCGGGTCGTAGCCTTGTGCTTGAGACCGCCAACGACGTGATCGTGCGTGCGGGCCGGATCGAAGGATCGGCAGAGCGCTACCGGCGCGAAGCTGCCTTGCTCGGGGCACTCGGCAACAACCTTCCATTCAAGGTCGCGACGGTGCGCTGGGTGGCCGAACCTGACAGCCAGCTTCCGCACGGCGCGATCGCGATGGAACGGCTTCCGGGGATCACCCCGTCGTCGGACCTGCTCACTGACGAGCAACAGGCGCGACTTGCTCCGGATCTCGGGCGCGCTATCGCTGCCTTGCACACCACCGCGATCGATCCGTCGTCTGTTCGGCTGCCCGATGCCGCGGACCTGTGGCACGAGCGGATGGCGATGTGGGACGGCCTCACGCCTGAGCTGCGCCGCCGGTCACCCGAGGAATTCGTGGCGCTGGGCCAGTGGAAGCAATCGCTACAGCGTCCCGTTCTCGATCGTGCGGTCTTGGTTCATGGCGACCTCTGGTACGAGAACGTCCGCGTCGATCCCTCGAGCGGCCGCCTACTCGCGATCCTGGACTTCGAGGACGCGCACATAGGCGATCCAGCCATGGACTTCGCACGGCAGCGCCTCTTCGGGTCGCGCTTCGCCGCTGCCGTCGAAGACTCGTACGTTCAGGCTGACGGGGTCGTCGATGATGGCTTCCGGGAACGGGAGCGGCTGTGGTGGCAGCTCGGAGCCATAAGCAGTGCGCATTACTCACGATTGGTTGGTGACCAACGATCACTTGAGACCGCCTTAGAAGAGATCTCTCGGCGTGTCCTTGCATGGTCTCGAGGCGGTTCTGCACGGATCCCTCGCTGCGCCCGGTCCCTCAGCGCCCGCAACCGCTGACCGCAGCGCTGGCGGTAGTTCAGGCGCGGTAGGTCACTCCTCACACGTCCCGAGCACGCCCGCCGCGGCCCCGAGGGACTCGTCGACCGTGAGCGGGCTTTCCGAGAGGACAACCGCGAGCAGGGTGTAACCGCAGGCACTCGCGCGCAGCGACCAACGGACGAACTCCCCGGTCTCGTCGATGAGGAACACACCGCCACGCTCGGCTACGATCTCATCAGGGACGTCAGGGTCCTGTTGGGCGGAGGCAAAGACTCTCCAGTTCAAGGCAAACGCGCCCTCTTCGTCGACGAACGTCGCGTTCAGGCTCGGAGGGGTATCGGGCACGACCAGGAGAAGCGCTACATGCAACTCGAAGCCGCCGGGAAGTTCGTGGGGCCAGATCGCCGCCGTGGGGTCCCGATCAACGAAGTCAGAGGCCTCCTCAACGAACTCGTTGCCGCCGGTGTCGCGTGCATTGCGCGCCCGCTGCACGATGAAACGCGAATCCTCGGTGGTCCAGGCGTCGACGCGTTCGAGGAGTGCGTCCCGGTCTGCGTCTCCCGAGCACGCCGCCGCGAGGAGCAGGGCGACGGCCGCGAGCGCGCAGCGCGCGGGGAGCGAGTCGATGCGGAGGGGCAAGGGGCGCGGGGCTTCCTAGCTCCGTCGAGGAGCGCGGCGGTCGCTGGCGATGTACTGAAGCTAGCCGGGCGTTACGGGGCTCGCAAGGAGTTGTGTCGCCCTCGAGGTTGCGAGCGTTTGCTAATCCTCCAGCGGGTCGAGCACGGTGCGCCAGGCGGCGTGGCCGAAGCCGCCGTCGAGGTGTAGGACGTGGCCGATCAGCATCGGCGCCTCGTCCGAGGCGACCCAGGCGACGGCGGCGGCGACGTCCTCCGGGCTGACGTTGCGGCCGGCGGGGACCCAGGGGCGGACGCGGTCAGAGACCTCGCTTCGGTAGGAGTGCTCGCCCTCCGAGCCCTCGACCCAGCCGGCGGAGATGCCATTGACGCGCACACCGCGAGGGGCGAGTTCAACGGCGAGGTAGGTCGTGAGCGATTCGAGCGCGGCCTTCGAGACGGCGACGGCGCTGTAGTCCGGCATGTAGTAGTGCGCGCCGGGCGAGAGCAGGTTGATGATGGAACCGCCGCGCTCCTCGAGGAGCGGCACCGCGAGCTGCGACGCGGTCCACGGGCCCCAGACGTTGACGTCCATCGTGCGGCGGAGGTGCTTCGGTCGCTGTTCGATCGCCGGGCGGGGGCGTTCGAGGCCGCGCGCGGCGTTGTTGACGAGCACGTCGACGCCGCCCCACTCGCGCACGCGCTCGAACAGCCCGCCGAGGGCATCCGCGTGGCCGATGTCAGCCTGATACCCCTCGGACTCGACGCCGAACTCCGCGCCGAGCGCTCGACACTCCTCGGCGGTGGCCTCGGCGGCCTCGGTGGAACGGGCGTAGTTGACGAGGACGTGCGCGCCCTCCGAGGCGAGGCGCAGCGCGATGGCGCGGCCGATGCCGCGCGATCCGCCGAGGATGACGGCGCGACGGCCGGCCAGCGATTCGTACACGGGCGTCATATGGCGAGTATGGCCTACGCGTCGGGCTCGCGCACGGCGCGGCAGACGGTGTGCTGCGCGCCCTGCTTGAGCTTCTCGTAGTTGCCGAAGTGCTCCTCGACGATGCGCCGCGCGTAGCGCCGCATGCCCGAGAGGGTGACGAGGTAGAGCGCCCCGCCTGGCTTCAGGTGTGCCCGGGCGTCGGCGACGAGGATCGTGGTCAGCTCGTTGCCGACCTTGGCTGGGAGATTGCAGGCGATCACGTCGAACGTGCGGTCTGCCTCGATGGCGTCGAAGCCGTTGGAGAGCCGGGCCTCCACGTTCGCGAGCCTGTTCGCCTTGGCGTTGCGTTGGGCGTAGTCGACGGCGACGAAGTCCGTGTCGACGAGCAGCGTCCGACCCCGCGGCGCGAGCGCGGCGAGCGCGAGACCGATCGGCCCGTACCCGCATCCGAGGTCGAGACAGTCGTCTCCCTCGCGCACCTCGAGGCGGTCGATCAACATGCGCGTGCCCAGGTCAACCTCGCGCGGTGAGAACAGCCCCCACGTTGAGCGCAGCTTGAAGCTGCGCCCGCCCAGCTCGGCAGGGAACGCGATGTCTTCGCGCAGCCGGTCGAGGTCGGCCATGCTAGCGCCCCACCTCGGGCAGCTCGCGGAGCGCGAGGATAGCGGAACGCAGGGTGGCGACTTCGCCCATCGCCTCGGCGTGGCCCAGGCCCGGCAGCGAGAGGAACGAGGCGTTTGGCATCGCGTCCCCGGCAGCCCTCTGGCGGTCGTGCACGAACCGATCCTCGTCGCCCGCATACAGCACCGACGGCACGGTCACGCGGGCGAGGTCGGGGATGATGTCGCCGGCACTCAGCGCTGCGCGATAGGCAGCGTCGAGCGCCTGCGGGTCGTTCTCCCGCAGCAGGGCGCGGGCAGCCTCGGGGAGTTCGTGGCCCATGGTCGCCTCCATCGCCGCCAGGTAGGCGTCGATTCCCTCGCTGCGCGCCGCCGCCAGTCCCTCCGCCGTTGCGGCGACCGCAGGATCCTCGCGGCTCAGGGCGTACGGGTGCGCTCCGCCGAGGATCGCCGACTGGAGACGCTCCGGCGCATGCTCCATCACTGCGAAGCCGAGATGTGCGCCCCACGAGTATGCGGCGAAATGGGCGCGCTCCACCTCGATCGCGTCGAGCACGGCGACCACGTCGGCGACGAGGAGTGGCATCGCGTAGGCGTCCACGGCGGTCGGTTTGTCGCTCTGGCCCATCCCCCGATGGTCGACCCAGACGACCCGACAATCCTCGCTGAGCATCGTCGCCAGGGGCCAGCCGGAGGCGGCGACGATCGGCACCGCGAACCCACCAGAGCAGACGACGACGGGGGCATCGCGCTCGGTGTCCGTGAACCAGACGCGCGTGCCGTCCTGCGGGTTGCGCGCATACGGCATCAGCGTTCCACCTCGGGCAGCTCGCGGAGCGCGAGGATCTGTTCGCGGTGCTGCCCGTCGTGCACGGCGAGGTGGTTGAGCACGCGGCCGATCGTGCGCTGCTCGTCGGCGGGCGTCGTGAACTCGGTGGCGAGGTCGGCGTCCTCGAGGCCGCGCAGGAACGTCAGCATGGGCCGCCGCGTCTGGTCAAGTGTTTTGAGCAGCAATGGGAGGGTGTTGGTCATCGCGGGGCGTCGAGGCGCCGCGTAAGCGTCAATCGGCCGGCCGCCGTGGGCCTGCGACGCCATGCGGTGAATCCAGTCCTCGACGCCGCCGATGTGCCAGAGCACGTCGCGGATGGGCCAGCGTTCGTCGTCGCCTGTGACCGGGCCGGGTGGCCGGCGCACGAGCTGGTCCTGCGTCACACCCTCGAGGGCAGCGAGCAGCTCCTCGCGTGCCGTATCGAGGCGGTCGCGCAGGTCCTCAACGTCGCTCATGGCTCGCTCCGCGCAGGAGCGTACGTGACGGCGAGCGGTGCCGGGGTGGACGTCCTAGCCGTGGAGCTGCACGCCCTCGCCGTTGGCGACGCGCTCGCAGGCGCGTGCGAGGCGCACGGCGCCTTCGCGCAGGTCGTCCTCCTGCGCCCACGTGAACGCGAGCCGCAGGTGGCGGCCGGTGTCGACGCGGTCGGGGAAGAAGGCGTAACCGGCCGGGAAGACGACGCCCTCCTCTATGGCCGTCGCCTGCACCTCGACGGGGTCGAGGCCCTCGGCGAGCTCGATCCAGAGGAAATAGCCGCCCTCGGGGCGCTTGAAGGTGAGATAGGGCTCGGCGTGTTCGACGAGGGCGTCGCAGAGCGCGTCCAGCTTGCGGGAGTAGAGCGCGCGCATCTCCTCGATGTGCTCGTCGAGGCGATCGCCCTCGCTGTATTCGAGCAGCATGCGGTGCAGCAGCGGCGAGTTCCCCATCTCGAAGCGCATGCGGGTCACGCGGTCGAGGATCTCCGGCTCGCCGTGGACCCAGCCGACGCGCAGTCCGGTGGCGATGATCTTCGAGAAGGTGCCGATCGTGATGACGCCCTGGCCATCACTGAGTGTCGATAGCGCCGCCGGTCGCTCCTCGCCGTAGAAGAACTCGCCGTAGGCGTCGTCATCGAGGATCAGCGCGCCGTGCCTCGACGCGATGCGGACAAGCTCCTCGCGGCGCGGGAGCGACATGGAGATGCCGGTCGGGTTATGGAAATTGGCGATCGTATAGATCATCTTGACGCGCTGACCGCGGCCCTCGACCTCGTCGATCCGCTCCTGGAGGTGGTCAGTGTTGATGCCCTGCTCGTCCATGTCCACCGAGAGGATCTCGGCCTGGTAGCCGCGGAACGTGCGGAGCGTGCCCGAGAACGTGGGCGCCTCGGAGATCACGATGTCGCCGGGCGAGAGGAAGGTCGCGGCGACGTGGTCGATCGCGCCTGCGCCGCCGTTGGTCATCAGGAAGTGGTCCGCGGTCACCGGCAGGCCACGGTCGCGCGTGTAGCGCTCGGCCAGGAGGGCGCGCAAGCCCTCGTACCCGGGGCTGCCGCCATAGCGCAGCGGCGCGTCGTCCCCGGTCTCGAGCGCGCGGCCCATGGCCTCGAGCAGCTCTTGCCGGGGCAGCGTCAGCGGGTCGGGGATGCCGCCACCGAGGGTGATCGGGTCGACGGGGGACTCGACGCGCGCCGCCATCCCCCAGTCCGTCGCCGAGCCCGCGGTCAGGTGCTTGACTGCGTCGCTGGTCAGCGCGTCCAGGTCGTGCTCGGCCCAGTTGCGATTGACCTCGTCGATGACGGTGCCGGTGATGTCGACGGTCACGGGGAGTGTCCCTTGTCGCTTCGACCTCAGCGCCTTCTGCCAGTTGCAGACAGGTCGCTCGATAGTTGATCCATGCTATGGCGGCCCGATCCTGCCAGCAAGACGGTTGCGCGCTGTTAGCGCCAGGCGCGGAGGACTCGCCGCTCCTCAAGATCGTCGAGGGAAGCGGGCAGCTCGGCGCCTCCCGTCGAGACCTGCATCGTGGCGAGGGGCCGCCCGTTCACGTCGCCGAACGCGACCGAGCCGTCGGAGCACCAGTAGTTCGACAGCAGGTCGACCGAAGCCCGAGTTCCGGTGGCGGTCAGGCAGTCGACCCCACCCTCCAGCTCCAGCAGCCAGAGCACTCGATCGCCAGACCCCGGCTCATACCCATAGACGACGTCGGGGGAACCTTCGGAGCGAAGACACGCCCCGCATCACCCCTCGCTGGGTTGGGATTGCAGCGCACGGCCCACCGTCGAGGGCGAAGCACGGGTCGTAGACGACATTGCCTCCTACCTCGTGGCAGCGGTAAGCGTCCGCACGCGCGCTGGCCGCGATCGAGTGCGTCCAGCAGTCTGCCGGCGGAACCTCGGACGTGTCGGAAGGCGCTGCGACGTAGTCGATCGCCTCGGTCGGGCGATCCTCGAAGCTCGCGCCGCCGGTGACGAGCGCGTAGACCGCGCCGACGGCGACGAGGAACATCACCACGCCCAGCAGCGCCCAGAGGGCCCGCCAAGTCTGCGCGATGGTTCGAACCGACCAGCGAACGAGGAACATGGACCGAGGACCCGTCTAGCGGGCGCCTCGCCCGCGCGTCCAGCGTAGGGCTACGCCAACCCCGCGATCGCCACGCCGAGGCGGGCGATCGCTTCGCGGAGGTCGGCTGGCGGGAGCGCGGGGAAGGCGAGGCGGATCTCGTGGTCGCCGCCGCTGGTGGCGTAGTAGGTAGGGCCGGGCGTGACGGCGACGCCTCGCTCGGCGGCGGCCGAGGTGACCTGCCACGCGTCGAGGCCGTCGCGCAGCCGCAGCCAGTGGAAGAAGCCACCCGAGGGCGGGCGGAAGTCTGCGTTGCCCTCGAGGTGCTCTCGGAGTGCCTCCGCGCTGGCGTCGCGGCGTTCGCGGTAGATCGCCTGCAGTGTCTCGACATGCGGCTGGTAGTGGCCGTGCTCGATGTATTGCAGGACGAGGCGGTGCAGGAACGGCGACGCGCCGTTGTCGAAGCGGGCGAAGAGCAGCGCTCGTGTGATCGAGGGCTCGGCGAGTGTCCAGCCGACACGCAGGCCGGTCGCGATCGTCTTCGAGAAGGTGCCGAGCTGGATCACGCGGCGGCCCTCGGCCAGCGCAAAGAGCGAGGGCGGCGGCGGGCCCTCGAAGTCGAGCCCGGCGTAGGCCTCGTCCTCGACGATCAGTGCTCCGTGTGCGGCGGCCAGATCGACGAGCGCACGGCGGCGTTCGAGGGGAATCGTCGCGCCGGTTGGGTTGTCGTAGGTCGGGATGAGGTAGAGCAGCTTGACCGGTCGCCCCGCGGCTCGCTGAGCCTCGAAGACGCGGACGGCAGCAGCCGGGTCGAGCCCATCGAGGTCCTGTGGCACCTCGACGAGCTCCGCGCCGCGGGCACGGAAGGCGCGAATCGCGCCGGGGTAGGAGGGCGCGCCGATGGCGACCACGTCGCCGGGCGCGAGGAACGCGGCGGCGACGTTGTCGATGCCGTGGGCACTGCCCGACGTGAGCGTGACGTGCTCCGGCGCGACGCCGAGGTCGCTGCGGGCCGCCTCGCGCATGGCGATCCACTCGCGAAGCGGCGCAAAGCCCTGCTGTCCGCCGTAGGTCAGGGCCTCGGCGGGCGCCTCGGCGAGGGCGGCGGTGGCCGCCTCCGCCAGTTCGCGCGCCGGCAGGCTCTCGCGGTCGGGCACGCCAGCGTTGAGGTCGAAGGGCAGCGGCGAGAGCGACGTGTTCGGGCGGAGCCCGCCGAGGAGCGGCGAGACCAGTGCCTCGACCGCCGGGTCCTCGAAGGGTCCGGCGGGGTGCGCGGCGTGCGGCGGGTGGGGAGCCCCGTCGTTCGTCATCGTCAGCCAGCGTAGGCAGCCACACGAGGGCAAACAACCGCCGCGCACTGGCCGAGCGACGCGCGCCTCGCTACGCTGCGCCGTGGCGCGCTCCGGGCAGCCGGCCCGGCTCTGGGCACGCGCGCAGCGAGTGGAGGAACAGCCATGGCCTCAGGACCCCTCGACGGCATCCGCATCCTCGAGTTCACGCAGATCATCGCCGGGCCGTTCGGGTGTTAGAACCTGGCGGACATGGGCGCTGAGGTGATCAAGGTGGAGCCGCCGGACGGCGAGCCCTGGCGGCAGTTCGCGCAGTTCATCCCCGGCGAGTCGAAGTGGTTCCAGTCGCTGAACCGCGGCAAGCGGTCGCTGGTGCTGGCGCTACAGGAGCCCGAGGCGCAGGCGATCGTCCACAAGCTGATCCCGGATGTCGACGTGGTGGTGATCAACTACCGGCCGGATGTCGCGGCACGCCTCGGCATCGACTACGAAACGCTGCGCGCGCTCCGCGAGGACCTGGTCTACGTTGACAACACGGCGTTCGGTCGGGAGGGCCCGTGGGCGGAGCGGCCGGGCTACGACATCATCGCGCAGGCGGTCTCCGGCCTGATGATGACGGACGGCAAGTACAACGCGGAGACGGGGACACCGGACCCGATCAGCATCGCGCTGGCCGACTACGGCACGGGGATCGCGATCGCGTGGGGCGTTTGCGCCGCACTGTTCCACCGCGAGCGCACCGGTGAGGGCCAGGTCGTCGAGTCGACGTTGCTGAACACCGCGCTCGCCTTCCAGGGCGCCCAGGTGATGGAACTCCCGGCCGCGGACGAGATGACGGTGCAGAAGATGGAGGCGGTCCACGCGCTGCAGGCGGCGGGCGCGACCTACCCGGAGCTGGTCGCGGCGCACAACCCGTTCGCTTCGTTCGCTGTGGCGAACATCTACTACCGCGCCTTCCAGACGAAGGATGGAGCGGTGGTCATCGGCGCGCTGTCGCCGACCCTGTTCGAGAAGGTCCGAAACGCCCTCGGCACCGACTTCATGGGCATGGCTGACCCGGAGGCGAACCCCCTCGAACCGTCATGGCTCGAGAACGCCCGCGAGGCGGTCGCCGGGATCGAGGCGTCGGTCAAGGAGCGGACGACCGAGGAGTGGCTGGCCACGTTCACGGAGCACGGCGTGCCGGCGGGGCCGATCAACTTCCCCGAAGACCTCGCCCACGAGCCGCAGGTCGAGGCAAACGGGATGGTCGTCGACCTCGACCACGACCTGAGCGGGCCGCAGCGGCAGGTCGGGCCGCTCCTGAGGATGAGCGAGACGCCGCTGGAGGCGCAGGGATCGTCGCCGCCGCTCGGTCGCGACACCGACGCGATCGTCGGCTCCGCTGGCTACTCCGCCGACGAGATCGCCGCCCTCCGCGAGCGGAACGTGATCGCCTAGCGGCGAGCGCCGAGGCGGCACGCCATGTTCCTCGTCGTCGCGCCGACCTCGCGTGAGTTCGCGGCGCTGGTTGTGGCCATCGAGGATCTCGCGCCGTTCGCCCTCGGTCGCCTGGAGGCGGCGGCGACGCCGGCTCGTGACCTCGTGGTGGCGCCGGGCGGGCTCGGCAAGGCGCAGTTCGCCGTGCATACACAGCACGCGTTCGAAGCGCTCGAGGCGACGCCGAGCCTGGTCATCTGCGCGGGGACCTCGGGCGCACTGGACCGCAGCCTGGCCGTCGGCGACGTGGTCGCCGGGACGCACACGGTCGAGCACGACTTCAAGGCGGGCGTTCCCCCGCCCGAGTTCGCGGGACACGCTGCGACGCTCGACTGGCTGCGGAGCGACGAGGAGCTGCGCGGCCATGACTTCGCGCTGCACTTCGGCCGCATCGCCTCGGGCGACGAGGGGATCGAGAATGCGGAGCGCGCGGATGAGCTGCGCGAGCTCACGGAGGCGCTGGTCGTGGCCTGGGAGGGGGCAGGCGGCGCACGGGCGGCCGCGTTCGCCGAGGCGCCCTACCTGGAGCTGCGGGCGGTCTCCGACCACGCCGGCCCCGGCGCGATCGATGACTTTCGCGCCAACACGCCGCGGGCGATGGGCAACGTCGCGATCGTCCTCGAACGGCTGCGCACACGGTTCGGGTAGCGCACCGGCCGCCGCTGCCGCTTGCGTGTAGCGCCGCGTGGCAGGCACCCTCAGGGGCCGGCGCACCCTGACGCGCGCAGCAAGGTTGGCTGCTCTCGCCTCGATCGCGGCGGAAGGCAACGGAGGAGCGCGCGATGACCGGTCCACTCGACGGGATTCGAGTCCTCGAGTTCACGCAGATCATTGCCGGTCCGCTCGGTTGCATGCTGCTGGCCGACCTGGGCGCCGAGGTGATCAAGGTGGAGCCGCCGCAGGGTGAGCCGTGGCGGCTGCAGGGCCAGTTCATCCCCTTCGAGTCGAAGACGTTCCAGTCGCTGAACCGCGGCAAGCGGTCGCTCTCCCTCGATGTCTCGCGCCCGGAGGCGCAGGCCGCGATCCATCGACTCGTCGAGGACATGGACGTCGTGGTGATCAACTACCGGCCGGACGTCGCTGCCCGGCTGAGCATCGACTACGACACGCTGCGTGCGATCAAGCCGAACCTGATCTACCTCGACAACACTGCCTTCGGGCGGGAGGGGCCATGGGCCGACCGGCCCGGCTACGACATCGTCGTGCAGGCGGCCTCCGGACTGACGGCGGCGGTCGGCAAGACCGACGACAAGGGCACGCCCATCGTCGGACCGGCGGTCGCGGATGCCACTACGGGCTACGCCGTCGCATGGGGTGTGACCGCGGCCCTCTTCCACCGCGAGCGCACGGGCGAGGGCCAGATGGTCGAGACCTCGCTGCTGGCGAACGCGCTGATGCTGCAGCACACGAGCTTCATGGAGCTTCCGGCCGCAGATGCCGTGCAGCGCGGAGCGTTCGCGCAGGCCCTCGAGGAGGCGCGTGCGCAGGGCACGCCCTACGCCGAGTTCCTCCAGCAGCGCACGGCCATGCTGCGAGCGTCGATGGGTGCCTCGATCTACTACCGCAACTTCCTCACGAAGGACGGCGCGATCGCCATCGGCGCGCTGAGCGCGGGCGTTCGCGACCGCGTGCGCGCGGTCCTCGGCGTCGAGCACAACCGCGACGAATCGGACTACGACCCACTCGACCCGGCCCAGCGCGAACGCGACCAAACGCTCACCGAGCAGGTCGAGGCGATGATCCGGGCCGAGTCGACCGAGTACTGGGTGGCGACCTTCGAGGCGGGAAAGGTGCCGGTCAGCCCGGTCAACTTCGTGCAGGAGCTGATCGATGACCCCCAGGTGGCAGCCAACGACTATGTCGTCTCGCTCGACCACGATCTGACGGGGCCGCAACGCATGGCTGCCCCGCCGCTGAAGATGAGCGCCAGCCAGCCAACGCCAACTGCGGCCTCGCCACCCCTCGGCCGGGACACTGACACAATTCTCTCCGGGATCGGATACTCCGACGACGACATCACGGCGCTGCGGGACGGTGGAGTGATCCGCTGACCATTCGCGCCAGGACGGAGCGCTCAGCATGGCGAACGACCTGGTCCAGACGAGCGTCGATGGCGCGGTGGCGCGCCTGCGCCTGAACCGGCCCGACAAGCGCAACGCGATGAACGCCGAGGTCTCGAACGGCGTGATCTCGGCGATGGCCGCGTTCGACGCGGACGACGCAGTGCGCGTCATCGTCGTCGAGGGCGCGGATGGCGCGTTCAGCGCTGGGGCCGACATGGCCGAGGCGATGGAGCACTACGACGCCGGCGAGCACCGCTTCAACCCCTCGGCGGAGGCCGCGGAGCGCGTGGGCGCTACGCCGAAGCCGACGATCGCCGCGATCGACGGTCCCGCCTACGGCGCAGGGGCGCTGCTCGCCTGCGCCTGCGACCTGCGCGTGCTCACCGACCGCTCGCGCTTCCGCTTTCCCGGCGCCGATTACGGCCTGGTGGTCGGCGCGGCCGGGTTGACCGCCCTCGTCGGCGCGCCGCTGGCGAAGGAGCTGATCTTCACCTCGCGCGTCGTGGACGCCGAGGAGGCCGCGCTCATCGGTCTGGCGAACCGCGTTGTCGCGCCGGAGGAGTTCGCGGCCGCCGTCGATGAGCTGGCGACAGCGATCGCCGACGCCTCGCCGCTGGCGGTGCGCTGGGCGAAACAGGCGATCAATGCCACTATCGGGGCCGGCGACGGGCACGGCGTCGAGGAGCAGGCGGACCGTCTGCTGCGCGGAGGGTCCGACCACATGGAACGGTTCTCGCGCGCGACGGAGCGCGTGACCGGGAGGGGGTCGAGTCGATGACGCAATCCCAGACGGCAAATCCAGAGTACGAGCGTGTCCGTGGCTACCTCGTGGGGCAGGCCGAGCGGCGCAATTGGATCGAGCTGTGGCCGCGCGTGGTCGGACCGCGCACCGAGTTCCTCGACGAGATCGCTGGCGTCTCCGAGGAGCAGGCGGCGTTCAAGCCCTCGCCCGACGACTGGTCGATCAGCGAGTGCGTCCAGCACGCCTTCCAGGCCTCGAAGGGCACGCTCGAGCTGATCGAGGGCATGGCCGCCGGTGGACACCCCGACCGCGACCCGGACCCACCGCTCGATCCGAAGGAGGTCCGCTTCGATGACCTCCGGCAGGAGTTCATCGCGCACTCCTCGGAGTTTGCGGGCGTACTGGGACGGCTGCCGGCCGACCCGAACCTCGAGGTGACGTCGCCTCACATGTTCTTCGGCCCGCTCAACTCGCGGGCGTGGTTCCTCTTCCAGCGAGTCCACGACATCGACCACCACAACCAAATCAAGGCTGTGAAGGAGGCACCGGGCTACCCCGACGCGTAAGACCGCGCGCCCGCTGCCGTCCGAGGAGGATGCGGATGGCCACCTATGTGCTGTTGCTGACACTCACGCCGGAGGGCCGTGCGCAGGAACTCGCCGACCCGGAGCACATCCGGCGCGCCGAGGAGCGCTGCGCTACGCCCGGTGTCCAGATCCTCGGGCTCTACGGGGTCCTCGGTCAGTGGGACTTCGTCGGGATCATCGACGCACCCGATAACGCCGCCGCCGCGCGCTTCTCGCTGAAGCTGGGCGTCGAGGCGGGGGTGGCCGTGAACTCGATGCCGGCGATCCCCGTCGGTCGGCTGGAGCCACAGGACGAGCGTCAACGCAGCGCGCGTCCGGCGGCGGCGACCTTCGGCAGCGACGCTCCACCCGCGAACCCGCCGCTCCCGACATGACGCAGCGCGAGGGCGTCGATCTCGCGGCGATCGAGACGCACGGACTGGCCAAAGACTTCGGGTCGGTGCGCGCCCTCGATGGCATCGACCTTCGTGTCGAGCAGGGCGAGGTCTTCGGCTTCCTCGGCCCGAACGGCGCCGGCAAGTCGACGACCATCCGCATCCTGCTCGATCTGATCCGCCCGACGGCCGGCTCGGCCCGCATTCACGGCTTCGACGTGCAGGCAGAGAGCGTTGAGGCGCACCGGCGCATCGGCTTCCTCCCCGACGACGTCCAGCTCTACAACGACATGACGGCGATGCAGTACTTCGACTTCGTGCAGCGGCTGCGAGGTGATGTCGACGCGGCGCTGCGCGACCGCCTCGTCTCCGACCTGCAGCTCGACACCAGCCGCAAGGTGGGCACGCTGTCGCGTGGCAACCGGCAGAAGGTCGGGATCGTGCAGGCGCTGATGACGCGTCCGCCCGTCGTGATCCTCGATGAGCCGACCTCGGGACTCGACCCGCTGATGCAGGAGGTCGTCGAGGAGGCGCTGAGCGAAGTGGCCGCCGACGGGCGGACCGTGTTCTTCTCCTCGCATGTGCTGGCGGAGGTCGAAGAGGTCTGCACCCGGGTCGCCATCCTGCGCGAAGGTCAGATTGTCGATGTCTTCGTCCTTGCCGAGCAGCGGCGGCTGCTGCCTCGACGGGTGAGCGTGACGTTCGGCGGCGAGGCTCCCCCGAACGGGGCGTTCGAGGGCCTGGCCAACGTCCGCCAGCGCGAGCATGACGGGCGACGGGTGGTCTTCGAGACGACCGGCAGCGTCGACCCGCTGATCAAGGCGTTGGCTGCGCACACGGTCGAGGCGATCGAGTCGCACGAGGCGACCCTCGAGGACCTGTTCCTCTCCTACTACGGCGACCGATCGCGCAACACACAGGCCACCGGCACTGCGGACGGAGAGAGCGGAGGCGGATGATGCTCGACCGATGGCCCGTGATGCGCCGAGCGCTGCGTGACAACCGTTGGCACATCATCGGCTATGGCGTGGGGCTCGGCGCCTATGCCGCCCTCATCGCCGCGCTCTTCCCGGCCGTCCGGGAGTCGTACGCCGATGTCGAACTGCCGGCGGGGTACGAGGACTTCCTCGGCATCGTGGACATCGATCTCGCGAACCCCCGACACTTCATCGCGATCGAGTTCTACAGCCTGGCGCCGGTGATCGCCTCGATCTACGCGATCGCGGCGGGCACCGGGGTGCTCGGTGCCGAAGAGAGTCGAGGCTCGATCTCGATGCTGCTGGCGCAGCCGATGACCCGGGGCCGCATCTTCGCCGAGAAGACCGCGGCGCTGGCGCTCGGCGCCGTGATCGTCGCATTCACGGCCGCGCTCGGGTTCCTGGTGACCGTGCCGTTGTTCGACACGGGAGACCTCGGCGGCGGCGAGACCTTCGCGACGACGTGGGTGCTGCTCCCGCTCACGCTCGCGGTCGCCGGGGTTTCGCTGCTGCTCTACACAATGGCGCCCTCACGAGGCATCGCGGTCGGTGTGATCTCGGGCTACGTCGTCGCCGCCTACCTCGCCGCCTCGGTGGCACAGCTCACCCCCGTCACGGAGTGGCTGCGCTACCTCTCGCTGTACTACTACTCGGGCGGCGAGACCGTGCTGGTCGACGGCGTCGTGTGGTGGCACCAGGGGCTGCTGCTCATGGTCGCCGCCGTCACGACGTTGCTGGCGATGCGCGCGTTCGAGGGGCGTGAGATCGACCTCGGTCGCTGGCAGTGGCGCGGTCTGCTGCGCGCCGGTGCTGCGGCGACGCTGCGCTGACCTCGTTGCGCTGACCTCGAGGGCGGCTCCCAGCCGAGGGCGCCACGCAGCTCGACCGTAAACACAGAACGGACCGCTCGCAAGAGCGGTCCGTTCGTATCAGGTCACGTCATGCGACCCGATGGCGGTATCTGCCTGAATCCAGGAAGAACCTAGACCCAGGAGATGTTCCCAGCAGCAGCAACTGCTGGAAGGGCGGCAACCGCAGCACCGAGCGCGATCCCCAGCCCAATTTTCATCTTCCGCCGCACAGGTGAATCCTTTCACCCCGTCCTCGACGCCATCGAGGACGACGGTGAACTCGTCGCCACCGAAGCGCGCGAACGTGTCGCCCGCTCGCACGGTTGGGCTCATCCGCTTCGCGACGATGACCAGCAGGTCATCGCCAATGTGGTGGCCAAAGGTGTCGTTGACGGTCTTGAACCGATCGAGGTCGACGTACATCACGGCGACGCGCCCGCCTCGACCGTCGGCGGAGGCGAGCGCGTGCTCGAGGCGGTCGGTGAAGAGCGCCCGGTTGGGCAGCTGGGTCAGCGGGTCATGGAAGGCCTGGTGGCGCAGCTGCAGCTCGAGGCCCTTTTGTTCAGTGACATCGTGCGCGGTGACCACGATCCCACCCACGGCGGGCGTGGCGCTGAGGTTCTTGAGCACGGCCACATAATCGCGCCACTCGCTCTCGGGATGGTCGCGCATCCGCGCCTCAACCTCGACGGAGTAGTCCGCGTCATCGCTCATGTCTGCGAGCACGGCCTGGAAGCGGCTGATGTCCGAGGGATGGACCATCGTTTCCAGCGAATCGGTGCGGCTGCCGCGGCGGAAGGTCCCTGCGCGCTCCGGGATGAGCGACTGCATCGAGCCGTCGGCGTCGATCACGGCGACGATGCCGGGCGCGTGCTCGATGAGCGAGCGGAAGCGCTCTTCACTGCGACTGAGCACCTCGCTCTGCTCCTGCAGGCGCAGTACGTCGGAACGTGCGCGATCGCTGTACTGACGCATCCCGAACCAGAGCACGCCGGCGGGGAGCGCGAAGATGATCACGCCGACCGGGCCCAGCGCCAGGTAGGACATCGCCATCGCATAGCCGGAGGCGGAGAGCGCCAGGTAGTGCGGTGCGAGCCACTGGAACTTCTCGTGCCAGACCTCGAAGGGGTTCCGTCGCGCGGCGATGGCGATGGCGCAGGCGACGATGACGCTGTTGACCAGGAACACCAGCAGCCCTGAACCGAGGGCGGGCAGGAGTTGCACCAACACCCGTCCGGCCGAGGCCTCGCCGGCAACGAAGTCGAAGACGGCGGCGCCGAGGAAGGCCGCGAGGGCGACCGCGCCGACGCTGAGCAGCGCCTTGTGGATCTCGCCCCGCTCGAACAACCGCAGCGAGAGGTACATGCTCGCACCGCCGACGATGGCAGCTTCCGCCGGTCCGAACAGGATCGCGGTCGCGAACATCGGGACGAAGCTGACGGAGACGTTCGAGTCGCCAAAGAGGTCGGTTCGCAGCCGCTCGAGCGCCAGCGCCGAAGACCCGAGCACGGCGAGGAGCAGCACGTCCTCCCACGTGGGTCCCTCTACGCGGCTGGTGGCATCGATGATGGCGAGGAGGGCCGGCACTACGGTGATCGCCGCGATGTAGAACGTCAGCGGCCACCCGGACGGCGCGAAGTGTGCGCCGAAACGACCAGACCATCCCCGGATGCGCGGGGTCTGCTGCACGTGATCTGCCTTCGTCCAGGCAGGCCGTCGCCTGCCATCACCTCGAACGGCTTCGTTCTCGGAGATCTTCGGCAGATTCAGATGGTTTCGGTACTCGACGCAGCTTATCCACACGTGGGTGGCAGCGGCTGTGGAAAACGTGACTGACGGGGCGCCCAGATGGCTGCTCACACACCTTCACGGCCCCGCCAGTCACGGACTCAGCTTAACGAAGTCCACACTGAATCGCTAATCCGTCTGAGCGAATTCGCTTGAGCGCCGGGTGCGAAGCTCGCACCCCGAGGTCCTGATGCATTCCTCACACGGCACGCGATACGTTGTAGTCCGAGCAGGTGGAGCGGAGCATCGGAATGCGTGTCCTCGTCGTTGAAGATGAGCGGGACCTCGCCGCAGCGATCGTGCGAGGGCTTCGCGACGCCGGGATCTCGGTCGACGAAGCGCACGACGGCGACGAGGCGCTGGAGAAGGCCGATCTAGCGCCCTACGACGTGATTCTGCTGGACCGCGATCTGCCAAGACGCCACGGCGACGAGGTCTGCCGTGAGCTGCGCGCGGCCGACCATCCCGCGCGCATCCTGATGCTGACCGCCGCCGCGTCGATCACGGATCGTGTCGATGGTCTCGATCTGGGCGCCGATGACTACCTCGGCAAGCCGTTCGACTTCGAAGAGTTGAAAGCGCGCATCCGTGCGCTGTCACGCCGGCCAGCCACCGCGCAGCAGGCGATCCTCGAGGCGGCGGGCATCCGCCTCGATCCCGCGCGACGGCGCGTGGAGCGCGACGGGCGATTGGTCGAACTGGCGCCGAAGGAGTTCGCGGTGCTCGAGGTGCTCCTGCGCGCCGAAGGCGGAGTGGTGAGCGCGGAGCAGTTGTTGGACCGCGCGTGGGACGAGCACGCTGACCTGTTCACCAACGCGGTCCGCGTCACCGTGATGACGCTGCGCAAGCGCCTGGGCGAACCGCCCGTGATTGACACGGTGGTGGGCGCCGGCTATCGCATCGAGGGCGACTAGCTCATTCCCGACCGTGGTCTGAGCACGGGGCCTTACACCACGCTTACCCTCGGCCTGCTGAACTGTGATCCTCAACGGAGGCGCGATGCGCGCGGCGAGCATCCGAGTACGGCTCACCCTCTGGTACGGCGGCATGGTGCTGCTGGCCGGCTTCTTGCTGCTCAGCATCAACTTCATTGTCACGAGCCAGAACTTCCCATCGAGCGGCGATCAGTTCCGGGAGGATGTCGCAGCGCGCGCGGGCCTGCCGCCAGAGGCGTTGGCGCGCAGCGAACAGTTCCAGCTCAATCCCCGTCCCCGAGGTGGCGGGGGGCGCATTCCGCTGGCGGTCCCCGCCGGCGCGTTACTCGACGACGTGCGTGAGGAGCTGCGGGCGGACACCCTCGAGGGCTGGTGATCCAGTCGTCGCTGGCGATGCTGGGCCTGGCGATCGCATCGGTCGGCTTCGGCTGGTGGATCGCCGGCCGCATGCTGCGACCGATCACCGACATCACCGCGACCGCACGACGCATCTCAGAACAGCGTCTCGACGAGCGCGTCGACCTGAGCGGTCCGCCCGACGAGCTTCAGGAGCTCGCCGATCAGTTCGACGTCATGCTCGATCGCATCGAGGGCTCGTTCGAGTCCCAGCGCGCGTTCGTCTCGAACGCCTCGCACGAGCTACGGACGCCCCTGGCGATCATGCGCACGGAGCTCGATGTGACGACGGCCGGCGTGCCGAGCGATGACCAGTGGCGTGCGTCGGCCGAGGTGCTTCGCCGCGCCGTCGATCGCTCCGAGGAGCTGATCGATGGACTGCTGGTGCTCGCGCGAGCCGACAGCCCGCTGAGCGCCGACGAGCGGCTGGACATCGAACCGCTCGCCCGCGCGGCCGTGGCGGCGCAGACCGCCGCCGCCGGGCAGCGCAACATCGTCGCGACCGTCGACGCGTCCAGCGCCGAGGTGCTCGGTGACCGGGTGCTCCTCGAACGCTTGCTCGACAACCTGGTCGAGAACGCGGTGCGTCACAACGTCGACGACGGGCGGCTGCTCGTGAGCGTCGGCGCAGACGGCGACCATGCCATCGTGGTGGTCGAGAACAGCGGCGCCCTCATCCCGGAGGCAGAGGTCGAGGGTCTCTTCGACCGCTTCGCGCGTGGTGTCGAGGCCACGCGTACCGGCAGCGAAGGCCACGGTCTCGGCCTGGCGATCGTGCGTGCGGTGGCGCAGCACCACGGTGGCACTGCGGTTGCTCTTGCGCTGCCCGGTGGTGGGCTCAGCGTCGAGGTGCGGTTGCCGAGGGCGGATTAGCGCCCTCCTGGATCGAGCGCGCGGTTGCCCCTCAACCGGCCGGCGCGCAGGCCGTCATGACGGCACGCACCGCGTCGAGACTGGGGCCGGCCGCCACCACGCGCACGATGGCGGTGTCGAGGCCCTCGGCGAGCGCGAGGAAGGCGTCGCGTGCGCCCTCGGCGGGGCCGTAGTAACCGACCGAACGCAGGAGATCGTCCGGGCAGGCGTCCACGAGCTCGTCGTAACCGGCGCCCTCGCTGCGCATGTGGTCGAGCGCGAGCAGCTCCTCGCTGAACCCGGCGCGCTCGAAGTGAGCGCGGTAGCCGAAGCGCCGCTCGCGCTCGGTCGGCACGGTCTGGCCGAGCGCATAGCCCAGCGCCGCGCGGCCGAAGGAGCGCCGCGCCACCGCCTCGTCGTCGTCGACGCAGATGCGGATGTACTCGGAGAACCGGACCGCCGCGGGGTCGCGCCCGACCCGCGCCGCACCCTCGGCGACGCGCTCACGACTCCAGGCGATCTGCTCGGGCGTGCACCAGTTGAGCGCGATGCCATTGGCCAGCTCGCCGCCTAGGCGCAGCATCTCCGGCCCGAGCGCGCCCAGGTAGACCGGCGTCTCCGGCGCCGGGCTGATGCCGAGCTGCACCTGGCGCAACGTCAGCGCCTCGCCCTCGATATTCACGACTTCGCCGCCGAGGAGTGCCTGCAGCGCCGCGAGGTAGTCGCGCATCACGGCCAGCGTCGAGGAGGTGCGGATCCCGAGGTTGCGGCGTGTTTCGGGACGATAGATGCCGCCTGATCCGATGCCCAGGATGAAGCGTCCGCCGGTAAGGGCGGAGACGGTGCCGGCTGAGACGGCGAACCCGACCGGGTTGCGGTAGGCGACCGGCGCGACGGCGATACCCGTGCCCAGGCCGCCCGGCGTCACCTCGGCGCTCGCCTGCCACCGCAGTGAGCAGAGCTGGAACGCGTCGAGGCCCGCGCCCTCCGGCGTCCACAGGCTCTCATAGCCGAGCTCCGCGGCTTCGCGTGAAAGCTGCCGCTGGTCGTCGAAGTCGAGTCCCAGCGAGGCGTCGAGTCCGAGGCCGATCTCCATCGTCGCGCTCCGATCCGCGGGCCGGAGGCGGCGGCCTCCGCACGTGGCGAGCATCCTAGCGCGATCGCGCTATGCTCTCGCCGCGAACGATGTCGAACGCCGACGTCGTGACGGGTCCGACCGGGGAGGGACGATGTTCACGCGACTCGACCACGTGGGGTTGGTAGCGCCGACGATCGAGGAGGCGCAGGCCATCCTCGGCGACACGATGGGGCTGGTCATCGACAAGGACCGGTCAAACTGGCCCGACGGCAGCTACTTCGAGCCGGAGGAGACGTACAACTACTTCTTCAAGGTCGGCGAGGGTGAGACGGTCGTCGAGGTGCTGATCCCGGCTGTTGACGCGACCAGCGGCACGGCGCGCTACCTGGAGAACCGCGGACCGGGGCTGCATCACATTTGCTTCGCGTGCGAGGACGTGCACGGGGAGGCTGAGCGGCTGCGCTCGAAGGGCCTCTCGGAGATCGATCTGCCGCGCACGGAGGATGGCCGTCGCACGGTGGCGTTCTTCCACCCGAAGTCGACCGGCGGCGTGCTGACAGAACTCGTCCCGCTGCGCGACCGCTAGCCAACACGGCCGAGGCCACACGTACAGACGAGGCGGCTCGTGCCGCCTCGTTCGTCGTCTCCGCGCGTTCGTAACGTGGAACAGGTGGGTGCCGGGAGCCCCCGGGATCAACGGCCTGCCCCGCCAGCGCGCCGTCGATTCGCTGCGGTGGCCCCCGGCTCACCTGTGCGGCCCTCCGAAGAGGGTCCGGGCGTTTGGAAACTCCGGCGCTACCGCCGTGCGCCTCTAGAGTCCCCGCCCGCGCGGGATTCTAGCCCCTTGCGAGAGGCGCATGCCGTCTCTGTCTGCCCATATCACGTCTGAATCTGTCTGAGCGGGCGGATCTCGCCTCAGGCGAGTTCGAAGACGAGCACGCTCGTGACCACGTAGAGACCGACGAGCATCAACGCCTCGAAGGTGAAGAAGCGGCCGGGCCGCCCTCGCTCCTGGGTCACGAGCGCGAGGATCACGACCGCCGTCATCAGCATGGCGGCCAGCGCGGTGAAGACGTGCACCGTCGAGACATCTGCCCACAGCGGTCCGTTCGTGTATGCCACGTCGTCCAGGAACAGCACGAAGCCCATGTTGAACAGGTTGCTCCCGAGCACGTTGCTGATCGCGAGCTCCGGCGCGCCGATGCGGATCGCCGCAATCGAGGCGGCCAGCTCCGGCAGCGAGGTCGAGAGCGCGAGGAACTGCGTGCCCACAAAGCTGCGCTCGAAGCCCAGCTCCGCGGCGAGATCGTCGCCGACGTTGGCCAGCCAGATCGCCGCGGCGACGACCGTGACCGCAGCCATGCCGTACTCCGTAGCCGCTCGCCGCAGCGTCTGCTTCGGCTCGTCTTCGCCGTCGCCACCGTCGGTGCCGCGCTCGATGCGGTAGACCATGAACATCGAAATGGCGAACACCGCGACGATCACGATCGAGACCGGGCTCAGGATCCACTCGCTGGCGAAGTCCACCTCGTGGTGGATGAAGACGCCCGCGCCCGCGAAGCCGATCGCAAGGATGCCGAGCGCGGCCACGACGACCGAGGTGATGCTGACGCGGTTGAGCAGCGGTCCGTCACGCCAGAAGAAGTCCAGCAGCCCGATGATCAGTAGGTTGAAGAGGTTGGAGCCGAATGCGTCACCGGCCGCGAGGTCCGGCTCGTCGAGCAATGCGATCGAGGAGATGCCGGTGCCGAGCTCCGGCAGCGAGGTCGCCGTCGCGAGCATGACGACGCCGACGAAGGTGCGTCCGAGGCCGGTGCGGATGGCGATGGTGTCGGCGGCCTGCGCCATGAACTGCGCGGCGATGAGGATGACGGCGGCCGCGGCGGCCAGCTGTATCCAGAGGACGGTGACGTCCATCGGCCCTCCGGCTCGCCCGCCGTTACGATGCGCGGAAGGTAGCAGTCGCCACGCTCACGCGCTCGCGGGCCCGGCGCGCACCTCCTGGGGGGAGTATGAGCAGCGTTGAGGCACGTCGCGCGACGCTCGACGCTACGGAAGCGATCGCCGAGGTCCTGGCACGGGCGTTCGATGACGATCCGCTCATGAACTGGATCATCCTCGACGAGGGCCACCGGGCGGAGCATCTGCGCACGCTGTTCCGCGTGGTCTCCCGCTACGCCTACCTCGAACACGACGCGTCCTGGATCCTCGAGGATGGCAGCGGCGCGTCGGTCTGGCGTCCGCCGGGAATCGGGCAACCGGACGCGATCTCACAGATCGCAGAGCTCTGGCCCAAGATCACTGACACTGTGCGCTCCGGGGCGCTCGGCAAGCTGATGGAGGGCCGGCATCCGAAGGAGCCGGACCACTATTACCTGCTCGCCATCGGTGTGGACCCCGCACTCCAGGGCGGTGGGCGCGGATCGACGCTGATTCGCACGAACCTCGACATCTGCGACACCGAGGGCATCCCGGCGTACCTCGAGAACTCGAAGGAGCGGAACCTGCCGTTCTACGAGCGCCACGGCTTCCGCGTGACGGAAGAACACACGCTGCCCAATGGCGGTCCGCCGCTCTGGCTGATGTGGCGCGAGCCTCGCTCGTCGAGCTAGCGGCTCAGCGCACCTCCGCGTCGGCGCGGGCGGCGGCGGCGAAGGCGCGGGCGATCGAGGCTTCGCGGTCGTCGCGCTCGATCAGCGGGGCGGCCAGCACCTCCCCGACACCGGCCTCGATCATCGCGACGAACTGGGCCGCGACTTCGTCTTCGCTGCCCGAGATGACGAGGTCGTCGAGCAGCTCGTCTGAATAGCCCTCGGCGGCGTCGGGGAAGCCCGCGGCGGCGAACATCTGCTGGTAGAAGGGGACCTGCGCGTAGAAGCTGATCTGCTCGCGTGCGAGCGCGCGCACGGCGTCGCGATCCTCCGAGACCGCATACGGCACGTGCGCGATCAGCGGAACGTCGCTCGCTGTGCGACCGGCGCGTTCCGCCCCACGCGCGATCGCCGGCAGCGCCTCGTCGAGGAGGAAGCGCAGCGGCGACATCCAGGAGATCGCGCCGTCTGCCAGCTCGCCGCAGGCCTCGTACGACCCGAGGCGCAGCGCGGAGGCGATGATCGGCAGTGGCCGCGGTTCGCCCAGCCGCGAGCGGGCGGTCCAGTGCTCGCCCTCGAAGTCCACTTCGCCCTCGTGCAGGAGCGCGCGGAGCACGGTCAGGTACTCGCGGAGGTGGCTGAGCGGGGTGCGCCAATCGACGCCGAAGCCTCGCGTCATGCCGCCATGGTGCGAGGGCCCGACGCCGAGGCGAATGCGCCCGGGGCCGATCTGGTCGAGCGCGAGCGCCTGTTGTGCGGCGGTCACGGGATGCCGCGGCCAGGTCGGGATGATCGCGGTGCCGAGGGTGATCGAGTCGGTCTGCGCAAGCGCCGCCGCGTAGCTCGTCAGCACCTCGGCGCCGCCAGCGCCGCCGACGGTCGACCACGCCGAGCGCAGACCCGCCGCCTCTGCCTGCTGCACCTGCGCGACCAGCGAAGGTGCGTCGAACGCCTGGATCGATACGGCGACCGCGCGGGCCCGGTGAGTGTCATCTGTGCTCCTCGTCTGCCGCGCTTCGCGCTCCGGTGAACAGCGTGGTCTCGTCGACGAAACAGAGCGGGCTGCCGAACGGGTCACGGCAGTAGAACGACCGCTCGCCCCATGGTTGCACCGAGATCGTGTTGTCGGGCGCGTCCGGCCGGTCCTCGAGGAATAGTCCAGCGCCCGCCGCCTGCGCCCGCGCGAACACTGCCTCGAGGTCATCCACGGCGAAGTACGTGATGTCCGGGTTCGGGCGGAACTCGCGGTCGTGCGTCGAGGGGTCGACGACCGCGAGGATGGTGCCGCCGGCATGGAAGTACGGGCGTCCCGGCGCCGAGTGGTCGGCAGCGATGCCGAGCACCGCCTTGTAGAACTCGACGGCACGATCGAGGTCGGGCACCGGCAGCGCAACGCGGAAGAGGCGCACACCTACCCCGTCGTATCGGCCAGCGGGTCGCCGAAATCGAGGATGCCGGTGGCGTCCCAGAACTCCTGCTCCAGGTCGCCGAACCGCTCCTCGTCGATCGGGATGCCGATGATGTCGGCCACTCGGTTGATACCGTCGAACCCGGCGGCGACGCTCACCGCGCGCACGAACCCGTCGGCGCCCAGCGCCTCGACGGCGTCGGGACGGAGGGCGTCCAGCGCCGGACGGTCGCGACCGACGACCGCCGAGGCGAGATCCGACAGCAGCTCGCCGTGGCGGATGCCGCCACCGCCCTCGACGCGCTCGTTCACAGCTCCCAACTCGAAGGTTTCGCCTCGGTCTCGGCCGCTCTCACGGAGGGCCACTGTGTGGAAGATGGCTCAGTAGAAGCACTCGTTGAGCGCCGACGTGCGAGAGGCGACGAACTCGATCTGCGGCCGTTGCATCTCGTCCTCCGGCTCCGTCGCCAGCGGCATGTAGTGCGGCGAGAAGAGGCCCCAGAACTCCGCGATCGAGCCGGGCACGAGGGCGAGCGCACGCCCGATGTTCGGCGCCCAGCGGCCGTCCCACCCCGGCAGCGGATGCTCGTTGTCCATGACGCGCACGCGTGCGCCGATGTCGACGACGCGCTCGTTCAGCTCGCCCGAAGGCTCACCGTCCTCGGCGGCTGCGAGCGCGCGCGGGCCGTCGCCAAGCGCGGTCGCCAGCGTGTCGGCAATCGTCGAGGTGCCGACCAGCCCGGCGATCTCGACGAAGACGGCCTCCGAGACGCCGCCGGCCATGATCTCGTTCGCCCAGCCTTTGGTGAGCCGGCCGGGGTCGGTCATGCCGCGATGGACGAGCTCGACGATCGCCGCATCGAGGTCGGTCACCGTCGTGTGCTCCCCCTCGACGACGGCGTAGGAGAGCGCGGCGCGGCGCTCGAGGCAGAGTGCGCAGCTGCTTGACGCCCGCGACTCCTCGACGATCGCCCGTCGCGTCGCGCCGTCGAGGCTCGTTCCGGGCGCGACGAACTGTCGGTACGCGCGGTCGTGCGCGCTGGCGAGGCGCTCGGGTATCTCGATAGCGGACGGGTCGGCCGAGGTGGTCATCGCGGCTTCGATCTCCTCGTCGTCTCGAACGGCGCGCGCTTGCCGTGCTCGCCCGCAGTCTAGCGCCCGCTAGCCCTCGTCTCGCTGGATCAGCTCGATGCGGACGTTGTCGGGCGCGCGCAGGAAGCAGATGCGGGCCGTGGCGGTCTCGATCGGGCCGTCGAGGAGTTCAGCGCCCAGCGCCTCCAGCCGCTCGATGTCGGTCTCGAGGTGCTCCGAGTCGAGACCAAAGTGCTCGATGCCCTCGTGCACGCCGGGATCGCCCGGCGCGAGGGTCTCGCCGGTGCGCGCGCCGGAGATGTTGACGGTCACGCCGTTCTCGGAGCGCGTGACGATGAAGCGGTCGCCGAGGTCGCGGGTGAAGTCGTTGACGATCTCGAAGTTGAACGCCTGCGCCCACCAGTCGGCGCTCCGGCGGGGGTCGTCCGACTTGATGTGGATGTGGTTGATCGCGAACGGCATCGCAGGCTCCTCGCACTCCCGCGCCACGCCTCGGGCGGGCGCGGGAGCATGGTAGAGGCTGCATGCGGCGCCGCTAGCGGGGCTCGAGGACCACGACGGGAATCTCGCGGTTGCCGGCCGACTTCTCGTAGTTCGTAAAGACGTCTCCGGTGACCTGCAACCACGGGTTCCAGATCGCGGCACGCTCGTCGCCCTCGGCGATGTGGGCGCGCACGTCGCGAGTCTCGGTGCCGATCTCGATCGAGACGTCGGGATGGGCGAGCACGTTGAAGTACCAGTCTGGATGCGTGGTCGCTCCGGCCTTCGAGCCGAAGACGACGACCCGACCGTAGTCGAGGACGTTCGCGGCCAGCGGATTGACGCGCTCGGCGCCGCTCTTCGCGCCGGTGGTGTGGAGCAGGACCAGCGTGAAGTTCTCAAACATGCCGCCGACCTTGCCGTCGTTCTCACGGAACTCGGCAATGATGTTGCGGTTCCACTCGTTCGGGTCGTTCGTCAATCGTCTCTCCCTGCCTGTGTTGTGCGTCTGATGTACCGATCTTAGCGCGAGATCGTCGAGGTTCTGCATTCGCGATCACCGAGGGCGCGCGCTGCTACGCTGCCGGCGAGTGAGACGAGGAGCGCGCGTGCCCGAGCTGGTGACACTGGCGACCGTCGAGGAGGTGCCGCCCGGCGCGATCTACGAGGCTGAGCTGGACGGCCGTTCACTCCTGGTCGTGAACGTCGAGGGCGACCTGCGGGTCATCGACGCGCTGTGCACACACCTCGACGGGCCGCTCTCGCAGGGCGGGCTCGACGGCTACACCATCTCGTGCCCGTGGCATGGCAGCTGCTTCGACGTGCGCGACGGGGCGGTGGCCAACCGGCCGGCGAAGACGCCGATCGGCACGTACGAGGTGGCCGTCGAAGACGGTGAGATTCGAGTCGCGCGACCCGACTGAGTCGGTCGGAGCCGCAGGGAGCACGCCATGGCCGAGTTCAAGCCGTTCACTGAGGAGTGGTTGGACGACCCCTACCCGATGTACCGCACGCTTCGCGACGAGGCGCCAGTGTTCTGGGACGAGGCGCTCGGCCACTGGATCCTGACGCGCTACGACGACGTGGTGTCCGTCCTCAAGGACAACGAGCACTTCACGGCCAGCAACCGTCCGCCACAGCGTCGCTGGAACCGGCCAACGATGATGGTCGCCGCCGACCCACCGGAACACGCGCGCCTGCGCCGCCCCGCGACCCATCGCTTCACCGCCGGCTCCGCAGAAGCCGCTCGCCCGCGCATCCTCGAGGTCGTCGACGAGCTGCTCGACGAGGCGGAGGAGGCCGGCGGCGAGATCGATGCGGTCTGGGATTTCGCGCGGCAGCTGCCACGCACGATCATCGCGGAGCTGATGGGCGTGCCGCTGGAGCCTCGACGGGTGTCGAAGGATGAATACCCGGAACGCGACCGTGGCGAGCCTGCGCCACGGCGATCGGCCGACGAGGAGCCGGTCGAGACGGAGCAGGATCGCTCCTTCGCCGCTGCGCTCGAGCGACACCAGGCGGAGCTGCAGGACGACGTGCTGCAGGACCTGCTCGCCGCCGAGTCCGGTGGCCAGATGAGCGCCGAGGAGGTCCTCGACACCGCGACCATTCTGTACGGCGCGGGGCAGGAGACGACCTCGAACATGATCGGCAACGCGCTGCTCGCGCTGTTCCGCCACCCCGACGAACTCGACCGCCTGCGTAACGGCGAGGTGCCGCTCGACCTCGCGACGGACGAGCTGCTTCGCTTCGATTCGCCAGTCCACACCGTGCGCCGCAAGGCGTTCGCGGACATCGAGGTCGGGGGCACGACGATCAAGGCCGGCGAGAAGGCGCTCTGCCTGCTGATGGCAGCGAACCACGACCCGGCCGAGTTCGACGACCCGGACGAACTGCGCCTCGACCGGCCGGAGAACTACCACATCGCGTTCGGCTCCGGCGTGCACACCTGCCTCGGCGGACTGCTCGCGCGTGCGGAGACGCAGGTCGCGATCGGCCGCATCATCGAGCGCTACCCGAACGTGCGGCCCGCAAAGCCAGTCGAGGAGATCCGTCGTTCGGGCAGCCTCGTCATCCGCGGCGTCGAGGAGCTGCCGATCGTCCTCGGCTAACCCCGAATTCGACAGAATCCGCGCGGACGCGCGCACACGCGCCTTCACTTGAGCGCTACTATCCCCTCATTACGGGCGTGCTGGAGAGCGCGTGCGTGGCGACCGGAGGGACACCATGAGTGAGCCGCGCAATTACTGGCAGCGAACAGTCTCGAGGCGCGCCGCTCTCAGAGGGGCCGCCGTGGGCGGCGCCGGACTCGTCGGCGCCGCGCTGATCGGCTGTGGCGGCGACGACGACGACGATGACTCGGACGGTGGCGGGGTTGCCCCGCCGCCGCACCCACCCAGGCTGCCTCGAGCGGTGGTCCGTCCGCCGGCGGCATCCTGCGCCAGGTCACGCAGACGCAGGCGCCGCACTTCAGCCCATTGCACTCGGGCGCGGAAGCCTCGCTCACGCCGACGTGGCGTCGCGCCACCGGGTACTACGACTACGGCTGGGGCTTCCGCGAGTCGGACGACCCGACCCGTCAGTTCTTCCTGCGGGCGGTCGAATCGATCGAGCAGCCCTCCGACACCGAGTTCGTCGTCCGGCTCGCCTCGGCGCGGTTCCACAACCAGCCTGCCAACGACTTCAACGACGAGGTCGGACAGCGCGAGATCGACTCGGAGGACCTGACGGAGCTGCTCGACTTCGTCAAGGTGCCGCCGGCCTCGCTCGTGCAGCGCCTGACGGACGACCTGACGGTCGAAGCGATCGATGCGAAGACGCTCCGCTACCGCCTGACCCAGCCATACGCCTTCGTCTACGAGGCCGGGAACCCGATCTTCCTGCCGAAGGAGCTTCTGGACGAGAGCATCCTGAAGACGCAGCCACCGCTCGGCACCGGGCCCTACATGTACAAGTCGCACACGCTCGGTTCGATCGAGGAGGCGGTGCGCAACCCGGATTACTTCGTCAAGGACCGTCCCTACCTCGACGGTAAGAAGATCACGACGGTGCCGGACTCCGCTGCCGTCGAGGCGGCGTTCCTCGCCGGGCAGATCGACCACATGGGGTTCGACAACGTGCGGCAGCGCGACGCAGTCGTCGACGCGCTCGGTGACGATATCAACCCTCGCGACTACCCAAGCTCGAGCGGCATGGCGCTGCTGCTGAACATCAGGCGTCAGCCGTTCACCGACATCCGCATCCGCGAGGCCATCCACCGCGCGATCGACGTCCAGCAGGTCGTCGACAAGATCTTCTTCGGCGACGCGTCACGCTCCTGGGTGTTCGCGGCGGGCCGCCCGGACCGCTTCCCGATTGGGTACGACGCAGTGCACGACCTCGTCGGGCATGACAAGCAGAAGGCGGCGCAACTCGTCGCAGCAGCGAAGAGCGACGGTGGCTACGACGGCCCCGAACTCGAGTTCATGCTGCCGGCGGAGACGCAGACGTGGGTCGACTCCGGCCGCTTCATGGCGGACGACCTCAAGGATGTCGGGCTCAACGTCAAGACGAAGCAGGAGGTGCGCAACATCTACCTGCTGCGCGCCGGGCCCAAGGACACGGTGAACCTGGACAAGCCATCGGACTTCGACATCACGATGACCGTCTTCCTGTCGTACACCTCCTTCCTCAGCGACTCCGGCACGTTCTGGAACAACGCCGGCCTCGAGGACGCAGAGATCGACGACCAGGTCGGCGAGGTCTACCTGGCGATCGATCCGGAGGAGCGCGCCGAGCTCTCGCACGGGCTGGAGCTGCTGATGGCGGAGAAGTACGCCAACTTCGTGCCGGTGCTGACGGGTAACTCGCACGGCGCCTGATACGCGCACGTGAACGACCTCGACTTCGAGGACAGTCGCTCCGGCGTCAGTGGTTGGCAGGTGAACATGTGGCTCGACACGTAGCGGTCGAGCCGGTCGAGGAGGCGTGACGAGGCGGCGAGGGTGGCGGCGTGACCGGCATGACGCGCTACGCGGTGCGACGGGTCCTGTTCTTCATCCCGGTGCTGCTGGCGGTGAGCGCCATCACCTTTTTCGGCCTCTCGCTGATCCCGGGCGACCCGGCGCAGCTCTTCCTACCGATCGATGCCGAGAACGAGGCGATCGAGGAGTGGCGCGTCTCGCGGGGGCTCGACCAGCCCCTGCTGCGGCGCTATGTCGACTGGCTGGTGGGGATGGTGCAGGGTGACCCGGGACCGGCGCTGGTCTCGGGCGTTCCGATCCACGAGGAGATCGCGCAGCGCTGGCCGGTCTCATTCCTCGTGCTGGTGTTCTCCTTCACCTTCAGCACGATCCTGGGGCTGCTCTTCGGGACGCTCTCCGCGGTGTTCCAGGACAGCAAGCTCGACTACTTCGTACGCACGTTCAGTGTGTTCGGCCTGTCGACCCCGTCGTTCTTCACGCTGACGCTGCTGCTGGTGCTGCCGGCGGTGTGGTGGAGCTACGCACCGCCGTTCGGCTACGTCCCGTTCTGGGAGGACCCAGCGCGGGCGGCGCGGCAGATCATTCCACCGACGCTCCTGCTGTCGATCGGCGGGGCCGGCGCGCTGGCGCGCCTCGTACGCAGTTCGCTCCTCGAGGTGCTGCGGCAGGACTACATCACGACGGCCCGCTCGAAGGGGCTGACGGAGCGGGCGGTGCTGGTCAAGCACGCCATCCGCAACGCCGCAATCCCGCTGCTCACCGTGTTCGGAGGCGTGATCGGCGGCCTGCTCGGCGGTTCTGTGATCCTCGAGAACGTCACCGCGCTCCCGGGCCTCGGTCAGTACACGTTCAACGCAGTGATCCAGCGTGACACCAACGTCGTGATGGCGATGACGACGTATTCGGCGGTGCTGCTGGTGACGTCGCACCTCGTCGTCGACCTGCTGTACGGCTGGGCGGATCCGAGGATTCGCTACCAGTGAGCGACCTGACGCTGCGGGTCGAAGCCCAGACGAGGCGTTCACGCCTCGGCATCGTGCGTCAGCTGCTGCGCTACGCGCGGCGGCGACCGCTGGGTGCGGTCTCGGGTCTGCTCGTAGTGGCGTTCTTCGTGACGGCCATCATCGCGCCCTGGATCGCGCCCTACGACCCGCGCGAGAGCGTCGCGGACCCGTTGCAGGCGCCGAGCTGGGACCACTGGCTGGGCACCAACGCGATCGGCGAGGACGTGCTGAGCCGCACCCTCGTCGGGTCGCAGATCTCGCTGGCGATCGGGTTCACGGTGACGGCGATCGGGATCGTGCTCACCACCGCGCTCGGGCTGCTCGCTGGGTACTTCCTCGGGCCGGTCGACTACATCATCCAGCGCTCCGGCGAGATCTGGACGGCATTTCCGGAGCTGATCGCGCTGCTCCTGATCGTCTCGATCTTTGGCGCACCCAGCACCGAGGGAGGCAGTCTCATCACCATCGTCTGGGACATGCGGAACCTCGTCTTCGCCTTCTCGATCGGCGCCATCTTCGGCGGCTCGCGCATCATTCGAGGGGTCGCGATCCAGCTGCGCAACTCCGACTATGTGCTCGCCGCGCGGGCGATGGGCGCCAGCAACCGCCGCATCCTCTTCCGCCACCTGCTGCCCAACGTCATGCACTTCGTCATCCTCGGCGCCAGCCTGGGCATCGGCGGCATCATCCTGGGCGAAGCGGCGCTCAGCTTCCTCGGCCTGGGCGTCGCGCCGGGCACGCCCTCGTGGGGGCAGGACCTGAGCGGCAGCAACCGCACCTACTTCCGCGAGGCGATCTGGATGGTGCTGGCGCCCGGCGGCGCGATCACCCTCACCGTGCTCTCGCTCAACCTCTTCGGCGACGCGCTCCGCGACCTGCTCGACCCACGCCTGCGCGGCGGCTAACCCTCGAGGCCTCGCGGAGCTCCATCACGCGCGTGGCCCGTCCTGCTAGCCTCGCGCAGACGTGACGAGGGGGTGCGAGATGCCTGGGATGCTCGAAGGCGTGACCATCGTCGACCTGACAGGCGCGCTGGCGGGACCGGGCGGCACGATGCTGCTGGCCGAGATGGGCGCGAACGTGATCCACGTCGAGGCTCCGCCGACGGCGGTGCAGGGGCCGAACGACGACGGCGCGGGACGCGCCCGCACGTTGCTGCAGCAGATGCGCAGCAAGCGCAGCATCGCCCTCGACCTGACGACCGCCGAGGGGCGTGAGCTGGTCTACGAGTTCACCCGCGACGCCGACGCCTTCTACCACAACATGCGCTACGGCGTGCCCGAGCGGCTCGGGATGGACTACGAGACCATCCGCGCCATCAACCTCTCGATCGTCTACACGGAGGTCACGGCGAACGGGCTGGTGGGACCGGACAAGCATCGCGTGGCGTACGACATGGTGGCTCAGGCCGGTGCAGGCGACATGACCGCGAGCTACCTCGACCCGTCGCTGCCGCTCGTGCAGCCGAACCCTGTGGCGGATGTGACGACGACGGTGCTGGGCGCGCTCGGCACGCTCGCCGCCCTCTGGCACCGACGCGAGACGGGCGAGGGGCAGCGCGTGGCCACATCTCTGCTCGACGGCGCCGTGCTGCAGAACATGCTGCGGCTGCTGATGGTGGAGCAGAGCGACCGCGAGTGGGTGGACGCCTCCCTCGACGCCGCGCGCGCCCTCGGGCAGTCCGAGGACGGTCGTTTCGTCGACGTATTGAACGTGACGGCGACGTCGCTCGGGGGCATCCAGATGGATCGCGACTACGGGGTGCCGGTCCCCGAACTCACCGCGGAGGTCTACTACCGCTGCTACCGCACCTCGGACGGCTGGGTCGCCATCGGCTCCCTCGGCGGCACTCAGGCGCGCTTCGACGCGGTGATGGAGCTGAATGACCCGCGCTTCCACGAGAGCGACGAGGACCCGGCCGACGCCACCGTCCGCATGCGCCAGCAGTGCGAGGCGATGTTCCTGACGAAGACGGCCGCCGAGTGGTTGGCCATCCTCGATGAGCACGCCATCCCCTGCGGCCCCGTCCGCAACACCCTCGACCTGTTCGAAGATGAGCACATCTGGGCCAACGGGATGATGGTGAGCTACGACGACGACGACGACGACGTCGGCGAGATGAGGATTGATCGGCCACCCGCTCCACTTCGAACGCACGCCGATGACTGTTGGCCGCTCGCCGCGCGTCGGCGAGAACGGCGACGAGCTCCTCGCCGAACTCGGCAAGACGGAGGCGGAGATCGCAGCACTGCGCGAGGCGGGCGTTGTCTGCTAACCGTTGGCGCGCCCTGCTTGACGCCGAGGGGTTGAGCGGGGCACTACACTCCTCGCAGCCGCGCAGCCGCGCAGCCGCGCAGCCGCGCAGCCGTGCAGCCGCGCAGCGGTGATGTGAGAGGGGGCCCGATGGCCCAGCAGTCGCGCCAGATGTCACTCTTCGGTTCCTGCAGGCGCAGAACTGCACGACGATCCCCGCTTCGTGGCGGCATCCCGAAGCGCGCACCGATTCGATGTCGCCCGATTACTACCGCCACATCGCGAGCGTCCTCGAGCGCGGGCGCTTCGACCTCGGGTTCTTCGACGACCGGCTGGCGATGCCGGACATGTACGGCGGGGACCACGCGCACACCGTGGAACACGGCATCCGCTGCGTGAAAATGGACCCGGTCACGGTGCTCATGACCATGGCCATGGCCAGGAGCCACCTCGGGCTCGGCGCGACCTACTCGACGACGTACTACGAGCCGTTTCACGTCGCGCGCGTGTTCGCCACGGTCGACCTGATGACGGAAGGGCGCGCGGCCTGGAATGTCGTCACGTCGCTCAACGACAACGAGGCGCGGAACATGGGCCGCGCGCAACACCTCGGCCACGATGAGCGCTACGACCAGGCCGACGAGTTCATGGAGATCGTGCTGGGTCACTGGAACTCGTGGGACGACGACGCGGTGCTCTACGACAAGGTGAACTAGCGCTTCGCCGACCCCTCGAAGGTGCGCCGGCTGGACTACGAGGGCGAGCACTACCGCTCGCGCGGGCCGTTCACGGTGCCACGCTCGAGGCAGGGCCACCCGGTCGTGATCCAGGCGGGACAGAGCGAGCGCGGGCGCGCGTTCGCGGCGCGCTGGGGCGAGCTGCTCTTCGTCGGCTTCGGCACCGTCGAGCACGGCCGCGAGCAGTATCGGAAGCTCAAGGACGCCGCGGCCTCGTTCGGCCGCGATCCAGACCAGATGAAGATCACGACCATCGCCTTCCCCGTCGTCCGCGAGACGCACGACGAGGCGGTCGAGAAGAAGGCCGTCTATGACGAGTTGCCCAAGGAGATCGACCAGCTCTCGCTGCTGTCCGAGGCGCTGAACTTCGACTTTGGCTCGAAGCCGCCCGATGAGCCCTTCACCGACGAGGAACTGGCGGACCTCGACGGCATGCAGACGATCCGTGACGGCGTGCTCCGCCGCTCGGGCATCGAGCACCTCAGCGTCCGCGACTTCGTGCGCGTCTCCGGCCGTGGCCGCGTCGGCGACGCCTGGGTCGGTTCGGCGACGGAAATTGCGGACCAGATGGAGGAGTGGTTCACCGCCCCCGCCTGCGACGGCTTCGTGATCGCGCCGTCCTGGATACCTGGCTCGTTCGAGGACTTCGTCGACCTCGTCGTCCCCGAGCTGCAGCGCCGCGGGCTCTTCCGCACGGAGTACAGCGGTACGACGCTGCGTGACCACCTCGGCCTGCGGATCCCGGCGACGGCGCCGGTGCCGTAGCGCGCTACTCGACGAGTCGCCCCTCGATACGCGCGAGGCTGCTGGGCGCAACACCGTTGTCCGTCAGGAATTGGCGTGGGCCGCCAAACTGCGCTCGGAACAACTCGAGGAAGTGCGTGATGCTGTCTCGTCGCACGCCGAATGCGGCGCGCCGGCGTGCCTCGCTCATCTCGTCGACCGGGTTGCCCTGCGCTCGTGACCAGTCCGCGAGGCGGTCGCGAGCCAGGTTCGAGAGGTCGTAGTCGTCCGCGATCACCTCGTCGTTGACGCCGAGCAGCGAGAGCAGCAGCGCCACGGAGATGCCGGTGCGGTCCTTGCCGGCCGTGCAGTAGAGCACCGGCGCGCCCGAGGCCTCGGCGATCGTGTCGAAGACGGCGGCCAACCGGTCGGGCCGCCTCAGCACAAAAAACTCGAGGTAGATCTCGGCGGACCGCCGCGGGCCCGGACGATCCGGCGCATAGTTCCGCATCTCCTCGAGCAACTCGCTGTAGCTGCTATCACCGCCGTGCAGCGAGTGGTTGCGATAGTCGACGCCCTCGCTCTGCAGCGCTGGCGAAGCGGCTCCGACGCGGGCGTTGCCCTCCGTGGGGTGGCGGAGGTCGATCAGCGTGCTGACCCCGAGGTCAGCGGCGAGCTGTCGCGCCTCCTGCGGGCCCATGTCGTCCAGCTGGCCGGAGCGGTAGAGCTGACGCCAGCGGACGTGGCGACCGTCGCCTGTCGGGTAGCCGCCGATGTCGCGGAAGTTGCCCGCGCCTTCGAGCTCGATGTGTCGGTCGTACTCGGCCACGGGCCCTCCGCTTCGTATCGTCGAGACCGCATGCTAGGGCTCGCGGCGAGTAGCATCGAGGAGCCACGCCCCATGGCAGCCTCCCCGAGGAGTGAGCGAGCGATGACGAGCGACGGCGCGCCCGGATCCTACGGCGACGCGCATCGGCGGCGGCCCACCGGAACGTCGCTCGGGCCGGACGTGACGTTCCTGGGCGTGCCCCGGGCGTCGCTCGATGACCCCTCGACGTTCGCCGAAGCCGACGTGGTGATCATCGGCGCGCCGTTCGACGGGGGGACGAGTTACCGCGCTGGTGCGCGCTTCGGCCCGAACGCCATTCGCACGACGGACTACCTCCCGCACACCGGCTACCGGCCGCACCTCGCACTCGGCGTGGACCCGCTGGGCGCGCTCAACGTCGTCGATGCGGGCGACGCCTACATGCCCAGCGGCAACATCGACCTCAGCCTCGCCAATCTCGAGGAGGCGGTCGCGACCATCGCCACCTCAGGCGCGATCCCGGTGACGCTCGGCGGCGACCACTCGATCGCGTACCCGGACGTCCTAGGCGTCGCGCGCCACCTCGGCGATGGCCGTGTCTCGGTCGTGCACTTCGACGCGCACGCCGACACCGGCGAGGGCCAGCCGGGGCTGCTCTACGGCCACGGTGCGCCGATGCGGCGGCTGATCGAATCAGGCGCAGCGCGGGGCGACCGCTTCCTCCAGATCGGCCTCCGCGGCTACTGGCCGGACCCCCCGATCCTCGAATGGATGGCCGAGCAGCGCATGCGCTGGTACGAGATGACGGAGGTCGTGGAACGGGGCCTCGACACCTGCCTGGACGAGGCGTTCGTGACCGCGGTCGACGACTGCGACGCCGTCTTCCTCTCGGTCGATGTGGACGTGGTCGACCCCGGCATGGCGCCGGGCACCGGCACACCCGAACCCGGCGGCCTGACGTCGCGCCAACTCCTCGACGCCGTCCGTCGCTGTGCGATGGAGTTGCCGATCGCCGGCCTCGACGTGGTCGAGGTGGCGCCGGCGTACGACGGTCCCGGCCAGGTGACCGCCGCTCTCGGCAACCGCATCGTCCTCGAGGTGTTGAGCGGCATCGCCTGGCGTCGCGCGCAGAGCGATACAGAGAGCGGCGCCGAGAGCGGCGCCGAGACGGACGGTTAGTGCCCGCCCACCCGCAACGCGACGAAGTGATCGCGACCGTCCGCGGTTGGGACCGCCAGGCGCACCCCGCGATGGGCTGGCGCTACCGGCGCCTCTCCGTCGGGCACTACCGCTGGCACGACATGGACCCCGACCGCAGCTGGGCGTGGGTGACCCTCGAGGGCGACTTCACCGACGACGACGGCGTGCTGCTCGCGATCGACGAGGAGTGCGGCGAGTGGCCCATCCCGCGCCTCCGCATCGACGCCGCAGACCTGAACGCGGCGCTCGGCCCTCGGCTGCTCGCGCGCGGTTGGAGTGTCGGCGGCAACGTGATGCTCGCCTGGGTCGGCGACGCGCCGGAGCAGACGATGGCCGCGGGCATCGAGATCGACGAGAGGCCGGACCTCGAGGAGTGGTCGGTGACGAAGCTACGCGGGTTCAGCGAGGACGATGCGGAGCCCACCGCGCAGCGGCTTCGCAACGAGCTCGGGCTGCGCCGTGCCGAGATGCCGGGCGGCATCCTACGGCTGCGGCTCGCGCGTCGAGGGCGAGCCGGTCGCTGTCATCGGCTGGTACGACGGCGACGACGGCGACACGGACCTCTTCAACCTCGCGACCCGGCTCGACTGGCGTGGGCGCGGCATCGCGAGACAGCTGCTGACCTCGTGCTGTTGCGAACGCCCTCGCGGCCGGCGCACGGTCTGTCGTGATCGGCACGGATGTCGATGACACACCGCAGGACTGGTACCGGCGGCTGGGGTTCAGCGACGAGCTGTTCACGACCTGGACGTACACCCCGCCGCCCTGACCTCGACGCGCGCGCTTCCGCTACGCTGCGCGTCCAGCAGAGGGCAGCGGAGGCGAACAGCATGGTCGACGGGCCGATCGGATTCATCGGAACGGGCAACATCGGCGGGCCGATGGCCACCAACCTCGTACGCGCCGGGCATGAGCTGCGCGTCTTCGACCTGAATCCCGCGCGCATCGAGTCGCTCGTCGAACTCGGCGCGGAGCCCGGTGGTTCGGTCCTCGAGATCACCGAGACCTGTCCGACGATCATCACTTCGCTGCCAGGGCCGCCCGAGGTCGAGGAGGTGCTGCTGGGCGAGGGCGGAATCCTCGAGGGCGCCGGCGCCGGCACGATCTACGTCGACCTCTCGACCAACCTGCCCTCGACGGTACAGCGGCTCGCGGCCGCCGCAGCCGAACGTGGCGTCACCATGCTCGACGCCCCGGTCAGCGGCGGTGTGCCGCGCGCGATCGAGGGCACGCTGGCGGTCATGGTCGGCGGCGACGAGGCCGCGTTCGAAACCTGCCGGCCGCTGTTCGAGGCGATCGGCGACCACGTTTTCCACATGGGCGCATCTGGCCAGGGCTCGCTCATCAAGCTCGTCAACAACATGGTCGCGCTGAGCGCGCGCCAGATGGTCGTCGAGGGTCTGGCGCTGGCCCGCAGCGCCGGCCTCGATCCGAGGCGAGCACACGAGGTGATGAGCGTCAGCTCCTCCGGCCGCTATGTCGGCGGCGCGCAGCGGATCCTCGACGGCGAATTCGATTCGCCGACGTTCACGCTGCGGCTCGCGCGCAAGGACCTGGGCCTGGCGATCGAGGTCGGGCGCGAGGCCGGTCTGCCGACTCCGCTCGTAGCGGCCGCACACGACAACCTCACGCGCGCCCTCGGCAGCGGCCACGGTGAACTCGGCCCGGATGCGGCGATGCTTGTCTACGAGGCTGGGAGCGGACTCGACGGGTAGCGTTCAGCCCTCGACGGCGGACGGCGTCGGCGCTCCAGCCGCTTCGTCCGCTTCTTCGTCCTCGACGAGCTGGACGACGCGGACGAACTCTTCGGCCGCGGCGATGTCGCCCTCGACGATGAGGTCGCCGGCAGCCGCCGCTTCGGCGACGGGGCGTCCAAGCATGAGCAGTTCGGTGAAGGCGACGGCCGTGCCCTTCATGCGCACGTCCGGGTCCGTCGGGCTGCCCTCTTCGACCTCGAAGCGGCCGGGGCCGAGTTCGACGGTAATCGGCTGGTCTTCGAAGTCGAGGCCGATCGTGTAGTCAGCGCGTGGGTTGCGGTCGAGGACGAGGAAGTAACGGCTGCGCAGGGCCTCGGCGATCTGGGCCGGGTCGAAGTCCTGCTCCGGGAGGAACTGCATCCCCCACCTGCCGAGCTCGATCAGCGTCGGGCCGAGGCCTCGTCCGGCAGCGGTCAGCTCGTACACCGTCGAGGCGGCCGGCGGCGGCAGCTCGTGCTTTTCGACGAGCCCCATCTCGACCAGCCCCTTGAGGCGGCTGGCGAGGATGTTGGTGCCGATGCCGGGCAGGCCCGTCTGCAGGTCGGAGTAGCGTCGAGGTCCCGCGAGCAAGTCGCGGACGATCAGCAGCGTCCAGCGCTCGCCGAGTCGTTCGAGCGCCAGCGCCATCGGGCAGTACTGGCCGTATTCCTTCGTTCCCATGTCCGGACTGTAGCTCGTCCTGAACTTTGTTACAAGCGAACACTTGACAAAGTAAAGTAAGGGCTTTAGTTTACTTGCAGTCTACTTCAAAAAGTGAAGCGAGCCTCGAGGCCGGTCGGAACCGACGGCCGCGGCGAGCAGGCAAAGAAGCAACCAGGGAGAAACAGACGAATGGCTACCACCACTCTGGACCGCTCCCCCGAGGCACCACCAGCGGCTGATCCGCGACGCTGGTGGTGCCTCGCGGTGATGTCCCTTTCGATTTTCATGATCTTCGTGGACAACACGGTCGTGAACACGGCAATCCCGTCGATCGCGCGCGACCTCGAGGCTTCGACCAGCGTCCTGCAGTGGGTCGTCGATGGGTACACGCTCGTTCTCGCCGGGCTGCTGCTCGCTGGCGGCACAATTGGCGACCGCTACGGTCGCCGCCGCTGGATGACGATCGGCATGGTCGTGTTCGGTCTCGCCTCGGTCGGCGCGGCGCTCTCGGCGAGCGCCGGGACGTTGATCGCGTTCCGCGCGCTGCAGGGCACCGGCGCCGCGCTGGTGATGCCGGCGACGCTATCTATCCTGACCGATGTTTTCCCTCGCGAGGAGCGCGCGAAGGCGATCGGCATCTGGACCGGCGTGGGCGGCCTCGGCATCGGCTTCGGGCCGGCGCTGGGCGGCTACCTGGTCGATCAGCTGAACTGGGCGGCCGTCTTCTGGCTGCACATCCCGGTCGTGGCCATCGCGCTCGTCGGGCTCACCCTGGTCGTCCCGGAGTCGAGCGACCGCCGTGCGCGCCGCCTCGATGTGCCGGGCGCCGTGCTCGCCACTGGCGGCCTGCTGGCCATCGTGTACGCCATCATCCAGGGCTCGGAGTCCGGTTGGAGCTCGCCCCAGATCTTGAGCGCATTCGCCATCGGCATCGGCGCCGTTGTCGCCTTCGCCGTCGTCGAGTTGCGCAGCGACCACCCGATGCTTCCGCTGCGCTTTTTCCGCGAGCGTGACTTCACGGCCGCGGTGATCATCATCGGCATCATCTTCTTCGCGATGTTCGTGACGTTCTTCTTCCTGACCCAGCTCTTCCAGCTGGTGCAGGGCCGGAGCCCCTTCGAGGCTGGGCTCCTGATCGTCCCGGTCGCGCTGGCGATGATGGTGGCCGCTCCCATGTCCGGGCTGCTGGTGCAGCGCGTGGGGCCGCGGCTCCTGCTGCTCGGCTCCATCGCCGCGATGATCGGCGGGATGCTGCTACTGACGCAGCTCGACGCAAACTCGTCGACGCTGCAGGTCGCAGCCACCCTCTTCTTCTTCGGCGTCGGTGGCGGGCTCGGCATGACGCCGCTGACCGACACGGTGATGGCCGCCGTCCCCGTCGACGATGCCGGCATCGGCTCCGCCGTGAACGACGTGTCGCGCGAGCTGGGCGGCGCGCTTGGCATCGCCCTCATCGGCGCGATCGTCAACGGGTTCTACCGCTCGAACGTCGAGGAGGCGCTGGCCGGCCAGGCCTCCGCCGAGCTGATCGAGACTGCCCGCGAGGGCGTGGGCATCGCCACCGTCGCGGCGGCGCAGCTCCCGCCCGAGGTGGCGGCGACGCTGACCACGGCCGCGAACGAGGCGTTCATCGACGCCATCGGCGCTGGCTTCCTCGTCAGTATCGTGTTCCTCGTGGTCGCGATGGGCGTGGCTCTGCTGCTCCCGAACCGCATGCGCGCGGAGCAGGCCGAGGGCACACCAGTCCCGGTCGCGGTCACGGCGATGTCGCCCGCGGGAGCGGTGGCAGCCGGCTCGGTCGCCGCCGAGAGCGACGCCGCTTAGACCTCGACGCTTCGCAACAGAGCCACTTCGCATAGCCAACGCGGATACGACCGCCACCTCCGGGTGGCGGTCGTTTTTGTGTCCTCATGGCCGTGTCCGCCTCGAGCGGTCGCTACTCGACGAATAACGGTGCCGTTCATCGAGGGGTGAATCGAGCACACGAGGTTGAACGTGCCCGCGGAGCCGAACTCGTAGACGAAGGACTGGCCGGGGCCGATCAGGTTCGAGTCGAAGGTCGAGCCCTGTTCCTCGGTGACGGTGTGCGGGACGCCATCGGCGTTGAGCTAGGTGATGCGCTCGCCCGCGGCGATGGTGATCGAGCCGAGCGCGAAGTTCTCGATCGTCACCACCGTGCCGCCTTCGTCGTCGAGCTGGTCGCGTGTGCTCCGGATCGCCGAGGCCTCCGTCACCGGCGGCACGTTCGGGTTCCACATCGAGAAGACGCCCAGCGGATTGTCGTCGTGGACCCAGGCGTGAATCATCCACCCGTACTGATCGACGAAGCTGCCACCACGCTCCGCGCAACCCGCGGCGGTCGTGGTCCCGGACTGGATGAACCCGCCGTCGTCCGTCTCCGCCGCCGAGGACACACCGGCGCCGGTGCAGAGCGCGTAGTGCATGTGCCAGTTGTCCAGCGGGCCCGTGAAGCCGGTCGGGTGCGTGTTGCCGGCGAGCTGGTACGGCAGAACGAACGAGACGCCAATCAGCCGCCATGCGCCGTCCTCGTCGCGGTCATACATCAGGATCTCCGGTTCGGAGAGCACGAGCCGGCCATCGATAGTGCGCTGGTAGTTGTTGAAGTGCACGCCCATGTTCTGCACGACGTTCGTCGTCTGGACGTACCCGTCGGCGCGTGCGAGGTCGATGTCGCTGTAGCGCTCGGTCGCGAGGCGGATCTCGTCGAGCTCCGAGACGAGCGCCCCCACTTCGTCACGCGTCATCTGGAACTCTTCGGGGATCGGTTCGTCCGAGGCGAGCAGGTCGCGCAGCGCCGGGAGCGACAAACGTGCTCGCACCTGGGCGTCGCGCGGCCCCTCGACGAGCGAGGTGACGATGTCGTCGCCGACGCGCTCGAAGACGAAGTGCGTGAAGCCGGATGCGCCGCCCGGCAATGCGGGCAGGTCGGTCGGCCGCGCAGCGTCGTTCGTCGCTGGCGCGATGCGCGCAGTGGAGGTCGGCGCTGTGGTCGCAGCGGCGGCCGCGGCGGCGGTGGCGGTGGCGGTCGGTGTCGAGGGCGCCTCGGTCGGTGGCGCTTGCTCGCCGGCCTCGTCGCCGCAGGCGAAAGCGAGCGCGGCGGCGGCGATGGCAAGTGCCAGGGTGCCAAGTGCCAGGGTGCGTCTCAGCATGAACCGACCCTCCAGAGCAGAGGGTAGCGCCTCAGGCGGCGCGGAGCTCCCGACGACGGGCGATGATCAACGCGACGCCGAACATGAGCACGCCCATCGCAGCCATCGTCTCGCCCTCGCTCAGGAACTGTCGCAGCAGCACGATTGCCAGCGCGGATAGCGGCAGCATGCCGCCCATCGAGAGCGCCATCAGGCTCATCACGCGCCCCATCATCTCGTCCGGTGTGTGCTCCTGGAGCAGGGTGCGCTGGGAAGTTACCAGGACGCCGCCCATCAGGCCCCAGAACAACATGAACACCAGCGTGGCCAGGTAGACCTGCGACAACCCAATCACGACCAGCCCCGGTCCGAACAAGAACAGCGCACTGATGAAGAGCAGGCCCTTGCGCTGCACACGATCTCTCGACGCGAGCGCCAGCGACGATACGACCATGCCCACCGCGAGCGCCGCGCTGAGCAAGGCCGTCTGGAACGGGCCCTGGCCGAGCTGGTTGCGTCCGATCGCCGGTAGCAGCACACCGAACGAGCCGCCGCCGACGCCGATCATCATGGACGCGATCATCAGGCTGCGGATCGGCTCGCGCCCGAAGGCGAAGCGCATCCCGCTGGCGACGCTCGACAGCATGGAGCGCCCAGCCTCCTCAGCGGAGGCAGCGAGGGGTGCCAGCCGCACGGGGAGCATCATCAGCGAGCTGAGCACCATCAGTCCCGACCACACCGCGAACGAGCTGCCCATGCCGATCAGCGCGATCGATCCGCCGCCGACGGCCGCGCCGGTCAACTGCGAGACCTGCATCCCGATGTTCTGCAGCGCCACGCCGGTCATCAGCCGCTCGCGCGGCACGATCTGCGGCACCATCGCCTGCAGCGCCGGCATCGTGGCCGCCTGCACGGTGCCGCTCCCGAAGGCGACCAGCATCGCGATCCAGAGGTTGATCACGTCGGTCCAGATCAGGACCGCCGCCACCAGCAGGATCGCCGCGGCGCCGAGGTTGACGGTCATCACGAGCCAGCGCCGGTCGAGCCGGTCCGACCAGACCCCCGCCGGCAGCGAGAGGAAGAGGAGGGGCAGGCCGAGCGAGAGGCCCATCAGCCCCTCCGCCGCCGAGGCGTCGGAGAGGTCGAGCGCCAGCCAGATGAAGGCGAAGCGCAGCACGCCGGCGACGAGTGCCGACATGAACTGCGCGGCCCAGAAGTAGCGGTAGTTGCGGATCGCCAGCACGGCGACGATCGGACTCCCGCCCGGCTCGGCCGCTACGTCGACTGCTGGCGCGCGCTCTGTCGCCACTGGACCCTCCGAAGGCTCAGTTTGCGGCTCGTTGGCGCTGTGCGCTACGCGAAGCGTGGAACGGCGCGGCAAGACTAATCCGCCGCGAGCTGCGCCTCGAGGTCCGCCTCCGGCTTCGTCATGGTCGCGAGCGCGAGGCCGACGAGCGAGAAGATGACGACGAGAATGTAGGCGGCCCGCCAGCCCTCGACGAAGGCGTCGCTGGCGGCGGCGCTGTCCGCGATGTCGCTGAGTGGGATGTCGAAGCCGTTCGTCGCCATCACGGCGACGACGACGCCGGAGGCGATGGCCTGCCCGGTGACATTGCCGACGTTCCTCGTGAGGTTGGTGAAGGCCCCGACGACGCCGAGGCTGGAGATCGGCACGGAGCCGATGATCAGGGAGTTGTTGGGGACGTTCCACAACCCCATCCCCAGACCGTTGACGAAGAGCACCAGCATCACGAGCAACAGCTCAGTGCCCGCGTCGAAGAGCACCATCGGCACGGAGGTGGCCAGCAGCACGGCGAAGCCGAGAACGGAGAAGGGTCGCTCGCCGAAGCGGTCGGAGAGCTGTCCGGAGGCCTGGGCGGCGAGCCCCATCCCAAACGAGAGGAGGAAGAGCACGCCGCCAGCCGCCCCCTCCTCGAGGCCGCGCAGGCTGATCAGGTAGATCGGCATCAGGAAGCGCGTGGCGGTCGTGCCCATGAAGCCCAGCAGCCGGGTGAGCACGGCGAGCCGGAACACGGTGTTGCGGAACAGCCGCAGCTCGAACATCGGCTCCGCGCTTCGCAGTTCCCAGCGCACGAACGCCCAGAGCAGCCCCGCCACGAGCGCGAGCCCGCCGAGGATCAGCGGGGAGGTCCAACTCAACGCCAGCGGGTTGTTGATCACGAGCACGAGCAGAACGATCGCTGAGGCGGAGAGCACCGCTCCGCCCCAGTCGAACTTCAACGGCCCGCTCCCGCGGAACCGGTTGAGCAGACGCTCGTCGAGGAGGAAGTAACCAGCGACGAAGGCGATAGAGATCGGGATCAGGAGCATCAGGAACAGCGACTCCCAGGGCAGCACCTGCAGCATCAGCCCGCCGACGATCGGCCCGGACGCACCACCGATCGCCACCGCCGTCGTCTGGCTTCCGATGGCCATGCCGCGCTCCCTCGGCGGGAAGACCGCGACGACCATGGCCGTCCCCACCGACTGGCCCATGGCGTTGCCGATCGCCATCACGATCCGCGAGGCGATCACGAGCTCGAACGTCGGTGACAACGCGGTGAGCAGCGCGCCCAGCCCGAACAGCGCGAGGCCGGCGAGATGGACGCGACGCCAGCCGACGATGTCGGCCAGTCGACCCATCGGAAGCATGAGAGCGCTGATCGTGAGCGCCTGCGCGATCACCACCCAGGTGACGGCGCGCAGGGTGATGCCGAAGTCATCGGCGATCGCCGACAGCGCGACGAACACCATCGACATGCTCATCACCATCGTGACGAACGAGATGCCGATGGCCGTGAAGGCCCACCACTTGCGGCTGTAATCGGGCTCAGTCGGCCCGGGCGGTGCTGCGACCGTCACCGGCGTCCGGCTCATGGAGCGGGCCGTCGAGGGCTACCAGGTGTCGATGTTCGGACGCTTCTTCTCCGTCCGCGCCGGTGTCGGTGGGAGGCTCGCTAACCCTCGCACGATCCAATCCCGCGTGTCCGCGGGGTCGACCACATCGTCGATACCGAAGAACACCGCCGAGTTGACCGCCTTCGCCGCCTCGTAGCGGGCAGCGACCATCGACTCGTACCGTTCCAGTCGCTCCTGTGTCCTCGATGGCCGCCAGGTCGTCGCGGTAGCCGAGCTTCACCGAACCCTCAATGTTCATGCCGGCGAACTCCGCGGTGGGCCAGGCGATGGTGAAGAACGGGACCATCGAGGACGCGCCGCACATCGCCTGCACGCCCAGGCCGTAGGCCTTGCGCACGATCACGCCGAACATCGGCACGCTGAGGTTGGCGCCGGTGTTGAACATGCGCGCGCAGTGACGGACGAGGGCGGTCGCCTCCACGTCCGGTCCGACCATCATCCCGGGGCAGTCCATGAGGCTGATCACCGGGAGGTCGAAGGCGTCGCAGAGCTGCAGGAAGCGCGCGCCCTTATCGGCGCCGTCGCTGTCGATCGCGCCGGCGAGGTGATGCGGGTTGTTCGTGATCAACCCCATCGGCCTGCCCTCGATGCGGACGAACGCGGTGTAGATGCCAATGCCGAACTCGGGGCGGATCTCGAGGACCGAGCCCTCGTCGGCCAGCGTGTAGATGACGTCGCGCATGTCGTACATGCGGACGCGGTTCTCGGGGATGATGTGCCGCATTGCTCGCTGGTCGGGGGCCGTCCAGTCCTCGACGGGCCCCTGGAAGTAGGAGAGGTATTGCTTCGCGGTCGCCACCGCTTCCTCTTCGTCCTTGACCAGGATGTCGACGACGCCGTTCGGCACCTGGAACGACATCGGCCCGACCTCCTCGGGCGTGTACACGCCCAGGCCGCCGCCCTCGATCATCGCGGGACCGCCCATCGCGATCGTCGAGTTCTCGGTCGCGATGATGACGTCGCAACAGGCGAGCAACGCCGTGTTGCCAGCGAAGCAGCGGCCCGAGTTCACGCCGACCATCGGCACGCGTCCGCTCAGCTTCGAGAACTGCGTGAATGTGTACGTGTCGAGGCCGACGCCACCCTCCTTGCCGGTGTCGCCGGGACGGCCGCCACCACCCTCGGCGAACAGCACGACCGGCAGGCCGTAGCGGTGAGCCAGCTCGTACATGCGGTCCTGCTTGTAGTGGTTGCGGTTGCCCTGAGTGCCCGCGAACACGGTGTAGTCGTAATGCACCGCGATCGCGCGGGAGTGCTCGTCGTCGAAGAGGTCGCCGTTGATGCTGCCGATGCCCGCGACCAGCCCGTCCGCCGGGGTGCGCTCGCGCAGCCACTCCTGTGTGCGCCTCGAACGCTGCGCCGCCACGACGAGGGGGCCGAACTCCTTGAACGTGCCCTCGTCCATCAGGTGCGCGATGTTTTCGCGCGGGGTGCGCTGATCGAAGCGTCGCCGGCGCTCAACTGCGTCGGGCCGGTTCTCGTCCCAGATGTAGGAGCGTCGCTCGTTCACCTCCGCGAGGTCGCCACGGATGAAGTCGAGGTCGAGGTCCGCTTCGTCCTCGATCGCACCGACCTCAACTTCCGCCTCCTCGATGAAGACGACCGGGTAGCCCTCGCGGACCACGTCCCCGACGACCATCGAGACCGCGCGCACGATGCCGCTGCGGTCGGCCGCGATCACGTGCTCCATTTTCATCGCCTCGACGACCGCGACCTGCTGTCCCTCGCGCACGGTGTCGCCCACCGCGACGTCGATCGACACGATCGTGCCCTGGATCGGCGCGGGCAGCCCGATCGATCCATCAGCCCCCTCGAGGTCCGGCGCGTCGTCGGCAGCGGTGCCGGCGTTACGCACGTCCGTCGAGGCATCACGCGACTTCACCTCCGCGTCGTGCGCGAAGAGCGCCAGCGGGTCGCTCTGGTCCACCTGCGCGCCGGCGAAGCTGACCGGACCCCCTTTGCGAGACCACCGCTTATGAGAGTCCAGCGTGTTGCTGAGCCTCCCAGCGCTCGGCGTAGGTAGCCGGGGCGAGCCAGCCCAGGCTGCTGTGCGGGCGCTTCGTGTTGTACTCGATCCGCCAGTCCTCGATCAGCACCTGCGCCTCGAGCAGGCTGTCGAACTGCTCGACGGCCAGGAACTCGTCGCGCAGCCGGCCGTTGAACGACTCGACGAATGGGTTTTCCCACGGCGCACCGGGCTCGATGTAGCTGCTGCCCGTACCGCTGAACCGGCACCAGGCGCGCAGCGCGTTGGCCGTGAGCTCGGGCCCGTTGTCGCAGCGGATGTACCCCGGCGCCGTCCCGCGCCCGGCGACGATCCGGTCGAGCGTGGCGGCGGTGGCGTCGGCGTTGATGCGCCTGGCGGCCACCACCGCCAGCGCCTCCCGCGTGTGCTCGTCGACGATGTTGAGCAGCTTCAGGACCCGCCCGTCCGCGGTCTGGTCGAACTGGAAGTCCAGCGCCCAGACGTGGTTCGGCCGCTCAGCACTCAGCCGCCTGGCGGGCTGAGTCGAGTCCCCCAGACGCTGACGCTTGCGTCGTGTCAGCGGGACGCGCAGCCCCTCCTCACGCCAGAGTCGTTGCACCCGCTTGCGGTTCACGGTCCATCCCTCCTCGCGCAAGGTCGCCCATGCGCGGCGGTATCCCCAGCGGGGGTGGCCACGCGAGAAGGCGTGCAACTCCGTCCTGAGCGCGTCGTCGCCGCGGCCGCGCGCCGGCAGGCGGCGCTGCGTGGAGCGGTGCTGGCCGGTGACCCGGCATGCCCGCCGTTCCGACAACGCGAGGCGGTCCTGCAACATGCAGACCGCCTCGCGCCGGCGCGACGGGCTTACCAGTTTCCCCGGGCGATCTCCTTGAGCGCGTCGATCTCGAGTTCCTTGTCGGCGACGATCCGCTTCAGCCGCGCGTTCTCGCGCTCCAGCTCGCGCAGCCGTTTGGCGTCGTCGGCCTTCATCCCCCCGTACTGGTTGCGCCAGCGGTGGTAGGTCTGCTCCGAGATCTCGACCCGTTTCGCCGCCTCCGCGATCGTCTGCCCCTCACCGAGCAGCCGCTCCACCTCCCGCAGCTTGCGCACAATCTGCTCAGGCGTGTGCCTGCGTCGTTTCACCGTGATGTCCTCCTCCGCCCACCTTCGCGGGCCAAAGGACTCTCATCAACGGTGGTCTCGTCTCACGGGGTCAGGTCAAAGCCACTCTCGCGCGCGTCGGCCTCCGCCTCGTCGGCGGCTGGCTCGACGTACCGCGACCGTGGCGAGGCGTCGGCGGCCGCCAGCTCCTCGAGGTGCTCGTCGACGAAGCGCGTGTGGACGCGCGCGGCGGCGAAGTCCTCGTGCGCGAGGATGTTCTGCAGCAGCGGGATATTGGTGGTGACACCTTCGATGCGGAACTCGCTGAGCGCTCGCGAGGTGCGGGCGACCGCATCGGCGAAGCGAGCCGAGGGCGCGTGGCCGATCACCTTCGCCAGCAGCGAGTCGTACCGCGGACTGATCGTGTACCCGGCGTAGCCGAAGCCATCCGTGCGCACGCCGGGACCGCTCGGCGCTTCGTACACCGCGAGCGTGCCGCTCGAGGGCCGGACGGTGCCGTCGGCCGCGACGGTTTCCATGTTGACCCGTGCCTGGATCGCGAAACCTCGCGGGGTCGCCAGCGCGGGGTCGCCAGCGCGGGGTCGCCAGCGCGGGGTCGCCAGCGCGGGGTCGCCAGCGCGGGGTCGCCAGCGCGGGGTCGTCCAGCCCGAAGTCGGCCAGCGTCTCACCGCCGGCCAGGCGCAGCTGCGCTTGCACGATATCGACGCCCGTCACCGCCTCGGTCACGGTGTGCTCGACCTGGAGACGCGCGTTGGTTTCGATGAAGGCGAAGCGCCCGGCCTCGTCGCCCGAGACGTCGAGGAGGAACTCGAACGTGCCGGCGTTGGCGTAGTCAACGCTCGCTGCGAGCTTCACCGCAGCGTCGAGGATGGCGGAGCGCACGGTCTCGTCGAACTCGGGTGCCGGCGCGATCTCGACGATCTTCTGGTAGCGGCGCTGGATGCTGCATTCGCGTTCGCCGAGGTGGGCGACGGCGCCGGTGCCGTCGCCGAGGATCTGCACCTCGATGTGGCGGGCGCGCGGCATGAACTCCTCGACGTAGAGGTCGCCGTTGCCGAAGGCAGCCTGCGCCTCCGACGCACAGCGCTCGAACGTCGGGGGGACCTCGGACGCCTCGGCGACAGCGCGCGTGCCGCGCCCACCACCGCCGGCGACGGCCTTGATCATCATCGAGCCGCCGTCGAGCCCCGCGAGGAACTCGCTCGCCTCCTCGACGGTGACGGCGCGGTCGAGGCCGCGCAGCGTCGGGACGCCGGCAGCGGTCGCAGCCGCGCGGGCGCGGCCCTTATCGCCGAACAGGCCAAGCTGTTCGGGTGTCGGGCCGACGAAGACCAGCCCCGCCTCGGCGCAGCGGCGCGCGAACTCGGCGCTCTCCGCGAGGAACCCGTAGCCGGGATGCACGGCGTCGCAGCCCGCCTCGCGCGCGACTCGACCAGCCGGTCGATGTCGAGGTAGGCCATCACGCCGCTGCCCTCGAGGGCTCGCGCCTCGTCGGCGACGCGCGTATGGAGGGAGGCGGCGTCGTCCTCGGAGTGCACGGCGACGCTGCGGATGCCGAGGTCGGCCGCCGCACGCGCGATCCGGATCGCGATCTCGCCTCGGTTCGCTATGAGCACGTTGTTCAGGCTCATGTCAGTCTCCTCGCCCGCTCGCGGCGGGGTTCAGTCCTCGACGTCGTCGAGGGTGCCGGTGACGCCCGCGGCCACCAGTGCTTCGTACTCCGTATCAGTCACGCCGAGTTCCTCGGCCAGTACCTCACGGCTGTGCTGTCCCACGGACGGCGAGGGCCGTAGCGGCGCCGAGGCTGCGGCGGAGAACCGCCACGGCCGGCCCGGTAGCCACGTCGGTCCCGTCTCGGGGTGATCGATCTTCGAGATGAATCCGGCCTCGGTCAGCGCCGGGTCGGGCCGGCTGTATAGCTCGTACAGCGGTACCACACGAGCGGCCGCCACGCCGATCGAGGCCAGTGCCGCTTCCGCCTCGACGGCGTCCTGCTGCGCCACCCAGGCGCCGACGATCGCGTCGAGCGCGGCCTCGTTCGCCTTGCGATCGGCCATCGTCGCGAAGCGATCGTCGAGCAGTCGGGGGTCGCCGACGTGCGCCGCGAACGCCTGCCAGGCCGCCTCGCTCTCGGTCGCGAGCGAGAGCCACTCGCCATCGAGCGCCGCGTAGCTGTTGTGCGGCGCGATGCGCGGGTGGCGGTTGCCACGCGGACGCGGCAGACGGCCGGTCGCGTCGTACTCGAGGATGGCGTCACCGCAGACGGTGGTGACCGCCTCCATCATCGCGACGTCGATCTGCTGCGGCTCACCGGTGCGGTCGCGGTGATGCAACGCGGCAAGGGTCGTCGCGGCGAGGAAGTAGCCCGCCACCGGGTCGGGGTAGAGCCCGCCGGTGTTCATGCCGGTGTCGCCCTCGTAACCATGCAGCGAGGAGAGGCCGGACATCGGTTCTGTCGTCGCGCCGTTCGCGGGGTACTCCCGGTAGGGCCCGGTCGCGCCGTAGCCGGAGATCGAGGCGATGATGGCGCCGGGCCGCCGCTCGTGCAGCGCGTCGAGCGTGATGCCCCACCTCGGCAGCACGGTCGGACGAAAGTTGTCGGCGATGATGTCGAAGCGGGGCAGCAGCCCCCACAGCAGATCCATCCCACGCTCCGTGCGGAGGTCGAGGGTGAGCTCCCGCTTGTTGAGGTTGACCGCGTTGTAGAGCCCCTGCGTGTTGGCCGCGTGCTGCGTCCGGGAGCGATCGACCAGCGCTGTCGGCACGCGACCGCGCACGCGACGCCAGACATCGACGCGATGCACCGCGCCGAGTTGCACGACATCGGCGCCCAGAAGCGAGAACAGCTCGGTCCCGAAGGAGCCGGACCAGGCCTGGCCGAAGCTGAACACGCGCACGCCGCTGAGCGGCCCCTCGGCGAGCGCTGCGTCATCAGGCGGACCGCTCCTCGAGGCGCGGGCGGGTGGCGTTGCCTCGGGCGGGCGCTCGCGCCAGCTCGGCGCGTCACCGCCGAGGCGTGGCGCCGCGCTATTTCGCTCCCATCCCGCGGGCGACAGGCGCGCGACCGGCCCGGCCGCACGCACCGTCCGTTCCTCGATCGGCGTCTCGACGAGGAAGGAGCGCGCCTCGAGCTGCGGGTCGTTGACGATGTCGTCGATGTCCTGCAATACGCCGGTGATGCAGCGCAGTTCCGCCATGGCATGGAAGACATCCCAGCGCCCCAGTGAGCGTAGCGTGCGCGCCGCGCCGGCGACGACCGCGCTCATGTCCTGTGTGTGGCGTCCGATGTCGGCGATCAGGTCCTCGCGCGCGCCGAGCTCGGGTAGGCGCAGCACCTCCATCGCTTCGTTCCAGTTGTGGAAGTCGCCAAAGCCGAGGTTGAGCTTGCCATCCTTCGTCTCGTAGAGCGGCCCGGGTTCGCCGCGAAGGCGGCCGCCGGACGGGCCGTTGCTGAAGCCGGCGCCCTCATAGATGGCAGCGATGCCCCATGGGTGCACCGTCAGTGCGAACGCCTCGACCTCGCTCACGTCGACGCACTCCGCGGCGGCGCCCGCCTCGCGACATCGCAGTGCGGCCGCGGCGGCGAGGAACCCGGCTACGCCGCCGATGTAGCCGCTCTGGCGCAGCGGCATCTGCAGGGGCGGTTCGCCGCGGTACCCGTTGATGTAGGCCCACCCCGTGCGAGCGCTCGCGGTCAGGTTGTTGCCCGGGCGGTCCGCGAGGGGCCCGGTCAGACCGTGCGCCGTGATCGACAGTTGCACCGCGTCCGAGGCCAACCGGGCCAGCGCCGCGTCGACGGCCGCGCCGGGTCGAGGCGCGGTCGTGACCACGACATCCGCCCCGGCCACGAGGTCGCCCAGCGCCTCGGCGTCCGTCACGATCGCCGCTCGCTTGTTCCAGTTCGCATAGGCATGCACCACGCCGCGCTCGACGCCGGGCGTGTCGTCGAGGAAGGGAGGCTCGTGGCGCAGCGCGTGGCCCTCGGGCGGCTCGGCGAGCAGCACGTCCGCGCCGAAGTCGCCGAAGAGGCGCGCGGCGAAGGCGCCGGACAGCCGGTCGGAGAGATCGAGCACCCGGAGATCGTCGAAGGGTCGGGGCATCCAGCCGTGTTCCCGCCGCGAGATCGGACGAGGCGATAGCGTAGCCGCACATGGCCGGGAACGATATCGCTCGGCTTAGCGACAGACTCGGGCCTCCCCCAGGCCTGGCTCAGACGCACTCACAACGGGTCGCGGCATACCCCTCGCGTTGACAGGCTCCGTCCGGGCACCTTATACATGCGAATATTCCGAGGTGCGAATATGAGTTGTACAAGAGAAGTCGACCGTGCTATCCGAGGCTCCGGCCTACGCCGCACGATGCCGCGCTCCCTCGTGCTCTCCGCTGTGAAGCACGAGGGTGGCCACGTCTCCGCCTACCGCGTCGCCGAACGCATCGAGCGCGAGCATCCGCAGGCGGAGGTCGCCCTGTCGACCGTCTACCGCGCGCTCGAAACGCTCGAGGAACGCGGGCTGGTCTCGGCGCTGCGCGTGCCGTCGCAGGAGACGCGCTACGAGTGGGCCGGCGATGCGGATGCGCATCACCACCTCGTCTGCCGCGAGTGCGGGGAGACGGCCGAGCTGCCGCCCGAGGCACTGACAGAGGTGGCCGACCAGATCGAGCGCAGCACGGGCTTCGCGGTCGAGCTGCGCCACCTCGCGCTGAGCGGCCTCTGCGCGCGCTGCGCGGAAGCGACCGCCTGACCGTGCACACCACCCGGCGGAGGATCGGACGCGCGCTCGCGGCGCTGGCCCTCGCCTCCGTGCTGCTCGCCGCCTGCGGCGGCGGCGACGAGGACGACAACGGCGTGCTGCGCGTGGTCACCACGGTCTCGCCGATCACGAGCATTGTCGAGGGCATCGCCGGCGACCGCGTGCGGGTCGACGGGGTCGTGCCGGAGGGTGTGAACTCGCACACCTTCGACCCCGCGCCCAGCGTTGCGCGCCTCCTGGCCGACGCCGATCTGATCGTGATCAACGGGCTCGCCCTCGAGGAGCCGACGCTCGAGCTGGCGGAGTCATCGAACGGCGGCACACCGATCCTGCTCCTCGGCGATGCGACGGTGGCGCCGGAGGAGTGGGTCTACGACTTCTCGTTCCCGGAGGAGGCGGGGCGGCCGAACCCGCATCTCTGGACGGACCCCCAGCTCGCGCTGCGCTACGCCGAACTGATAGCGGACCGCCTCTCCGCCCTCGACGCCGGCAACGCGGACTATTTCGCGGCCAACCTCGAGGCCTTCCGTGCGCGCATCGACGCCCTCGACGCGGCGATCGTCGAGGCCGTGGCGACCGTACCCGAGGGACAGCGGCGCCTGCTGACGTACCACGACTCCTGGCCGTACTTCGCACTGCGCTACGGCATGACCGTGATCGGGGCGGTGCAGCCCTCAGACTTCTCGGAGCCGTCGGCGCGGGAGCTGGCGCGGCTGATCGACCAGATCGAGACGGAGCAGGTGCCCGCGGTGTTCGGCTCGGAGGTGTTCGCGAGCGACGCGCTGGAGACGATCGCGCGCGAGAGTGGGGCGACCTACGTCGACGAGCTGCGCGACGACGACCTTCCGGGCGCGCCGGGCGACGAGGACCACTCCTACCTCGGCCTCATGGTCGCCAACATGCGGATCATGCTCCCGGCCCTGGGCGGCGACGCCTCCGCCCTCGACGCGGTGGACACCGGCCCGGTCTTCGCCGGGGCGAGCCTCGCGAGGTACCCCCAATGAGCCGGGGAACAGTGACCAACCGAGCGAGGGGACGCTAGCGATGCTCCACCCGCAGCCACACGGACCGGGCCACGGCGGTCTGCGCGTCGAGTTCGATGGCGTGCGCGCGGGCTATCGCAACGGGCCCGTCCTGCACGACGCAACCGTCACGATCGAGCCGGGCGACTTCGTGGGTATCGTCGGGCCATCTGGCTCGGGCAAGTCGACATTCCTGCGAACGATCCTCGGCGACACACATGTCTACGGCGGTGACGTGCGCGTGGGTGGACAGCCGCCAAACCCAGCCTCGCAGGCGATCGGCTATGTGCCGCAAATCGAAACCGTTGACTGGAACTTCCCGGTGACCGCGCGCGAGGTCGTCCTGATGGCCGTGCAGGACCAGCGCTGGCGTCCCTGGCCCGGCCGCGATGCACAGCGGGACGCCGAGGCGATCCTCGACCGGCTGGGCATCGGCGACCTTGCCGACCGCCACATCCGACAGCTTTCCGGCGGGCAACAGCAGCGCGTTTTCCTCGCGCGGGCGCTGGCGCGACGGCCGTCACTGTTGCTCCTCGACGAACCGACCAGCGGGGTCGATCTGCGGACGCGCGACGAGATCCTGCACCTGCTCGACGAGCTCAACCACCAGGGGATCACGATGGTGATGACGACGCACGAGCTGAACGCCGTCGCGGCGCACCTCCCGCGCGTGATCTGCCTCAACGGCCGCGTGATCGCGGACGGCTCGCCCAACGAGGTGTTCACAGGCGAGGTGCTGGCAGAGACCTACGGCGCGGAGGTGCCCGTCCTCGAGTACGAGGGCATGCGGCTCGTCGCAGAGCGGCCGCACCTGATCGGCGTGCGCGAACACGCCGCCGGGCGCGAGGTGAACGGCGAGGAGAACGCCGATGCTTGAACCGTTCGCCTACGAGTTCTTCGCCCGAGGCATGCTCGCCGCGACCATGGTCGGCGCACTCTGCGGCCTCGTCGGTGTCTACGTGATGCTGCGCCGCATGTCGTACATCGGCCATGGCCTCGCGCACGCGATCTTCGGCGGCGCGGTGGTCAGCTTCGTGCTGTCCTTCAATTTCTACATCGGCGCCTCGCTCTGGGGCTTTCTCTCCGCGTTCATCATCAACCTCACGACGCGCCACCGCCCCGCGATCGGCGCGGACGCGGCGATCGGCATCGTCACGACCGCCTCCTTCGCCGTGGGCGTTGCGCTGGTCAGCCGCTACCGCGGCTTCACGCGCAGCTTCGACGCCGCGCTCTTCGGCAACGTGCTCGGCGTCGAGGATGGCGACCTGCTGGCGATCGGCGTGGTCGCGCTGCTGACGGCGATCACCGTGGTCGTCGTCTACCGGCAGCTGCTGTTCATGACATTCGATCCGGAGGTCGCGGGGTTCTTCGGGGTCTCCGGCGGGTGGATCGACGCCATCTTCGCGATGATCCTCGCGGCGACCGTGGTGGTCTCGATGCAGGTCCTCGGCGTCACGATGATCGCGGCCGCGCTGGTCGTCCCGCCCAGCGTGGCGCGGCTGCTGACCGACTCGTTCCACCGCATGGTCGCGATCTCGGTCGGCGTCGGGGCGCTGTCGGGCCTCGGCGGCATCTACATCTCGTGGTACGCGGACATCTCCAGCGGCGCCACGGTCGTGTTGTTCTCGACGGCACTCTTCGTGCTCGCGCTCGCCTACTCCTCATGGCGCGGCCGCACCGTCAGCCTCAGCGGCACGCACTAGCGCGCCCGAGGGCTGCTCGAGCGGTGGCTAGTCGATCCGCGTGGAGCGCAGGCGCAGCGAGTTCGCCATGACGGAGACCGAGGAGAACGCCATCGCGGCGGCGGCGACGATCGGGTTGAGGAAGCCGCTTTCGCCAAAGACCGGCGACAGCGCCGTCGGCACCTCAACGTCGAGGATCTGCGAGAACAGCAGGTAGCCCGCACCGGCGGCCACGGGGATCAGCGCAATGTTGTAGACGAATGCCCAGCCGAGGTTCTGCCACGTCGTGCGCATCGTGGCGCGGCTGATGCGGATGGCCGCGACGATGCGGCCGATGTCGGGGCGCACGAGGGTGACCGGCGCCGCCTCGAGCGCCACGTCCGTGCCCGTGCCGACGGCGATGCCGACGTCGGCGGCCGCCAGGGCGGGCGCGTCGTTGATGCCGTCGCCGACCATCGCCACCGTGCGGCCGTCCGCCTGCAGTTCACGCACGATGCGTGCCTTGTCTTCCGGCATGACCTGCGCGACGACCTCGTCGACCCCGACCGCGCGCGCCACGGCCTGCGCCGTCGCCTCCTGGTCGCCGGTCAGCATCACCACGCGCACGCCGAGGTCACGGAGGCTGCGGATGCCGTCCGCGGCGCCCGCCCGCACCCGGTCGGCGACGGCAACGACGCTGGTCGCCTTCCCATCGATGGCCACGCGCAGCGGCGTCTCGCCGCGTACGCCGGCAGCGTCGGCGAGCACATCGAGGGCGCTCCGGCCGTCGGTCGCGACGCCGCGATCGGCGAGCAGCGTGTCATTGCCGATCAACAGCTCGCGTTCTCCGACGCGCGCGACTATGCCCTGGCCGGCCACGCTCTCGAAGGTGAGGGGCCAGTCGAGGTTGACCTCGATCCGCTCTGCCTCGCGTTCGAGCGCCAGGGCGTACGGGTGCTCCGAGCCACGCTCCGCGGAGGCGACCAGCCGCACGAGCTCGCGCGCGTCGACCGACGCGCCCTCGAGGAACGCGGCCCCGACGAACTCGGGGCGGCCTTCGGTGATCGTGCCGGTCTTGTCGACGACGACGGTGTCGATGTCGCGCGCGAGCTGCAGCGCCTCGGCGTCACGGATCAAGACGCCCTGCCTCGCCGCGCGGCCGGTGCCAACCATGATCGCGGTCGGCGTGGCGAGCCCGAGAGCGCACGGGCAGGCCACGATCAGCACGGCGACGGCGTTGAGGATGCCGAACGTGAGCGCGGGCTCCGGGCCGAACACCAGCCAGACGACGAGGGTGAGCGCTGCGGCGGCGAAGACGACCGGAACGAAGACCGCGGCGATGCGATCGGCGAGCCCCTGGATCGGCGCCTTCGAGCCCCGCGCATCCTCGACGAGCCGGATGATGCGCGCGAGCGCCGAGTCGCTCCCGACCGCCGTCGCACGCAGGCGTAGCAGCCCGTTGGTGTTCATGGTCGCGCCGAAGAGGTCGTCCCCGGGCGCTTTGTCGACCGGTACCGACTCGCCGGTCAGCATCGACTCATCGACGGCGGCCGAACCCTCGACGACCTCTCCGTCGACAGGGATCTGCTCCCCCGGCTTGACGAACACGATGTCGCCGGCCTGCACGGCGCGCACCGGTATCTCGAACTCCTCTCCGTCCTCGAGGACGCGCGCGGTCTGCGGTCGCAGCGCGATCAGCTCGCGCACGGCGTCTGAGGTCTGCCCCTTCGCCCGTGCCTCCAGCAACCGCCCGAGCAGGACGAAGAAGATGATCGCCGAAGAGGTATCGAAGAAGACCGCCGCGTCCAGGCCCTCGACCGAGTCGAACACGCCGGGCGCGAAGGTAGCGACGACCGAGTAGGCGAACGCGGCGCTGGTGCCGACCGCGATCAGCGTGTTCATGTCGGTCGAGCCGTGTCGTCCGATGCGCCAGGCGCCGGCGTAGAACTGACGGCCCGCCCAGAGCTGCACCGGCAGCGCCAGCGCGAAGAAGGTCGGGTGCAGGAACCAGCGCGGCACATCGTCGACGACGTCGATGACACGCGAGAGCGCCATGAAGCCGACGAGGAACGCGGCGGCCACGCCGGCGAAGATCGTCTTGCGGCGCAGCAGCGCGTACTCGGCGCGGCGCGCGGCCTCGAGGGCATCGCGCGCGTCGTCGTCATCGCCGGCGGCGGTGAGCAGGTCATAGCCCGCCCGGTCGACGGCGGCACGCAGGGTCTCGAGCGGCACATCGATCGCCTTGACGGTCGCCTCCTCCGTCGCGAGGTTGACGCTGGCGCCCTCGACGCCCGACACGCCCTCGAGGGCGCGCTCGACGCGGCGCACGCACGAGGCGCAGGTCATCCCGCGCACGTCGAAGCGGAGGTCGCCGTTTACGACCTCGACACCCTCGGGCGCCGCCATCGGTCCAGTCTCTGTGGCCATCGCGCTCTTCCGCTCGTGGTGGTGGTGGTTACTTGTTCGCCAACTCGTAGAGCTCGGAGAGCTCGTCGAGGACCGCCGTGTCGCCGCGGTTGATGCCATCGACGACGCAGTGGTGCAGGTGGCCGGTCAGCATCTTGCCCTCTAGCCGCTCGATCGCCCGGCGAATGGCGTAGGTCTGCTTGAGCACGTCCACGCAGTACTGGTCGTCCTCGATCATGCGGCGCACGCCGCCGAGGTGGCCCTCCACGTAGGCGAGCCGCTTCAGCACGTCGGCGCGGGTGTCGGTATCCATCTCAGGCCTCCGCAGGGATGGCGATCGCCGCTTCCATGGGCTGTCCCCAGGGCATCGTCACCGTCTGGACATCGATGCGGTACGCATCGCCCTCGAGCCCGGTCCGCAGCGAACCTTCAGCTCCACTCGACGACACGAGGAGCTGTGGGCCGCAGCAGCAGCCCTCGGCGTGCTGGTCGGCCTGCGTGCGGTCGAACGCGAATCCGGCGTCGCAGCCGCAGGGGCAGGCGTAGTTGACGTCGGCCCCCGCCTCGGTGGCGGTGACGCGATAGGCGGGCACCCAGTTCGGGTCGTCTGGCGAGGAGTGGTCGTGCTCCACCGGCGCCTCGCCGAGGGGATAGCCCTCGGCCTCAGTCGCCGTGGCGATCGCTTCGAGCAGGGCGCCGTTCGCGACCTCGACGACGAACGACTTGCCATCGGGGTCGCCGGAGACGAACGTCGCCCCCTCGACCGTACCGACCGCGCGCTCGATCGAAGCGATGCAGTGGTCACAGGTCACATCGGGGGCATACAGGGTCACTTGCATTGGTGTCATCTCCTCGACGCTGGATCGGGATATCTGTGTGACCTCAGTATACCCCTACCCGGGGGGTCTGGGTAGTGGTGAAGGGTTCGATCAGGCGCGCGAACGGCGTTTGTCCAACGCCGGGTATCATCACGCCACCGGACGGAGGTCCCACGCATGGCGACGGTTACGGCAAGACCACCAAGATTGATCGAAGCCTTCTACCCTGACGGCGAGCTACAGACGGCCACCCCGATGCGTCGCCTCGGCGGCTACCTGCTTGACATCCTCCTGCTGATCGTGACGCTCGTGATCGGCTGGGTGATCTGGTTCCTTATCGTGGCGCAGCGCGGCCAGACGCCGGGCAAGCAGCTCATGAACATGTACATCATGCGTGAGGATGGGTCCCGCGCCGGCGGCTGGTACACGCTCCTCCGCGAGCTCGTGGTCGAGGGACTGCTGTTCGGGCTGATCAGCGCCGTCACCTTCGGCATCAGCTCAATCATTGCCGCGCTCTGGTGCACGTGGGACCGCGACCGCCAGTGCCTCTGGGACAAGGTCACCTCGACCTACGTCGCCTACTCGCCAGACGGCCGCCGTCCGCTCACGCGCGCGGAGTTCCTCGAACGCTCAAGCCTGCCGCCGCGGGATCGCTGACCGTCGAAGCCGGCGCCGAGGGCATTCACCGGCGGGCGTCGCTGGCGATGGGATCTCAAGGCGCCCATTTCAGCTCGCCGTAGGCCGCAGTCATGCGGTCGGTGAGCCCGATCCACTCGTCGCTCAGGATGAGCTCGCCGTAGCGCCGATGCAGCCCCTGCTCCCAGCACTTCGCGAAGACGAACTCGCGGAAGAACAAGTCATCCTTGGGGAATTTCCTGCGCGCGCTCTGAAGCCGGCTGGCAGCGGGACCGGGCGATCGATCCAGCAGGTAGCCGAGCCCCTGTCCGAGCAGCGTCGGGACCAGGTGGAAGTTCCGGTACTGGTACGGCTCCGGGATCAGTCCCCACTGATCGAGTAAGTCAGCCGCCGATGTCAGGTCCTCCATCGCTCCGTCTACCAGCGTGCTCATGGCCACGCGTAGCTGCTCGGCTTCAGCTGGCGGCAGCGGTTCCGTCCTCAGTCGCTCGTCCTCGAACTCGTGCAACAGCTTGGCCATCAAGATCAGCGCCTGGCCACGGTAGTAGCGAGGAAGCGGGTGGTTTGGCGTGCCCAGGGCCGATTCCGAGTACAGGTCCCAGGCCCGGAACGGATCGCCTGCGAAGAGATGAGCATCTCGCTCCTGCACATCGACCGAACGAAGCCGCTTCCCAGCTCCTGTCCGCTCACGGCGACGCCCTGCTGGGCGTACCGGAGCGCGCCGGGCCAGTCCGCCAGAGAGAAACAACATTCCGCCGCCAGGCGGTACAGGTAACCGTTCTTGCGGCCGCCCTCCTTCCGCAGCGCGCGGCGGATTCGAGCCAACGCCGAGTCCCACTTCCCGTCGTCGTGCGCCAGAAAGTAGCTCTGGGCGACGTCATCGACGACCGTCGTGACGTCGAACGCCCACTGCTCGACATCGCCCGCGAGCGCATCGAGGCCCTGCTCGCGGGACGCGTCCAGGATGCGCTGCGCCGGCACGTCGAGGACCCACGCCACGAGCTTGACCGGGGAGTTGGGCGGCGAAACTCGATTGATCGATGTCGGGAAGGCGTCCCGAATGCGGTCGAGCTCGTCCTTGGTCACCATCTTGTCGAGCGCGATGACCATGCCGGCGCCCGGCAGCTCGCTGATGAAGTCTTCCGCACCGGAGTCCGCCGACAATCCCCCCGGCAGGTGGGACCGGAGGAACGATCGCCACTCGAGGTGGTGCAGGCTCTCGATCAGCCAATCCTTGAGCCGACCTGAGATGACAGGATCGAACTCATCTGGGTCCGGACTGTGGGCGGAGAGGAGGAGAAACGGCATCCTCATGTCTCGCGCGAGCGGTTCGACCTGCATCAACTCCTCGGCCTTGCGGCCAAGCAGATCGAGCAGGGCGGTTCTGAATTGCTCCCGCGGGAGAACCGTCAGCGTGGCGATATCCTCGGACACGTTCGCTGTCTGAATCGCGCCTCGTTGTCGTTCGACGACCTCTCCGATGATGCGACTGAGCACCGTCAACACGCGCACCTCGACGTTCAATCGGGGCTGGGAGACGTGTGGCATCAGCACGTACAGCGCGCCCAGAGACTCGCCGGAACTGAGCGGGATGGGCAAGGCGATCGCCGAGTAAGCTCCAACGCCGTCGTCCGCCGGAGATGTGCTTGCGAGATAGCGCATCTCCGGCTCGACCGACTCGATCAACGATGTCCACGGTTCCTCGACCGTCTCGACGACGAGAGGGATTCCGATGCGCCCGGCGTATCCCGAGAGCATTTCGAGCGTGCCCGGTGGATCCCGCGGCGAGGGCTCCCAGGGCCTGGTCACGGAACTCGCGAGCACGCTCACCACCTCGGACGATGCTGAGACTTCGCTGATCGCACACAGCGAGCCCGGGTAGGCTGCGACTGCGCGTCGAGCAGCTGCTGCACCAGGCGGGGCGTTGCGAGGCGTCACTGCATCGCACGCGCATCGAGCTGGCCGCGATCCGAACCGGCAGCTCAGAACCCAGCGTGAACAGCGTCGTTGAGGCGCTGCGCGGAACCATCCAGCAAGCGAAGGAGGTGCAACTGAAGCTCAAGCAGCTCGGGTACTGACAACTCGGGTGTGGCAACTCGGGTACTGAACGGGGACACGTGGCCGGGAACGGCCATCCGAGGAGGTTCGCCATCGTGACGAACAAGTCGATTGAGACGAACAAGTCGATTGAGAACGAGATCGAGCAGGAGTCCGACACGATCGAGGAGGTCGAGGTCCTTCCTGCCGAGATCCGCGAGCCGCGCGCGCCCGCGGGGATGTCCGAGGAGGAGGCGCAGCAGGTCCGCCGCGAAGCGAGCGAACTCGTGGAGCAGCTCGCCCAGGCGACCGGCGGCAGCGCGTTCGAGGTGCTGGACGACATCTCGAACGTGGGGATGGCCACGCAGCAGCGCGCGGCCAGTCAGCGGGGTCTGCTGAAGACCACGATCGGATCGCTGCTGAGCGAGGGCGGCCCGAGCAAGGAGATCGCGAACGGCCTGCGCGACCTGCGCGTGGCGCTGAACGCAGTCAACCCGCACGAGCTCACCGAGCCCAGCATCCGGGACCGGATCGCGGACGCGCTGCCATTCGGAGGCAAGCAGGGCTCGCTGGTGCGGAGGCTCAACAAGATCGCGCTGCGGTATGAGCCCGCCTCGCGCCAGGCTGCCGCGATCGAGACGAAGCTCCGCGACGGACGCGCGCTGCTCGTCCGCGACAACGCAGAGCTGCGCCAGATGTACGAGGAGGTGGAGGCGCTCCAAGTCTCGGTGCAGCGCAGCGCATACGCGGGCGAAGTGCTGATGCAGCGGCTCGACGAGCTGATCGAAGAGACCGAGGATCCGACGAAGCTCGAGCGGGTCCGCGGTGCATCGTTCGACGTGACGAGGCGGGTGGAGGACCTGCGCCAGATCGAGGAAGTGCACCTCCAGTACTTCGTGAGCATGGAGCTCACGCGTCAGAACAACCACCGCCTCGGGCAGTCGGTGGAGCGAACCCTGACACTGGCCACGAACGTCGTGACGGTGGGTCTGGCCGTGCAGGCAGCGCTCGTGCGTCAGCAGCGGGTCGCAGACGCGGCTCAGCGCACCCGCGAATTCCTGGGCGACCTGATCGCCGCGAACGCCTCGGCGATTCGGCAGCACACGGAGGACATCGGCGACCTCTATCGCAGCCCGGTGATCGCGATCGACAAGCTGGCAGAGGCGCACGCCGACCTGGTGGAAGCGGTCGACACTGCCAGCCGTTTGCAGCAAGAGGGCATCGACTCAGCGCGCGACGGCATCGCTCGCCTGACCGAGATGTCGGCTGAGCTCGAGCAGAAGGTGAGCGGCCTGTTGCCGGCAGGTGAGGCAATCGAGTCCGGAACAGCGGGGAGCTAGTCGACGCAGGTGAGAGATTGGAGCAAGCCCGGCAACGACCGTGGGCTCGTCGCCTAGAACGCGCCGTCGTTCGCTAGACGTTCGATGTCCGGCCAGTCGTAGCCCAGCTCGAGCAGCAGTTCCTCGCGGTGCTGGCCGACCTCCGGCGCTGGGCCGAGGGTCAGCGGCACGTCGCGCAGGCGGAACGGCGGCGCGGGGACGTCGATCTTGCGGCCGCTGCGGTGGGGACGCGAGAGGATCAGGCCGTTGGCGCGCGCCTGAGCTGGGAACTCGACAGAGACCACCCAGCGCAGATGCTCCGCTTAGGTGAGGCGCTTCATCTGATCCAGGACGCATACGTCGCCCGGACTGGCGTCAGCGGATCCGTTCGATACGTCCGGCACTTCGGATGGCGGAGCCTTCGCACAGAGTTCAGCATCGGTCCCGGCAGATCGACCGCGATCACCCGGGAGCATCGATTCCCGATAGACGGCCGCGACAACGTCCGAGACCGCTCCGGCGAGTACAAGCCGGAGGCAGTGGCCGCGATCAAGGCGAGTCAGCTCTATCTCGATCTGATGATTGCGGACGGCAAAGTCACTCGGGACGACGGCGGATTACGTCGGTACCTTCGCGACCATCTCAGCGCCTGAGGCCGCTGGTATCCCTCGCGCCAGGCCGGTGCGCACGGTCCGCTCATTGAATCGATGCTGGCACGAGCGGCAATGGCGGGTCGCTCTGGTTGCGTCAGACCGGGAGCCCCCGGGGGCAATCCGCACATTCGCGCAAGACTGCCGCGTCGCCTCGATTGCCAGATCCCGCATGAACACCGAGGAAGTAGTGGCGCGCCGGGAAGGATTCGAACCCTCGACCCGCAGTTCCGAAGACTGCTGCTCTATCCCCTGAGCTACCGGCGCGCGAGCCGTGATTTAGGTTCGAATTGCGCTCTGATCGCCTGAACGGGAGCCGACATAAGTGCCGTTTGACAGCAACCGTGACAGCAACCCGCTCACCCACCGGTCCAAAGCAGCGAACCCACACGCTCTGCGGCATCCCTTGAAAGCTCCGGCATCACATGGCTGTAAGTGTTCGCTGTGACCGAGATATCGGCGTGGCCGAGCACTTCCATCGCGACGCGGAGCGGAACGCCCTCAGCTAGCATAAATGAGCCGCAGGAGTGGCGCAGGTCGTGAAACCTCTTCCTTCGGATCCCTGCATGGGCCAAGAGCTTCTGGAATCGATGAGTAACCGATGGGCCTGAAAGAGGCTGCCCAAGAGGCGTCGTGAATACAAGATCCCACTCGCCGCCCCAGTCGGACCCCGCCTTGAGTCGCTCCTCAGCCTGTCGAAGCTTCCGGCGTCGCAAGGTGCCCACCAGGTGCTCGGGCAACGGAAGGGTTCGTCGGCTGCGGACGGATTTCACGCGCGAACGTGGTGAATGGTCCACGACAGGAGTCTACTAGCTGCTGAAGCGCGCCGGTGAGCGCACGCTGAGCGATCACCTCCGGGACGTCTGCGTCTGTTCGGACAACGGACGAGTCTCGAGCGTTCGCGGCCCTGCTTGCAGGACTGACGACGGCTTCTGCGAACGGTGCGCGCCGCTGATCGTCGTACCTGTCACTGTCCGAGAGGCGGTGCTCGTATGACCGACCTCACCGGCAGGCAGTTTGGAGAGATCGAGGACCGACTCGGTACCTCGATCACCGATGCACTGGGGTCCGAGTGCGATGAGAGCGACCTCAACGCTATCGCGGAAGGCGCGATGTGGGCCGCCACCGAGCGACAAGGGCGCGCCGTGGACGACGAGATCAGCGAGGAGCAGCTCGCCGAGTTCGGTCGAGAGATCGCGAAGGAGTGCGCGAAGGCTGACATTCTCGGCCTCATGCAGGACGCCGTGCGTGATCGCCTGACTCTCAGCAAGTACAGCGGGCGCCTGATGGTCCGACTCTGGCACGCCGCGGTGGACGAGTTGATCGCGCGTGAGTGGTCGGTAGCGAGGGCTGTCGCTGTGCCGATGACCGTATCCCCTCGGCGAACTGGGGCCCAGGCTGCCGGCTGTTCTTTGAGGAGGGCATGACCCCCATGTGCCGTGATTGTGATCCGATCGAGGACAAGACGCCCGAGATGCCCCCGAGGCAGGCCACGCACCGTCCTCGGATGCGTTCCGCTGGTTCCTCGGCGGCTGGATCGCGCACACGGCCGAGCTGATGGTCTGTTACGCCCCGTCCGTGAACTCGTACAAGCGGTTCCAGTCGGGCTCGTGGGCGCCGACCGGTTTCTCCTGGGCGGTCGACAATCGCACCGTCGGCTTCCGCGTGGTTGGTCAGGGCTCAGCGGCGCGCATTGAACTCCGCATCGCGGGCGCAGACTGCAACCCGTACCTCGCCTACGCCGCCACGCTGGCCTCGGGCCTCGACGGCATCGCGAACGAGATCGAGCCGCCGCCGGCGACGGTCGGCGACGCCTACCGAGGTCGATCTCGGCTCGCAGCCCCTCGACGCTGCGGGACGCCACCGACCGCTTCGAACGCAGCGAATTCGCGCGCGCCGCGCTCGGCGGCGCCGTTGTCGACCACTACGCGCGGTTCTTTCGCATCGAGCAGGAGTCATTCGGCGGTGCTGTCACGGACTGGGAGCGCCGCCGTTACTTCGAACGCAGCTGACCGCCGCAGTCGCGCTCCTTCCACTCCTGTCCGGTCCGCTGCGCAGGTCTGTCGACCGGCCGTGCATCACGTCGCGCGAGGCGCTAGGATCGCCACCGCGCCTCGTCGCGCCCGGGTGGCGCAGCAGAGCCGCGATGAGCGGACGGACGGCGGAGGAGGTCACATGTCGGCACTCGAGGGCATGCGGATCCTGGACATGACGCAGTACGAGGCGGGCACCTCGTGTACACAGGCGCTGGCCTGGCTCGGGGCGGACGTCGTCAAGGTCGAACCGCCCGGCTACGGCGATCCCGGGCGCCGAACCCGCCTCGGTGACGGCAGCTCGCCCTACTTCCTCAACTGGAACAGCAACAAGCGGAGCATCGTCCTCGACCTGAGCCAGTCGCGCGGCCGCGAGCTGCTCCTGCAGATGGCGCCGCACTACGACGTGTTCGTGGAGAACTACGGCCCCGGTGTCGTCGAGAAGCTGGACATCGACTACGAGGTGATGTGCGAGGTGAACCCCAGCATCATCTACGCCCGGCTCAAGGGCTTCGGCACCAGCGGTCCCTACGCCGACTACAAGTGCTACGACATGATCGCCCAGGCCGCGGCCGGCGCCTTCTCGGTCACCGGCGAGGCCGGGGGCTCGCCGATGCGCCCTGGACCGACGACCGGTGACTCCGGGACCGGCGTGCAGCTCGCGCTGGCGATCACCTCCGCATACGTGCAGAAGATGCGGACGGACGAGGGCCAGTTGATCGAAATCAGCATGCAAGAGGCGATGACCTACTTCATGCGCACGCAGATCGCGAACAGGGCGGAGTGGGGCGAGGCGGTCGCGCAACGCTCGGGCAACGGCCCCGTCGCCGTCGCGAACTTGTATCCCTGCAAGGGTGGCGGTCCGAACGACTATGCCTACATCATTTGCGTGACCTCACGCATGTGGGACACGCTGTGCGTAACGATCGGCCAGCCTGAATTAGCCGACGATCCGCGCTTCGCGACCGACCAGCAGCGTCGCGATAACTCGCCGGAACTGCGCGCGATCATCGAGGAATGGACGCTGCTGCACACGAAGTGGGAGGTGATGCAGATCCTCGGCGAGGCCGGCGTCCCCTGCTCCGCCAACTTCGATACCTACGACCTGTTCCACGACCAGCACCTGAACGAGCGTGGCTTCGTGCACACGCTCGACCATCCTGCGCACGGCGAGATCAAGCTGCTCGGCTGGGCGCCTCGCATGTCCGCGAGTGACGTCTCGATCAAGCGTGCGCCACTGATGGGCGAGCACTGCGACGAGGTGCTGCGCGGCGACCTCGCGCTCGGCGACGAGGAGATCGCGGAGCTGCGTGACGCCGGGATCGTGGCCTGAGCCTGGAGGGGGACGCGATGCCACTGCTGGACGCTGCCAGGAGCGAACGAAGATGACCTCGAGCCCGATGAGCTGGCCGGAGTGGGTAAGCCACGATGCGGTGAGTCTTGCGGGCCTGGTACGTGCCGGGCAGCTCCAGGCTCGCGAGGTCGTGGGCCAGGCCGCGCAGGCGCTGGCGCGGGTCGACGGAGATCTCTCCGGTGCGCTCGAGACCTTCGACGATGTGCTCGAGGATCCCGCCGCCGACGGCCCGGATCCGGAGGGGCGCCTCTACGGCGTCCCGATGTTCCTTAAGGACCTGGGATCGCGCCTCGCCGGGCGGCGTCAGGAGTCGGGTAGCGCGCTGCTCGCAGGCAACGTCTCCCCCGTGACCGATCCGCTCGTGCGCAACTACCTGCGGGCGGGGCTGGTGCCGATCGGGCGCTCGACGACGCCCGAGTTCGGAATGACGTTCGACACCGCCACCGCCTATCTCGGTGAGGAGAAGGTGACGCGCAATCCCTGGAACCTGGAGCGCACCCCGGGCGGGTCGTCGGGCGGCTCCGCCGCCCTGGTGGCAGCAGGCGTGACCCCCATCAGCATGGCCTCCGACGGTGGCGGCTCGACCCGAATCCCCGCCTCGTACTGCGCGCTGGTGGGGCTCAAGGCCTCCCGCGGCCGCATCGCAATGCCGCTCAACCACAACGAGTACACCTGGCGGATCGTGTCGGAGGGCGTGGTGACCCGTAGCGTGCGCGACAGCGCCGCCGCGCTCGACTATCTCCACCACAAGCCGCCGGGCGGCGCCTTCTACCCGTCACAACCGCCGGAGCGCTCGTATCTAGAGGCCCTCCAGTTCCCGACCGGGCGGCTGCGAATCGCGCTGTCGACCGGTCGCTGGGGCCGCGAGGGCGACTGCGATGCGCAGGTCTCGGACCGTATCGAGCAGGTGGGGCACCTGCTCGAAGAGATGGGTCACGACGTCGTCGAGGTGGACGACGGGTCGATCTGCGATTGGGAGGCGATGTGGCGTGGCTACATCACCCAGTGGATCTGCGGGCGGCTGCTGTTAACCCCCCTCGCAGAGCTCGTGGGCATCGACCCGACCGAGCTACGGCAGCATCTGTCGCCGATGGTGTGGCGCCACTTCGATGCGGCACGCGGCTACTCCACCCTCGACCTGCTCACCGCGAACGCGGACAACAATCTCGTCACCCGCAGCTTCGGCCGCTTCCTGTCCGGTTGGGATGCGCTGCTGTGTCCGACCCACGCCATCAGAGTCCCGGCCGCCAACGGCCCGTACAGCCTGATGCGCGACGACCCGCTCGATGAGTGGTTAGGGCGCCTCGCCGACGCGTGCCGGTACACGATGCCCGGCAACGAGGCCGGCCTCCCCGCAGTGTCGATCCCGGCTGGCCTGGACCGCGACCGGCTCCCCATCGGCGCGATGCTCTATGCCGGCGTCGGCCGAGAGGACCTCCTCCTTCGCCTCGCCGCCGCCATCGAGACCGCGAAGCCGGAGTGGTTCTCGCAGCTGCCGCCGATCAATGTCGTGGCCTGAGTCCCTTCGTCCACGTCGATGTGAACGACACCACCATGACCGTGCGCGGTGACCTCACGCAGGCATGCGGTTCGACGTGTAAGAGGTGGACGCGTGCGCGAAACAGGAGATGCGAGATGCTGACGACCTCGGCCACCTCCAGTTCGCGCGTCGTCGGGGCCGGACACTCCGGTCGGCGGCCCTCCAGTGCCTTGCCGAGACACTCCTCCGAAATCCCGCTCAGCCCGTAGGAGGCAGCACCTATGTCGTCAGTTGCCGCAACAGTGCTCCTTCGTCGACGAACTGGTCGATCGCGACCGCGATCGATTCGACCTCGCCACCGGCCGGTGACGGCACCGGTGTGAGCATCTTCATCGACTCGATCACGAGGATCTCCTGATCCGCGTTGACCGCGTCGCCGATCGCGACGTGGATCGCGGCCACCCGGCCGGGCCACGGCGCCGTCACGTCGAAGGTTGCCACTCGCTGCCCCTTGCGCGCCGCGGCCTCCGCGGCCGCGTGCCTGGCCGTGACGCACGTCGGCGTCGACTACTCGGTCATGGAGCGCCTCGATCGCAGCGAGTCCCGCTCAGGTGGGCGGCGGCTCGGCTGAGAGTCCGGAGACCGCCGACGCCTAGTCGAGGCCGAGCTCCCGCTCGAGGTCACCGATCACCTGATCGAGGCCGTCTACCAGGTTGTCGGCCTCTTCACGGTTGATCACGAGCGGCGGCGCCACCTGAATCGACGCGCCGGCGCGAGTGAGCAGGCCGTGCTCGCGCATCAGTCGCGGCATGCGATGGCTGAGGTCGTCGTCCTCCGTGAACTCCTCGCCCGTATCGGGGTTGCGTTTGAGGTCGATCGCCCGCATGAGGCCGATGCCGCGCGTGTCGGAGACCACGTTGTGGCGTGACTTCAGCTCGTCGAGCTGCTCGCCAATGTAGGCGCCCGTGCGCGCCGAGTTCTCGACCAGCCGCTCGCCCTCGATGATGTCGACGTTGGCGAGCGCGACGGCGCAGGACACCGGGTGCGCCCCGAACGTCGAGCCGCCGACGAGCGCGTGCTTCCGCTCGCCGACGAACCCCTCGACGACGCGTTGTGAAGCCATCACCGCCGCGATCGGGGCGTAGCCGGAGGAGAGCCCCTTTCCCACCGTCATGAGGTCGGCCTCGATCGGGAAGTGATCGATGCCAAACCACTCGCCGGTGCGGCCGAAGCCGTTGATCACCTCGTCGGCGATCAGCAAGATGCCGTGCTCGTCGCAGATCTCGCGAATGCGCTCCCAATAGCCCTCGGACGGCATGTGCGACCCGTTCGATTGGGAGATCGGCTCGGCGATGAACGCCGCGATGGTCTCGGCGCGGTGGAACTTCACCATCTCCTCAATGTAGTTCGCCCAGAACATGTCATCGAGGCCAGTTGTGTCGTTGCTGAGCTTGCCGAGCCCGGTGCTGTTCGGCACCGGCACAATGCCGGGAACGAGCGGCTCGAACGGCGCGCGGTTTACCGCCGGCGAGCCGTTAACGCTGAGCGCGCCGGCCGTGACGCCGTGGTAGGAGCCGATACGCGAGATCACCTTGTAGCGCCCGGTCTCGCCCCGGTTGTAGTGGTATTGCTTCGCCATCCGGATCGCGTTCTCGACCGCCTCGGAGCCGCTCGTCACGAAGTAGAACTTCGTGATGTTCGTGGGCGTGACGTCGGCGAGTTTGCTGGCGAGGTCGACGGCGGGCCTCGTCGCGTAGGCGAAGGGGCTGGCATAGCCGAGCCGGCCCATTTGGGCCCTCGAGACGTCGGCCAGCTCCTGGCGGCCGTGCCCCACCGCCACGACCAAGAGGCCGGATATCGCGTCGATGTAGCGCCGGCCCTCGGTATCGGTCAGGTAGATACCGTCGCCCTGATCGATGACGAGCAACTGGCCGTCCTGGGCGAGTTCGTTGTACTGCTGCGTGTGCACCCAGAGGTGGTCCAGGCCGCGGCGCACGTAGTCGTCGATCTGCGCGCGCGTTAGCGGCCCCGGCTCGGCTGTCTGCGTCATCGCGGCCTCCATTCGGGTCCGCGACGACTATACATTGGCCCGCTATGGGCGATAGATGAGCGACCCAACCGACGCACGCATCCGCCTCGCCACGCCAGCCGAGGCCAAAGCGATACCTCCAGACGGCGTCGGCTGAGACCGCGGGGTCTTCCGGCGAACCGAACCAAGCCGGCCGGGGATCGGACATCCACGAGGGGGTTCCCGGCGTTGACGTGCCCCAGTACGTCTGGTGCCTTGGCGCGAGCTTCGTCGCGATCCTGCACGCTGATGCTGCCCGTTGTGATGATCCGCGCATCGGTTGTTGGCTGGATGTTCTCGTAGGCCACGGTGGTCACCTCCCGCTCGATGGCCGTCTGAACGCTGCCGCCCCGGGGCGGCAGCGTTGCGGCCGCGCGATGATAGCTCGCCGCCAGCCGGGAAGCGGCCCTGCTAAGCTCGCCGCGTGGGAGGGACGGTCCGATGGCAGGCATCCTCGATGGCGTGCGCGTGGTGGACGTGACGCAGGCGCTGGCGGGACCCGGCGGGACGATGTTGCTCGCGGAACTCGGTGCGGATGTGATCCACATCGAACCGCCACCCACGCCTGAGAGCCCGTCGACCGACGATGGCGCCGGGCGCAACCGTGCGTATCTGAACCAATACCGCAGCAAGCGCAGCCTCTCGCTCGATCTCGCCCGCGAAGAGGCGCGCGAGGTCGTCTACGAGCTGGTCCGCGGCGCGGACATCTTCTATCAGAGCCTTCGCTTCGGAGTCGCCGCCCAGCTCGGCCTCGACTACGAGCGCATCCGCGAGATCAATCCCTCGATCGTGTATGTGGAAGTGACGGCGAACGGGCTCGAGGGGCCGGACCGTCACCGCGTCGGGTATGACCTCGTGGCGCAGGCCGGCTCGGGCAACATGACCGTCGACCCCCGCGACCCCTCGATGCCGCTCGGTCAGCCAGCGCCGATCGCGGACGTCACCGCAGTCTGCCTGGGCGCGCTCGGAGCGATCGCGGCGCTCTACCACCGTCGCGAGACCGGCGAGGGGCAGCGCGTCAGCACTTCACTCCTCGACGGCGCCATGTTGCAGAACATCCTCCGCATCCTCTCGATCGAGCGTGTCGATGCGGGGTGGCGAGAACCGCAAGTGGTTGCCGCGAGCGCGATGATCGAGGAGGGCGACGGAAGCTACGGCGACGTGCTGGACGTCACGGCGACGGTCTTCGGCGGCATGCCGACCGATCAGGATCTCGGTCCGCCAGTGAGCCCGTTCGGTTACCACGTCTACTACCGCGCCTACCGCACCGCGGATGGTCTCATCTGCATCGCCTGCCTCAACGACCAGCAGCGGCGCCTCAACGAGGTCCTTGACCTCGGCGATCCGCGCTTCGACCCGGAGGCCAGCGAGGTCGACCTCGCCTCGGCGCTGGGTGGGATGAAGGCGCAGGCCGAGGCGCTGTTCCGCACGAAGACGACAGCCGCGTGGCTGACGTTCCTCGACGCGCACACCATCGCGTGCGGGCCGATCCGGCATACGCTCGATCTGTTCGAGGACGAGCATCTGCTCGCCAACGACATGGTGCAGGTGTTCGACGATCCATACGTCGGACCGATGAGGATGCTGGGCCACCCTCTGCACTTCGAGCGCACGCCGATGACGACGACGCGGGTGCCGCGCCGCGGCGAGGACAGTGGGCACGTGCTCCGTGAACTCGGACGGAGCGACGAAGAGATCGCGGCGCTGCGCGCGGCTGGGGCGGTCTTCGACGCGCCGGCGATCGAGTAACAGGCACGCTGGAGGCGAGATCGGCGACTTCGTGCGATTGTCTGATGATTCCAGGCAATCTCTGACGATTACATCCAGCAGACCGTGCCATCACTCCTACGGGGAGGGGCGCGACTATGACGACGACTCGCATATCCACGCGCGGCCGCAACGCCTATCTCGCCGGCGAACTCGCGCGGCAGTGGTCGCGCCACTCGAGGCCGCCGTCCGCCTCTCCTATCGGGACCAGCTGGCAGCGATCGAGGACATCGAGGAACGCGCGGCCGAGGGAGGTTGAGGCCCCACGCGCCTCCGGCATCGAGAAGCTGGTCGTCGCCTCGTTGATGAGTGATCCGAGGTGGAGGACGCCTGTCGCTCCCTGCAGCGCCACGGCATCCCGGCGTACCCCTACGCCGCCGAGCGGCCGGTTGTCCCAACTTGCCGCGGCACTCCAGCGGGCTCGACTCCGTGCCGGCAGAGCCCTCCGGGCGTAGTGGCCGGAGCCTGACTCGCCGGGAGCAGTGAAGCGAGTCGGAGCTTGCGAACTCGCGCCGGGCTCGCGATGCGCGACTGGAGGGTTCCGCAGCCGTCGACACGAGCCGTTCGCGGCGCTCCGCGCCGGCCGGCGCCCAAGGTGTCCTCTTTGTTCCGAGATCTCCGGACACATCCTCGCGAGAGTGGCCACATCTTCGCCTCCCGAGGACGGACTCACGGGTGCGTCCCCGGGTCCGGCGCCCGGTACGGGCGCGGTCGGCGTCGTATTAGCGCAGGTAACCCGCCGAGGTCACGCCGCAGCCCGTTCTGCTTCGGGGCCGGGGAGCTGGCGAAGGCCGGCTTCCAGATGGGGTGAGAAGGCTGGCCAGTCGAGAGGTGGATCCCCAGCGGAGGCGGGCGGCGCACACGTTGCCAAGCTCCTCGGCCAGCGCGAACGCGCGCTTCCGGAAGCGAAGGAGGGCATCATCGGTACTTACGGCGGCGTCTCCTCTCCACGTGGTTCCCCCACGCGAGAGGACGCGCCGCCGTCTGCTATGCGCGACCCGTCGCGATCACTCGGAAGAAGACGGGCTGGCTAGTCGCGGAAGCCCACAACGAACCGGGCCCCCGGTTGTTACCGGGGGCCCGATAGAACCCTTGCCGCTGTGCAGCGTGGGAGCTGCCTCAGCGACCTACGCTAGGTGGTACACACGCGCCGCGTTGTCGTGCAGGATCTTCCGCATCACATCCTCTGGCAGGTCGCCGAAGTGCTCCGAGATGTGGTCGCGCGCGTGGGCGCCGGTGCCCTCGACGCCGCTCGGCGTCAGGCTCTGCGGGTGCGGGAAGTCCGTCTCGAAGAGGCAGTTGTCCGGGTAGAGCTGGATCGCCGCGCGCGCCGACTCCTTCTCTGCCCAGAAGCACCCGTAGCACTGCCGCTTGAAGTACTCACTCGGCGTCAGATCCCAGTCCGGGTGCTCCGTGAAGGCGCGCTGCTCCTTCCAGTTCCAATCCATCATGTCGAGCAGGAACGGGATCCAGCCGACACCGCTTTCGACCGCCACGATGTTCAGCTTGGGGTGGCGGTGGGTGACACCGGACAGGATCATGTCCGTGATGTGCCCCGTGTTGTCCAGCATGGTAGGTGGGATGGCCCGCGTCAGCCGAGTTCCCGGGGTCGCGTCGTAGCCCTCCCAGAAGGACAGGGCGGCGGAGCCTTCGATGTGGAAGTTGACGGCGAGTTCGAGGTCCTCGGCCTGTTGCCAGACCGGCTCCCAGTGCGGGTCCGCCAGGCGCGGCAGCCCGTACTCGTCCGTGTGCCCGCCCCAGACGATGCCGCGGTGACCCTTCTTCGCCACGCGCTCCATCTCTTCGACGCACAGGTCCACGTCCCAGAACGGCAGCGCCGCCAGCGGAATCAGACGATCGGCGTCGCTGCTGCACCACTCGACCAGGAAGTCGTTGTAGGCGCGCACGCAGGCGATCATCAACTCGGGCTCCCCCAACTTGAGGAAGCGGGCCGAGCCGAAGCCGGCGACGTTCGGGTAGATGATCTGCGCGTAGATCCCCTCCTCATCCATGTAGGCGAGCCGCGGCTCCGGCAGGTGCGCGCCGGGGGTCGCCTCTTGGAGCGTCAAGGGGTGCGAAGGGTACGGCTGGTCGTGATGGGTGAGTGCGACCGTCGCCACACCCGAGGCCGGCTCCCCGGCAAAGATCCAGACTCGCTCGCCCGGCTTGTAGCCGTGACGTGCGCCACCCGAGCCAGTCCCCCGTTCCATCACCTCTTCGTAGGAAACGACGTGGGGCACCATGTCACCCCACTTCTTGACCGACACTCGGGACGTCCAGAGGTCCTCTGGTTCGGAGACGTGGGTGTCCACGTCAATCACTTTGTAGTCCTCAAGCACGACCGGTGGCATGAGTTCTCCCTCGCGATCCGTGTTGCTTCCCGCGTTTTGCTTCTCGCGCGCCGCGACGTTAAATTAGGAGGCTAGTCTAAGAAGTGTCAACCGCGAGCGGCATTGCAGTTGCGAAAGTATTGCGCAGGCGCCGCCAGAGGCAGGGAACTGTGCTCGCCTCCGTGAGCGCGTCCAGGCCTTCGCAGGACCTAGGTATCGATCGGCCATGCACCAGGGAGGCCCCAGTGCGCTTGCAACTCGGCGAGCACGTCATCGACACGACCGAGCAGGCTGCGATCATGGCAATCCTAAATGTCTCGCGTGACTCCCCGATCGCACACTCACGGGTCGCCCCTGACGCGGCGCTCGAGCGTGCGCACGAGGTCATCCGGCAGGGTGCGGCGATCATCGACGTCGGCGCACACTCGACTTCCTCGAAGGCTCTTGAAATCGATGCCCAAGAGGAGATCGAGCGCATAGCCCCGGTCATCGAGGCGCTCGTCCGCGAGGGCATCCCCGTGTCGGTGGATACGTGGACACCGGACGTCGCCCGTGCCGCCGCCGAGGCTGGCGTGCATCTGATCAACGATGTCACCGGCTTTCGCGACCCTCAGATGATCGCAGTCGCTTCGGAGTTCGGGCTCCCGGGCGTCGTAATGCACATGCGCGGCCGGCCGCACCGCCATTACGAGGTCGACCAGACGTACGCGGACGTCGGTTCCGAGGTGCGCGAGTTCCTCCTCGATCGTGCGGCGGCGCTTGAGGCCGCCGGCGCGCCGCAGCCGTGGCTCGACCCCGGCTTCGAGTTCGGCAAGTCGCTCGAGGACAACCTCCGGATGCTCGCTGACCTACCGCAACTCGCGGACGAGGGATACCCGCTGCTGATCTCGGCCTCACGGAAGGGCTTTCTCGCTGAGGCGCTCGGCCACGAGAAGCGGCAAGATGCGCCCGGCTTGCTGGAGGCGACCCTTGCCTTCCACACATTGGCCGTCAGTCTCGGCGGAAATGTCGTGCGAGTACACGACGTGCGAGCGCACAACCTCGCGCTGCGGGTCGTGGGGCGCGCGCTGCCGTTCCTAGGGCGACCGGGCTTCACACCCTACACCTAGTTGAGGCGCGCGTGGTCGGCAGCGCGCTGCGCCGATCATCACGCCCTGAGCATATCGGGCGTGCGTTCGAGCTTCTCGGGTCTACTCATCGAAGGGTGAGCCCGGTGCTGGTACGGTGGATCACCGCCGACGACCCTCCGAAGACCAGGCCCCGGCGCCAAGGGATCTCCCTGACCAATATGCCTCGTTACTTGGCCTAGGCCCGATAGTACTCCTCGGGGCGGCTCGCGCCGGTGCCGCTGATGATTCCGATCTGCGTCGTGGCGTGTTCGTACTGATCCACTTTCACGTTCACGACTGCCGGCTTGCCGGATGCGGCCGCTCGGTCAAGCGCCGGCCGGATCACGCTCAACCTCGCGCCCGCCGACGTGCGCCGCGGCGATCAGGTAGCCGACCTCTACAGCACCGCGCCGGTCACCGAGAGCACCGGCGGGGACGGCGAAGACTAGCCGTTAGTCGAGACCCAGCTCGCTTTCGAGGTCGCCAATCACCTGATCGAGACCGTCGACGAGGTTGTCAGCCTCCTCGCGGTTGATGATGAGCGGCGGCGCCACCTGGATCGATGGTCCAGCGCGCCCCAGCAGACCATGTTCGCGCATCAGCCGGGACATGCGGCGACCGACGTCGTCGTCCTCGCTGAACTCCTCGCCGGCCTCAGGATTGCGCTTGAGGTCGATCGCGTGCATCAGCCCAATGCCACGCGTGTCCGCGATGACGTTGTGGCGCGACTGCAACTCCTCGAGTTGCTCGCCGATGTAGGCGCCCGTGCGCGCTGAGTTTTCGACGAGGTGCTCGCCCTCGATGATGCCGACGTTCGCCAGCGCCACGGCGCAGGCGACCGGGTGGGCGCCGAACGTCGAGCCGCCAATGAGGGCGTGCTTCCGCTCGCCGACGAACGCCTCGACCACGCGGTCGGATGCCATCACGGCGGCGATCGGCGCGTAGCCCGATGAGAGCCCCTTACCCACGGTCATCAGGTCCGCCTCGATCGGGAAGTGATCGATACCGAACCACTCCCCCGTCCGACCGAAGCCGTTGACCACCTCGTCGGCGATGAGCAGGATGCCGTGCTCGTCGCAGATCTCGCGGATGCGCTGCCAGTAGGCGTCCGACGGCACATGCGAGCCGACCGAGGTCGAGGCCGAGATCGGCTCGGCAATGAAGGCTGCAATGGTCTCGGCGCGGTGGAACTTCACAACCTCCTCGACGTAGTTCGCCCAGAAGAGGTCGTCGAGGCCTGTTTTGTCGTTGCTGAGCGCGCCGAGCCCCGTTGTGTTCGGGACGGGAACGTTGCCCGGCACCAACGGCTCGAAGGGCGCGCGGTTCAACGCGCGTGAGCCGTTCACCGACAGCGCGCCGGCGGTCGTCCCGTGATACGAGCCGATGCGTGAGATGACCTTGTAGCGCCCGGCCTCACCGCGGTTGTAGTGGTACTGCTTCGCCATGCGAATGGCGGTCTCGACCGCCTCAGATCCGGTGTTCACGAAGAAGAACTTCGAGATGTTCGAGGGTGTGACTTCCGCCAGCTTGCTGGCGAGGTCGACCGCGGGCCGGGTCGCGTAACTGAACGGATTGGCGTAAGCGAGGCGTCGCATCTGCGCCGCTGCGACGTTCGCCAACTCCTCGCGGCCGTGGCCGATGGCGACGACCAGGAGGCCACTCATCGCGTCGATGTAGCGGCGGCCCTCGATGTCCGTCAGATAGATGCCGTCGCCGTGGTCGATGACGATGAACTCGCCGTCCTCGGCAAGCTCGTTGTACTGCCGGGTGTGCACCCAGAGGTGGTCCAGACCGCGACGGACGTAGTCGTTGACCTGCTCGGTGGAGAGGGCGGCCGGCTCGGCAGTCTGCGTCATTGTTTGGTCACTCCGCTGCCGCACGACGATACCACCGCTGCCGTATCGTCGAGCTGATGAGCGATCGGGATGTCCTCGTGCGCACCGTAAACGCTCGCCGCCTAGTGGTGGCTGGGCGTCGTACCGATCATCCCTGTCAGATCTCAGACGACCGATCACGCGACGCTAGCGAGCCGTCGTCGGCTGTATCGCCTACGCGGCTGCCATCCTCTCGATCAGCGAGCGCCAGCGTGCCAGGAACAACCGTCGCTGCTCACCGAGCGAGACGTGAGCCTCACTACGAAGCCGGACACGGAAGTACTGACGCAGCTCATCGAACGCGGCGCAGAAGCGGGCCACTGATTCGAAGTTCCCGAAGCCGAGCATCGGGTAGTAGCGCTGCTTCACCCCGCGATGGCTCTGCTCGGTGTAGTTGTTGAGATACCGCGTCGTCCGGTGCCGTGCCTTGCCGCCGATGGTCCAACGGATCGCTCGCCGGTAAGCCGCGTGCAGGTCGGTGGTGATGCGTCGAGGCCAGTCGGCGACATCGAGCAGCCGCCGCAAGCCGCTGGTGGATCCTGCCGAACGCCTCGAGGTCGCGCACGATGATCTTGTGCGACTCCTCGCCCTGGATGTAGTCGGGATCAGCGTGCGCGACTAGCTCAAGCAGGTAACGAGGTCCGCCGCGAGCGCGAAGAACTGGTGGACCCTTCTGTGCCCAACGACCCATCAAACAAGACGGGTGGGGTGGCGGGGCGCAGGTGCGCAGGCGCGCGCCTGTTGTTGTTCGAGCCGGACGCGGCGGCGGCCGCCGACTACGCCTTCAGCGCCGACCATGCGATCGAGCGGCTCGAGCTCGCGTCGGAGGCCCCACCGGTGGGCGCGGTGCGCGTGTTCGGCGCCTCTGATGTCGGCGAGCAGTTCGACGTCGGCGCGCTCGCCGAGGGCGCGGCTACTGCCGTCCTCGTCGACGACGCGCTCGACAGCTAGGCGCGCGTCGACGCCCGCGCGGCGAGCGAGCTGCGCCGCGCACGGCTGGCAACCGAGGCCGCGCGGGTGACGGCTCGCCCCAACGTCGGGCAGGAGATCGGCGACGTCGTCGAGGTCGCAGACGCTGCGCTCGGCCTCGACGCCGCGCGCTATCGCGTGGCGGCCGCGCGCTTCCGCTACACGCGCGAGCGCGGCCCTCGCGCCGAGATGCAGCTGACGCTGAGCATCCCCTAGGAGACCACCATGCCCGAACCGACGCTCACCCGAGGCACGATCATGGCGTTCGACGCCCCCTCGCACACGGTGACCGCGCAGCTTGCCGACCGCTGGCCGCCACGGTCGACGGCGTCCCGGTTTCGCGCGCCATCGCCGCCGTCGACCTCGTCGTCGGCCGCCGCATCGCGATCGCGCAGTTCGACTCCGCAAACCACCGCGACGCGATGGTGGTCGGGGTGTAATAGACGGTCGAACGTTCGTTGTGCACACCTCTATACTTGCGTCAGCAGGCGCGGGGTGCCTCTCGGGGGAGCCATGGCTGACGCCGCGGAGGCGCGCGAGGAGAGGAGTCCGACAGAGTGACACGCCAACACGCCTCGAGCGACGGCCCAAGGGAGGAGCGCGCCGGCTACTCGCGCGCGGTCCGCGTCGCCGACCGCGTCTGGGTCAGCGGCACCACGGGCACGCACCCCGATGGCAGCATCCCCTCGGGCGCCGGCGCGCAGGCGGCGCTCGCCCTCGACATTATCGTCGCTGCGCTCGCCGACCTCGGCGCCACGGTCGCCGACGTGGTCTTCGTGCGCACCTACGTCGTCGCCATCGACCGCGACTCGGGGGAGGTCGGGGCCGCCCTTGGCGCCCGCTTCCATGCCACCCGCCCGGCGATGGCGATGGTCCAGGTCGCGCGGCTGAGGCTCCCGGAGCACCTCGTGGAGTTCGAGGTGGAGGCGGTGGTCGAGGGTTAGGAGTTGACGTCCCGCGCTACGCGCGGGGCTGCGTCCCTCTGAGGATCCCGCCCCGCCCGCCCATAGATTCGTCGGGGCTCCGCCCCCACACCTCCAGAGTCTCGACGCCCGCCGCGTTGCCTACGCAGCCTCCACCTCCGCCAGCTCCTCCTCGAGCCCGCGCAACAAGGTGCCGGGCTGCGCCGTCGAGGACAGTGCTGCCTCGAGCTCGCGACGGCGCGCCGGCGTGCTCTGGTGCGATGGCACCGAGTACCCGATCCGCGCGGGCGATGCGGTGCTGGTGCCGCCCGGCGCCGAACATGACTTCGAGAACACGGGCGACGTCACGCTCGCGCGTCACGGTTGCCCCGCTGAGCTCGGTGCAGTAGCCTGCGCCAAGCTGCAGGCGCAGCGCCGAGGTGCCTCGCGATGCTGATCGGATACTTCACCGAACGTCCGTACCAGGACCCCTCGGCCTCGTGGTATGGGCGCAGCAGCGGGCGGCAGCTCGAGGACCTCGAGCAGTCGAACGACGAGTACGACCCGGTGCTGGGGGCGCAGCTCTACAACCGCTTTCTCGACGAGAAGGTCTACGCCGAGGAGGTGGGCTTCGACGCGCTGGCGCTGAACGAGCACCACAGCACGCCGTTCTGCATGGGCGGCGTCGTGAACGCCGAGGCGGCGATCCTCGCGCGGATCACGAACCGCGCCAAGATCGTCCTGATCGGCAACATCCTCCCAATCTGGGACGACCCGCTCTGGCTCGCCGAGGAGCTGGCGATCATCGACATGATCTCGGAGGGACGGCTCGTGCCGGGCTTCGTGCGCGGCACCGGTCGCGAGAGCATCGCCCACAACGCGCAGCCGCCGTACAACTGGGAGCGCTTCCAGGAGGCGCATGACTTCATCATCCGCGCCTGGACCGAGCCGGGCCCGTTTCGCTTCGAGGGCGAGCACTACGACTACCGTTACGTGAACCCGTGGGCGCGGCCCTACCAGCAGCCGCACCCGCTCATCATGATCCCCGGCGTCGTCAGCAAGAACACCGTCGAGTGGGCGGCGCGGCGGCGCTACCCCTACGTCATGCTGGCGACGGGCCTCGAGCCGACGAAGCAGTCGTTCGAGTTCTACGCCGAGGTCGCGCGCGACGAGGGCTATGAGCCCGGCCCCGAGCACCGCGCCTACCTGACCAGGGTCCACGTCGACGAGACCGAAGAGCTCGCGGACGAGGTCGGCCGCAAGTACCTCACCGGTCCGGGCAACATCTTCATCGAGGGCAGCTCTGGTCGGGCGCGTCCGCACCTGCAGAACCTGCCCGGCTTCACAGACCGCACCGCGCTGCTGCCGACGTTCGCCGTGCGCCACATCCGCGAGTCGCGCGGCCGGGGCGAGGACGCGCCGCCCTCGCAGCAGGCGCCGCGACTGGCCCTGAACTACGAGCACCAAAAGGACGAGCTGAGCATCATCAGCGGCACGCCGAAGACGGTGATCCCCAAGCTGCGCCATGTCCTCGAGTACCTCCGCCCGGGCACCATCATCCTCTGGGACGGCGAAGGCTCGATGACGCATGAGGATTCGATGCGCAGCCTGCGCCTGATGGGCGAAGAGGTGCTGCCGGCGATGCGCGAGATCGCCGACGAACTCGGCCTCGACGGCCCGTTCGAGCGCGACCCGATGACGGGCGAGCGTGTCGAGGAGCCCGCACCCGTCGAGGCGTGAACGGACGCTACGCCGCCACCTCATCTAGCTCCCTGAGCGCCGCGGCGAGACGCTCGTAGTCGGCGCGCGTGTTGTAGAGCTGCGCCGAGATACGCAGCAGGCGTCGCGGCGGGGACGGCCAGCGCATCACCGGCACCTCGATCCAGTAGCCGTCGAAGAGCGTGCCATTGAGCCAAGCATGTGATCGGGCGCGGGCGCTGAGGTGGCGAGCACGTCGAGCAGCAGCTCGCGGCCCTCGAGCACGAGCGCGTGGTTGCGCACCCGCACCGCGTCCCAGGCCCCCCTCGAGGCGACCGCCGATCGCCTCGAGCGTCGCGTGACTGGGCACGCGGCAGGCCCAGAGCTTGATGTTGACACGACGTGAGTGAAAATCGGTGCCCAGCCCCGCCCGGCGCTGAGCTGCGCGGGATCATAGGCATCGGGGCCTCGATTGCCGGTGTGCGCCGCCGGGAAGCCACCGTACTCCGCCTCGAACACGTTCGGCGCGTTCGTGAAGCCGTTCGCGGCGAGGAGCGCGGCGAACGTCCCGGCGCGAGCGGCCTGACCTGCGAGAGGGCGTTTCCCCATCCCGCCGTGGTGCGTGAACATGAGGCTTGCCGCCTGCTGTCCCGCGTGCCCGAGCGCATCGACCACCTGTCCCGTGTCGAGCGCGAGCACCCGGGACGCAGACGCCGCCGCGGCGAAGGTTCCCGTCAGGCCCGGGCCGTGGGAAACCGATCTCTGTATGGGGGATGGAACCCACACAGCGCCCGACCCTCGAGGCCGATTCGACGCCCGCTACGACGGAGGTGATGAGGTCTCGCCCGGAAAGCACCGGGCGATGCTCGGCGAGGGCCAGGGCGCTCGTGAGCGTGACGGAGCCATTGTGCCCACCCGCCCCCACGTCGTCGAGCTCGAACCCGTGGACCGCGGTTCCGTTCACCATCGCCGCCGTGGGCGCGGAAAGCGGCAGCGCCGTACTTCAGACCGAGGCGTCGCCCAGCACACCCGCACCGATCGAGTCGAGGATCATCAGTTTGATCCACTCGACCACGTCATCTGGGATGTGCTCGAAGGTCGCGCCGGCGATGTACTCCGCGAGCGGACGCGTCTGATGATGCGTCATGACAGCCTCGCCTTCGTTCGTCGATCGCTTGGTCGCAGGAGGGCCATCAACCCATCGAGGTTCGACGCGCGATCGAGGGCGCCAACGGAGGCGATCACCGCCTCGACGATGTCCTGCTCTTCGATGACCCCGCGCGTATAGCGCCGGAACTTCTCGGCGGCATCAAGCCAGCTCAGAGGGTTTCGCGGAGAGCCGAGGTGAGGCGGCGTGGCGAGCTGGTAGCGGCTGAGCCCGAACTCGAGCTCGACGGTGCCCGCGCCATCCTCCGCCTTGCGCACCTCGACTCGGGAGGCGAGGTCGCGCACTAGGGGGTCGGCCACGGCCGTATCATCGAACGCAAGTGGGTCGGAGAGAACGCGCGTGAGGGCGACGGCGACCGCGAACGGGAGACTGTACTGGGCGCCCAGCACCGTCCGTGGCGCCCGGTCCAGATGGCGCGGCTCCAGCGCGCGGCCCGGCGCCGTGACGGCGATCCGCGTCAACTCTTCCGGCGCCAACTGATGCTCATGCTGGAAGCCGGCGATCGCTGCGATCACGGCCTGGTGCGTCGCGTGGGTCGGGAACGCTTTGTGCAGCGGCGGGCGGATCCGCCACTGCTCGCCGAGGCCGGCGGTCAGCCCGTCGACGTCGGCGCCCGGCATCGAGAAGGCATGCATCACGCCGTAGCGACCCTCGATCGCCGTCGCGGGGCCCGTGCGGCCGCCCCGCGCCAGCAGCGCCGCCTCGAGCCCGAGCTGGCTCGCGCGCCCCGGGTGGAAGCGCTTCGTGTCTGAGCCGTCCGTCGCGAACTCGAGCAGGCCCGATGCGCTAGAGGCAGCGAGCCCGATCGCGTGTACGAGCTGCGCCTCGGTCAGCCGGTAGAGCCACCCGCTTGCGAGCGCCGCGGCCAGCGGACCGTGTACGCTCGGGTTGTGGAATCCTCGCTCCTGCTCGAGCCCGACGGCCGCCGACGCGAGACGGGCCGAGAGCTCCGCCCCCACCGTCAACGCGGTCAACAGCGACTGCCCACCGCGGCCTTCCGTCTCCGCGACGGCCAGCACGGCAGGGAGCACGGTAGCGGCTGCGTGACTGCCCGTCAGTGGTTCGCTTTCAAAGCCGCCGATGAGCGCACCGTTCGCGAACGCAGCGCGCGAGGCGTCGATGCGCCGAGAGCGACCGAACACGGTCGCCTTGGGGGCGCCGCCAAGCGCGAACACGAGCTCGACTGCACTCCGCGACCAGGGCTGCACCGAGCCCACGGCCGCAGCCGCGAGCGCGTCCAGCACGAGGATGCGCTGCTCCTCGACGAGTCCGGGCGGAAGGTCGGCGAAGTCGGTCACGGCCGCCCATCGCGCGAACGTCTCGCTGACGGTCACTTGCACACCACCCCTGACGCCTCCGGGTTCGCGCTCATGAACCTGGGCTGCCCCGCCAGCGTAGCCCTGATCTCCGCTCCCTGAGGTCCCGGCACCCTGAGGAGCCGGACGTCTCGAGGCAGGTGCTCGAGGTGCTACGGGCCGTGAACGGCCCTGTCCCTCGCGCCGAGGTCGTGGCGCGCCTTCGTAGGGCAGCTCGAGTCGGCGAGGTGGAACGGCGCGAGGAACATCCCGAACTTCACGCGGCGAACGCGTGCGGTCATGACGGTCCTCCGGGCGACGGCGGTGGTTGCACGATGCCGCCTGAGCGCGGGCCGTAGCTGATGGTGATGATTCGGGGCCATGGTATCGCGCCGGCCGCGAGGGGATCGATCCCGGTGGGGCGGTGGAGAAATGGCGACGCCGGGTCAGTTAGTGCTAGATTCTGCCGGGCGCGCGGCTGAGTTGGAACGGGGAGCAGGATGACGTCACCGGAGCCGTTTGGGGGCACGATCGGTCTCACGTTCAAGGACTCAGTGCCGTGGTGGCCGCCGCCGCCGGCCGCCGACGGCGAGAGCCCGAACGTGGTCGTCGTGCTCCTCGACGACACCGGATTCGCGCACTTCGGCTGCTACGGCTCCACGATCGAGACGCCCCACATCGACGCGCTCGCCGCGGGCGGGCTGCGCTACAGCAGCTTTCACACCACGGCGATCTGCTCGCCCAGCCGCGCGTCGTTGCTGACCGGGCGCAACCATCACTCGGTCGGTCTCAGCACGGTCGCCAACTTCGACAGTGGCTACCCGAACACACGCGGCGCGCTGACGCACCACGCGACGACGCTCGCGGAGATCCTGCGCGACCAGGGCTTCACCACCTACTGCGTCGGCAAGTGGCACCTGGTGCGCTCCGAGCAGGCTTCGGCCGCCGGGTCGTTCGAGAACTGGCCGCTGCAGCGCGGCTTCGATCGCTTCTACGGCTTCCTCGGCGGCCAGACGCACCAGTACTACCCCGAGCTGACGTACGACAATCACCACGTCGACCCGCCCGCGCTCCCCGAGGACGGGTACCACGTGAGCGAGGACCTGGTCGATCACGCGATCGGCTTCGTGCGTGAGGGGAAGTCGATCCACCCGCGAAGACCGTTCTTCCTGTACCTCGCCTTCGGTGCGACGCACTCCCCGCACCACGCGCCGCCTGAGTACGTCGACAAGTACCGAGGGCGCTTCGACGCCGGCTGGGACGCGGTGCGGCAGGAGTGGTACGAGCGGCAGTTGGAGTTGGGCATCATCCCGCCCGACACGGAGCTGGCGCCGCGCAACCCGGGCGTCGACGCCTGGGACGACATCCCGGAGGACGAGCAGCGGTACATGCTGCGGTTGCAGGAGGCGTTCGCTGGCTTCCTCGACCACACGGACGCTCAGATCGGCCGCCTGGTGCAGTTCCTCGAGGCCGCTGGCGAGCTGGACAACACGATCTTCCTGCTGACGTCGGACAACGGCGCCTCGCCCGGCGGCGGCCCCACAGGCGGAGCCACGTTCGCGGGGCACGATCTCGCGGGCCACCTCGCGCGGCTCGACGAGATCGGTGGTCCCGAGAGCTCGCCCTCACTCCCGTGGGGCTGGTCGCAGGTGGGGAACACGCCGCTCAAGTGGTACAAGCAGAACACCTTCGGCGGCGGCATCCGCGACCCGCTGATCGCGCACTGGCCGGCGCGCATCCGGGAGCCCGGCACGATCCGGCACCAGTTCCACCACGTCAGCGACGTGGTGCCCACGGTGCTCGAGCTGCTCCGGCTCGAGGCACCGAGCACGTACGCCGGCTACGACCAGATGCCGATCCACGGCACGAGTTTCGCGTACACCTTCGACGAAGCCGAGGGGCCCTCGCGCAAGCCGGCGCAGTACTTCGAGCTAGCCGGCGATCGCGGCATCTGGCGGGACGGCTGGAAGGCCGTCACCCACCACACCCGGGGCACGCCCTACGCCGACGACGAGTGGGAGCTCTACCACCTGACCAAGGATTTCTCGGAGAGCCACAATCTCGCCGCGGAGCACCCCGAGCTGCTGCGCGGGCTGATCGACCTCTGGTGGGTCGAGGCGGGGCGCTATGGGGTGCTGCCGCTGGACGACCGCCGCACGGGCGGCCCCACCGGCTACATCGTGACCTCGCCGCGGCACGACTTCTACCCGAAGCGCCCCGGCGCCATTCAGACGGGACAGCACTACCGCTACTACCCACCGCTCGCGCAGATCCGGGCGCAGGCCGCTGCCCCGATGAGCGGATCGCAGTGGACGCTCTCGGCCGACATCGAGCGAGCTGACGCCGGCGAGGAAGGCGTGCTGCTCGCCCGCGGACGTGGCTCCGGGCTCACGTTCTACGTCCAGGGCAACCACCTGCACTGCGAGATCAACCCCGGCGTGGAGCCCACCGTCGTTCGCTCCGCGGCGGCGCTGCCGATCGGCCGCACGACCGTCGCGGCGCGGCTTGAGGGCACGAAGCTCAACGCCCCGGGACGCCTCACGCTGCTCGTCGACGGCGCGGAGGTGGGCAGCGTCGAGCTTGATCGCGTCGACCGCCGCATCGGCGGTGCGCCCCTCGACGTCGGGCTCGACCGTCCCTCGGCCGTCTCGGCGAGCTACGAGGCGCCGTTCGCGTTCACCGGGACGATCCACGCGGTCGAGATCGCGGTCACGCCGTTTCCCGATCAGTCCGAGGAGGAGGAGGAGGCGCGCGCCCGCTACGAGCAGCAGTTGATCGAACAGTGAGCGGTCGCTCGCTGAGTGCAGGCGTACGATCCAGCGGAGGAACGAAGCATGGCCACGCCGAGCACGACCCGCATCGAGGTCCGTGGGCAGCCGGTGCGCGGCGTCGAGGTCGATGCGCAGACGCGTTGCGTGCACTGGCACGGCCCGACCGACATCATCGCCCTGCGCATGAAGTGCTGCGGGCAGTGGTTTTCCTGCTTCGACTGCCACGCGGCGCTGGCCGACCATGCACCCGCGGTGTGGCCGCTCGGCGAGCGTGACGCGGGCGCGGTGCTGTGCGGGGCGTGCGGGCAGGTGCTGAGCATCGATGCGTACCTGGGGTGGGGCTCCCGGTGTCCGGGGTGCGCGGCCGCGTTCAATCCCGGCTGCGCGAACCATTACCACCTCTACTTCGCGCTCGGCTGAGTCTCGTCAGCCGCCTGCCGTGCGAGGCTCGCCTGGCGGCCGCGGGAGGCGAAGCGCGAGCGCGAATACACCGTTAGTAGGGCCACCCCTTCCTCGCAACCTGCACCCCTACCCGGGGTGGCTTACGCGTGAGGATGTGGGGGGTGCACCCTCGCTCGCGCATCGCGTACGACCTTCATCTGAGGGGCCGGGTTGATGGAACCGTCCTTCAGGCCGGAGACGTAGGCGCGCATGATGTTGCTTACGCCGTGCGAGTCGATGCCACGGTCGTCGGCGTAGACCAGGCAGTCGACGGAGCGCTGGGCGTCGTCGGGGGGCATACCGAGCGCCTGGAAGATGTCGTTGACCGTCTGGCGCATGCGGCGGAATCGACGCGCACGGCGACATCGTCGGAGATGCGGAACTGCTTGAGCATGGCTGGCTCCCTTGCTGCGACCGATCTTGGCGAATCGCCCGAGCGGGAATATAACGCGGCTTCGCTTTGCGCTCTGTGGGGCCTCAGACCGAGTACCATCGCCCATGACGAAGGAGTGATCGATGAGCGCACCTGTCTACGTCCTCGGCGGTTATCAGACCGACTTCGCACGGAACTGGACCAAGGAAGGCAAGGATTTCGCGGACGCGTTCGGCGAGACGGTGAGCGGAACGCTCGAGGCGACGTCGCTCGACGCGGCCGACATCGATGTCGCGCACGTCGGAAACTTCGCGGCCGAGCTTTACTGCAATCAGGGCCACCTCGGTGGCTTCTTCGCGGAGCTGGATCCGGCGTTCGCCGGAGTCCCAGCGTCGAGGCACGAGGCGGCCTGCGCCTCCGGCAGTATCTCGTTGTTGATGGCCTCGGCCGAGATCGAGGCGGGACGCTACGACGCCGCACTGATTCTGGGCGTGGAGCAGATGAAGACGGTCGACCCGGCCACGGGCGGAGACTACCTGGGCACGGCGGCGTGGTACGAGCGCGAGGCAAAGGAGATCGAGTTCCCCTTCCCCAAGCTCTTCGCGGGCCTTGGCGACGTCTACGAAGAGCGCTTCGGACTGAAGCAGGAGCACCTCACCCGGATCGCCGAGATCAACTACACCAACGCGCGGCGCAACCCCCATGCGCAGACTCGTGGCTGGTTCGAGGAGGACGTTGCCACGCAGATCTGTGAAGGCAAGTACGACCGCAACGTTGCGGGGCGGCTGCGCGTGCGCGACTGCTCCCAGATCACGGACGGAGCGGTTGGGCTCGTGCTGGCCTCAGCCGACTTCGCGCAGCGCTACGCCGAGCAGCGCGGCCTCGAGAGCGACGATATTCCGCAGATCCTGGGCTGGGGTCACACGACGGCCGCTATTCGCTTCGAGACGAAGATCGAAGCCGCGGCAGGCGACGACTACGTGCTTCCACACACGCGGCGCGCGATCACGGACGCGCTGAGCCGGGCGGATCTCGACGACATCTGGGCCGTCGACGGCGTGGAGACACACGACTGCTTCACGACCTCGCAGTACATGGCGATCGACCACTTCGGGCTGACTCCGCCTGGGCAGTCCTGGCAGGCGATCGAGGAGGGCGTGATCGAGTTCGACGGGCAGCTCCCCTTTAACGCGAGCGGCGGTCTGATCGGCGCGGGGCACCCGGTGGGCGCGACCGGTGTGCGCCAGGTGCTCGACGCGCACCGCCAGGTGAGCGGGACAGCGGGCGACTACCAGATCGAAGGAGCAACCAAGATCGCCACGCTAAACATCGGAGGATCGGCCACGACCAGCGTCGCCACCGTGATTGGGCGGCCAGGCTCGTAGGACGCGGCCACCGTGCCGACACCGCCGATCGCGCACTTTGGCACCACGCTGGTCGAGGCGGCACCGGATGAAGGCGTCGACCCGGCGTCGATGCCGTTCTCGGCTCGCCACCCTGATCGCTTGAGGGGATCGCATCGGCTCAGCGGACAGTGGGCCGGGGGCAGGACCAGGCTGGTTAAGCGGTCTTGAAGCGTCGCGTCGCACTTCCCGACATCACTCACCCGGTTCATCCGCGCCGCAGTGGGCGGTGTGTTCCCCCATCGTGCGCGGTTTCGCGCCGAGATCGTGATCGTGTGGTGTCTCTGTCGCCGAGGTAGATCGGTCAGCTAGCCGTCCCAGCGCACCGCGCACGACCGCACCGGCTCGTCGAAGCCCTTCAGCTCCACCTCGCCGCGGTCCTCGAACTCGAAGTCCTTGCCCGCCACCACCTGCCGCACGACGCGAGACGAGGATGCCGCCAGTGTTCCGCCTCGGACCGCGGCCACTTCGCGACTACCACAGAACGCCAACGGGGGCTGTGGGGCACGAAAATGCCATCCGCCTCAAGCCGGCCTACTTCTGGCGCGCCGGGTTCGAGGTCGTGTAACGGATGCAGCGGGGTCGCGACGACCACAAGCACATCTTCATCGACGAGCTTCGGCCCTACGTGGAGCGTGGACCGGAGCTGGTGATCTCTCACCACTTCTCGCGGCAGGGCTCGCATGCCGAGTAGCTCGCGCTGATGGCTGACCGTCTCCGGGTCTCGGAAGGGCAGACGATCTACAACTGGGAGAGCGGTAATACAAAGCCCGGTGCGACAGCGTTGGCCGGGTGGGCGACGGCGCGCGGGATCGGGAAACGGGAGGCGCTCAGGCGGTTGGCGTTGCGGGAGGGGTGACCGCACCCACGAAGCCGACCAGGATGCGGCCGCGAGTGAGCCGGTATACGGTGACGTGGAAGAGGAGGAAGAAGCGGACCCGCTACTGCAGCACGCTCGCCGCGGCGAGCTCGGCGACGCGCTCGGCATCGTAGCCAAGGATTTCCGTGAGCACCTCGAAATTGTCGCGCCCGAAGCTGGGGGCGGCACGTTCGATCTGGGCCGGCGTGCGGCTCAGCTTGAAGCGCGAACCCTCCACGATCGTTTCGCCGATCACATCGTGCTCGAGTGTCACGAAGTGGCCGCGATGCAGTAGCTGGGGGTCGACGACCGACTCGCTGCTGTTCTGCACGGCATGGGCTGCCACGCCCTGCGCCTGCAGCTCGTGCTCCACGTCGAACATGTCGCGCCCGCTGGTCCACGCCGAGATCGCGGCGTCGATCGCCTCGAGGTTTGCGAGGCGCGACGCGAGATCAGAGTGCACCTCGCCGAGCTGCGGCCGACCGATGACCGTCGCAAGTGCCTGCCACTGCTCCTCGGTGGGCGTCGCGATGGCGACCCAGCGATCCTCGCCGGCCGCCGGATAGACCGCGTGCGGCGCGACGTGCGGATCAAAGTTGCCCACCCGCTCGAACTCGTGGCCGTTGACCGAATAATCGAGAATCGCAGGCGCCAGGAAGTGGATACACGCCTCCGCCTGCGAGAAGTCGATGTACTGCCCCTCGCCCGTGCGGTCGCGATGCTCGAGGGCGGCCAGCAGCGTGGCGAGGGTGAAGCGCGGCGCGACGTAGTCGCTGTACGCAGCGACCACTGCCGGATCACGGTCGCCCCAGCCCACGATGCTGTTGAACCCGGCAGCCGCCGCGCCCATCGTGCCGAACCCGGCGATGCCCGAGTGGGGGCCGCTCTGGCCGAAGAGCGAGCTGCTGAGCATGATGATGCCCGGATTCACCTCGCGCAGACGCTCGTAGCTCAGCCCCCAGTCGCGCATCGCCTTCGGTGAGAACGCCTCGGTGACGACATCGGCCCAGCGCACCAGGTCGAGAATCACCTCGTGGCCAGCTGCACTCGAGATGTCGAGTGTCATCCCGAGCTTGCCGGTGTTCATGTTCTGGTAGAGTGCGGAGTGCTCGGGCCCGGCGGCGCCGCCGTTCCAGGGTCCGACGCCGCGCGCGGTATCGACTCGCGTGGTCGACTCGATCTTGAGGATGGTCGCGCCGTAGTCGGCCATCACCCGTGTCGCGGCGGGGCCTGCCATCACCCACATCAGGTCGAGCACCTTGACGTCGCTCAGCGGCCGGCCGTCGCCAGCGTCCAGCCGCTCGACCTCGCTCGTCCGCCCGAGGATCGCCTCGAGGTCATCGTCGTGCGCGCCGACAGCCGGCGCCGGCCCGCCCTGCTCGATCGGCGTGCCGACGAGGTGGGCGAAGGGGCCGGGGTAGCGACCAGCGACCGGCCAGTCCGCCCCTTCGCGCCAGTAGTCGCGGTCCGCGAACTGCGGCGAATCGTGCAGGTCGCCGATCGACGATGCCGGGACGATCAGCAGTCGTTTCTCCATCGCGACGGCGAGCAGCTCTGCCTTCGTCTTCGTCTGGAAGAACGCCGCGAGCACGCCGAGCACGCGAAGGTACTCCTCGATCGGCTCCTCGCCGCTCGCCAGGAGACCCCGGTAGCCGATCCAGTCCTTGTCCCGGGTCTCCTCGTCGCAGCCGCCCTCCTCGCACACCCACTCCATCAGCCGCCGAGAGAACGGTCCGATCGCCGCGCCGAAGGCGAACGTGACGGAAGCGTAGCCGTCGGCGGCCTGCCAGATCAGCGGCGACGGGAGCCCGCTCATCTTCACGCCGCCCGTGAAGCGGGCGGGATCGATGTCGCCCACCGCCGCGGCGAGGATGTAGGACTGCGTCGCCTGCGCCAGCGCGGCCTGCGCGGATACGTCGACGTGCTGTCCGAGGCCAGAGCGTTTCCGCTCGCGGAGCGCGATCAGCACGGCCTGGGCTGCCTCGGCGCCGGCGTGCAGCCGCGCCTGCGGGATCGCCAGGCGAAGCGGCGCTCGGTCGTCGTCGCCGGTGATCGACATCTCGCCCGCGGCTGCCGCGATCGTGAGGTCGGTGGCCGCGTACCCCGCCTTCGGGCCGTCCTGGCCGAACGCCGTGACCGAGACGTAGACGAGCGCTGGATTGAGTGCCGTGAGATCGTCGAAGCCGAGGCCCCGAGCGGCCATCACGCCGGGTGTCGTCGACTCGATCAGCACATCCGCGGTGGTGGCCAGCTGGCGCAGCCGCTGCCGGCCCGCGTCGGCCTCGAGGTCAGCCGTCACCGAGCGCTTATTGCGCGCCCACGCGGCCCACGGCAGCGACCGATCTGGGGCGGGCTCGTTGCCGGCAAAGGGGCCTCGCTGGCGGGCGGCGTTGCCCTGCGGCGGTTCCACGGCAATCACGTCGGCGCCGAGGTCGGCGAGGATCATCCCGGCGATCATGCTCTCGTCGTCGGTCAAGTCGAGTACGCGGTAGTGCTGCAGCATCAGTGTGGGCTCCGCTCTCGCCCCACGATTCGCGCTAACGACCGGGCTCGGCCGAGACGATAGACAACAAACGTGGTGGTGAACAACCCGCTAGTCGTGAGCGCGTCTGGCTAGTCGTAGGGTGGGGCAGGATTCTATCCGGCCAGCGTGGCCGTTTCTCGTGCGTTTGAAGGGCGTCCCATGGTCCTGATGATCAACGGACTCATAAGCCGTCGGTCATCGTCCGGAAGAGTCAGAGCTAAGGACGGCGCGCCACTCAGAGCGAGCTGAACAGCATCAGCAGCCCGCTGCCCGTTGCTCGACGACCGTGCTCTCGGCTGCTGCGCGCTTGCGTTTCGACTCACCGATGGGGCGCGCGACAGGCTACGGCCGGCGTGCCTAATTGGACGCCGAACCCACTTTGTGGAGCTGGTTTCGACGCCGAACCCACTTTGTGGAGCTGGTTTCAGGGTCTCGTCAAAGAGCCTGTGGACGTCCATCAGATGTCCAGCGTCTTCAATGGTGCCCATTTGCTCAGAATAGAGCTGGCCGCGCTCCTTGATTTCGATTTGGCCCGCAGCGAGGAGATGGCCCTTAGAGAGCGCACGCCTTACAGCCTGGCGGAGCTGAGCGCAGGCAAACAAGCTGAACTTGGGCCGTATCGTTGCCTTGCACGATGAACTCTCTCGAACTCCGGATCCCCAACCTTGATGTCCTGCGCACCGAGCCGTCGCCTCAGTCGACTCCCCGCTCACGCGAACCTGTAATGTCCGCCCGCGCCGATGAGCCCGGAGTCGAGGCGGATTGTGGACAGGTACCTCCAGCGGAGGATTCACCGACGCCGTTTGTTCCGGTACGCGGGAGCCGCTGCGGTGGCAGGCGGGATACGCGCTCTGCTGCCTGGCGAGGCGAGCGCCCTGCCGGCGCCCGCGACGGTGACGATTTGCTTCCTTGACCCGGAGTGGGGCGCTGGGAACCCCGGGTGCCCACCCGTCGAGGCCGACCCGTTGGCTACTGGACGATGGGCGGCGGGACGCGGCTCATCATTTTGCCGCTCTATCCGTTCATGAACTGCGAGCTCTCGAGGGAGAGCGACGGCTTCCGTCACTGGATCGGTCGCCTGTCCGCGAAGCACGCCGTGACGTGCTTCGACTTCCGCGGGGTCGGTGCGTCCGAGGCCAAAGCGGTGTGGGGCACAGAAACCTGATCCCGCTGCCACGTTGCATGTGAAGTAGCTTCGTTCACCCTTTAGCAGTGGGGGTGAGTCGATGTGGTTTCCGTTCCGCTTACTGCTTGTCGCGACCCGGTTGTTCGGGCGCGACCGACGTGATCTGGTGCTTGAGAATCTCGCGCTCCGGCACCAGCTCGCGATCTACGAGCGCTCGCAACGGCGACCGGCCTGCAAGGTCAACGACCGGCGCTTCTGGTCGACGCTCACGCGCGGGTGGTCGGGCTGGCGCGGCGCGGTCATGATCGTCCAGCCCGCCACCGTCGTGCGCTGGCATCGCTCAGCTTGGCGCCGCTACTGGACTTGGCGCAGCGGCCGACGCGAAGGCGGCCGACCTCCGATCCCTCGCGACGTGCGTGCACTGATCGTGCAGATGGCCGGGGAGAACCGGACGTGGGGCGCGGTCCGCATCGTGGGCGAACTGCGGGCGCTTGGGATCGACGTGAGCGCTTCGACCGTTCGCACGTACCGCCGACGAGCGCTGCGCCGACCGCCGTCGGCGAGCTGGCGCACGTTTCTACGCCTGCACGCCCCGCAGATCTAGGCGGCGGACTTCTTCACCGTGTAGACGCTCACCTTCCACACGATCTACGTGTTCGTCCTGCTAGATCACGAGCAACGGCGCATCATGCATTCGAACGTCACGGAGCATCCGACCGCATCGTGGGGGTGGCGTCAGCTGATCGAAGCCACGCCATGGAACACAGCGCCGCGCTTCCTGATCCGCGATCGCGACCGCAGCTTCGGCGGTAACTTCGTGATTCGGGCGCGTGGGATCGGCATCGAGACCGTGCTCACGCCGATCCGGTCGCCGAAGGCGAACGCGATCTGCGAGCGGGTGATCGGCACGCTTCGCCGCGACTGCCTGGATCACGTGATCGTGCTGGGCGAGCGGCATCTGCGGCGGGTGCTGCGAGAGTACGTCAGCTACTACCACGAGACGCGACCGCATCGCTCGTTGGAGCTGGAACCACCGGCGGGCGCTCGCGAACTCCCGCCATCGTCAGCTCGCTGCCGTGTCGTCGCAGAGCCGATTCTCGGTGGCCTACACCACCGTTACCGGTGGGCGGCCTGACACTGATGACGTTTTCGTGCCCCACAACGCTGTAGCTCGAACCTCCTTGGCGGCGTGCGTCGCCAGGAAGAGGGGTCGGGGCCGGTGATCGATTCGCTGGGGCCGTGACGTCTACGCAGCGGCGGAGTAACAGCGGGCCAGACGGCTAGCGTTTGTCGACCGGCACCTCGATCCCGAGGAAGCGAGCTGCGTTCAGGCCGAGCACTGCGGCGCGCTCGCCGTCCGTGAGCCCGCCCATGGTGCGCTCGATGGCGGCAGCCGAGTGTGGCCACGTGCCCTCCTGGTGGGGGTAGTCGTTCGCCCACATGTAGTTCTTCGTGAGATCGAAATCCCGTGCCAGTGCCAGCCCAGGCGGATCCTCGCCGAAGCTCGCGTAGAAACTGCGCCGGTAGTGCTCGCTCGGCAGCAGATCGAGCTTGGGGAACGCAAACATGTGGTGCTTGTGGTAGGCCTCGTCCATCGCCGTCAGCGCCCACGGCACCCAACCGATGCCCGCCTCAATCGTGGCGATGCGCAGCTTCGGGAAGCGGTCCAGCACCCCGGAACTGCAGAAGTTGGCGACTGGCTCCAGGGACTGGCCGAGCGCGTGCACCGCGTAGTTGATCACGGCACCGCCGTTGCCGCGGGCGCCCCGCGGGTCCTTGCCCGTGGAGATGTGCAGCGTGATCGGGAGGTCGACCTCCTCGATCGCGGCCCACAGCGGATCGAAGTCGGGCAGGTTGTAGTTCAGCTCGCTGCCGTCGCCCGGGCCCCACACCGGACGGTTGGGCAGCGTGAGACAGCGATGGCCCATGGCCGCCACGCGCTGCACCTCCGCGATCGCCCCTTCCAGGTCGCCTGGCGCGATGCCGGCTGCTGGCACCATGCGGTCGGGATGGCCGCCGTACTGCTCCATCGACCAGTCGTTCCACACGCGGCACATCGCCTGCGAAAAGACAGGGTCGGGCGTCGCCCACGCCGACACGCCCTTGTTGGGGAACGACAGCTCCACGTCAATGCCGTCGCGATCCATGTCGCGCAGCCGCTCGTCCACTTCATAGCCCGCGCCGTTCCGCTCCTTGTCCTCACCCTCGAGCTTGAGGTCGCGGATCTTCACGGGGCGGTGGCCCTCGGTGACCTGCCACTTCACGCCGTCCGTGTCCACCTCCTGCCGAGGAATACGGTGGCGGTACTCGGGCTCGATGCGTTTGGCCCAGAGGTCCGCCGGCTCCTGCCCGTGGCAGTCGGCGGAGAGCATGAAGTATTTGTTCGGGTCGTCGGGCCGCGCGGAACGCGCCCAGCCCTCGTGACCGGGCGTCTCTGCTCTCCAGGCGTTCGGGTTGGTGTCGGTAGCGACCATTCGGTCCTCCCTCAGGATGCTTCGGCGGCGAGGAGGCTGAACGGCTGCTCGCGCTCGAAGGGAGCGTCCGCGGCTTCGACCGGCCCGGCCGGCACCGGGATCAGATCGGCGTACTCCGCTGCCAGACCTTCATTGGGCCAGCGGCGCACGCGCATCCCCGTCGCGTCCGGCGGGACGGTGTGCGCAGTCGACGCGGCGCCGCGTCCGCTGTGGAACCACGCTCCCTCGGCACCCTCGTCGCCGACGAGCCACGCGCCGAACCACCGCATCGGGGTGCCATCCTCGTTCACCACGTCGGGCCAATCGATCGCCAGCTCACGGTTCTCGGGCATCGCGCTCCCCACGTGAGACGCTAGCGCATGGCGCGGCCCCTGAACAGCCCGGGCGCGACCGCACCGCCACCATCAGGATGATCAACGGACTCATAAGCCGTCGGTCGCCCGTTCGAATCCGGCCCCTGCTACCAGTCCTAGCCTGAGGCGCGGTAGGACGCGAGGCCTAGATCAATGTCAGCCCGCAGTGTGAGTTGGTTTTGAACCGGGCCGTGGCCCAACGCGCTGGAAGCTGAATCGTCACCCTGGTCCACGGAAACTGTCGTCTGACAGGAAGCCCGCTGGCCAAGTGGCACCCTTTGACAGCTCAAGAACTAGGAGTACCTGCCGGGCCGCCCCAATCCATGAGTGAAGGGCTGCATGTGTCGCTTGCTCGCCTCGATGGACAATCCTGTTCCGCGCCGTCGATAACTCCTCGATCCGGCGGCGGTCGCTGTCATTGAGCGTGAGCAACTCCTCGAACCGCGCACGCATCGCCTCGTTACGGGATGGCTCATCGAGCTGGCTGAGCGCGCCCCATTCACTGGCGCTTTGTTGGGCTGTCATCATCCGCCCCCTTGGTACTCTCCACGGCGTGAACGCCCGTTCGAGGCGCATGCAACGCCTTCTGCGCAACGATCAGCCCACGCCTGGCCACGCTTCAGATCCCAGCAGACATCAGTCGTGCAGCGCTATCCCTCATGGGCGGGATACCGCAACTGCCGGCTAGACAGCTGTCCATGTACAGCCGTACACCCCAGCGTCGTCGAGATACTGTCCGCCGAAGTGCGCCGAGGAGTGTGTTGGCGGCGTTACGATAGGTCAGCGTCAGACTAGGGCGACGCGCGCGTTAGCTCCGGGATGGTCAGGTGCACGATGGCCGAGTCGATGTCGAACCTCAGCGCGACCGAGACGACTGTGGATCAGCTCGTAGTGCGGCTCGAGCGCGACGGCTTCGCGATCGTCAATGACGTGCTGACGGCCGAGGAGGTGGAGGAGAAGCGGCGCGCCCTCGAGCGTCTGATCGCCGCCACACCGACTGGTCGCAACGATTTCGAGGGGTTCTCGACGCGGCGCATCTACGCGCTGTTCGCGAAGACTCGAGTCTTCGACGAGCCGGCCACTCATCCGCTGATCTTCGGGGCCGTCGAACGGGTGCTCGGCACGGCCACCCTGAGCGCACCCCAGGCGATCCAGATCGCCCCGGGAGAGAGCGCGCAGAACCTGCACCGTGACGACGGCGTCTATCAACTCCCCCCGCCGAAGCCGGAGCTGGTCGTGAACGTGATGTGGGCGATCGATGCGTTTACCGAGGAGAACGGCGCGACGCACGTCGTCCCCGCGAGTCACCGCTGGGTCGAGGAGCGACCCGACGACGACACCGCGACTGCTCGCGCGACGATGCCTTCGGGCTCGGCGATGCTGTTCCTCGGCTCGGTCTACCACGGCGGCGGTGCCAATGACTCGGATGCGCCTCGCCTAGGAGTCATCCTTGAGTATTGTGCCGCGTGGCTGAGGCTGTCGCATGGAGTGGCGTGGGCGGAGCGCCACGAGGGCCAAGAGGTCAGCCGGTCGGTTGTCGGGGCGGAGTAGCCGCCTCTCACAGGGCAGCGGCGCTACGCGGCCGCCACGGCGGCAGACCAGCCTCTTTGCCGGGGGTTGCCGTTCGCTGGCCAGGAGGACGGCCGCGCCCGGCGATAGAGCTTCTTGAGGTTGTGGGTGGCGGCGATCAGCTTCCATTCGCTGGCGCACGAGGCGATCCCGCGCCGCATGAACCGGCGGATGCCGCGGTTCTCCTTGACGTCGCCGAAGACGGGTTCGATCATCCAGCGCCGCTGCTCGTAGAGACGCCGGCCACGCTGCGTCGCCAGCTTGCGATCCATCCGTTCACGGACGGAGAGCCCGGCAGGGATGCGCCCGCGCGGCGGTGCCGCGCCGACGCGCCGGTTGCGGTCGCTGCGGGTCGCGAGCAGCAGCTCCGGACCTGCGCTCCCCGCCTGCCGCACGTTCGCCTCGGAGTAGTAGCCGGCATCAGCCAGCAGCACGCGCGCCGGCCCGCAGTGTGCGGCCTGCAGGTTGCGGTGCATCACCTCGATCATCGGTTGCAGCTCGTGCATGTCGGTCGCCTGTCGGCTCACCTCAGCCGCGACGATGATCTGGTCGCGGGTCGTCACCGCCTGCACGTTGTAGCCTTGGAAGTAGCCGTGATAGTCGCGCACCACGCGGCTGTCCGGGTCGGTGACGTTCACCTTCGCACCCTGCTCGGGCTGCGGCGGCTTCGGGCGGCGCCCGCGCTGGTCCTTCTCCGCGCGGCTCCTGAGGCGTTGCTCGTAGTCCTCCTGCCGCTCCCGCTCTCGGGCCGCCAGTCGCTCCCGCGCCTCGTGCAACCGCTGCAGGCGCTCCTCGCGGTCCCTGAATCCCGGAGGCAACTCGTCGCCCCGCGCGTCGCCGAAGCGCGCGTTCTCCTCGGCGTCCACCCGCTCCGCTTCGTCGAGGATGCGCCGCACCTCGGCCTCCAGGTCCGCATCCGTGCGGTTGCGCTCACGGCTGGCGTTGGCGTGCAGCTTGGTCCCGTCGAGCGCGACCACCCCGACCCGCACCAGACCAGCCTCGGCGCACAGCCTGAGCACCTCGGCGAACAGTCCCGAGAGCGCCTCCTCGTGCTGCTGGCGGAAACGGCAGATCGTCGCGTGGTCGGGGTGCTGGTTCGCGGTCAGCACCCGGAGGGCGATGTCCTCCCGGCAGCGCCGTTCGATCTGGCGGCTCGAGCGCTCGCCCTCGCAGTAGGCGTAGAGCACGAGCACGACCATCATCGACGGCTCGTACGCCTTCCGCCCCCAACCGTCCTCGCGGTAGCGCTCGTAGAACGCGGTGAGGTCCAACTGGCTGACCGCATCGAGCACGAACCACGCGAGGTGGTCCCCGGGCAGCCAGTCGCGGAGGCTGGCGGGCATCAGGTATTGCTGGTCACGGTCGCACGGCAAGAAACGCTGGGTCACGGCGGCACCTCGGAATCACTCCGCCCCCGCCGCCATGCTCATCGTATAGCGATGTCCCCCTCTTCGTGGGTTTGTGCGACAGCCTCGGCTGCGTCAGCAGGAAAACCAGTATCTCGCTGTGCCTCGCGAGCTGGTGCTGACGCTCCCTCCGGAGCTGCAGGAGCTGCTCGGCTACAACATGTGGGGCAACTTGGTCGGCAACGTCGACGGCCGGCATCCTCGGCGCTGGCTGGAGCGCCAGCAGTAACCGCGACGGCACGAAACCGTGCTTGGCTAGCTTTAGTGGTAGTGGTCGGCGCTGATGCGGAGCCCGCCGACGGTCCTCGTCGCGCAGCATAAACTCCAACGAAGCATCCGCCGAACTCAGCGGCTCGTCAGCTGCTCAACGGTCGCCTTCTCGAAGTGCAACTGCTCGTGCGTGACCCCGACGCTCCCGTCGCTGCGGAGGTCGACGAGCGCGACGCTGCCCGGGCCGAAGACGGGCGAACTCGACCCGCTGTACGCCAGTGTCATCGCGCCGAAGCGTGCTGTCTCTGGCGCGTGACGGTGGCCCAGCGCTAGGTAGTCGACGCTCGCTAGCGCCTCCGCGTGGCGTTCGAGGACGATCGGTGAGCTACGAGTGCCCTCGGGTGGGTTGAGCTCGCCGTGCGCGAGGACGATCGACCACCGGCCGTGATCGCGTGCGCCGGGCAGGTGCGCCAACGGGTCGTTCGCCGGAGTGTGCTCTGGCATCCCTCGACCCCATACCCTGACCGCACCGTCAAGCAAGTCGACGGCGCGTCCGCCGGGCTCGTCGATGTAGATGTGCCCGTCTGCCGCGAGCGCCGCGAGTCCGCCGAAGGCATCGCCGTCGCTCTCGGAGTAGCGGATGTCGTGGTTCCCGGGGATCGCGACCAAGGGCAGCGGCAGGCCCCTGAACTCCTCGGCCACGGCCTCGATGAGCTCGGCCGGCTGGTTCGCGGAGTCGAACAAGTCGCCCGCGACAATCACCGCCTCAGCCGCCGCGGCCTCGGCGAATCGGGCGAGCGCCCGGATCGTTTCGAACGCTTCCGTGGGATACGTCCGGTGGAAGTGGAGGTCCGAGGTGTGGAGGATGCGAATGGGCCTGCGCATGACTCGAGTCTAGGGTCCGCCCAGTTCGCGGTCGATGGGGGCTCGCCGCTGTGATGCTGCACGCGGGCGATCAAGTATCGAGCGCCGGATGTGGGCCGTGAGCGAGCAACTCCGGCTGCGGGTCCATAAAGCTCGGAGTACTATCGCCTCCGCCAGGCGGTCGAATCAGGACAGGTCGCTGTAGCCGAGGTAGCGTGGCCTTGGATCGCTGCGACGCGAGCCGTAGCGCCCGAGGGTGGCACTCGAGGGTGGAGATGTTCGGGAACGCCGAAGACGCACCAGAATCGGCACCGCAGAAGGTGGAACGTCGCCGGGACGAGTTTGGCCGTCCGCTGCCTGCCGGCTCCGTCTCCCGGCTCAGGCTGGAGGACTTCGACGCGCTCTCGATTGAAGAGAATCATCAGCTTGGGAAGCGGTACTTCAACGAGCGCCAGTTCTTCGGGGCGCACGAAGCATGGGAGACCGCCTGGCGCGAAGCCCGCGGGAGCAAAGACGAGGAGTTCTTCAAGGGGCTGTCACAGCTCGGTGCTGGCTACACGCATTACCAGCGTGGTAATGCCCACGGGGCACAGGCGTTGGTGCGTCGAGGACTCGAGCGGATCGCGCAGTACGGCTCGGCTCACCGAGGCATCGATATCCACACGCTCGCGCGCGATGCGGCCGAACAGGCAGACCGCTTCGAGGCCGCGGAGCGGCGTGAGGAAGCGCCGCCTCAAATCAACCCGCCGAAGCTCTGAGACGTGACGCGGGGCGCCAGCTCGCGGCCGTATCATCGGGGCCCGCCTGGTCTCGGGGAACACCTATCGACATCCGGCCGTACTGGCCAAGCAGGCAGCCCAGGTGGACATCATCAGCGGGGGTCGACTCGTCCTCGGCCGCTCATCCAGTTCCGAGGCAACCTTCCGATGATGCCCGGGAACATGGGCAACGCGTCGACCTTCGACTTTCCTCTGCTGTACCGCGAGATGGAGTGCGACAACATCGGAGACATCGCCGCGGATGAGCCGACGGCGAACTTCACCGAAGCGGCGGTCGACGCAGCCGCGTAAACAGGTAAACGGCGTCTGACTCATCCGCCCGTAGCGAATGGGGATGAGCTCTGCCAGTCGTGCTCGGTCTTGCTCGCCGAGGACCTCGATGGGATCGGTCCGCCCAGGCTGCGTCAGATCTGAGGGCTCGAACTGTGAGGTTTAGCCTCGTCTGAGCATGGACGAGGAGACATCGGTGAACTGTCCGCACTGTGCATCCGCCGCCACGACCAGACGCCAGGCGCGCACGACGCTCGGCTACCGGCGGTTCAACTGCCGCTCGTGCAAGCGTCGCTTCAACGAGCGAACCGGCACGCCGTTCAACCATCTTCAGGTCCCGACCGACGTGGTGCTCCTCGCGGTGCTGTGGCGTCTGCGCTACAAGCTGAGTTTCCGTGACGTGGCAGAGATGCTCCTCCAGCGCGGTGTTGAGGTCACGCACGAGACCATCCGGGAGTGGGAGTTTCGATTCGCCCCACTGCTCGCCGGCCAGCTCCGCGCCAAGCGACGAGCCCGAGCCGGCGAGTCCTGGTACCTCGACGAGACGTACGTGAAGGTCGCTGGGCGCTGGTGCTACCTCTACCGAGCGATCGACGGCGACGGAGAACTGATTGATTCGATGCTGAGCGAGCGTCGAGACAAGCATGCCGCGCGGAGGTTCTTGCGGAGACTGGTCGAGATCGCCGAACGCAAGCCCGCACGGATCACGACCGACCTGCACCCCGCTTACCGACGGGCGATCCGCTGGATCATCGGCCGCAAGGCTTGGCATCGCACGACGCAGTACCTCAACAACTACACCGAGCAGAGTCACCGAGCGGTGAAGCAGCGCTACTACCCGATGCAGGGCTTCGGGAGCTTCGAGTCCGCGTCGCGCTTCTGTAGCGCGTTCGATGAGCTGCGACAGTACTTCCGCGTCCGCCGCCGCGGTGGCGCCCATGTCGCGTTGACAGAGCAGCGACGGCTCTTCCTCACACGCTGGCACTCGCTGATCAGCGAACTGGCTGTAGCATAGACCACCAGCGACGTCGCCTTGTGGCGCCTAAGGGTCGACGCGCCCTGAGATCTGACACTGCCCTTGCGGCGCAGTGGCGCTCGACGACGAGCAGACCGCCTACCGAACGTGCGATCGGGTGCAGATCGGCGAAGAGGCGGCTGCATGGCTGACGACCAGAGGGTCCCCGCCGAAGGCCCGCGACGCGCCACGGGGGGCCCCGCGCTCGCCGTCGCGCCGTCCCCGACCGGGCGGCGGGCGACCGTCGCTCCGCCGCCTCCGCCAGGGGGGCGCTTCTCGTTCTCCACATTCGAGTCGCTCAACGAGCGCGACTACCGCTGGTACTTCATGTCGATGATCGGCCAGAACATGGCGCTGAACGTCAACATGTTGGCTCGCAGCTTCCTGGCGTTCGAGCTGACCGGATCGTTCGCCGCGTTGGGCTTGATGTCGCTGGCCAGCGCGATCCCCATGCTGTTGTTTTCACCGCTTGGTGGCGTGTTGGCAGATCGGTTGCCGAAGCGCCACGTATTGCAGGCTGGGCAGGCTGCCGATCTGATCGGTGCGTTCGCCGTCGGCGTATTGTTGGCCGCCGACTTGCTGCGTTTCGAGCATCTGTTCGTCGCCGGCATCGTGCATGGCCTCGCCGTGGCGCTGATGATGCCGGCGGTTCAAGCAATCATCCCCGAGACGGTGGGCGAGCAGCGCACGATGAACGCAGTCGCTCTGGGGGCCGCGTCGATGAACGCGACGCGCATGGTCGCGCCAGCCGCCGCCGGCTTCCTCCTGGCCACCGTGGGATGGGAGTGGGTCTACTTCCTGATCAGCGGGGCCTACGTGCTCGCGATCGTCGCGCTGCTGCCCGTGCCGGTGGTGCAGCCCACGGCCTTCACTCCGTCCACAGACCGCCCCCTGGGCTCGACTCGCCGCCTGGGCGGCAAGAGCGTCGAGGACATGCTGGATGGCGCGCGCTACATCTTCATGCACCCGATCGTGCTCACGCTCATGGCCACGCATCTCTTCGTTTCGATGCTTTCCATGCCGTACCAGTTCCTGCTACCGGGCTTTGTCAGCAACGTCCTGGACGCCGGTCCCGAGCTGCTGGGGCTGCTGATGAGCATCGCCGCGGTCGGCTCGCTGGCCGGTTCGTTGGTGATCGCGTCGCTCCCCAGCAAGCGCCGCGGCCTGCTCTTCATCGGCGGGCTGATGGTCCTCGGCCTGTCGCTGCTCGGCTTCGCGGTGTCGAACGTGTTCTGGCTCGCGGCGCTCGCGTCGCTCTGGATCGGCGTCGGCCAGACCTCGCGCATGTCGCTGACCAGCGTGCTGATCCTCGCGCACGTGGAGGCGACGTACCGCGGACGTGTCATGAGCGTTTACATGATGGAGTTCGGGCTCGTCTCGTTCGGCACCTTCGCATCGCGATCGTGGCCGGCGCGGTCGGTGTGCAGTGGGCGTTCGCCGGCACCGCGCTCGGGCTGATTGCCCTCACGATCGTGCTCTTCGCCTTTGTCCCGCGGCTGCGCACGCTCGACTAGTTTCGTGCAGCGCGGTCTGCCGGTCAACGCCTCCTGGCCCTCGCCCGGGAAGCAGACGTGGACGGCCCGCCCCGAGTGCGAGAGCCGTATCACGAACATCGACAGCTCGGTCAGCACCCCGTCCAGCCAGACGCTGACCTGGCCGAAGTCGACCTCCGCTTCCTCGCCGGGCGGATGCAGCTGGGGGATCGTCACGACCGTGCTGCCGGACTCCAGCTCGCGGCGTACGCGGCCGACGTAGGCGCGCACCGTCGACTCGGCCACGGTCGCGCCGCGCTCGTCCACGAGTCGCTGCCAGATGCGCCTCGCCGTGTGGCGCTGCTTGCGCGGTGCGCCGAGACGCCGGCGCTCTGCTCGTCTCCGCCGGCGACAACCCGCAACGCCTCCGCAGCGAGGCGGCATTCGCCCATCACTGCGGCGTCGCCCCGATCGACGCCTCGTCGGGGCTGACCATCCGCAAACGACTCAACCGCGGTGGCGACCGCACCGCGAATCGTCATGGTCCGCATGGTCCACGACCCCCGCACCCGAGGGCCGTTCCAAGCGCGAGATCATCCGCTCGCTCAAGCGCTACGTCGCACGGCAGCTCTATCGCCACCTCCCGCGCGCCGAATCGCTCGCTTGACAGGCGATAGGAGCATCAGAGCCGATGGTGGCCATGGCCTACGAGCGCGGCGGCGCCCTCAACGTCGCCTCGACGTTTGAGATCGACGACGCGATCGACCCCGCGGATACGCGGCGCTGGATTACTCAGGGTCTGAAGTCTGTGCCGAATCCCGAGCCGTTGCGCCGCGGCCGTCGACCGTTCGTCGACACCTGGTAGCCGACGCCCTGACGCGTCGCGTGATGGTGATCACACCGTTCGTGACGGACAATATCTGTATGTCGGCGCGCCAGTCGTGTCGATGACGACCCACCACGGCGGACGGCAACATGCTGGCACGCGCCCTCGCAGTGCTGCTCGTCTCGGCGGCCGTGGCCCTGTCTGCGTGCAGCTCGGGGACGGAATCGCCCACCGCAACGCCGACGCAGTTCCGGCGCGCGACCCCGACGCCAGAGACAGAGGCGACGCCAACGACCTCGGCGCCGGTGACGGCGACGCCTGAGGTGCTGACCGTGCCGCCTCGCCCCGCCGCCGTGCCCGAAGGACCGCTCGACCAGCGGCTCGCGGACGAGCTCACAGAAGTCATGCGCGTGCTCTTCGTCGAGGACGACCCGCTGCGCATGGCCGGGATCGACCGGATTCGCGACCTCGGCCGCGCCGAGGATGTCCGCGTCGCCTGGGTGCTCGTCGACGCTCTGCGCTTCCTGCCCCAGTTCGACCTGCGCGCGCAGGCGCTGCGGGAGGCGTTCATGGAGCTGACCGGGGCGACGCTGCCCGATGTCTGGTGGGTCAGAGGCTCGAACGTGCTGCTGAGCTGGGACCTGCCGGCCCCGCCCGGCTACCTCCAGTGGAAGCGCGTCGCGTTCGAGAGCATCGACGACCGGTGGGCGCCGTTCTTCGACGACACCGAGGCCGAGTTTGACTACCGCTACGTCTCGTGGGGCGGCGTGCAGATCGACGATCGCTCGGTCGCGGCGGCGAGGGCCGGCATCCTCTGTCTCACCTGCATCCCGGCGCTGCACCATCCCGCCGTCACCGACGCTTCGACAGGCCGCTGGTACCCCGACCAGGCGATCGTCTTCGGCGTCGTCATCAACGGCGAGGCCCGCGCCTACCCGAAGCACCTCATGGAGGCGCACGAGATGGTGACCGACACCCTCGACGGGCGGGTCTTCGGGATGCCGTACTGCACGCTTTGCGGCTCCGCTCAGGCCTACTTCGTCGATGAGCCGCCGTCCGGCTTCGAGCCGTTCGAGCTGCGCACCTCCGGGCTGCTCTCCCGCTCGAACAAGGTGATGTTCGACCTCCACACCTCTTCCGCCTTCGACACCTTCACCGGCCGCGCCGTGTCGGGTCCGCTGCGCGAGGCCGGGGTCCAGCTCGAGCAGTTGAGCGTGGTCGCCAGCACCTGGGGCGACTGGAAGCAGGCGCATCCGGATACCACGATCGTCGCGCAGGACGGCGGCATCGGCCGCGCCTACAGCCCCGACCCGCTGCGCGGCCGCGACGACTTCGGGCCGATCTTCCCGGTCGGCGACATCGACCCGCGCCTGCCGGTGCAGGAGCTGGTGCTCGGCGTTGAGGCGGACGACGGCGTGCGCATCGCCTTCCCCGCGGCCACCGCGCGGATCGCGCTGGAGGCGGGCGAAACCGTCGAACTGGCGGGTGTGGCCGTCTTCGCGGACGGCAGCGGCCTGCGGGCGGCCAACGAGGCCGGGCGCGAACTCGTCAGCCACCAGGCGTTCTGGTTCGCGTGGAGCCAGTTCTGGCCCGAGACGCTGCTCTGGACCGGCCGCTGAACGCTGGCCGGAGCCGTGGCTACATCAGCAGGTAGGGTCGCTCGAGCAGCTGCGCAACCCGTTCGAGGAAGCGCGCGGCCGGAGCGCCGTCGGTGATCCGATGGTCGAACGTCAGGCTCAGCGTCGTCACCTGCCCCACCTCGATGCGATCCGACTCGACGACCGGCGCGGAGCGCACCCGCCCGACTCCGAGGATCGCCGCCGCGGCGGGTTCAGCGCGCGCGCCGGGTCCATCGACCCGGCGAGGACCATCCTGGCAGCGGAGGGATCTTGGAGGCGTACTGATGGCGTGGGACGCGGAGGCCGTCAAAGACGCGCTCGAGGAGCGAAACATCGCCTTCGAGGAGCGTGAACTCGACCACGGCATTCAGCTCCGGATCGCCACCGGGGAAGTCGTGAACGCCTTCCAGACTGGCACGGTCCACGTCTCAGGCAAATCTACTCCCCTCCGCGATACTCTTGCCGAGGTATTCGGCTCGAAGTCCTCGCCTGCGGCTTCGCCGGAGTCTGTATCCCGCGAGGTATTCGTTGTCTACGGGGGTCCGACACGGCAAGGGGAACAAGCAGCGCCTTGTGCCTTTCGCCGAAGCTTGCTTCGTCGAGCTCACGCGCTACCTCGAGGTGCGGGGCGCAACAGCGGGTCCATTGTTCCTGGCCGCCAGCCACCTCGGGGTGCTCAATCCGAACGTCGGGCTCCAGCCCAACGGACTCAAGCAGATGCTGCGCCGCCTCGGTCGCCGCGCCGGAGTGGCGAAGGTGCACGCTCACCGCTTCCGTCACACCTTCGCGACGTGGGCGATCGCACACGGACGGAGCCGCGGTCGACGACGGCCCCTTGTGTAGACGGCGAGCTGATGCCGCAGCGCCAAGTTCTCTCGATCTTCCGCCGCAACGCTCCGTCACGATCTTTCGGGCGATATCCAGGCCGAGCCCCGTTCCTTCCCCAACGTCCTTCGTCGTAAAGAACGGTCGAAGATCCTCGGCTGCACGTCCGACGGGATGCCGGGCCCGTTGTCGGCGATCTCAACGACCAGGTGGTCTTGTTCTCGCGAAGTGCTCGCGTATCGCGGGAAGCAGTTCGTCGGCGAGCTTCTCCGCTGCTGGCCGCTTTCCGGGCCCGCAGTTGAACCTCACCAGTCGCAGGTACATGGGATGCCTCCGCACGTCGAAAGGGGCCTACAGCCTACGCCTGAAACGCTGGGTCGGAGAGCCAGATCCTGCGCCGAGCACGGGCAGCGGGACACGTCAGCGTGATCGGCGTCCGATGTTGCGCCGACTGCGCTTCGCTATCGGTCTCACAGGATCCGAGCGAGCTTTCTGACCCACCGCCTCGCCGTTTGGCTATCATCACGAGCGGAATCTGGCGCGGTCGGTCGGCCCCATGATGGATCGTGCGACGGATCGCGCCGACGCCTTACCCGCGCCGACCGTTAGGAGAACGCGATGGACTGGGACGACACGCCTGAGCAGGCCGCGTTTCGCACTGAAGTGAGACAGCTGATCGAAGATCGCCTGCCGCCTCTCTACCGTCGCATGAGCGAAGCAGGGATCGACGAAGGCTACGAAGGCGGCTGGATCGCCGATCGCAAGTCCGAGGACACCGAACGCCGCGCGGCAGCCAGCAGCTGGACCGCGGCCGTGTCCGAGAAAGGGTGGTTCGCTCCGCACTGGCCCGTGGAGTACGGCGGCGCAGGGCTCAGCCCGAATGAGCAGTTTGTCTACAACCAGGAGCTGGCGCTTGCCGGTGCGCCGCGGGTCGGCGGCTCGGGCGTCAGCCTCCTTGGACCAACGCTGATCGTGCACGGCACCGAGGAGCAGCGCGCGCGGTATCTGCCGGCGATCCTCTCCGGCGAAACCGTGTGGGCGCAGGGCTACTCCGAGCCGGGGTCGGGGTCCGACCTCGCGTCGCTCCAGACCCGCGCCGTCCGCGACGGCGACGAGTACGTGGTGAACGGACAGAAGATCTGGACGTCGAACGCGCATCACGCCGACGCGATCTTCGCGCTGACCCGGACCGACCCCGACGCGCCAAAACACCGTGGGATCTCATTCCTGCTGATCGACGACATCAAGACCCCGGGCCTGAGCATCCGCCCGTTGATCAACATGGCGTGGGAACACGGGTTCAACGAGACCTTCTTCGAGGATGTGCGGACGCCGGTCTCGAACCTGGTCGGTGAGGAGAACCGCGGTTGGTACGTCGGAGCGACGCTGCTCGACTTCGAGCGCTCCAACATCAGCGGCGCCGTGGCGCTGCAGCGCAGCCTGCATCAGCTGATCGACTATGCGCAGACGGACACCGGGCGTGAGCAGGCGACGATGTCCGATGCGACGCGCCACGAGATCGCGGACCGCTACCTCGAGACCGAGGTGGGTCAGAACTTCTCGCTCCGCATCATCTCGATGCAGAACGCGGGCCAGATCCCGAACTACGAGGCATCCGTCGCCAAGATGTTCATTTCGGAGAGCTCGCAGCGTGTGGCGCGCACCGGCACGAAAGTGTTCGGGCTGTACTCGAACATCTGGGACGTCAAGGATGCGCGAGCGCCGGCGAAGGCCGCGTTTACGCACCGCTACGTGACGACGATCCCGGCGACGATCGGAGCCGGTACTTCGGAGATCCAGCGCAACATCATCGCGACGCGCGGGCTGGGACTGCCGCGGGGGTAGCCAGGCCGACGGCACTAGACGGGCCTTGGTCGTTGTTGGCCAGCGCCCACGAAGTCAGTCGTCAAGCGCTTCTGAGAGCAGTCGCAGATGGCCGGGGTCGGGGTGGAGCTGGCCTACCGCCGTCGACCCCCACAAGTCCTCGCATACCGCCCTCGCCGTCGACCCCGCGGGCCGCGAGCTCGGCCAGCTCCGGGTGGAAGCTCGTGCGCACAGCCGGCTGCTGCGCTGGGCGCGGCAGTGGCCCGAGCGCCGCTGGGCCGTGGAGGGGGCCCGCGGTCTCGGCCACGGCCTCAGCCAGTGGCTGCTCACGGAGGGCGGGTCGGTCGTCGATGTCCCGGCGCGTGCGCTTGCTCTCCGGTGGCGGGAAGTCCGACCCCGCAGACGCGCGTGCCATTGCGCTCGCCGCCCAACCCCTCACGGCGCTGCGTGCCGTGAGGGCGGAGGACGACACGGCGGTGCTGCGACTGCGCTCCGACCGCCGCGACGAGCTCACGCAGGAACGCACGCGCGTGGTCAACCGGCTGCACCGGCTGCTGCGCGAGCTACGCCCGGGTGGGGGCCCCTCCAGGCTCTCCGCCGATCACGCGCAGGCGCTCCTACGCCGCCTGCGTCCGACGGGCGCCGCCGATCGCGAGCGGCTGCGTATGGCCCGCGAACTGGTGCGCGAGGTGCGGGTGCTGGACCGCAACCTCGTCGCGAACGGCCGCCGCCTCGAGGCAGCGCTGCGCGTACAAGGCAGCGCCCTCACGCGCATCCCCGGCGTCGGCGTGATCCTGGCGGCGAAGATCGTGGGGCGCAGCGGAGCGGTCAGTCGCTTCCCCTCGCGCGCGCACTACGCCAGCTACACGGCGACGGCGCCGCTTGAGGTGTCGAGCGGGGAGGTCCAACGCCATCGCCTCAGCCGCGGTGGAGACCGCCAGCTGAACCGGGCGCTCCACATCGCGGCGCTCACCCAGGCGCGCATGCCGGGCACCGAAGGCCACGGCTACTTCCGTCGCAAACTCACCGCTGGCAAGAGTCGGAACGAGGCGCTGCGCTGCCTCAAAGGCCGACTCTCGGACGTCGTTTACCGATGCATGGTGGCCGATGCTCGCACCTGCGCTACCGAGGCCGCTTGACACAGAGGCTCCGCCCCACGGGCCTTCGAGTGTCACTCACCCGCCTCCTCTGCTGCCCGATAAATGGCCGCTGCCCTCTCTCGCCAGGTCAGCACCACGCCGTACACCTTGAACGCCTCATGGTTGCGGTCAGCGCGGCCTCCTCCTCGGCGCGGTCCAGCAACGCATCGACGACATCGACGCGCAGGTCTGCTGCGTCGGCCTTCTCAGGATCTAGGGCAAGCGCATCGAGAAGAAGGTCCGCCGCAGCCTCTAGGTCGCCATTGTCGAGCGCTTCCTCAGCCTCATCGACGAGGCGCGCGACGGCACGCTGAATGTGTGGGGATGTGAACTCGGGCCCGCTGCCGCTCTGTGACATCGAGTGTGGGACGCCCCCGGCTCACGATCCTCGCCGCCTCGCTGGGCGCACTGACCCTCTCGGTCGTGATCGCCGGGCTCGCGCTGCTCGCCCTCGGGGGCGGCGCCGGCGGCACTTGCGACCGAGCCGCGATCGACAGGATCGAGAGAGAGCTTGCCCAGCTACCGCCTGCCATCGACGTTGGTCAATCGACCAGCGGTGGAGGCGATCAGATCGTAGTGCTGGTGCCGGGCGGGCACCCCGAGGTCGTCGCCGCGCGGGACTCAAAGGGCTCGATCCAGGGGCGGCCACGATTGACGACGTCGCCGAAGAGGCGGGCCTCAGCAAAGGCTCGATCTACGGATACTTCGCGAACAAGGACGAGCTGCTCGCGACGATCCGCGAGGAGGCCGTGGCGAACGACTTGCGGATGGTTGCGGAAGCAGGGGACGACTCCACGACGGGATGGGAGATGTTCATCGGCGTCTTGCGCCGAGTCTGGGACTGGGTCTCTGACCCGACGCGGAAGGAACAGAACATGCTGTCCTACGAGTATCTCCTGCATGAACTACGAACCGGAGCACCTGAACCGGACTACGTTGTCGAGCGCGTCCCGATGAGCTAGATCACGCACATGAAGGTCGCAGTCACTGGCGGCACCGGCTTCGTCGGCAGCCACGCGGTCGAGGCGCTCCTCGCCGCCGGCCACGATGTGCGCCTGCTCGTCCGCGACCCGGCGCGGCTCGCTCCCGCGCTCGATCCACTCGAGGTCGATGCGCCGGAAGACCTGGTAACGGGAGACGTCACCGACCCCGCGGCCATCGAGGCGCTCCTCGAGGGCTGTGATGCCGTTGTCCACTCCGCTTCCGTCTACTCCCTCGACACCCGCGACGCCGCCCGCATCCGCGCCACCAACGTCGATGGGACGCGGCTGGTCATCGAGAGCGCTCGCCGGCTCGGCCTCGACCCCATCGTCCACATCTCCTCGGTGGCTGCGCTGATCCCGGCGCAGGAGCCCCTGACCGCCACGTCGCCGACCTCGGACGGCGGGGGGATCTACGGGCAGTCAAAGGCGGAGTCTGAACTCGTCGCCCGCGCTCACCAGGCGGAGGCTGCCCCGGTCGTGAGCGTCATGCCCGCCGGCGTCTGGGGGCCGCACGATCCCCACTTCGGCGAAAGCGCCCGCATCGCCTCGGACTTCCTGCGCGGCCAGACGAGGACGCTACCGCGCCATGCGTCGCTGTCGATCGTCGATGTCCGCGACGTGGCCGCGGTCATCGCCGGTACGATCGAGACAGGGCAGGGCCCCCGCAGTTACCTCGCCGCGCCGCACCACGTCCCGCTGAGCGAGCTCTTCAGGCGCCTCGGCGAGCTCTGCGGACGCAACATCCGGTTCGTCAACCTGCCGAACGCCACGATCTCTGCTTCGGTCGCGCCGCTCGGCCCGCTCCAGCGCATCCTGCCGTTCCGCCTCCCGATTCCCGCCGAGGGCGTGAGGATGAGCATGTCCTGGCCGCCCGGCGACAGCTCGCCTGCAGCCGAGGAGTTCGACATCCGCTGGCGGCCCCTCGAGGAGACGCTCGCGGACACGGTGACCGCGATGGTCCAGCATGGCCAATTGAGCGCGAAACACGCCGGCACGCTGGCCGAATGAGGCCGTTCGCGACCCTGATCGCTTGAGGGGATCGCATAGGCTCCACGGACAGTGGGCCGGGGGTAGATCGGGCTGGCTAGCGGTCTAAAAGCGCCGCGTCGCACTTCCAGAGATCACCCACCCAGTTCATCTGCGCCGCAGTGGGCGGTGGTTCCACCCATCCTGTGCGGTTTCGGGCCCAGATCGTGATCGTGGTGCCTCTGTCGCCGACGTAGTGGAGTGCGCCGGAGCCCTGCACGACATCGGGAAAGCCGACGAACGCTTCCAGCGGTGGCTCGATCCCGATGGGCAGCGAGACGGGCTGCTGGCCAAGTCCGGCACGCCGCGGCTGGAGCGGGAGACGACCCGCGCTGTGGCCGGATGGCCCCGAGGAGGCCGCCATGAGGATCTGTCGGCCCGGCTGGTGCGCGCATGGCTGGAGCAGACCACCTGGGGCGAGCCATGGCAACGGGACCTGCTGCTCCACCTCGTGATCAGCCACCACGGCAAGGGCCGGCCGCTGGTGCCGCCGGCACGCGACGGTACCGCCTCGAAGGTGTCCGCTGTTGTGGAGGACGTCTCGGTCGAGGCATCGGCGGACCTATCCTGCGTTGACTGGAGCCAGCCTGGCCGCTTCCGGCGGCTCAACGACCATTTCGGCCCGTGGGGGCTGGCGTTGCTGGAAGCCATCGTGCGCCTTGCGGACCACGCCGTGTCCGCCGGCGCCGATGTGTCGCCGGAGGCGCGGTAATGATCGAGATGGCGTGCCCGGGCTGGCCAGCATCGTGGGTCAACGCCTGGCTCGCGGCGGTTGGCGCCACCGTTCTCGACGAACGCATCCGGTTGCGCTGGACGACCGATGGTGAGCCCACGGCGGTGCTCTCGTCCGAGGCGCTCGATCCGGTGGGGGCCCTTGTCGAGTCCTGGCCCGATGCGGACTTCCTGTCCGACCTGCCGATCGCCGAGGACTGGGACGGCGCCGCCAGGCTGCAGCGGAAGGTTCCCCTCGATGCGTTCACGGCGCGCGCCCGGGCGGCGCGGAGCCACAGGCACGCGTGGACACTGTCATCAACCCTGACGGACCTCTGCGTGGACGAAGCCGGCGACGTTGCGCATGCGCCGTTCGACCCCGCGGGTCCGGGCACGGTGAAGTGGCTCCATCACCGGCTGGTGAAGGTGCACAAGGCGGTGGAGCCGTCCGCGGCGCCAATCCAGAACTCGCTGCTGGGGCAGGCTGATCGCGTGAAAGACAACGGTCTGGGATTCGACCTGACGAGACTCGGCTCCCTGTCAGACGATTCCGAGAAATGGGTCGATCCGGTCGTCGAGGTGTTCGCGTTCTTCGGGCTCGCCCTCCTGCCGGTACGGGGTCAGGGGGTAGACAGGCGGCTGAACCGCAACGCCGACGCGGCGGCCCACCAGCGAGGGTGGCGGCAGCTGGAAGCAGGCCGGGCGGTGCGCGCCTTCCACTGGCCGGCGTGGAGACAGCCTTTGGACGGTGATGGCATCGACGCGCTCCTCGACGTCTGGAACCCGGAGCGCAAGGACATGTGGCCGCGGGTCGGCGTCCATGCCGCGTGGCAGAGCGTCCCGTTCGGGCGCAGGGGCCCCGCGGACTCGACACGGGCATTCGGAGGCGTGCGGCTGTGAACCTCGTTCTCGGGCCAGTCGCGTGCGGCGCCGATGATCAGTCCTCGAGCGGCTCCCTCAGCCACGCCGGAATGTCCCGCGTCGCATGCAGGACCCTCCAGACATCGACGTCCGCCTCTCGCTCGACATAGAAGACCAGATACGGAAACCCCCTCACGACCCACGAGCGCAGGCCGGGGAGATCGAGTTCACGCTCATATCGGGGCGAACCGCTTGCAGGGTGCTCGCCCATACGACGGAAGGCTTCTTCCAGCGCGTCGATGAAGCCTAGCGCAACCGCCGCTGGCGCCTCGGCCAGATAGTGCTCGACGGCCTCGTCGACATCGCGCCGCGCCTGGTCGCGAAGGACGACAGGTTTCCCGGTCACCCTAACCGGCTTCGCGGACCCGATCGCGAAGCCGACCGAAGTAGTCCGCATTGGCGGTGACCGACGGCGGCGATGCCCCGCCTTCGAGGAGCAGGCCGCGCAGGTGCCGGCGATCCTGGTCCTTGCGGATCAACTCGCGGACGTACTCGCTTGACGAGCTGTAGCCGCGGCCGCTGACCTGCTGGTCCACGAAGGACTTGAGATCCTCGGGGAGCGATATGTTCATCGTGCTCATGCCGCAACGCTAACCGGATTGGCAAAGTTTGGCAAGATGGCGCGGTCTCCCGGTCCGCCGTGACCATCTTCGAGTTGCGCGCTCCGTGGTCAGGTGACACGGACCGCTCATGGACACGCGGGCCGGTCGCGCAGTTCCGCTATGATGACGACTCGTTGCGCTGGACGCTCTACTGGCGAGATCGCGATCAGCGCTGGTTTGAGTACGATCGCATCGAACCTTCGGTTGAACTCGCCGACCTGCTTGAAGAGGTGAACGCTGATCCCGCTGGGATCTTCTGGGGCTAGTAGCGGGCGCATCGCAAGGGGTGGAATTGCATGCCCAAGTTCACGAAGCTCGATCCGAATGACGTGCAGATCGGCCGAGGACGCTCCGCGCACGAAGCTCGACAATCCTATCGGGATGCGCTGACCAGCGGCGACGCCGGGCGCATCCAACTGGATCGCGGGGATGTGGCATCGACGGTGAAGCGGCACCTGTCGCTGGCGGCGCAAGACGTAGGCACGAAGGTCCGGTCGTCCTGGGAGGACCCGCGCCAGCGCGTGCTGCTCTGGAAGAAGGTCGGGGCCTAAGAGGCCACGCAAATCGCTCACAGGGCGCAACGGTGATGAGGAGCAAACGGGTGTCCGACGCAAAGTTCGGTGTTTCCATCCAGGCGCGCAACGCGGCGGACGCCGTTCTGCAGATTCAGCAAGCCGAGGCGGCCGGCATCGTGGCCGCCTGGTCGACGATCGGTGGCGCCGGCGGAGACGATCCGCTCCCCACGTTCCTGCCGAGCGGCGGGTCTTCGTCTTGGGCGAATTGCGGACGATCTGCTTTCTGAGCAGAGTGTCCGTCCCCTCGGGCGCCGCTGGACTCGTCCAGGTCGGCTGCCGAGCAGCGCTGCCCGGAGAAGGCGGCGCGACCAACGTCTGGTCCGGCACCGCCCGGCCGTCGTTGCCGGCCACACGCATCGTGCGCTTCGCAGCGTCGATCGGCGAATCGGCGCGTACCTCGACGCTGCACGTGCCCGCGCGTCCGCACGATGTTGGGGTCGCTCAGGCTGTCGGAGCTTGTCCACAGAACGTGGTGCCTGCGACCGTCGCCTCAGTCGCGGCGTCTCGTTGAATGCCCCGAGGAGCTGCAACGTGACGACCCTCTTCGTCAGGCTGGCCGACCCCGACCGCACGCGGACGTACGCCCTGCCTCCGGGATGCGGCGCGTGGCGCGTGGGCGCCTGCGAGTGACGATGAGCGGGCGCCCTGGGCCGATCTGGAGGATACCGCTCGCCGTGGGAGCGGCCTTCGCGGCATTGGTCCTGGTCGGCTGCGAGTCTCTGTTTCCCGACGTCGAGGACTGGATCGCCGACTCCGAGACGCTCGCACGGCGCTTCGACGCGCGCCTGGGGGACCTGCAGGAGTGCCTGGAGGAGGACGACTGCGGCGAGGTGCTCGACTCGGAGGAGAGCGTCTTCGCCATGTGCTCGTGGGTGGGGTCGCGCGGCGAGCTTGCACCGGAGCGCTTCGAGGCGGCGGAGTGGCGGCGGTTCGACGGGCTCTGTGAGGGTCTGGAAGGGGTGTTGGCGATGCCGAGCGCTGACGCGCTCCGGCGCATCGAGGAGTTGCGGGTGGAGACGGACCGGATCAGCGAGGGAATCCGAGACGACATTGAACCCCGGGAGCGGGAAGGATCACCTTCGGCCGTTCGCCCTCGCTCTACTACCGAGACGCCCTGCGACTCGCTCAGGCGTCACTTCACCGTCGCGCCGCCGGTGTACGGCGTGGACCCGACGGCGACCCCGCTCGAAGCCTCTACTCTTGCTCACTCAGCATGCCCAATATCGCTTGACTTGCAAGGCGCATCAGAGCGTCCATCGACTCCACGCCCTGACGACCCTGGGGATGCGGATGACGACGGGACTCTCAGAGCAGATCGAGCTCTACCTGCGCCGCTGCGAGGTTGAGGGCAAGTCACCGAATACGGTGCGTGCTTACGCCCACACCCTGCGCCGGTTCGCCATCGGTGTCGGGGACATCGCGACCACCGCCGTCGCACAGGAGCAGCTTTACGACTACCTCGCCCGGTTCACTGACCGCTCGCTCGAGACGCGGCACCGCTACTTCCGCGAGATCCGCTGCTTCTTCAACTGGTTGGTCGCCACCGATCGACTGGAGCGCAACCCCTTCCAGGGGATGCGGAACGTGCGGCTGCCCAGCCGAATCGTCCAGCCGTTCACGCCTGAAGAAATCGGCGCCCTGCTTGCGGCCACATCACCCACGCCTGTCGGTCAGCGCGATCGTGCGCTGCTGATGACCCTGCTCGATACCGGGGCACGCTGCTCTGAGACTGTCCGGCTGCAGCTGGCCGATGTCGACCTCGAAGAGGGCCGCATGCGGATCCTCCACGGCAAGGGCAACAAACAGCGCGTGGTGCCCTTCGCGGGGCGGTGCGGCGGCGAGCTCGAGCGCTACCTTGAGGAGCGTGGCCTGTCGCCAGGGCCACTCTTCATTGGTGGTAACGGCATCGGCGAACTTCAGGGGTTGCAGCCGCTGGGCGTGAACGGACTCAAGCAGATGCTGCGACGCCTCGGGGCACGAGCCGGCGTGCCCAAGGTCCATGCCCATCGCTTCCGGCACACCTTCGCGACGTGGGCGATCAGCCACGACGCACGGGAGCTCGACGTGCAGTACCTGCTGGGCCACTCCTCGCCTGACATGGTGCGTCGTTACAGCTCGTCCTACCGTTCCGAGCAGGCCGCGACGCGCCATTACGCGTTCTCGCCTGGTGACCAGATGCTCGCGGAGGGCTCGACTAAGCCCTGATTTCACCGACACGGTACCGACACTCCACCGACACTCGGATCCGAGGAGCAGCCAGTCGGCGTTCTTCCCAAGCAGAGGGTCGAGGGTTCGAATCCCTTCTCCCGCTCCAACTTCGCCACCGTGGCCGTGTGAGGTTCCGGTAGCTAGGCGACACCCTGGCGCCGGTACCTGCACGACACTTCGCAGACGCGGCTCCGGTAGCCGGGCGACACTTGGCTGCTCTTCCTGGTCCTGCTCGATGGCCCCTCCCGGTGGACGATCCCGTCCGCAGCGGAGGAGGCCGCCATGCTGGTGGAGTTGGGGCTCGTGGAACAGCGGTATCGGGCGGTGCTCGAGGTACTCGACGGAGCCGCGAGCGTCACCGACGTGGAGGTGACAGAAAGTGACACCTAAAAAGGGGGGAGAAAAAGTGACACCTAACAAGGGGCGACGCCCCGTCTGGGAGAGTGCGCCGTCATCGTCGCCTCGATCACCGACCTCGAGCGGCTGCACGCTACGACCGGCGCCGGTCCGCTCTTCGCGATCATGTCGCGCGAGCGCGCCAAGCTCTCCTACCGCTGGCAGCCGGCCATCGTGGAGCGCTGGGCGACCGTGCGCGGCAGGCTCGTGCGCCACGAGGAGACGGGCGAGCCGTTCCGGGTGCCGTGCTGCCCGGACTGCCACGCGCAGATCGTCGACAAGGACGGCGTGCCGCTGCTCGGCCGTGACCTCGCCCACCGCAAGTGGACCTGCGGCGAGTGCGGCTCCCCGCTCTGGCAGGCCGACCGCACCGGCCCGAAGCGCTACCCGCTCGCCGACTACGTGAAGCACCGCATGAAGGGCTTCTTCGAGCTGCTGGTAGGAGACGAAGTGCACGAGTACAAGGGCCGCGGCTCCGCCCAGGGCATCGCCGCCGGCGTTCTCGCCGACGCCTGCGGCAAGTCGCTCAGCCTCTCGGGCACGCTCATGGGCGGCTACTCCTCGACGCTCTCCCACCTGCTCTACTGGTTCAGCCCGGAGATCCGCACGGAGTTCGGGCGCTCCGAGGAGGGCCGCTGGATCGAGCGCTACGGCTTCGTCGAGCACACCGTGGGCCGCGACGACGGCGAGTCGCTTGAGGACGGGCGCCTCGAGAGCGTTCCCGGGGCCCGAGCGGCGCCCGTGACCCCGGCCCGAGCCGCCTGCTGGGGGTGAGCGGCGGCCTCCATGGATGTGCCGCGCCCCTGCCGAATCCGGTCCTCGCCGCGATGTACGTGAGCCGAGGGCCGCGGTACGGCCTTCAGACGCGGCGGGAGCAACCGAGAAGGACCGTCAGCGGCACGACACCACAAGCGCGATACCCTCGGCATCAGCCTCCGACGTGTCGGGCATGCGGTGTACGAGCAGAGTCCTGAAGTTGGAGTCGTCGTAGTCCCAGCGTTCGATGGCGTCCGGGTCCGTGTTCGCGGGACAGAACAGACCCGCTGCGATGGCATCAAGCACGGGTTTGGCGAAGTTCTCGACGTCGAGCGCTTGCGTACCGTGGTTCCGGCTCGGCCACTGGAAGCGCAGCGCGAGCGAGACCGCGTACTCGCAGGTCGGGTCCCAGGGACGGTCTCCCCGGGCGAGCTTAACGCTCGAGGCCACTCTCACCTTCCAGTTCCGCTGTGTGGTCTTCCCGGTCGGCGAGGTTGTAATCGAGTTGATGATCGTCCCCTGAACGCGAACCGCGAGTGGGTCGCGCGCCGGCTCGCGGAAGACAACCGCGGGCACCTGCCAGTCCCGGACATCCATGAGCTCGTACGCCAGGCCGGGGCGTGCAGTCACGTCCTGCTCCATCCCGCGTGCGGCCACAGGCTACTCCCCCGTGCTCCTCGGCGGCGCGATCACCACCGGGGTACGTCACGGATCTCCTGCGCCGCACGGCTGGGGCCGCGCATGTCCTGGTCCTGTAGCACGTGCCCGCCGCTCCTCTCGCGTGTTGTCGTTCGTTTCCCGGTTCCGCTGTCTCGTTCCCTACCGGCACATCGCTCCGCTCCTTCGTCTCTCCTGAGCGCGACCGCCGGCCGCGCCGCTGGTGTTCTCGTTGTGGTCGCGCGCTACTCGCTGCTGCTCCGTGGGGCGCCGCCACCCGCGCCGGCGCCGCCCGCGGAGGGGGTGGCCATCTCCGCGGGCGAGCGCACGCCCGACGATCTCGCCGGGAGTTGCATTCGTTCCCATATGCAGGGGCTTCCGTGTTCGCCGTGCATCCCAAGCCGCGAATACCTACCATGTCCCGCAAAAGGCACGGGCGCTGAGATCAGAAGTGGCTGGCTGCGGGAGATACGTGCATGCCGGAGTGGCGGCCAGGCTCGTTAGTGAAGGCGCGGGAGCGGGACTGGATCGTCCTGCCACAGGATGAGCCGGACGTGATTCGGTTGCGCCCCATCGACGGCGACGACGCGGACGGGATCGGCATCCATCTCCAGCTCGAGCCGGAAGCGCTGAGCGAAGCTACCTACGCGTTTCCCGACCCGGGCCGCGCCCGGGGTTCGGCACCTGGTCGGCTGCTGCACGACGCGGCACGGCTGCGGCTCCGCAGCGGCGCAGGCCCGTTCCGGTCGATGGGACGCCTGTCGGTCAGCCCGCGCCCATATCAGATCATTCCACTGATCATGGCCCTGCGGCTGGACCCGGTCCGGCTGCTGATCGCCGACGACGTAGGCGTTGGCAAAACGATCGAAGCGGCGTTGATCGCCCGCGAACTACTCGACCGGGGTGCGATCCAGCGCATAGGGGTGCTGTGTCCGCCGCATCTCTGCGAGCAATGGGTCCGAGAACTCAGCGCGATCCGGGAACCCCTGATGCGTCTCGCGCGCTCGCAGGTGGTCAAGCAGGGCGGCACCGAGACCCGCGCGGCTCAGTACCAACGGCTCAGGGCGGTCGTCGATCCATCGTCAGTCCTAGAGGGGCAGTTCCTCGCTTTCCTGTACGAGTCCGGGTTCCGCCTGCCCGACCGTGCTCAGTATCGACCTGTCGAGGACCTGTACGTGCAGCCCGACTTCTACTACGAGCAACAGCGCGCTTGCGTGTTCGTTGATGGCGCCGTGCACGACCAGCCGTCGGTGGGCGCCGATGATCGGGCTAAGCGGGAGGCCCTCGAAGATCGCGGCTACCGCGTGATCACCGTCGGCCCCGACTTCGGGGGTGCAGTGCGGACCCGGCCGGACATCTTCGGTGTGATGAGGGAGGCGTCCGGCGCTGAATCCGCGGCGAACTGAGGAACCACGGGATCGCCTTCCTCGACGGCCACGTGCGGGCGTTTGCCCACTTCGGTGGGGTGCCCAACGCCGGCAGTGTCAGATCTCAGGGCGCGTCGACCCTTAGGCTCCACAAGGCGACGTCGCTGATGGTCTATGCTGCAGCCAGTTCGCTGATCAGCGAGTGCCAGCGTGTGAGGAAGAGCCGTCGCTGCTCTGTCAACGCGACATGGGCGCCACCGCGGCGGCGGACGCGGAAGTACTGTCGCAGCTCATCGAACGCGCTACAGAAGCGCGACGCGGACTCGAAGCTCCCGAAGCCCTGCATCGGGTAGTAGCGCTGCTTCACCGCTCGGTGACTCTGCTCGGTGTAGTTGTTGAGGTACTGCGTCGTGCGATGCCAAGCCTTGCGGCCGATGATCCAGCGGATCGCCCGTCGGTAAGCGGGGTGCAGGTCGGTCGTGATCCGTGCGGGCTTGCGTTCGGTGATCTCGACCAGTCTCCGCAAGAACCTCCGCGCGGCATGCTTGTCTCGACGCTCGCTCAGCATCGAATCGATCAGTTCTCCGTCGCCGTCGATCGCTCGGTAGAGGTAGCACCAGCGCCCAGCGACCTTCACGTACGTTTCGTCGAGGTACCAAGACTCGCCCGCTCGGGCTCGTCGCTTGGCGCGGAGTTGGTCGGCGAGCAGTGGGGCGAATCGCAACTCCCACTCCCGGATGGTCTCATGCGTGACCTCAACGCCGCGCTGAAGGAGCATTTCCTGCCACGTCGCGGAAACTCAGCTTGTAGCGCAGACGCCACAGCACCGCGAGGAGCACCACGTCGGTCGGGACCTGAAGATCGTTGAACGGCGTGCCGGTTCGCTCGTTTGAAGCGACGCTTGCACGAGCGGCAGTTGAACCGCCGGTAGCCGAGCGTCGTGCGCGCCTGGCGTCTGGTCGTGGCGGCGGATGCACAGTGCGGACAGTTCACCGATGTCTCCTCGTCCATGCCCAGACGAGGCTAGACCACACAGTTCGAGCCCTCAGATCTGACGCAGCCGGTCATCGCCATCTCCTCGTCGCTCCGCGGACGAGGCTACGCGATGCTCCTCGAGCCCTGCATCTTGACGGCGCCGCATCGCTCACGCCGCCAGAGCTGTCCACCTCTCGGTCTTCGACCTCGGCGGCTCGCGCAGTGCTAGTCGCCAGCAGTCTCTGGCGTCCCCTCGGCTGAGGCTGCTCCGTCGCCTGAGGACTCCGCGGTTTCGCCGCCACCGTCCGGCTCGATCGGGTCGTCGCCCGAACCGTCTGTAGTGACGACTTGCTGGAGGTTCTTCAAGGTCCCAAGGATGTCGATTCCGGTGAGGCTCTCGATGACCTCGGGAAGTTGCGCCACGACCTTGGTCACGTCGCCGGTGAGCCGGCTCGCGCCCACGCCGTCTCCGCCGCCGCCGATCATGACGATGCGTTCGGTCTTCGCCAGGGGCGCCGAGACGGCTGCGGCTACTTCCGGCAGTGACTCCAGCAGCTTGTCGAGCACCGCCGCCTGGCCGTACTGCTTCCAGGCGTCGGCCTTGTTCTGCATCGCCTCGGCCTCGGCCAACCCCTGCGCCCGAATCGCGTCGGCCTCGGCCTCCCCGCGGGCGCGGATCGCCTGGGCATCGCCCTCGCCTTGCAGCCTGATCGTCTCCGAGTCGGCCTCGGCTCCCGCCACGGTCTGGGCCTTCTCGCCAGCGGCAACGGTCTCTAATCGGAACCGCTCGGCTTCGGCGGGCCGCCGTACCGAGCCGTCCAGCTCCCGTTCGCGGCGGGTGATCTCTTGCACCTCGATCTCGATCTGCTTGGTGCGCTCAACGACCTCCACCTGCAGTTCCTGCTCGCGGATCTCCTGGCGGGTCCTCGCCTCCTGGAGCTGATACGCGAGCTCGGCTTCGGCGCGACGCGCGTTTGTCTCCTGGTCGTACGCCGCCTTCTGGACGCTGAAATCGCGCTCGGATTCGGCGATCTGCGTGTCCGCTTCGAACCTGGCCACCTCCCGGGCACGGTTCGCTTGAGCCTGAGCGATGCCCGAGTCCCGCTCCGCCTCGGCCCTTCGGATGTTCGAGTCGCGCGTGGCCTCAGCCTCGCCGATCTCCGCGTCGCGCCTGACCTTAGCGGTCCGCGCGCGGCCCAGCGCCTCGAGGTATCCCTGCTCGTCCTGGATGTCCCGGAGCGTGAAGCTGACGATCTCGAGGCCCATGTTCGCCATGTCGGGGCCGGCCACCTCCCGCACCCGCTGGGCGAAGGCCTCCCGGTCCTGGTAGATTTGCTCCACCGTCAAGGTGCCGAGCACGGCGCGCTGGTTCCCCTCGAGGGTCTGAAGCGCGATCTGTGCGATCTCATCGGCGCGCTTCCCGAGGAACTGCTGCGACGAGGTCCTGATCGCGTCCTCGCTGCGGGCAACCTTCACCTGCGCTACTCCGTCGACGGAGACGGCGACGCCTTCGCTTGTGTAGACGTTCGAAGTGACCACCTGCAGCGTCATCACCTCCAGCGACAGGCGCTGCGCCTTGTGGACGATCGGGAGCGCTATCATCCTGCCCCCGACCTTCACCTTCGGCTGCGCGCCGCCTCCTGACCGAAGCAACGCTTCATTCGGGCCTGCCAACTTGATGATGAATGCCATCGTCTACCTCCTGACGGAACCCACGCTGCTTACGCCTCCGGTCGGCCGTCCTCGCGCGTGAGTCTGCTCCACAGCTTCCCCAGCGGGGAGAGCAGTCTACTCCGTGGCTCTGCGGCGGGTCCTGACGCAATGCTGGATACCTTCAGGAGCCTACCAGCGTACACGCCCACCACCTGCACCTCGTCTCCCTCGCGCACGTGTTCCCCGGGGTCGGTGGTGGCAGTCCACTCCTCTTCCCGGACACGGACGCTGCCCGAGGGCTCGAGCGCGGAGAGCGCGACACCGCGCTGACCCACCAGCGCAGCCTCGGTGGCGGAAACGTACCCGGTGGGAGCGCCGCCCTCTCTCGCCAGGAAGAAGAGCGACAGCACCGCCACGGCCGCTGCCATCGCCATCGCTCCGATCAGCCACCGATTCACTCCCACCGTCGGCTCAGGGATCTCGGACGAGTCGAAGAAGCCGCCGAACAACAGGAATGCCCCAACGAGGAACGTCACGAGGCCGCTGATCCCGAATACGCCAATGCCCGGAGCCTGCATCTCGAAGAAGAAGAGCACCATCGAGAAGAGGACGAGGGCTACACCCACCCAGTTCACCGGCAGCTGTCCGAACGCTGCGAACGCGAGCAGCAGCGCAAGCACGCCCACCACGCCCGGCCCGAAGAATCCCGGCGTGAAGAACTCGGCGAGTAGCGCCAGGCTGCCAATCGAGAGCAACAAGAACGCGATGTTCGGATCCGCAATGACCGTCAGGAAGCTCTCCAGCAGCGTCTTCTCTATCTCGCGCACCTCGACGTTCTTCATGTCAAGAACGACGCTGCCCGCAGCCGTTTCCGCGCTGCGGCCGTCGAGCTGAGCCAGGAGATCCGCCGTATCGTTGGCGACGAGGTCAACGATCCCGAGGTCGATCGCCTCGCTCGCTGAGTAGGCCCGAGCCTGCGTGACCGTTGCCTCGAGCGCCTCGGCGTTCCGACCGCGCCGCTCCGCGATCCCTCGGATGAAGGCTTGCGTGTCCTCGTTGATCTTTCGCGCCAGCGTCTCGGGCAAGTCCTCGCCCGAGGAGCTGATCGGCGACGCCGCGCCGATGTTCGTGGCCGGTGCCATCGCCGCGAAGTTGGCCGCCGCGGTGATGAAGGTGCCCGCCGACGCCGCCTGCGCCCCCGCGGGCGAGACGTAGACGGCTACCGGCATGCGGGCGCCGAGGATGTCCTGCACCATGTCGCGCGTGGAGTCCAGGCGCCCCCCGGGCGTGTCGAACTCCAAGACGATGAGCACCGCTCCGTCGTCCGTTGCCTTGCCAATCGCCCTGGACAGAAAGCGGGCGCTGATCGGGTCGATCGCCCCGTCGATTCTGAGGACGGCCACATGGGGACCATCCGCACTGGCCGGCGACAGCCCCCACGCGAGGACCAGCCAGCCCAGGCCAAGTGCGAGCAGTGCGATACCGACTCCGCGGAGGACTCGCTCTGCCACGGCGCCCCTCCGGCGAAACGCACCGGGAGTATCCCGACGGCGCCGACAACTGTCAACGAGTGCACAGCTCGCTTGGATACCGGCCGCCGGCGCCGACCGCCCGCGCTACACGCCCACCTCCACGTTCGAGACGTTCCCCTTCCCGTGGCCCCTCGACACCCCCGACGAGGCGCTGACCGGCGCGCAGCGCGCGCACCGCGACGCGATCGGCGAGGCGGCGCGGGCGCTGGACGAGGCGCGGTGGCGCTGGCTCAACCCGCCCGAGCTCGTCCGCGAGGAGCCCGACGTGGCGCCCTCGCTCCCCCCGCGCCTGCTCCCCGTCGGCGAGGAGGCAGAGCAGGTGCTGAAGCGCCGCACGCTCACCAACCTCTACAACGAGGGCCCCACGTGGCTCGCCAACCTCCACGCCGACCTCGACGCCGTTGTCTTCGCGGCGTACGGCTGGCCGGAGTCCGGCCGCATCGGTCATTGGCGCTCGACTCTCCGGAGGGACGGAAGCCGGTGCAGCGGACGCCGAGTCAGCGAGTCGTCAGCAAGCCGGTGCTAGGAGACTTGCATCATGTCAACGAACAACATCTCCGGCGGGTGCTTGGTGAGTACGTCCAGCACTACAACGCGATGCGATGACATGGTCGAGACACTCGCGCCTGAGCGTGCCGATGACGCGCTCGGCGATGGCGTTGGCATTCGGCGCGTGCTCCGGAGTCAGAATCGTCTCGATCCCGATCCGTCGAGCTCGAGCGATGAAGTCGCCGCCGTAGCTACGGTCGCGGTCTCGGATCAGGAACCCTGGCTGCTGACCCCAGGCGGTCGCCTCGATCATCTGCTGCCAGATCCAGGGCGCGTTCGGGTGCTCCGTGACGTTCCAGTGCCGGATGCGGCGCCGGTCGTGGTCGATCACGATGAGCACGTAGAGCGTGCGGAAGGCGAGCGTCTGGACCGTGAACAGATCGGCGGCCCAGATGCTGGACGCGTGGTTGCGGAGAAACGTGCGCCACGACTGGCTCGGGGGGCGCCGCAGCGCTTGCTGGCGGTAGCGACTCACGGTGCGGGCGCTGACCTCGAAGCCAAGGGCACGCAGCTCGCCGACGATGCGGACGGCGCCCCACCGCGGATGCTCAGTGGCGCTGCACAGGATCAGCCGCTGCCACTCGGCGGGAATGTGGGGACGCCCAGGTCCGCGACGACTCTTCCAGCGCCAGTAGGCGCGCCAAGCAGAACGATGCCAGCGCACCACCGTGTCCGGCTCGACCATCACGAGCGTGCCTCGCCAGCCGGACCAACCACGTGCCAGCAGTGACCAGAGTCGGCGGTCGTGGCGACGGAGCCGCGGTCGACGACGGCCCCTTGTGTAGACGGCGAGCTGATGCCGCAGCGCCAAGTTCTCGAGGACGAGATCTCGGCGGGCGCGGACCGATGCGAAGAGTGCTGCGACAAGCAGACGGAGGTAGAGCACAGACGAGCCTCTCGTGGCTCGCCGATACTCTGCTATCTCAGCATCGAACCGCACGGATCAGGTTTTGCCGTCCCACGGCGCGTCGTGGGAGGAGATCCCCCACGTCATCCTGCACCGCTCCGAGGGGGGAGTTCCGACCGCGCCAAGATCGGTCGAAATCGGAGGAACGGGCAGACATGCAAGGCCGTACTGCTCGACACCTGTCGTGCACCCTCAGCTCTGTCGGCTCGCTGCGGCCCAGGGCGACGGACTCGGGTATTCATTGACACAGCCAGGACTGTGAAGGATCGTTCCCAGCGCGCACGCCGCCGCGTTCACGGGCACCATCCTCGCAGTCGAGATCCGGGGAAGGAGGCCCGCGAGCGCGCCGAGCGTTCGAACCACTCCTGGGAGAGGAAAGCCCTGTGGCAGACCGAATCGTGGCGCTGGACGGTTACACTCTCAATCCCGGCGACATCAGCTGGGCGGGCTTCGAGGAGCTTGGTGCACTCACCGTGTACGACCGCACCGATGACGCTGCCATCATCGAGCGAGCGGCCGGGCACCGCTTCGTGCTGACCAACAAGGTGCCGCTGAGCGCGGAGACGATCGAGCAGCTCCCGGACCTCGCCTACATCGGTGTCCTGGCCACCGGCTACGACCAGGTCGACCTGGCTGCCGCCATCCGCCGTGACATCGTGGTGACCAACGTGCCGGTATACGGCACAGACTCTGTCGCGCAGCACGCCACCGCGCTGCTGCTGGAGCTGATGCGCCAGCCGGCGTTGCACGCCGCCGCGGTCCGCGCTGGCGAGTGGACGAGCAGCGTCGACTGGTGCTTCTCGTTGGCTCCCGTCACCGAGCTTGCCGGCAAGGTGCTGGGGATCGTTGGCATCGGCCGCATTGGCCGGGCGTTCGCGCGCATCGGGGCGGCGATGGGCATGAAGATCGTGGCGTTCGACGAATATCCGCCCGACGCCGCCACCCTCGACGGCCTCGCGGTCGAGTTCACGGCGCTGGATGACCTTCTCCGCCGCGCCGACGTCGTGAGTCTGCACTGTCCGCTCACCGCGGAGACCGATCGGCTCATGAACGCCGACCGCATCGCGCTCATGCGCCCCAGCGCGGTGCTGCTCAACACCAGCCGCGGCCCCCTCGTGGACAGCCAGGCGCTGGCGGACGCGCTCCAGACGAACCGCATCGCCGGCGCCGCCCTCGACGTGCTCGACGTCGAACCGCCACCCGGCGACCACCCGCTGCTGCAGGCGCCCAACTGCATCATCACGCCGTACGTCGCCTGGTACGCGCAGGCGTCGCGCGAGCGCCTGATGCAGATCGCGGTCGACAACCTGGGCGGGTTCATCAAGGGCCATCCCGTCAACACCGTTGGCTGAGCCGAGCGCAACGCCGAGGCTACGCCCAGGCACCCGTGGGACGGCAAAACCTCATGCGGCCCACCGATACTCATGATGCAAGCCTCCTAGCACCGGCTTGCTGACGACTCGCTGACTCGGCGTCCGCTGCACCGGCGAGCGTCCCTCCGGAGAGTCGAGCGACAATGATCGATGCGGACGCATCGCGTTGTAGTGCTGGACGTACTCACCAAGCACCCGCCTCAGATGCCGTTCGTTGACCGCGATGACATGGTCGAGACACTCGCGCCTGAGCGTGCCGATGACGCGCTCGGCGATGGCGTTGACATTCGGCGCCCGCACCGGCGTCAAGATCGTCTCGATTCCGATCCGTCGAGCGCGAGCGATGAAATCGCCGCCGTAGCTGCGGTCGCGGTCTCGGATCAGGAACCCTGGCTGCTGACCCCAGGCGGTCGCCTCCGATCATCTGCCTCCAGATCCAGGGCGCGATCGGGTGCTCCGTGACGTTCCAGTGCCGGATGCGGCGCCGGCCGTGGTCGATCACGACGAACACGGAGAGCGTGCGGAAGGTGAGGGTCTGCACCGTGAACCGGTCAGCAGCCCAGATGCTGGACGCGTGGTTGCGCAGAAACGTGCGCCACGACTGACTCGGCGGTCGCCGCAGCGCCTCTGACGGTAGCGGCTCACGGTGCGAGCACTCACCTCGAAGCCAAGCGCACGCAGCCACCAACGATGCGGACGGCGCCCCACCCTGGATGCTCAGTGGCGATGCGCAGGATCAGCCGCTGCCACGCGGCGGGAATGTGGGGACGCCCAGGTCCGCGACGACTCTTCCAGCGCCAGTAGGCGCGCCAAGCAGAACGATGCCACCGCACCACCGTGTCCGGCTCGACCATCACGAGCGTGCCTCGCCAGCCGGACCAACCGCGTGCCAGCAGTGACCAGAGTCGGCGGTCGTGGCGACGGAGCCGCGGTCGACGACGGCCCCGGGTGTAGACGGCGAGCTGATGCCGCAGCGCTAAGTTCTCGAGGACGAGATCTCGGCGGGCGCGGACCGATGCGAAGAGTGCTGCGAGGCAGTGTCAGATCTCAGGGCGCGTCGACCCTTAGGCGCCACTAGGCGACGTCGCTGGTGGTCTATGCTGCAGCCAGTTCGCTGATCAGCGAGTGCCAGCGTGTGAGGAAGAGCCGTCGCTGCTCTGTCAACGCGACATGGGCGCCACCGCGGCGGCGGACGCGGAAGTACTGTCGCAGCTCATCGAACGCGCTACAGAAGCGCGACGCGGACTCGAAGCTCCCGAAGCCCTGCATCGGGTAGTAGCGCTGCTTCACCGCTCGGTGACTCTGCTCTATCAGGTTTTGCCGTCCCACGGGTGTCTGAGACGAAGCGGCGGCGCTTCCGCCGCCGCTACCGTCGCCCCGGGTGTCCCAGCCGGGCGAGCATGCTCGTGCTGGGAAGCGAGGATGGTCTCGTTGCACATCTTCTGTGCGGTGCTTGGCGGGAGCCGCTACCGCTTCGTCCGCTTCGCCGCCACGAGCGCCATTACTCACTCGCGGCCTCAATCGTCACGGTCAGCCGCTGCGGTAGCGGTTGCCCGAGCGCCCATTGCTGCACATACAGCGTGCCGACCACGGGCGGCTTGCCGTTCGCCTCTTCCTGAAAGCGGACGGTGTTCTTTGTCTCTCGCTCCATGACGAACAGCAACGTCTGCCGCTCCATCGGTACCTCCCTCCGTGCGTAGAATCTGGCCTTGCGCGAACATCCGCCAGCGTACGCCGTCCCTCCGCGGCATAGTGGCAACGTGAGGGAAGACGGATTCGAACTGGACGTGACGCTGCTCGACACCGCGCCCCGCATTTGGCGCCACATCGCCGTCTCCGCCGGCGAGACGTTCGCCGACGTCCACGCGGTCGTTCAGGTGGTGGTGGGATGGTGGAGTGAGCGCGGTCGAGGGGCAAGGGAGCGCGACCGGGTCGCTACGCCTCGAGCCGGAACGGCGGGTAGCGGTCGGTGATCAGCAGGAACGCATAGGCGAAGGCTCGCAGCCACCACCGACTGACGCCGACCGAGAAGTTGAAGAGCCCTCGGGGGTAGCGCCCCGTGAACAGGATCGCGAACCATGCGATCACGGTCACGAAGAACGCCAGTACGGACAGCACGAACAACAGGATCCAGTGAGGGATCGCCAGCAGCCATTTGATCAAGGGCAACCAGCGATTGAGTCCCGCTTCGGCGTCCGGGTAGTCAAGGTCGAGATGGATTCGCTGCTCGTCCTCGGTCGATGGGTACTCGTCGACCAACAGCCCGAGGTAGGCGTACACGCGCGTGCCGAAGCGGTTGAACGCGAGCATGAAGTCGAACCACCAGCGTGGGTAGCGCTGCCGGAAGAGGATCATCAGGGCGGTCGCGAGAAACAGACTCGCGCCGACGGTGACTCCGGCCTCCTGTCCGCCCTCGCCTTCGCCGTTGAGGATGGCGAGGATCAAAAGGATGGGGAGGATGAGGATGATCCGGAACGCGGCGGTCAGCCGGTTACGGCCTTCGGTGTAGTCGATCTCCAGCCGCGCCGCGTACGCCGGCAAGCCATCGGCAGTTGCCACGAGCACCCTCCAAGCAGATCCCGCCAATCCGAACGTTATCAGACGCCGCCGCTCCGCGCGTCGAGGAGGCACAAGACGCATCGGCGAAACCGCGCACCCGCACGGAGACCGAGGAGGAGTTCGCACTGCAAGGCCAGCTCCCCACAGGCACTCTCCGGTCGCGCGCAGGGAGTGGGCCGCGGCTACTCCCTGCCGATCGTCGTCTTGGCGACCACCTTCACGCCCTGGATGGTGCCCTCAACGGATCGACGGACCCGCACCGCGGCAACCTCGCTGACCTCGCCGGCCGCCTCGATGGCGCCGGTCGCCGCGGCCGCCGCCGCCTCCTCCACGTTCACGGTGGTGTCCTTCGCGGCCTCGATGGCGCCTTCGACGGCGCCCAACGCGGCGGTCGTGATGTCGGCGCCCACGGCCGACGCCTCACTCACCACAGTGCGGCTCGTCTGCCCGATAGCCTCCAGCGACTCGCTGCCCGCCTCGGCCGAGCCACGCACCACGCCGATCACCGCGCCCTTGGCCGCGTTCCCGACCGAGGCGCCCACACTGCTGGCCGACTCAACAGCCGCCGTCACGGTATCGGCCGCGGTCTCCGCTGCCTGTCCGCCGACGTCGCCGACGGCGTCGATGGCGCCCTTGACGGCCCCCACGGCCACACTCCCGGCGGCGCCGCCGGTTTCGCCCGTCTCCTTGATGGCGCTCTGTACAGTCGAGGCGACCGTCTCGACCACCGCCTGCGTGATCTCACCGGTGCCGCGGATCACGCCAATGATGCTGTTCTTGACCCGCGCCCCAATCTCCTGCTCGTCGGCCATGCGACTCACCCCCATCCCGATCAGTTCAGGTTGTCAGTAGGGGCTCATCTTCACGGAGCCCGCTGCGCGCGTCAACACGCGGACCCGCCGCCGTGCGCTCCGCGCGGGCGCTGCCGCAGCGGGCGTGGACGATCAGGAAGCCCGCCCGCTGGTTAATCGAAGCGGCTGCTTCGAATTGGAGAACACCAACCCGCGGCGCCGCTTGACTTCGGCCTGGGAGAGAGCGTCCATGCTCGTGATGAACGCGAGCCCCTCCCTCACCGAGCTAAGCGCGCTGTACCTCCTGCGCTGTGAGGTCGAGGGCAAGTCCGCGCAGACGGTGCGCGCATACCGAGAGTCACTGAATCGCTTCGCCCGCGCAGTGACGGTCGCCGACGCGGCGGCGGTCACGCCGGAAGACGTCTACCGCTATTTGGGCGGCTTCTCTCACCTCAGCCTTGAGACTCGACACCGCTACTTCCGCGAGGTCCGCTGCTTCTTCAACTGGCTCGTCGACGCTCGCCACCTCCAAGACAACCCGTTCCGGGGGATCAAGAACGTCCGGCTGCCACAGCGCATTGTCGAGCCGTTCTCGCCAGCCGACATCGCGCAGCTGATGGCGGGGTGCGATTCAGCCACCGCGCTCGGGCTGCGGGATCGTGCGATGGTGCTGTGCTTACTCGACACTGGCCTGCGATGCTCAGAGCTCGTTCAGCTGACGCTCGATGACCTCGACCTCGAGACGCGCCGGCTGCGCGTACGCCACGGCAAGGGCAACAAGCAGCGCGTGGTGCCCTTTGCAGCGCACTGTGGCGCCGCCCTAGAGCGCTACCTCGAGCGGCGGGGAACGGCTCCGGGTCCGCTCTTCGTAGCGGCCAGCCACCTTGGTGAGCTGAAGCCAGCTACCGCGCTCCGACCGAACGGGCTCAAGCAGATGCTCCGCCGCTTGGGTCGTCGCGCAGAAGTGGCGAAAGTGCACGCGCATCGCTTCCGCCACACATTCGCGACGTGGGCAATCGCACACGATGCCCGCGAACTCGGTCGACCCCGGGCGGTCGGAGCTCTACCACCGGCCGAGCGATCCGGCACAGGCGACGAACGTGATCGCGCGGCACGCGGAGACGGCGCACGAACTGCACAGCCTCCTCTTGAGGTTCATGCGGGAGACGGAGGTGGACGAAGCGCTGGTCCGGCCTCGGCTCGAACTACAACTCTGACTGCCTGTTGGCGCTGGATCGACCGGCGACCCGGATGCCCGGCCAGTCCCTAACGAAGGAGCAATCCACGGTGCCAGATCGACCCAACGTGGTCTTCATCTTCAGCGACCAGCAGCGCTACGACACTCTGGCGTGCTACGGCAACAGCTCGATGCAGGTCCCTCACCTGAACGCCCTGGCCGAAGAGAGCTTCGTGTTCCAGAACGCCTACGTCACTCAACCGGTGTGCACACCCTCGCGCGCGTCGATCATGACCGGGCTGTACCCGCACACCGCCGGGCCCATCGTCAATCAGGTGACGCTGCCTGAGGAGGTGCAGGTGATCGCGGAGATGATCTCGGACGACTACCTCAAGGGTTACATGGGGAAGTGGCACCTGGGCAACGACGTGATGCGACAGCACGGATTCGACGTCTGGCTCAGCGCCGAAGACTCGCACTGGCGAGCCTTCGCGAGGCCGGAGCTGCGCCGCCTCGTCTCCGACTACCACCACTACCTGGTCAAACAGGGGTACCAGCCCGACCGAGCGCTCAAAGATGAAAGGTGGGAGGGCGCGGGCGTCCTTCTGTCAGATGCATTCAAAAAGGCGAGTCGCGCGGGCGTGGAAGTCTTCAGTACCGACGCCCGCTACGACATGCCCGAAGAGCATCAGATGGCGTCCTACCTGGGCGACCGGGCGTCGGAGTTCATCCAGGAGCACAGCAGCGAGCCATTTGTGCTCTATGTCAGCACCGTCGAGCCGCAACTCGCCCTATCACGGCCCGTTCATGGACCAGTACGACCCGGCGACGATCCCCGTGGGGCCCGCGTTCCTGCGGCGGCCGGAGGGGCATGCGCTGCTCAACCGCCATCGGTCCGACTACTTCATGCAGTTCCTCAAGGGCGTCGACCAGACGCAGGATGGCTACATGATGAGCCACGCCGCCCATCGCGAGGACGTCACGACCGTCGAGGGGTGGCGTCAGATGCGCGCGCACTACCTGGGCAACATCACGCTCGTCGATCGCATGGTCGGGAAGATCCGGGCGGCGGTGGAACGCGCCGGCATTGCGGATCGCACCGTCGTGGTGTTTACGAGTGACCACGGCGACATGATGGGCGACCACGGCATGCTGGAGAAGCGCGCGTTCTACGAGGAGTCGGCCCGGGTTCCGCTGCTCGTGCACGTGCCCTGGCTCAACGACGGTCGACAGACCGTGCTGGAGGGCAGCGCCAGCCACGTCGACCTCGTCCCCACGCTGCTTGACCTGATCGACGAATCAGCGCCCGAATCCCTCCAGGGGCAGAGTCTGGCACCCGTCCTCCGGGCCGAGGCGTCCCTCGATGAGAACGATGTCTTCATCGAGTGGAACGGCACCAGCGAGATCCTCCCGGATCGGTTTCTGGGCACCAGCGAGATCAACCGCATGCTGATGCTGCCCTGGCGCTCCGTCGTTACCCCCGACCGCTGGAAGCTCAACCTCTGCGCGGGCGATCAGTGTGAGCTGTTCGACCTCAACAGCGACCCGTTCGAACTCGACAACCTGTTCAATGATCCGGCCCAAATCGACCGCATCCGCGACATGGCGGCACGCATCCGCATCTGGCAGCACGAGACGGACGATACGGCGCCCCTACCGACAACGTAAACGCCGTGCACGGGCGTGACCGGCCACCCGGTAGCAGCGAGGGTGCCACCTGTGGTGACGGCTGCACGCCGGCAGTCGGATGCCGCAAGGTACCCCTTCCACGATGAAGTCATGCTCGTCGGAGGCGACAAAGCGCTGCTACTCAGGCCCCCGGCCGGCTCCCGGAGCCTGGTGTCCTACTGCTCAAACCTCACGGCTCGCTGAATTGGGAGGGCACCAGCGCCAAAGTCACCCGCCTTCTCGAACGCCCCTACGTTGATCGACCAGCGGGGTCGTTGCGCATCGTTCCTCCTTTATGGCAGAAGGATCTCCAGGACGAGCCATTCGCGACCGTGTAGTCGACAGCACGGCGGGGGCTGTGATGCTCCTATCGGCTGTCAAGCGAGCGACTCGGGTCGCGGGAGGTAGCGATAGAGCTGTGCGACGTAGCGCTTGAGCGAGCGGATGATCTCGCGCTTGGAACGGCCCTCGCGCGTGCGCCGCTCGACGTAGCGGCGGGTGCGGGGGTCGTGGACCATGCGGACCATGACGATTCGCCAGAGCGCTTGATTCGCGGTGCGGTCGCCACCGCGGTTGAGTCGTTTGCGGATGGTCAGCCCCGACGAGGCGTCGATCGGGGCGACGCCGCAGTGATGGGCGAATGCCGCCTCGCTGCGGAGGCGTTGCGGGTTGTCGCCGGCGGAGACGAGCAGAGCGCCGGCCGTGTCGGTGCCCACGCCGAAGCAGGCGACGAGGGCGGGCGCGGTGGTGGCGACCAGCTGCTCGAGCACGGCGTCGAGGCGGCGACACTCTGCCTCGAGGCGCTGCACCCGCCGAGCCAGCTCACGCAGGGCTAGCTTGGTGGCGCCGACGGCGGTCGTGGGGTCAGTCGGACGCAGCCGGGCCGCGGTCGTCACCAGCTCGAACACAGTGCTGCCACGCAGTGCGGCCCGGAGGTCGTCCGGTCCACTCACGAGCAGGGCGCGCATCTGGTTGAGGGCCGTCGTGCGTGCATGCCCGGCCGAGCGGCGAGCCGTGCGCAGCGCGCGGATCGCCTCCACGGCACCGCTGCGGGTCTGCGCCTCACCCGAGGCCTCCCCTGACTGCGCAGCGCGAGCGGCGGCGATGGCGTCGACGGGGTCGGACTTACCGTGGCGGCGTCGCAGCTGGCGGTTGGGGCGATTCACCTCCACCACCGCCACCGCCTCGGCGAGCAGGTAGCGGATCAGGCCAGCGCCGTAGGTGCCCGTCCCTTCGACGCCGATGCGCTCGACCGGACCAAGGCTGTGGAGCCAGGCGAGCGCCTGTCGGTAGCCGGCCGTGGTCGTCGCGAACGACCGCACCCCGAGCTCGCCGCCCCGCTCATCGAGCGCGGCGACCACGTGCTGGTCGCGGTGCGTGTCGACCCCGGCGGTGACGCGCGTGGTCGCATCTGTCATGGTGGTCATCGTCATCCCTTCATCGAACAATCTGTGCAGGGTGGCCGCACGTGCCGGGACGGCGGACAGGACAGGGACGAGCCGCCAAGGCAGGCTCCTATGGGCTCCGTCAAATCTCAGGGCGCGCTCGGGGTAGCCTCGTCTGAGCGAGGACGAGGAGCCGCCCGTGACCTGTCCGCACTGTCGATCTAGCGCGACATCCCAGCGGCGACACCGCACGGAGCTCGGCTACCGCCGGTTCCGCTGCCGCTCCTGCGGGCGGCGGTTCAACGAGCGGACCGGCTCCGGCTTCAACGAGCTCCACTATCCGACCGACATCGTGCTGCTCGCCGTGCTGTGGCGGCTGCGCTACAAGCTCGGCTTCCGAGATGTCGCGGAGCTGCTGCTCGAGCGTGGCTACGAGGTCACGCACGAGACCATTCGTGGCTGGGAAACGCGGTTCGCACCGCTGCTGGGGGAACGGCTCCGCGCCAAGCGACGCGGCCACGCGAGCCGGTCCTGGTACATCGACGAGACCTACGTGAAGGTCGCCGGCCGCTGGTGCTACCTCTACCGGGCGATCGACCGTGACGGGCAGCTGATCGACTCGATGCTGAGCGAGAAGCGCGACAAGCACGCGGCTCGGCGCTTCCTCCGGCGCCTCGTCGACGTCGCGGAGGGACGGCCGTTGCGCGTCACCACCGACCATCATCCCGCATACCGAAGGGCGATCCGCTGGATCCTCGGGAGGAAGGTCCAGCATCGGACAACCCAGTACCTAAACAACTTCATGGAGCAAGACCATCGCGCGGTGAAGCAGCGGTACTACCCGATGCGCGGCTTCGGGAGCTTCGCGTCTGCGGCGCGCTTCTGCTCGGCGTTCGACGAGTTGCGGCAGTACTTCCGCTGGCGCCGCGGGCGAGGCGACTCGATGCCTCTCGCTGAGCAGCGGCGGCTCTTTGCGGCGCGTTGGCGTTCGCTGCTCTCGGAGATGGCTGCGGCGTGAGGCCCACCGGTCACGACGGGAGCCCCAACTTCGCTTTCGGAGTGCGCCCTGAGATTTGACGCTGCCGTTGAGCTCGACCTCGGCGTGGCAGTGCGCCTCGCGACGCTCGGGGGCGACCTGGTCGATGAACCCGAAGTTGACGGGCTTCTTCGTCTTGTAGACGAGATCACCAGCCAGGAAGACGTAGGAGATGTGCGTCTGCACCAGTTCCACGCGGTCGGGTGCGTGCGGATAGGCGGCCGGATCAAGGAGGGCCTGGACGTAGGCGGGGAGAGCGGCGAACTCCCGGGCGGTCAGGCCGCCTCGGGCGTCGCGATCGGCATCGTCGTCGCTACGGCTACGCTCGCTCACGCGCGGACCGTAGAGAGCGGTCGCGCGACGGTCAAGGAGCGGACGGCCCGAGTATGGAGGCTGGACACGATCGTCGCCCTACCGGAATTGCTGGGTCTGCTTTCCTGGCAAGATGTTGGCAGCTTTGGGCCTCTGAGCTATCCCTACGGGCCTTTCTCATATTGCGGGCCTGGCGTTACCGAAAGCGATCCCTCCGACGGTCCTGTCGGCCGACGGCTGGCCGGCTTCGTACCGGCGAGAGATGAGGCGTCTCTCTCCGCTAAGAGCGACTGGCGGCGGCGCTGATCGCACGCCTTGCGAACACCGCCGTCATGGCACGTCGGTACTCCGCAGAACCGACCAGGTCCACGTTGACATCGATCAGCGACTCCGGCGCAAGTTCGGCGGCGGCCGCGATCGTGGTCTCGTCGAGTTCCACACCGACCAGCGCTTCCTCGACGGCGCTGAGCCGTTGCGCATGTGTCGAGGCACCGGTGACGGCGACCCGCGCCGAGGTGCAGGTGCCATCCTCGACTTCGAGCGAGGCAGCGACACCGACGATCGCGAAGTGCGATGCGCGGTGACGCAGCTTCGCGTACGCCGCTGTCGACGTGGCATCGAAGTTGACCGAGGTGATCATCTCGTCATCAGCGAGGTCGACGTCGAAGAGCCCGCGGAAGAACTCCTCCGCCGCGATCGTGCGCTCTCCGCCGCTGCCGGTGGCATGGATCGTCGCGTCGAGGGCCACCATCACGGCGGGTAGGTCCGACGCGGGATCGGCGTGCGCCAGGCTGCCACCGATCGTGCCGCGATTACGCACTTGCTGATCGCCGATCTCGCCGGCCGCCTCAGCGACGATCGGAGCGCTAGCCAACAGCACTGGATCCACCTCGAGGTCGGCGTGCGTCGTCAGTGCGCCGATCGAGATGCGGTCGCCGGCTGCCTCCACGGCGCTCAGCCCCGGGATGCGGCTGACGTCGATCAGCAGCGTCGGCTCAATCAAGCGGAGCTTCATCAGCGGGATCAGGCTATGCCCACCCGCCACGAATCGAGCGTCACCATTTGCCTGCTGCTTCAGCGCCAGCGCCTCTTCGACGGTGCCGGCGCGCTGGTATTCGAACGCGACCGGAATCATGCGTCACCTCCGTTGATCACGCGCCAGAGCTTCTCCGGGCGCAGCATCATGTCGATGTGCGTCACGCCGAACTCGCCGAGGGCGTCGACCACGGCGTTGACGATGCATGGGGTCGAACCGATGGTCCCTGCCTCCCCCACGCCCTTGACGCCCATCGGGTTGAGCGGCGAAGGCGTGATCGTGTCGTCCAGCTCGAACCGAGGGAAGTCGCGCGCCCGCGGCATCGCATAGTCCATGAATGAGGCGGTCACCAGCTGACCATCGGTGTCGTAGACGGCCTCTTCGATCAAGGCCTGCCCTACGCCCTGGGCAATACCTCCGTGGATCTGTCCGGTCACGATCAGCGGGTTGATGATGTTGCCGCAATCGTCGACGCCGATGAAGCGCTGCAACTCCAGTTCGCCTGTGTCGCGGTCGAGCTCGACCTGAGAGATGTAACAGCCGAACGGCCACGTGAAGCCCTCGGGCTCCCAGAAGGCCTCCTCGCTCAGCCCGGGCTCCGTGTCGGGCGGCAGCGGAAGCGGGATGTAGGCAAACGCCGCCACCTCAGCGAACGACACGCCGGTGTCCTCGGCGCCACGCGGACCGATCATGCCGGCGCGAAACTCGAGGTCGTCGGGTTGCAGCTCCATCATCTGCGCGCCGAAGCGGCGCATCTTGTCTTTGACCTTCTCGGCGGCGTGCAGTATCGCGGTTCCACCGACTGCCATTGAGCGGCTGCCGAAGGTGCCCGTGCCGGCACGCACCTGCCCCGTGTCGCCGTGCACGATCGTGATGTCGTCGATCGGGACGCCGAATTCGTCGGCCAGCAGCTGCGAAAACGTCGTTTCGTGACCCTGACCGTGCGAGGACGCGCCGGTCGTGGCACGCACCTTGCCGTCCCGCTCGACACTGACACTCCCGTACTCCCAGAGCCCGACCGTCGGCATCGCTGCCGAGGGGCCAAAGCCGCAGATCTCTGTGTAGAACGACAGCCCGATGCCGACCACGCGGCCCTCCGCGCGGGCGGCGTCACGGTCGGCCTTCATCTGCTCCCAGCCCGCGTTCTCGAGTGCCAGGTCCAGGGCGCGTTCATACTCGCCGGAGTCGTAGACCATGCCACCGGCGGTGGTATACGGGAACTGTTCCGGCTGGATGAAGTTGCGGCGGCGCAGCTCCGCCGGATCGAGGTCGAGTTCGCGCGCGAGCAGGTCCATCGCACGTTCAACGAAGAAGATGCCCTCCGGGCGACCCGCGCCGCGGTAGGCGTCAGTCGGCATCTTGTTCGTGAACACCTCCGTCAGGTCACAGCGAACGGCCCCGATCTCATAGACACCGCTCAGCATGAACGCCGACAGCGTGGGAATCGCAGCGGTCAGCACCATCTCGTAGGCGCCGATGTCGGCGATCATCCGGATCTTGAGTCCGAGCACCTCGCCTTCACTCGTTGCGGCAATGTCGACGTAGCCGATGATGTCGCGGCCATGGATCGTCGTCATGAAGGCCTCGGAGCGGTCTTCGATCCACTTCACGGGCTTGCCCAGCACGCGCGAAACTGCAGCGGCGACGAAATCCTCGCCATAGACGTTGATCTTGCTGCCGAAGCCTCCCCCGACGTCTGGAGCGATCACCCTCATCTGGTGTTGTCCGAGACCGAGCACCGCGGCCAGTAGCGTCCGCGCTATGTGCGGGTTCTGCGTCGTCAGCCAGGCGGTGAGCTCGTCCTTGCCCGGCTCATAGTGGGCGATGACGCCTCGGGGTTCGATCGCGTTCGGGACCAGCCGCTGGTTCACGATCCGCTGAGAGACGACGACATCGGCGCGCTCGAACGCTTGCTCGATCGCGGTCTCATCCTCGACCTCCAGCGTCTCGGGATTGACGCCGGTTCCGGCCGGCGCCAGCGGCACCGCCAGGTTGTTCTCGAACGCCTCGTGGAGGATCGCCGGCTCGCCGGTCATAGCCCCCTCGGTGTCGATGACAGCCGGGAGCTCCTCGATCTCTACGACGATCGCGTCAGCTGCGTCGCGCGCCAGGTAGCGGTCGGTCGCGACAACCACGGCCACGGGTTCGCCGACGTAGCGGACCTTGTCCGGCGTGACCGAGTGGTGGTCAGGCGACGGGAAGGGCGTCGCCACCGGCATCGGCGGCAGGATCTCCGCTAGCTGCGCACCCGTCATCACCAACTCGACCCCGGGCATCGCCTCCGCGGCGCTGGTGTCGATCGAGCGGATGTGGCCGTGCGCCACATCGCTGCGCTTGAAGGCCATGTGCAGCATGCCGGTGAGCTTCACATCATCGACGTAGGTGCCGAGGCCCTGCACCAGTCGAGGGTCCTCACGGCGCCGAACACGCTGCCCGACGAGCCGACCCGGTGTCATTGGGATAGTCACTCTGCGACTCCCGATGCGGACTGAACCGCGTTCACGATGTGTTCGTATCCCGTGCAGCGGCAGAGATTGCCATCAAGTCCCCGCCGGATCTCCGCCTCGCTGGGATGAGGGTTCCGATCGAGTAGATCCACCACGGAGAGGATCATTCCCGGGGTGCAGTAGCCGCATTGGAGTCCATGCTCGTCCCAGAAGGCTTGCTGCAGCGCGTGCAACGCACCGTCGGAGCCGATGCCCTCGATGGTCGTGATCTCAGCCCCATCGGCCTGTACCGCGAAGAGCGTGCAGGACTTCGCGCTGGCGCCATCGATCAGCACCGTGCATGCGCCGCACTGGCTGGTGTCGCAACCGACGTGCGTGCCGGTCAGTCCGAGCGTCTCTCGCAGGAGATGCACGAGCAGCGTCCGTGGCTCCACCTGCAGCTCGTGAACGCGTTCGTTCACGGTCACCGTGATCGCTGTGCTCATGATGTCTCCTCGTTCATTTTGGTTGATCGCTCTGGTCACGTAGTCTCCCTGGCAGTCTCCATGGCAGACTGCGCTTGCGCCTCGATCGCATCGAAGAATTGCCGTGCCATGCCTCGGGCTGTCGTCGTCAGCAAACGCCCGGCAACCCTTGAGACCGGGCCACGAAGCGTCAGCTCGGCACTGTACGTGAGGTCGGTTCCCGGCACTGCGTCATCGAGGCTGATCGCCACGTTGCCGTTGACCCGACCCGGGCGTCCTCCACCCTCTGCGTGCAGGGTGTAGGCGTGCTCAGGCTGACGATCGGCCAGCCTGACTTTGCCATCGAACGTTCCGCGGATCGGTCCGATCTTCACTTCGACTTTCAGGTCGTACGAATCTGGCGCGACCTGCTTGAACTCAACACAACCCGGGATCGCTTCGCGCAGCGAATCCGGGTCCTGGAGGCGGGCCCAGACCACCGATCGGGACATCGTGAAGTGGTACTCACCCTCGACCTGCAGCCTGGCACTCCCTCTCGTAGCCGCGGGATGCTAACATACCGTCTACGCAGCACGAAAGCGCAGTCCCATCACGAAACGCCGCTCCATGAGGACGCGCACCTCGACATCTTCTCGCCGGTCGCGGGTGGCCGCTGAGCTTTCGGCTGCCGCGGTTCGAGATCGGCCGCCGCGGCCTGCCGGAGAGGCTCCTACGAGCCTACGTCGAGGATGGGCGCGACGGCCCTCGCAGACGAGCCGCCCTAGAAGTCGCGGGCGTTCTAGCGAACGAGGCGCACCTGTCGGCCTCGAAGAGCAGTCGTGAAGCAGACTCAATGCAGGAGTGGCCAGAGCCCTTCGACGCGCGCAACGCGAACGTGCTGACTAGACCCCGCCCTGTCCTATATCGGCACGACCCCTGCCCTCGGCGCTGAACAAGGTGAATTGCGGTCGCCACGGGTGCGCATGCAGGTGACGCGCAACCACGAGGCCGAGCAACGCGACCGCCGCACCCGCCGCACCCGCCGCACCCGCCGCACCCGCCGCAGCGTCGATCACGTAGTGGTTAGCCGTCAACACGATGGCGGCCAACATCGCCAGTGGCATCACGATCGCGAAGATGCGGGCGGCGTGCCACCGTGAGGTTTCGAGCAGGGCGACCGCCATCAGCAGGTTCCAGCCAAAGTGCAGGCTGGGGAAGACGGCGTACTGGTTCGTGAGCTGCGACGGCTGCAGCAGGTGGTAGAAGTTCGACCTGTCCACCACGGTGTCGGTGAGACCAAGGTCGGCGAGCCTGGGCGGTGCGGCCGGGAAGGTGATGAACAGCAGCAGACCGACAGCGCCGGACAGCAGGAAGGCGTTGCGGTAGATCACGTAGTGCTCGGGACGACGGAAGAACAGCCACACAGCAACGAAGCCAATCACCGGCCAGTGACCCCAGATGTAGACCCAGTTGGAGGCGGTGATGATCGGATCGATATCCATCACGAGCGATTGCAAGCGGGGCTCGATCCAGAGGCCGATCCCGCGTTCGAAGTCGATATCCGCGGCGAGCCCGGACTGTACCGGCTCCGGCCTGGCGGCCTCCTCGGCCTCCTCGGCGGTCGCCAGGCGCCAGTGCTCTCAGCCGTAGCGGACCTGACCGGACCCCCTTTGCTTGGAAGAGCCCCCCTACACCGCCGAGTGCTGGGATGCCGAGAGGAACTGCGGCTACTCTGTAGCGCAGGTCCTTATCGTCATGCACAAGGACCTGATCGACCAAGCGCCGGACCTAGTCACCTTCTTCGAGAAGTGGGACTTCAGCGCGGCCAACCAGCTGGAGGCGGAGGGCTACCTCGGCGAGTTGGACGGGAACTTTTCCGCCGCCGCGGACAAGTTCCTGCAGAACAACTCGGCGTGGAAGAACTGGGTCACCTCAGACGCGGCCTCCAAGGTTGAGGCAGCCGTCGGTTCCTAGAGCAGCGTAACTGTCGACGCCAGACCGCCCCCGCCCTGTGCTTGTAGGGCGGGGGCGGTTCCTTGCATGGGGCGTATGAAACTGCATCGCCCGCGGTCCCCAACCCTCGCCGCCGTTTTGGCCGGCGTGGCCCGGCTGGCCGCGTTGACCGCAGCCGTCGCCGCCATCGCGGCGGGCTGCGGCGGACCATCGGAGGCGCAGCCCGCCGATAGCGCACTGGTACGCTCGACTGGACCCTCAGACCCACGCCACGGCTGACGGCTCGGCGCAGGTGGAGGCCGTGCCCACCGGCATTGCCTTGGGGCCAGGATCACGCCGACGCCGGGGATGCGCGTGAGGGCGCTGCCTTGTACGCGCAGCGCTGCCTCGAGGCGGCGGCCGTTCGCGACGAGGTTGCGGTCCAGCACCGGTGTTGCTGGAACAACCGCGACGGTCGCTGCGGGTGCAGGAACATCGAGTGCACGCAGAACCCGGCGGGCAAGCCGACGCCGCCGTTCGGCAGGTGTTCTGCGACGAACCCCGTGTTGCGTGCCGCCCACGAGGCCCCACCGTCCGCGGTCTCGAACACGCCCGCCGCCGAGACGGCGACGTAGAAGTGGTCGGCGTCAGTCGGGTCGAGGGCGATGTGGTGCATGGTCATCCCGGCCGCGCCTTCGTCCCAGTACTCCTTCGTCTCGTGGTTCCAGAGCGCCTCCGCGAGTCGCCAGCTCTGCCCGCCGTCGTCGGAGATGAAGAGCGCCGCCGGGTCGACCCCGGCATAGAGCCGCTGCGGCTGTGCCTCGAGTCCGGGTTGCAGCGTCCAGATGCGCGCCAGCGTGGCGTCGGCGCCCGTGCCATCGAAGCTCGGCGCGTTCGCCTCGTCCCACGTCCGCCCGCCATCGTCCGAGGTGTGCAGGTGGGGTCCCCACTGCTCGTGGGTGACGGCCGCCCAGAGGCGACCGCTCCGCGGATCGCGAACGGCGTAATCGACGAACCAGCCCGGGAAGGCCGTGTCACTGAACTCCCAGCGCTCGCGGTCGGAGGAGCGGCCGATCACCAGCCCCTTGCGCGTACCTACCAGCAGCTCAAAGTCGCTCACTCCGCACCTCCCGATACCGCCTGCAAGACGTGGACACGATCGCCGTCCACGATCGCCTCGCTGAGGCCTCGCCGGTCGCGCGCCAGCTCTTCGTGGATGAACACGTTGACGTGCTGCCGCAGCTGCCCCTGGTCGTCGAGGAGGTAGCGCTGCAGCAGCGGATGCTCCGTAAAGACCTCGTCGAGGGCCGCCCGCACGGTCGAGCCCGAGACTTCGTAGCTCAACTGCCCGCCGATCTGGGCCGCCAGGGCGCGCGTAAAGAGGAGCTCGGGCATCCGCTGGCAGTTCCATCCTCGACGCAAGCGGGCGTCGCTGCGGCGCGATTGTCGGTGATCGGTGAGGGCGAGACAACGGGTCCAATACGGGCGTTAAACGAGACTCGATGTCATATAACCGGCGAAGTTGCCCATGGCTTGCGCAACGGTTGCAGAGGCGTACGCTGACTTCGTGAAGCAAAGCACCAAGCCTTGCGCCCTGAACCGGATCGGTGCGACAGTATGCGGGTCGCCATCACCGGCAGCACCGGCCTCTTTGGCAGCGCCCTCGTCCCGAGGCTGCGCGGAGCGGGACACGACGTCGTTCCCATCGTCCGCGGCGACCAGTCCGGCCCCGCCCTGTGGGACCCGGCGGCGGGCTGGATCCGCCCCGGCGCGTTCGAGGGCATGGACGCAGTCGTACACCTATCGGGCGCGCCGATCGATGGTGGGCGGTGGAGCGCCAGTCGCAAGTCAGAGCTGAGCCGCAGTCGCGTCGACTCCACGCGCCTGCTGGTCGACCACCTCGCCGCACTCGACGCCTCGCCCGCGACCTTCATCTCCGCCTCGGCGGTCGGGTACTACGGCGACTGCGGCGACGAGGCGATCGACGAAACTTCGAGCGCCGGCGACGGCTTCCTCGCCGAGCTCTGCGCCGGCTGGGAGGCCGAGGCGCGCCGCGCCGAGGACGCCGGGATGCGCACGGTGCTGTTGCGATCGGGCATCCTGCTGTCGCAGCAAGGCGGGGCGCTGGCTCGGATGCTCATGCCCTTCAAGCTCGGCCTCGGCGGACCGATCGGCGGCGGCCGCCAGTGGCTGCCCTGGATCGCTCGTAGTGACGCCGCTGGCGCAGTCGAGTTCGCGCTCACGCACGAGGAGCTGGCGGGCCCGATCAACCTCGTCGCGCCGGGCGTCGTCACCAACCGTGACTTCGTGAAGGCTCTGGGCCGCGCGCTGAGCCGACCGGCGTTCGCACCGCTGCCCGGTTTCGCCGTGCGGCTGTTGTTCGGCGAGATGGGCGTGCAGACGCTGCTCTGGGGTCAGCGGGCCGCGCCGAGCGCGCTCGCTGCCGCCGGCTTCACGTTCGCCCACGAGGAGGTCACGAGCGCCCTCGACGAGGCGCTGGCGGACGATGTGCCGCGGGGCGCCTAGCTGAATTCGGCGGGACACGCGATGTCGCTGCACCCGTGGGACGGCAAAACCTCATGCGGCCCACCGATACTCATGATGCAAGCCTCCTAGCACTGGCTTGCTGACGACTCGCTGGCTCGGCATCCGCTGCACCGGCTTGCGTCCCTCCGGAGAGTCGAGCGCCAATGACCGATGCGGCCGCATCGCGTTGTAGTGCTGGACGTACTCACCAAGCACCCGTCGGAGATGTTGTTCGTTGACCGCGATGACATGGTCGAGACACTCGCGCCTGAGCGTGCCGATGACGCGCTCGGCGATGGCGTTGGCGTTCGGCGCGCGCAGCGGAGTCAGAATCGTCTCGATCCCGAGCCGTCGAGCGCGTGCGATGAAGTCGCCGCCATAGCTGAGGCTGTCGCATGGAGTGGCGTGGGCAGAGCGCCACGAGGGCCAAGAGGTCAGCCGGTCGGTTGTCGGGGCGGAGTAGCCGCCTCTCACAGGGCAGCGGCGCTACGCGGCCGCCACGGCGGCAGACCAGCCTCTTTGCCGGGGGTTGCCGTTCGCTGGCCAGGAGGACGGCCGCGCCCGGCGATAGAGCTTCTTGAGGTTGTGGGTGGCGGCGATCAGCTTCCATTCGCTGGCGCACGAGGCGATCCCGCGCCGCATGAACCGGCGGATGCCGCGGTTCTCCTTGACGTCGCCGAAGACGGGTTCGATCATCCAGCGCCGCTGCTCGTAGAGACGCCGGCCACGCTGCGTCGCCAGCTTGCGATCCATCCGTTCACGGACGGAGAGCCCGGCAGGGATGCGCCCGCGCGGCGGCGCCGCGCCGACGCGCCGGTTGCGGTCGCTGCGGGTCGCGAGCAGCAGCTCCGGACCTGCGCTCCCCGCCTGCCGCACGTTCGCCTCGGAGTAGTAGCCGGCATCAGCCAGCAGCACGCGCGCCGGCCCGCAGTGTGCGGCCTGCAGGTTGCGGTGCATCACCTCGATCATCGGTTGCAGCTCGTGCATGTCGGTCGCCTGTCGGCTCTCCTCGGCCGCGACGATGATCTGGTCGCGGGTCGTCACCGCCTGCACGTTGTAGCCTTGGAAGTAGCCGTGATAGTCGCGCACCACGCGGCTGTCCGGGTCGGTGACGTTCACCTTCGCACCCTGCTCGGGCTGCGGCGGCTTCGGGCGGCGCCCGCGCCGGTCCTTCTCCGCGCGGCTCCTGAGGCGTTGCTCGTAGTCCTCCTGCCGCTCCCGCTCTCGGGCCGCCAGTCGCTCCCGCGCCTCGTGCAACCGCTGCAGGCGCTCCTCGCGGTCCCTGAATCCCGGAGGCAACTCGTCGCCCCGCGCGTCGCCGAAGCGCGCGTTCTCCTCGGCGTCCACCCGCTCCGCTTCGTCGAGGATGCGCCGCACCTCGGCCTCCAGGTCCGCATCCGTGCGGTTGCGCTCACGGCTGGCGTTGGCGTGCAGCTTGGTCCCGTCGAGCGCGACCACCCCGACCCGCACCAGACCAGCCTCGGCGCACAGCCTGAGCACCTCGGCGAACAGTCCCGAGAGCGCCTCCTCGTGCTGCTGGCGGAAACGGCAGATCGTCGCGTGGTCGGGGTGCTGGTTCGCGGTCAGCACCCGGAGGGCGATGTCCTCCCGGCAGCGCCGTTCGATCTGGCGGCTCGAGCGCTCGCCCTCGCAGTAGGCGTAGAGCACAAGCGCGACCATCATCGACGGCTCGTACGCCTTCCGCCCCCAACCGTCCTCGCGGTAGCGCTCGTAGAACGCGGTGAGGTCCAACTGGCTGACCGCATCGAGCACGAACCACGCGAGGTGGTCCCCGGGCAGCCAGTCGCGGAGGCTGGCGGGCATCAGGTATTGCTGGTCACGGTCGCACGGCAAGAAACGCTGGGTCACGGCGGCACCTCGGAATCACTCCGCCCCCGCCGCCATGCTCATCGTATAGCGATGTCCCCCTCTTCGTGGGTTTGTGCGACAGCCTCAGCTACGGTCGCGGTCTCGGATCAGGAACCCTGGCTGCTGACCCCAGGCGGTCGCCTCGATCATCTGCTGCCAGATCCAGGGCGCGTTCGGATGCTCCGTGACGTTCCAGTGCCGGATGCGGTGCCGGTCGTGGTCGATCACGATGAGCACGTAGAGCGTGCGGAAGGCGAGCGTCTGGACCGTGAACAGATCGGCGGCCCAGATGCTGGACGCGTGGTTGCGGAGAAACGTGCGCCACGACTGGCTCGGGGGGCGCCGCAGCGCTTGCCGGCGGTAGCGACTCACGGTGCGGGCGCTGACCTCGAAGCCAAGGGCACGCAGCTCGCCGACGATGCGGTCGGCGCCCCACCGCGGATGCTCAGTGGCGATGCGGACGATCAGCTGTCGCAGCTCTGCGGGAATCCGGGGTCGTCCGGAGCGGCGACGACTCTTCCAGCGCCAGTAGGCGCGCCAAGCAGAACGATGCCAGCGCACCACCGTGTCCGGCTCGACCATCACGAGCGTGCCTCGCCAGCCGGACCAACCACGTGCCAGCAGTGACCAGAGTCGGCGGTCGTGGCGACGGAGCCGCGGTCGACGACGGCCCCTTGTGTAGACGGCGAGCTGATGCCGCAGCGCTAAGTTCTCGAGGACGAGATCTCGGCGGGCGCGGACCGATGCGAAGAGTGCTGCGACAAGCAGACGGAGGTAGAGCACAGACGAGCCTCTCGTGGCTCGCCGATACTCTGCTATCTCAGGACAGACCTGCACGGATCAAGTTTTGCCGACTTGTTTGAATCCGGCCAGACACCGGGGGTTGCGGCCCTAAGGTGTTGAGGACGCTGGTCGGCTGACTCCAAGTTTTGCTGCCGTGCTGCTGAGCAGGACTGGCTCTGGGGCGGAGTGTCGCCGGCCACCGTCCGGCCGCGGTGTGACTCGACAGAGGCGTGCGGGTGCTCCCGAAGTCGGCCTGTCCACCGCCCTCCCCACCGCAATTCAGCTACGACAGGGAGAGCTTCATGATCTTGATCGCCGTCGACCCCCACAAGTCCTCGCATACCGCCCTCGCCGTCGACCCCGCGGGCCGCGAGCTCGGCCAGCTCCGGGTGGAAGCTCGTGCGCACAGCCGGCTGCTGCGCTGGGCGCGGCAGTGGCCCGAGCGCCGCTGGGCCGTGGAGGGGGCCCGCGGTCTCGGCCACGGCCTCAGCCAGTGGCTGCTCACGGAGGGCGAGTCGGTCGTCGATGTCCCGGCGCGGCTGGTGGCGCGCGTGCGCTTGCTCTCCGGTGGCGGGAAGTCCGACCCCGCAGACGCGCGTGCCATTGCGCTCGCCGCCCAACCCCTCACGGCGCTGCGTGCCGTGCGGGCGGAGGACGACACGGCGGTGCTGCGACTGCTCTCCGACCGCCGCGACGAGCTCACGCAGGAACGCACGCGCGTGGTCAACCGGCTGCACCGGCTGCTGCGCGAGCTACGACCGGGTGGGGGCCCCTCCAGGCTCTCCGCCGATCGCGCGCAGGCGCTCCTACGCCGCCTGCGTCCGACCGGCGCCGCGGATCGCGAGCGGCTGCGTATGGCCCGCGAACTGGTACGCGAGGTGCGGGTGCTGGACCGCAACCTCGTCGAGAACGGCCGCCGCCTCGAGGCAGCGCTGCGTGTACAAGGCAGCGCCCTCACGCGCATCCCCGGCGTCGGCGTGATCCTGGCGGCGAAGATTGTGGGGCGCAGCGGAGCGGTCAGTCGCTTCCCCTCGCGCGCGCACTACGCCAGCTACACGGGGACGGCGCCGCTTGAGGTGTCGAGCGGGGAGGTCCAACGCCATCGCCTCAGCCGCGGTGGAGACCGCCAGCTGAACCGGGCGCTCCACATCGCGGCGCTCACCCAGGCGCGCATGCCGGGCACCGAAGGCCACGGCTACTTCCGTCGCAAACTCGCCGCTGGCAAGAGTCGGAACGAGGCGCTGCGCTGCCTCAAACGCCGACTCTCGGACGTCGTTTACCGATGCATGGTGGCCGATGCTCGCACCTGCGCTACCGAGGCCGCTTGACACAGAGGCTCCGTCCCACGGGTTCAAGCCGTGGCGCACGGTCTCGGGCGAAGGTCTCGCGGAAGTGACCGCGCTTGAACTGCGCGTGCTGCTCGAGGGCGTCTGCGCGCCGGAGCGGCTGCTGCCGCTGCTCCGCGACTTCATCATCTTCGAGGACGACGGCAGCGGCGTGCTCCTGAAGAAGATGGCCGGCTACCACCAGTTCCACGCCGTGCGGACCGCCGTCGCCGAGACGCTGCGCGCGTCCAGGCTGCGAGCGGACCCGGTCGTGACCGAGGAGCGCGGGCGCTACGAGGGTTGGCGCGGACCCGGCGGAGAGCGCGGTGACCGCCGCATCGGCGTCGTCTGGCACACGCAGGGCGCGGGCAAGAGCCTGTCGATGGCCTTCTACGCCGGCGCAATCGCGCGCGAGCCGGCGATGGAGAACCCGACCATCGTCGTCCTCACCGACCGCAACGACCTCGACGACCAGCTCTTCGGCACCTTCGCTCGCTGCCAGGACCTGCTCGGCCAGCCGCCGACGCAGGCCGAGAACCGCGCCGACCTGCGCAAGAAGCTCTCCGTCGCCTCGGGCGGCGTGGTGTTCACGACGATCCAGAAGTTCTACCCGGAGGAGCGGGGCGACACGCACCCCTCGCTCTCCTCACGGCGCAACATCGTCGTCATCGCCGATGAGGCGCACCGCAGCCAGTACGACTTCATCGACGGCTTCGCTCGGCACATGCGCGACGCGCTGCCGAACGCCTCGTTCGTCGGCTTCACGGGCACGCCCGTCGAGCTGCGGGACGCGAACACGCGCGCCGTCTTCGGCGACTACATCAGCATCTACGACATCCAGCAGGCGGTGCTGGACGGCGCCACGGTGCCGATCTACTACGAGAGCCGCCTCGCCAAGCTCGCCCTCGACGAGGGGGAGCGCCCGCTCATCGACGAGGAGTTCGAGGAGGCCACGGAGGGCGAGGAGGTCGAGCGCAAGGAGCGGCTGAAGACGCGCTGGGCGCAGCTCGAGGCCATCGTCGGCGCCGAGCAGCGCGTCCGCCTCGTTGCAGAGGACATCGTCGAGCACCACTCCGAGCGTCCCTAGCCAGCTGCGGACGAGTGGGTCGAAACTCTCTGAGCCGCTGTATGCCCTGATAGAGAGCTCTGTAAGGAACAGCGTCGAGCGAGTGATCAGCCCCATGTTCGCGCTTAGCCTCCGAGACTCTTCGACGCGAGAAGGACCCTCGGTGAACATCGAAGAGTCGCGCGCCTCGGCAGGTCGCGCACTCGATCATCGTGGCGCGGTGGTGCGGGCACCGTTGAAGGCCCCCCTGCCGGGTTCGAGTAAAGGGTGGGGGGCGCAGCGCGTGCCTTGCCCCTCGATCTGCCCCTATCCCTCGTCCACCTCGGGCGCTGCCCACATGATCTCGTCGAGCTTCGCCTGGCGGCGGGGTAGGGCAGCGCGTCCTGCTTCTCCCGGAGGAGGTGCATCGCGAGCGTCTCGAGGATGTACTCCTCGGTCTCGCCGAGCCGCTCATACAGCGGGAAGTCGCGGTTGATCACCACCGTACGGCCGCAGGGTGAAGCGCCCGACATGAGGGGCGGACGTCGACCACCGAGGCTGGCGATGGTAACGTTTGCAGACGCGGACGACGAAGTCTGACCAGCGCTCGAGGCTCATCGCTTGCTGTTGCGCCCCGAGTGCACGTATCGTGCGCGGGAGTCGCCGGTACGATGCGGATCGGCTGCAGCGCTGCAATCGCTGCCCGGATGAGCCATGCGCTACCAGGACCTCGCCGATCGCTCGCTCGCCGGGGAACCGCTGGACCGGGCGGACGCGCTCGCCGTGCTGCAGTCGCCGGACGAGGAGGTGGTTGACCTGCTGGCGGCCGCGTACCGCGTGCGCCGGCACTACTGGGGCAACCGGGTACAGTTGCACGTCCTGCAGAACGCGAAGAGCGGATTCTGCCCAGAGGACTGCCACTACTGCTCGCAGTCCTCGCGCTCCACTGCCGTCATCGACAAGTACCCCTACCTCGACCGCGCAGCGATTCTGGAGGCGGCCCGGCAGGCACAGACCGCGGGGGCGGTCCGCTTCTGTGTCGTCGCCAGCGGTCGCGGCCCCGCGGCGAAGGAGCTGAGCTACGTCGCCGAGGTCGCGCGCGAGATCAAGTCCGAGCTCGACATCGATCTCTGCGCCTGTGTCGGCATCCTCGATGAGGCGGCGGCGCTGACGCTGCGGCGGGCCGGCGTCGACCGACTGAACCACAACCTCAACAGCAGCGAACGCTTCTCACCGGAAATCGTCACGACCCACACCTACGACGACCGCGTGGGCACCCTGCGCGCCGCCCGCGCCGCTGGCCTCGAGCTCTGCAGCGGCGCGATCTTCGGCATGGGCGAGGGCGAGGAGGATGTGATCGACGTGTTGATGGCGCTGCGCGAAATCAGCCCCGAGTCGATTCCGATCAACTTTCTCATCCCGATCGACGGCACGCCCCTGGAGGGCGTCAACCACCTCACCCCGAACCAGTGCCTACGCCAGCTCGCGCTCGCGCGCCTGCTCAATCCGGAGGCCGAGATCCGCATCGCTGGTGGCCGCGAGGTGCACCTGCGCTCGCTGCAGGCGATGGGGCTGTACGCTGCCAACTCGATCTTCGTGGAAGGCTACCTCACCACCCCGGGCCAGAGCAATGCCGAGGCGCAGCAGATGATCGCGGACCTTGGCTTCGTCGTCGAAGAGCACGCCTAACGCATCACCGAGCGAAGCGCAGGCCGACGCTGCAACTCCGCTTTCCCGGTCCCCAGTGGATGGCCGCGATGGCGAGAGCACGAAATCGATCGACGTTGCCCTCGTTCATCGCCGCCTGGAGCGCGCTTGTGAGCTCCCGGCGCGCTCTCGCGTGATCGGCGCCCCACCGCGGATTCTCAGTGGCGATGCGGACGATCAGCTGTCGCAGCTCTGCGGGAATCCGGGGTCGTCCGGAGCGGCGACGACTCTTCCAGCGCCAGTAGGCGCGCCAAGCAGAACGATGCCAGCGCACCACCGTGTCCGGCTCGACCATCACGAGCGTGCCTCGCCAGCCGGACCAACCACGTGCCAGCAGTGACCAGAATCGGCGGTCGTGGCGACGGAGCCGCGGTCGACGACGGCCCCGGGCGTAGACGGCGAGCTGATGCCGCAGCGCTAAGTTCTCGAGGACGAGATCTCGGCGGGCGCGGACCGAAGCGAAGAGTGCTGCGACAAGCAGACGGAGGTAGAGCACAGACGAGCCTCTCGTGGCTCGCCGATACTCACCGATCTCTCCACCAAGCGGCACGGATCAGGTTTTGCCCTCCCACGGGCCACGGGAAGGGGAACGTCTCGAAGCGAGCACGCGTACCACCGCCGCCTTGAGGTTGTCGTAGCGGACCCGCCGGGGCACGCCGCCGAGGCGGCGGAAGGCGACCGCGTGGCCCTCGAGGAACGCCTCCTGACCCTCTCCCGGGAAGCACACGTGGACCGCTCGCCCCGAGTGCGAGAGCCGCATGACGAAACATCGACAACTCCGTCAGCTCCCCGTCTAGGAAGACGCTCACCTTGCCGAAGTCGGCCTCCGCCTCCTCGCCCGGAGGATGCAGCTGGGGGATGGTCACCTCGGTGCTGCCGGACCCGAGCTCGCGGCGCACGCGGCCGACGTAAGGCGCGCACCGTCGACTCGGCGACCGTCGCGCCGCGCTCGTCGACGAGGCGCTGCCAGATCTGCCTCGCGGTGTGGCACTGCTTGCGCGGCGCGCTGAGGTCGGCGACCAGCCACGCGCGGATCGTCGCCTGGTGCGGACCGAGTGACCGGACCCCCTTTGCGAGCACGTCGTTGCGGACATGGGCGGCATCATCTACGGCCCGTACACCGGAACGCGGTTCGCCAGCACATCCGAGACTGACATCGAGCACATCATCGCGCGCTCGGAGACGCACGACAGCGGCCTCTGTAGGGCCGGTACCGCGCGGCGGCGGCACTACATGGATGATCCGCGACGGCGACGGGGTCGCGTACGAGCGAGAGGCTGCCGAGAACTCGCCGAGCCCGACTGGCCCCATCTTTCCCGATGGTCGGACGTGACCGAGGAGGCGCGACGCGATCTCCGCCACTCGGGCTGGGTCCGTGCGGACACGCATCCCGCGCAGACCTGCCGCCGCTGCCGAGGTCGCCTGCTAATTGGCATCGCTCACCGACAGCGTGTAGGTGCCCTCGTGATAGCCGAGGCCGCCGGCCGCCACGTGATAGGTGCCGGTCGCGTCGGGCGTGAAGAGCAGCCGGCTGTTGTTGCCCTCGCCGCCGTCGTCATCCCAGTAGCCGAGAATCTCGTTGCCGTCCGCATCGAATATCCCGCGCAGCCACGGGTCGTACAAACTACCGCGGCCGGTCGCCAGTCCCTCCAGGTCGATCTGGTACGCCTGGCCGGCCGTGAGCGTGACCTTGAACCAGTCGACGTCTTGCTCGAAATCGATCTTACCCGTGGCCGAACCCCCGACCGCCACGCTCCCGGTGGTGCCGCGGTCGGCCGTGTGTTCGTCGGGATCGTCCGTGATGTCGGTGACCGTCAACTCGTAGCCGCCTGTCGTGAAGGACACGCCGCTGGCCGAGATGTAGTAGGTGCCGTCCGCGTTCGGCGTGAACTCCACCCGGGCGGCGCGGCCGGGGTCACTTCCCTCGCGATCAGAGGTGTTGGAAAGAAAGTTGCCGCCCGAATCAAAGATCGCGATGATCTCCGGGAGGGGCAGGGTGAGGCCGGGGTCGTGGTACTCGCCGGGGGCGATGAGAATCCCGCCCCGAAGGTCGATCCGGTAGGTCCGGCCCGCGTCCAGTTCCACCGCGAACCAGTCGCTGTCGAAGGTCCAACGGGTGCGGGTTTCAGTGCCCTGTGCCCCGATATCATATTCCTCGCCGACCGGTTCGTCGATGGTGCCCCGGGCCCCGAGCCCGTCCACCTCGACCACGCCGGTGGTGGTGGTGTCCTCGGGCAGGTCGGTGGCGCCTTCCACGAAACCGAGCTCACGCACCGACAGCGTGTAGGTGCCCGTAGTGTCCGTTTCCGAGTCCTCGGCGCCGGCCGCCACGTAGTAAGTGCTGGTCGCGGTCGGCGTGAAGATCACTCGGCTGTTGTAGCCATCGCCGCCGTCGTCGTTCACCGTATTGGAAATCAATGAGCCACCCACATCGTAGATGCCGCGCAAATACGGGTCGATTAGAGTGCCGCGGCCCGCAGGCTCCCCCTCCAGGTCGATCTGGTATTTCTTGCCTGCCTCCAGTTCCACCGCGAACCAGTCCTTGTCAAAGCTGGTGGGGCCGATGTTGCCCGTGCGGCCGACGTCGACCTCGCCGGTGGTGGTGGTGTTGCCGGGCAGGTCGTTGCCGTCCGGTTCCGAGACGTTCGCCCGCTCGCCAGCACCACCGGGGGGCGAAATACCAGCACGGTTTCGGGGCACGGAATTATGGCCCGATATCTTCGCGGGTAGAGGTCACAGGAGTAACATCTTCCCCGACGAGATGGTTGCAGAGTTCATCGCGTGGATTCGAGAGTGCAACGACGACGGTGTCGTAGGGGAACCGCTCGCGTGGGACTCGAGCAGCTAGCCGGTGCCGTCAACTCCAGCCATCCCACCCTTGGGCGTCTACGTCGTTTGGCATCCACGGTTTGATGCGGGCCACGCACTGGCCGAGTCCGTGTTCTACGAACTCTGCGCCGATGTCCGCCAGACGACGGCTCGGAACATCTTCATCCCGGTCCGGTTTCGGAGTGCTCTTCCAGGCGACACTCCTCCCACGATCGACTTCGAAGCGTTCGGTCGCTCAGCGATTTTCGTTCTGTATGACACGGAGGCGGCAGCAGACGAACAGTGGCGGAACTACCTGGACGCCCTCACAGATTCGGCTCCGCCGAGCGCGTTCATCGTACCGATCTGCTTCACGCAGCCAGACTATCTGCCGCCGCGATTGGGGCAGAATAACGCAGTCAGAGCGGATAACATCCCGGATGACGAGCGGTGGCCCCTCGTCCGGAACCGCGTGCTTCATGCATTGTGCCGACTGCTCGACCCTGAGAAGAAGAAGGTGCTTGTCTTCCTGAGCCATGCGAAGGCGGATGGACGCGAATCCGCCAGAGCTATTAAGGAGTATCTGGACGGGCGTGCGTGGCTGGACAACTTCTTCGATGAAGCCGACATCCCGGATGGCAGTAGGTTTGCTGAGGTCGTCATACAGGCCGCGGACACGGCACCGGTGCTGCTGGCGATCCAGACGGACGGCTACTCGGCGCGTGAGTGGTGCCGGCTTGAAGTCCTCGAAGCAAAGCGGCGTGACGTACCCGTCGTGGTGCTGTCAGCGATGACGACGCGCGAGGATCGGGCCTTCCCATACCTCGGCAATACTCCAGTGCTCCGATGGCGCGGGGCTGATTCCCTGCTGCTGACCGAGGCCGACGCTGCCTCGGCGGGGTGGTTCTTCGACGCACTGGGGTGGAACGACATCGCGGCGTGGGACGACCGGGATGGTGCGGTGGCCAGCGATCTGCTGGTCGCCACGCTCTCACACCACGGTCTGCCCCTGCAACTTGAGGGCGAGCGGATGCCCAATCCGGTGCTGTGGCGGGCCTTCAAGGACCTCGACCCCGCGCACGCTGTTCGGCGCATCGGCGATCTGGTGCGCCGCTGGTTCCCCGCCGCCTGGGACGTCTCGGCGCCGCCTCTCCCCGCCGCTCCGGCGTTCCAGCACATGTTCCTGGGACTCTGTACGCTGGCGGACTGGCTCGGTTCGAATGAACTGTGGTTCCCGTTCCAGGGTGTGCCGGACGCCGATTACATCGCTGTCGCGCGCGAGCGCGCCCGGCGGGCCGTCGCGGCAGCCGGTCTGGACATCGGGGCGCAGCGGGCCGCCGTGGCCGTGGCAGGCGCGCTGCCGGCCTTCGCCGAACTGTTCGGCATCCTCGGGGCAACACCCAACGCGATCCAGCACCAGGCTGCGGTGGCGACGGCGCTCGACGAGCCGCTGGTCGTCATCGAATCGGAAACCGGCTCCGGCAAGACCGAGGCCGCACTTTGGCGTTTCGCGCGTATGTATGAGGCGGGATCGGTGGACGGCCTCTACTTCGCCCTGCCCACGCGTGCGTTCTTATCTGCGCCACCGCGTTCTTGAGCGTCGAGGGAGGTTGCCGTGCGAGTGATCCAGTTTGAGTTGCCAGGCCAAGGGAGAAGGGTAGGCGTAGTCGATGGCGAGGATGTCATCGACCTAACTTCGTCCGAGCCGACGCTGACCACCGTTTATCGCGTATTCGAGCATGCGCAGGAAGATGGCCTGAGCCTCGAAGAAGCGATGGGGACAGTTGCGGACTCGGGTCATGCGACTCGTTTGCCGTACTCATCGTTACTAGAAGGGTCGGTCGAGAGTCCTGAGGCGCCGCATCTGCTTTCGCCGATCGACCATGATGATCCGCACCACGTGTTGATTTCCGGGACGGGATTGACTCACACGGGCAGCATGGAGTCGAGGGACAAGATGCACGCCGAAGCAGACGCGCTGGACGTGGAGGAACCTGCGACGGACTCGGCGAAGATGTTCCAGATGGGCATCGAGGGCGGAAAGCCCAGCGCGGGTGTGCGCGGGACTGCGCCGGAGTGGTTTCACAAGGGGAATGGGACGCTCCTGCGGGCGCCGGGCGAGGCATTGGAGCTGCCGGCGTTCGCACTGGATGGCGGCGAGGAGCCTGAGCTTGCGGGCTGCTACATCATCGACCGTGAAGGCGTGCCGAGGCGGTTGGGGTTCGCTCTGGGCAACGAGTGGTCCGATCACGAGACCGAGAGGATCAACTATCTGTATCTGGCGCCTTCAAAGTTGCGGGTGTGCTCCATTGGTCCGGAACTGGTGACGGACTTCGACTTCGGCGAGCTGGAGCTCCAGTGCACGGTCACGCGCGGTGGCCAGACGATTTACGCGAGCGGTCCGCTCTACACTGGCGAGAAATACATGTCGCACTCGCTGGCAAATTGTGAGGATCACCACTTCAAGTATCCAGGGCATCGCGTGCCGGGCGACGTTCATATTCACTTCTTCGGAACGAGCCAGTTGAGCTACTCGACCCGCAGGTGGAAATACGCCGCCGGGGACGAGATCACTATTGCGTCGGTGGGATTCAGCGCGCCGTTGCGTAACCAAGTGGCTGATGGGATTGCAGCCGATGGAGACGTGATCCCGGTGGTAAAGGCATAGAAGAGTCGGGAACAAGTGGCAAAGGCGCGGGAGGAGCGGATCAAGATATTCCCGCGGCCTTGCGGGAAGCCGAATGGTACGACGCGTGAGTTGCTGTCGGAGGGAATGAGCTCTCACCCCAGCCCTCCTTGCGACAAGCTCAGCGTGATCGCCGTATCTGCGCCGAGTTGTAACCTGATTCCCTGTGGACACGCCCTCCCGACACCTGCACTCCCGCCTCCGTAGTAGCTTGAATCCGGCGCGGGGAGGAGACGGTGTCACAGCCAGCGACATACCCCGAGTCCAGCAGTGGGACGACGGTACTCGTTGCCGGAATCCGGTCGTCTCGTAAAGGCCGATGCGCTGCAGCACATTGCCGGACATGCCACCGAGCCACATGGGGCTCCGGCGCCGCGGACGCAGGTCGATACCGGCGGCACCGATCGTCTCGAACGCGCCCTCGAGTGTCACGAGCTGCTCCTCCAGAGCCGCGGCAGCTGCGCGTGCTCGTCATAGCCGTCCACGGAACCAGGTCAGCTCCAGGTTGACAGCCCGCTACAATAGAGCGTCAAGGTAACCGTTTTCTCGGAGCTGCTCAGGTGCAAGTGTACGTGGCCCGGCGTCTGATGAATATGATCCCTGTCTTGGTGGGCCTTTCTCTGATCGTCTTTCTGCTGATTCGCGTCATCCCGGGCGATGCGACCGATGCGATCCTCGAGGAGAGCCCGACAGCCGTGCGGAAGGACGAGCTGCGCGCGCAGTTGGGCCTAGACCGACCTCTCCCAGTGCAGTACGGGCTCTGGGTCAGGGGGATCGCCACCGGCGACTTCGGGACCTCCTTTTGGACGAACCGTCCGGTGAGAGACAGCATCGTGCGCACGCTCCCGGTGACAGTTGAGCTCGCGGTTCTGGCGTCGCTTGTCGCCGCGCTGGTAGCACTGCCGATTGGCGTGCTGGGGGCGCTGAAGCAGGACACGATGTGGGACTACATCGGCCGCTCCATCGGCATCGCCGCGCTCTCTGTGCCGAACTTGTTCTTAGGAACCCTTGTAATCGTGCTGCCGGCGATCTACTTCGGCTGGGTGCCTCCGGTCACCTATCGGCCGATCTGGGAGGAGCCCCTGCGCAACCTCGAACAGTTCTGGCTGCCGTCGCTGGTAATCGGCGCGTCGACATCCGCAGCGCTGATGCGTATGATGCGTTCGACTCTGCTTGAGGTCTTGCGTCAGGACTACATTCGGACAGCACGCGCGAAAGGCCTGCACGAAGCGACAGTAGTCCGCCGCCACGCCGTGAAGAACTGCTTGATCCCCGTGATCACGATGTACGGCGGTCTGGTTGCAGGACTGCTCACCGGCACGGTCATCACTGAGACCATCTTCAACCTTCCGGGGCTTGGAAACCTGACGATCGATGCGATCTCGCAGCGCGATTACCCGCAGATCCAAGCTAACGTCCTCCTTTTCGGGGTGATATACGTGATAGCGAATCTCCTCGTCGACGTCTCTTATGCCTTCCTCAACCCAAGGATTCGCTTTGACTGACCTCAGAAGGCCGAGCCAGACTTCGGCGTTGCCGGCATTTCGATCGCATGGCGGGAATGCCGCCTGGAGGTCTACGCGCGCCTTCATCTCAAAGAAGCCGCTGGGCACGGCTGGCGGGGCGGTCATACTGCTCCTCGCCATCGTGGCCGCGACCGCACCGCTGATTGCGCCCTACGACCCGAACGAGTCTGTGGGCGGCGCCCGTCTTCTTGCCCCATCGACGACGCACTTCATGGGGACCGACAACCTGGGTCGCGACCTGCTAAGCCGAATCATCTATGGAGCGCGGGTCTCGATTGTGATCGGGCTGGGCGCGGCGCTCGTCGGCACGGCTGCCGGCGTGGCCCTGGGGCTCACCTCAGGCTATCTCGGAGGTGTAGTGGATGAGGTCATCCAGCGCGTCATGGACTCGATGCTGGCCTTCCCAGGTCTCATCCTGGCCCTAGCACTCGTGGCGATGATGGGACCCAGCCTCCGGAACGTGCTGATCGCGATCGTCATCGGATCGATCCCATCAAAGACGCGCGTTATCCGCGGAGCAGTACTTTCCGTCAAACAGGAGGACTTCGTGACCGCGGCCCGTGCGCTGGGCGCTCCTGGCTGGCGGATTGCCGTATTTCACCTACTGCCCAATATCTTTGCCCCAGTCTTGATCCTGGGTTCACTGTCCTTCGGGACGGCCATCATCGCGGAGGCTTCTCTCTCGTTCCTCGGACTCGGTATCCAGCCTCCGACCCCCTCGTGGGGAGCGATGCTCAGCGGTCCGAGCCGACGATTCATGACGACTGCGCCCTGGATGGCCATTTTCCCGGGCCTCGCCATCAGCTCCGTCATCTTTGGCGTCAATGTGTTTGGCGATGCACTGCGGGACGTCCTCGATCCGAGGCTTCGAGGCTCGCAGTGAATATAGGCGCCCGTGAATGACGATCATCTTGAGATCGCTTTCAGTGGCGGTGACACCGGCTGTGCGTCACGCCTGATCGTCCTTTCCGTGCCCTCCCTATCAAGCATTCGTGATATTCGGCCCGAACACGTTTGGCGACGCGCTGCGGGACACTCTCGATCCGGGGCTTCGATGCTAGCCGCGCTTGGAGCATTGGATGCCCGTGAGTCACGATCGTGTTCTCCCGGTCCACGGTCTTCTTGGACACCTGATTGGGGCAGCCTGCCCCTACGGACGAGGTGTGCATGACGGACTCAGCACAGGGAACGAAGGGGCGTGGTGAGGCGCGACCGGAGCGAGGTCGCTTCTCGTCGCGACGCAAGACCGAGGCAGTGCTCGGGCTGCTGCGCGGCGACGAGCCGACGCGCTTTCGCGTGAGCTCGGGGTGACCGCGGCGACGCTGGCTCAGTGGCGTGAGCGCTTCTTGCCGGCGGCCAGGCCTCGGTCAGGAGCCGGGCCGGCCGACGACGAGATCTCCGTCGCCTGCAAGCCAAGGTTGGCGCGATCACCATGGGCAACGAGCTGCTGCTCGAGCGTGCGCGCACGGCGGAGGCCAGAGTCCCTTTGGCACGCCGGAGGTCGAGGCGATGAGCCGGGCCAGCTCGCCCTCCAGCGGAGGCCGCTGCGGCACGGCCCCGCGTCTGCCAGCTCTGGGAGATCCCTCTCAACGGTCTACGAGCGGCGGGCGCGAGCGAGCCGGCCCGCGTAGCCAGCAGCGAAGCGTAGACCGCGGTGCGCGTGGACGGGCGCCACGTTCACCGAACAGATTCGCTCGGTACTCGCCGGCTCACCGTTCATCGGCGCGGGCTAGCGCAAGGCCTGGGCGCGGCTGCACCTGGCCGGCGTGCGCACCTCAAAGGGGTCGGTGCTGCGGCTGATGCGCGAGGCGGGGCTGCTCGCCCCGACCCGTGTGGGCGGGCGGCGGGCGCAAGATGGCACGATGACCACCGACAGCCCCGACGAGCTGTGGGGAACCGACGCGACCGGCTGCCTAACCACCCGCGAGGGCAACGCCACTGTCTTCGTCGCCGTCGACCACTGCACCCACGAATGTGTCGGCATACACGCTGCTCGCCCGGGCACGCGCTTTCGAGGCGCTGGAGCCGCTGCGCCCGGGGCTGCGGGCGCACTACGGCGGCTGCGGGGCGAGCATCGCCGCCGGGCTGAGCCTGCGCCACGACCACGGCAGCCAGTGCCTGAGCGACCACTTCTAGGACGAGCTACGCTTCCTCGGCATCCGCTCCAGCCCGTCGTTCTTGGCCGCGCCCGAGGGCAGCGGCTGCGCCGCGCGCTGATCGCCTTCAAGGAGCGCTACGATCGCCGCTGGCTCGTCGAGCGCCACGGCCACCGCACCCCCGGCCGCTGTCCGGCAGGCGCTCTCGCCGAACAGCAGGGCTGCCGCATGATTACCGCCAGCGAAGTGTCCAAGAAACCAGGAGCGGTCCACCCTGTTGACAACGCTCTGACGGAGGGTTACACCGTCGGTGCGGATCACGCCTGATGGCGCCAGCCTCGCAAGCTAACGCGGGGAGGCCCAGGGGGATCCAGCTATCCGAGAGCTATCCGAGAGGGGATCTGGCATGAGCGACACTAACTATTGGGCCGGGCGCGTCTCGCGGCGCGTATGGCTCCGCGGCGCGGGGATGGCAGGCGCGGGTCTCGCCGGCGCAGCCTTGATTGGCTGCGGCGACGACGACGACGACGCAGTCACGTCGGCGACGCAGGCGCCCGCCGTCGAGGCAAAGCGCGGCGGTGAGCTGATTCTCTCCGGCGGCGACCTCCAGAAGCTCGACTTCCAGGCGACGATCTCGAGTGCAACCCAGGTTTCATCGTCGCTCGTGTTCAGCCGGGTCCTGAAATACGATCCCCAGACTGACCAGAACGACTACGTGCTACAGCCAGACTTGGCGGAGTCGTGGGAGGTCAGCGACGACAAAGTCATCCTTAACCTCAAGAAGGGGGTGAAGTGGCAGAACCTCGATCCGATGAACGGGCGCGAGCTCACTTCCGCTGATGTCAAGTACTCGCTCGAGCGCGTCGCGACGGACGACCCGCAGTACGTCCACGCTTACAAGGTTGGGCCTATCGAGAGCATCGACGCGCCCGACGACCACACCGTCGTGCTGAACCTCAAGCGTCCGTCCGCGAACCTGCTCTTTGACATCGCCTCGGGTCAGGGGATGGGCATCGTACCGCGTGAGGTCATCGAGGCGGACGGGGACTTGAACAGTCGCTGGGTGGGCACCGGCCCCTTCATGCTCGACACCTGGGAGCAGGGTAGTCGCATTCGGTTCGTCCGAAACCCGGACTATCACCGCGAGGGGCTGCCGTATCTGGACTCCCTCGAGGTGCGCTTCATCCGCGACGCGTCGACGAACCTCGCGAACTTCATCGCCAACAAGCTTCACTTCTACGGCATACCGAGCCTTGAGCAGAAGGCGCAAGTCGAGGCGTCGACCGATGCCACGGTGCGCACGTTCGGCAACCTCGGCGGGACGCATAAGCTCTACAACGTGGGACCGAACGGAGTGGAGGCGCTGAAAGATCTCCGTGTCCGTCGGGCGATCGATATCGGAATCGACCGCGAGCTGATCTTGGACCTCGTGCTCGGTGGCGACGGAATCATCGCCGGGCCGCCACTGCCCCTGGGTTACGGTGAGTGGTCGCTGTCGCAGGACGAGGTGGCGAGCACCTATGCGCTGAACCTCTCTGAGGCCAGGAAGCTTGTGGATGCAGCCGGGCATTCGGGCTTGAAGCTGAAGATGCGTTACTCAAACACCAGCTCATTCTCGTCGGATGAGAGCCCGCTGATGAAGCAGACGCTGGCGGACGTCGGCATCGATATCGAGCTCGAGCCTGTCGAGCGGACGGTCTACCTGAGTTCGCAAGTCGACAGTGACTTCGAATTCATGAGTATCGGAATGGGGTCGTATCCCGACCCGAACAACTACCTGTTCCCAACGTTCCACTCGGCAGGAACGAAGAACTACGGCCAGGTGGACGACCCGAAATTGGATGCGTTGATCGAGGAATCCCAGATGATCCTGGACGACGAGGAGCGCATCGAGTTCATCAAGAACCTCCAGCGCGACTGGCCCGAGTATCTGTACCGGACCTACTCGGTGAACTCGAACTCGCACAGCGCGTGGAGCAACGCCGTCACGGGTCACTTCGTCCCGAAGGGCTTTGACTGGCAACCCTTCGACAGCGTCTCGTTCGTATGAGCGCCAGCTCAGTCCTTGAGAGATGAGACCTCGCGCGGTCAAGCCGCAGCGTGGCTTGACCGCCCGGGCGCGCTCAACGCCCTCAGCCGTCGAAGGGGGCCTGACCGGTTTCCCGGACACCTAGACTGAGGCGTTCCTGGACAGCTAGACTGAGATGACCTCGTCGCTCAGGCAGGAGTCAGCGAGCACCAACCGAACAGATCGTGAAGAGCCGTCACGGCGGACCTACGGGCGCGCCCCGTGTGCACGCCGTGCTTCGGGTCGGTCGTGGCTTGCGCTGCGGTCGTCAGCGTGTGGCTCGGCTGATGCGCGGTTCTTGTCGGGAAGGGAGCTTCCGACGGCCCGGGAGACGGCGTGCGGCCAGCACATGCAGGGATGACGATCTGATGCAGCGATTCGTGGCTGACGCGCCGGTTCGTCCTTGGCTGACGGACATCACCGAGGATCCCACGCTCGAGGACACGTTCTACTGCGCCGCCGTGTCGGACCTGCACTCGCGCCGGATCGTGGGTCGGTCGATTGCCGACCATGTGCGCAGTGAGCTCGTCGAGCGACTCGATACCCGCACCTGGCGCAGGCGGACGGAGTTCGCATCTGCGATCGTCGAGTCGATCGAGGGCTCGTGATGCTAGCGGCGTCGGCCGGAGCATTGGCGAACGTCAGGGTCGTTGACCTGTCGGATCGACTTTCGGGGGCCTTCTGTGCGCGACTCATGGGGGATCTGGCCGCCGACGTAGTGCTAGTGGAGAGCGACGACGGTCACCCGCTTCGCCGTGAGGCACCCTTCCTCGGCGACGAGCCGGGCCCCGAGCGTTCCTTGCTCCACGCTTACGCCAACCTGAACAAGCGTTCGGCGCTGCTCGCGCGGGACGATCCGCGGCTACCCCGTTTGATCTCCCAGGCTGACGTGGCAGTAGTCAGCGATGATGCTACCGCCGCGTGGGTGAACGAATCTACTGGTGAGAGCTGCATTGTCGCGGCCACGACCGCGTACGGGCTCAGCGGTCCCGATGCGTCAGTCCGCGGGAACGATCTCACAGCGTACGCCCGCAGCGGCTGGGCCTGGATGAACGGGGAGGAGGGGCAGCCCCCGCTGAAGGGCATCGCGAACCAGGTGGGATACCTGTCCGGTGTCATCACGTTCATTGGCACCGTAGCGGCTCTGCTGGAGCGGCAGAAGAGCACCCAGGGGCAGCGCGTCGACGTGAGCGAACTCGAGGCGCTGACACTTACCGCGGGGCCCAGCCTGTTGTCGCCTGCGTACGAAGGACGCTCAAGTAGCCGGGCGCTCCCGGATGTCTTCGGCGGGCCGGTGCCCGCAAGGGACGGATATGTCTCCGTAACATTCAGCCGCGCTCACTTCTGGCGGGACGCGATGAACGCCCTCGGCCTCGAACACCTTGCCGAGGATCCGAAGTACATCGACTCGGGGACCCGGCGTCAGTACCGGAGTGAACTTGCCGCGCTCATCGAGGCGAAGCTGTCGGAGCGAGACCGCTGGGATGTCTTCGAGCAACTCGGCACGCTCCGCTGCGTATGCGGCGTGCTGCTTGACATGTCCGATCTTGACTCGAACCCGCACCTGAACGAGCGCGGTGTGTTCGTCCAGACGGAGGTGGAAGGGGAGACGGTTCGCATGCCGGGGGCGCCGTTCAAGATGTCGGTCACCCCTTGGGCGCTCACCAGGCAAGCCCCACGGCTCGGTGCCCACACGGACGAGGTGCTTGGAGAGTGGTTGGGAGGCAACGAGTGACGCCAGGACCGCTCGCCGGTACGCGTGTGCTAACGCTAACGCAGGCTTGGTCCGGCAGCTTCGCTACCGAACTGTTGGGCCTCCTGGGAGCGGATGTCATCCAGGTGGAGGCACGTCGCCGGCCCGACAACTGGCGCGGGGGGTACGAAGGCCGGATCCCGGACGCGATCCGGGACCCCGAGAAACGCCAGCGGACGTGGAACGTCAGCCCACTCTACAACGCTGTCAATCTCAACAAGCGCGGGATCACACTCGACCTCAGCGACCCGCGAGGGCTTGACTACTTCAAACGGCTCGTCCCGCTGTCGGACGTGATCGTCGACAACTTCACACCCCGAGTCATGGCGAACTGGGGGCTGGACTTCGGGTCGCTCCGGGCTCTCAGGCCGAATGTGATCCAGGCGTCGCTATCGGCCTATGGTGCGTCCGGCCCGTACCGGAATGTGCCCGGCATTGGTGGCACGATCGAACCGATGTCGGGGATGTCATCGCTGCTCGGATATGAGGGCGGCCGGCCGATGAACTCTGGGACTATGTATCCAGACGCCGTCGCCGGCATGTACCTCACCGCTGCAATTCTCGCCGCGCTTCACCACTGCGCGCGGTCCGGCGAGGGACAGTACATCGACCTTGGCATGATGGAGTCGAACGCCACATTTATCGGGGACGCATTCGTCGAGTACTCGGCGAACGGGACGGCGAGGCCGCGGTTGGGGAACCATCACCTACGCATCGCCCCGCACAGTATCTTCCAGGCCCGGGACGGCGAGTGGATCGCACTTTCCGCGGAGACGGACGAGCAGTGGGCTTCGCTGAAGAAGGTGATTGGGTCGCGTCGGCTTGACGCGCCGGAGTTCAGCAGCCGCGGATCGCGCAAACGGCACGAGGCTGAGCTCGACCTAGTAATCGACGATTGGCTACGAGACCAGGATGCCGCGGTCCTCGAGGAGCAACTCACCGGACTCGGTGTCCCGGCTTCCCGCGTCCGACATCCCGTCGAGGTCCTCAGCGATGAACAAATGCAGGCGCGCGGGTTCTTCGTCCAGGTGACGCATCCGGAAGCAGGAACGCACACGATGGTTGGAGTCCCGTGGCGATTCTCAAGGACGCCCGCACGTGTAGTTCGCCACTCCCCGATGATGGGGGAGCACAGCCAGGAGGTTCTCTCAGAGTTTCTCGGCGTGAGCGAAGAGGAGTACGAGCAGCTCGTTGCCGACAACGTGAGCGGAGATGAGCCACCAGTGTGACCGTCGATCGCCTCAGCCCCCCCGCCCCTGTCATCCCAGAAGGAAGCCTCTCGCGCAATCCTGGTGAGCTGCGACTGATTGGCGGTAGGGGGAAGAGACCAAGGCTCGCAAGTCGCCGCGCCGCGTGGTCCGCGTCTGGGAAGGGTGACGCATGAACCATCCTGAGGCACCCCCGGGAGCGCTCTCCGATCTCAGGGTGGTGGACCTCTCGACACGCCTATCCGGCGCGTTCTGCGCCAAGCTCTTCGGCGATCAGGGTGCAGACGTCGTGCTCTTGGAGACGCCAGCTGGCCACTCTCTGCGCGGCGAAGCGCCGTTCCTCGACGACATCCCCGGGCCGGAACGCTCGCTGGTGCATGCGTACGCAAACCTCAACAAGCGGTCCGTGCTACTGGGTGCGGCGGACCCACGCCGCCAGGACTTGATTCGGCGGTCCGACATCATCGTCGTTACGGATCGGGCGACAGCGGATGCCGTCACCACCGTCACTGGCCCGGAGGCGGTCCTCGTCGCCGTCACGGCCTACGGGCTAGACTCGCCGATGTCCGAGGTACCCGGAAATGACTTGACGACCGCGGCCGCGACCGGCTGGGCATTGATCAACGGCGACGAGGGCGAGCCTCCGCTGCGTCCTACGCTCCACCAGTCCGAGTACCTCGCAGGCATCACTGCCTACTGCGGAGCCGTCGGCGCCCTCGTCGCGCGGGGAGAGAGCGGGACTGGGCAGGTTGTGGACGTGTGTGAGCTCGAGCCGATGCTCTGGATGGCGGCACCCAGCATCCTCGCGGCCGCTCAGGGCGGCACGACAGGGGGAGGGCGCTCGCGGCCCGGCGTCTTCAGCGGCCCGGTTGCCACACGGGACGGTCACTTCTCGGTCACGTTCAGCCGCCCGCACTTCTGGATCGAGGCGATGAAGGCGTTGGGGCTGGAAGAGTTCGCGGAGGACCCGAAATATACCGACCGGCTAAGCCGCCGGGCCGAGGCGGAGACCATCGAGCCGAAGATCGAAGCGGCGCTGGCATCGCGTGACCGGTGGGACCTGTTCAACGACCTCTCGCAGCGTCGCTGCACGGTCGGTGTCGTGCTGGACATGAGCGACCTGGCGACCAGCGATCAGCTGACGGCGCGCAACGTGATCGCGGACACGCGTGTGGACGACCGGACGGTGGCGACGCTGTCGTCGCCCTGCCAGATGACCGCGACACCCTGGATCATGCGTGCACCTGCGCCGCGACTCGGTGAGCATACGGAGGACGTGCTCGCGCAGTGGTCAACCGACGATGAGGAGGCCCGCTGATGATTGGTCCGCTGGAAGGCATCCGCATCATCACGTTCACACAGGCCTGGGCAGGCACCTCGGCGACAGAGCTACTCGGATTCCTGGGCGCCGATGTCATCCAGATCGAGTCGCGTAGCCACCCGGACATATTCCGGGGGGGCTACGTGGGCCCAGTGACACCGACCATCGCCGATTCATCGAAGCGCCAGCGGCGGTGGAACACGGCTTCAGCGTACAACTCAGTCAACCTCAACAAACGGGCGATCACGCTGGACGTCGTCGACCCGCGCGGCATGGAGATCTTCAAGCGGCTGATCCCGCTCGCTGACGTCATCGCAGACAACTTCACGCCGGCGGTTATGCAGAACTGGGGACTGGACTTCGACAGCTTGCGGGCGATCAAGCCGGACATCATCCAAGCGTCGCTCTCTGCCTATGGCGCGACTGGCCCGCTCCGAGAAGTCCGTGGCATCGGCGGTACGATGGAACCGATGTCAGGGCTCAGCTCACTCCTCGGATACGAGGGTGGGCGCCCTATGAACTCGGGTTCGATGGCTCCCGACCCCATCGCTGGCCTGTGGTTCGCCGCCGCGATCGTAACCGCCATCCGGCACCGCCTTCGAACCGGTGAGGGGCAATACATCGACCTCGGCATGATGGAGTCCAACGCCATGCTGACTGGCGACGCCTTTCTGGAGTACACGGCAAACGGCCGCGTGCGCCCTCGAATGGGCAACCGCCATCTGCGCATCGCGCCACATGGCATCTACGCCGCACAAGGCGGCCAGTGGCTCGCGCTGTCAGCGGACGATGACGCGCAATGGGCGGCGCTCACGGCCGCGATCGGTGAACCGGCGCTCCGCTTCGACCGGCGCTTCTCCTCGATGGCGGATCGGAAACGGCACGAGCAGGCGCTTGACGAACAGGTCGGCGCCTGGGTGCGCCACCAGGATGCGTCGGAAGCGGAGGCGACGCTGACGGCAGCCGGGGTGAACGCCGCGCGTCTTCGCGACCACACCGAGGTCCTCTCGCACCCGGCCCTGGTTGCGCGTGGGTTCGGCGTCACCGTGGAGTACCCGGAAGCAGGGACGCACAACGTCGCAGGCGCGCCTTGGCGCATGACGGCCACGCAACCCGAGATCACCCGGCCCGCGCCGATGCTAGGAGAGCATAGCTTCGAGGTATTCTCGGAATTGCTCGGCGTGACGGAGCCGGAGTACGACGAGTTGGTCGCGCGCGGCGTCTCCGGAGACGGGCCACCGGACTAAGTGACCGTCAGAGCCGGGCCTAGGACGTCGACGTTGCGCGGGCTTCAACGCGGCGGTCACCGGCGTCCAGGAGACGGCGCCGAGAGCGCATTACTGTGGTGATCCGCGACGTCTGACGAACCACGTCACGACGTCCGCCAGGCAAGGGTGGAGAACAAGGAGTGCCAACAATGACCAACGAGCGTCGAGTCAACTACGAAACGGCTCACGACGGGATGATCGCCCTCGTCAGCCTCAACCGGCCCCGCTACCGGAACGCTCTGAGCTTGCAGACCATGCAAGAGCTGGACAACGCATTCCAGCAGGCCGTGAATGACGCGAACGTGCGGGTGATCGTCCTCAAGGGCGAGGGACCGTCGTTTTCTGCCGGTCACGACCTCGGGTCCCCGGACGTGGCCGATCGTGACCGAGGGGCGATGGCGAAGACGGACGCTATGTACGCCAACACCTGGCAGTTGGATCTGGACCACTACCTGCGATTCCGCAGCCTTCCGAAGCCGACGATCGCGCAGGTCCAAGGGCACTGCATCTTCGCCGCGTTCATGCTCGCTTCATCGATGGACCTGATCTTCGCCTCGGAGGACGCGCAGTTCCTGGCGACGGACCTCGACTTTTTCACCATGCCGTGGGACCTCGGCGCACGGAAAACGAAGGAAATCCTGTACGAAAACCGTTTCTTGACGGGCGAGGAGGCGATGGAGGTTGGCTATGTTCAGCGGGTCTTTGCGGCCGACCAGCTGGAGGCCGGCGTCATGGAGTACGCAGCGCGGGTCTGCGAGCAGGAACCGTTCAAGCTACGCATCATGAAGATGTCAATCAACCAGATGCAAGACATACAGGGCTTCACGCCGCACATCATTTCCCACCACTCGGCGTGGGTGGTCAGCCGCAGCGCTACCCGCGATACCGCCGCAGTGGAGGAGACGCCGAGCGGCCGCCGCACGCACTCGATCGTGGAGAGCGCGAAAACCAAGCCCTAAGTGCGCCGGGCGCGTGGGGCAGCGGAGGAAGCACGGTACCCCGCGGAAGTAGCGGTTGTCCGGTTCTCCAGGCTGGAGGGGTGAGCCGATGTTCATCTGGACTCGGCCACGACCACGCGGAGCCGGCCGATCGAACTCCGTCCTTATCCGTACGTCACGGAGGAGGCGGTGAGCTGCCGAGATGAGGATTGCGTCTCCGCCGCCGGAGGTTACCATCCCATCGACGGAAAGAAGCCGGAATCCACAGATCGCAATTACGACCGGAACAAAGAATGAAGATCACCGACATTAAGAGCTTCCCAGTGTGGGTCGGCACGCGTAACCAATTGCTCGTCAAGGTCGAGACGGACGAGGGCATCTACGGCTGGGGCGAGTCCGGACTATCGAGCCGAGAGTTCGCCGTCGCGGGTGTGGTCTCCCACTACCGGGAGTGGCTGATCGGGCGCGATCCCATGCGGCGAGGCTCGCTCTGGCAGGAGATGTACCGGAGCCAGTATTTCGAGGGCGGCCGTGCTCTCACAGCGGCCATCTCTGCCATCGACATCGCGCTCTACGACATTGTCGGCAAGAAGCTTGGTGTCCCGGTCTACGACCTTCTCGGCGGGAAACACCGGGATTTCGTGCCGACCTTCGCCACCGGCGGCGGCGATTCGCCCGAAGAGATGGTCGACGTTGCAAAGCGAATACTAGCGGACGGATTCAACTGCATCCGAATGCACCACGGCTACTCCGCGGAAGACGACGAGAACCTCTTCGAGCCGCGGGAGCACATGGCCCTGGCGGCGGAAGGCCTGACGAAGGTACGAGAGGCGGTCGGCATCGCGCCGGTGATCGGCACGGACGTGCACCACCGCTACTCAGTCGCAGAGGCGGCATCCTATCTCCAGATGATGCCAACGCACACACTCGACTTCGTCGAGGAGCCTATCCGAGATGAGTCGCCGGAAGCATATGAGGAGCTTCGCAAACTCACTTCGGTGCCGTTCGCCATCGGAGAGGAGTTTGCATCGAAGTGGCAGTTCCTGCCCTATATTGAGCGCGGCATCACCAACTACGTGCGGGTCGACATCTGCAACGTTGGCGGTTTCACGGAGGCGATGAAGGTTGCCGGCTGGGCAGAGGCGCACTACATAGACCTAATGCCGCACAACCCGCTCGGACCGACCTGCGTCGCGGCCACCGCGCACCTTGCGACCGCGGTTCCGAACTTCTCATGGCTGGAGATCCGCCGGTCGGCCGGCGAAGAGCCGAACTTCTACGACAAGACCGTCTTCCCCATGATGCCTGAGATCACAGGCGGCCGCGTGACGCTACTCGATCAGCCGGGACTGGGAGTCGAGGTGGACGAGGCGAGTCTGACGGAGCCGTTCCGGCACGCCGAGATGCCGCACCTGCACCGGAGGGACGGCTCACACACGAACTGGTAGTGCGAGGGCCGACTCATGGTCTGGCTGCGGAGGGCGAAATCTGCCTGGCCGCCCGCCGCACGTCTCCGTCGCGGCGCATGAGGTGGCCGTGACGCCCGACGTAGTACCCGCGTCGGCGTAGGTCTTCGTTCGCTACCAGCTGCCGCGCCCGCCGCTCGTGCTAGGGTCGTGGAGCGTCGTCCTCGGTGGTGCGGGCGTGGACTTCCTCGACCTGCTCGACATAACCGAGATGGCGTCGAGTCGTTGCCGAGGCGATGGCCTTTGGGCCATGTAGGCGATCAGTTGCGGTGGTACCGTACTGATCGCCTGCCCAAGGCAAGTCGGCTAGTCCGACCAGGGCGCCCCGTGGCTGCCGGGCGTTCCTGTGTTCTCTGGATCCGTTCGGCCTCGCGTAAGGCGAGGACGGCACCCGACGATGACGACATGTGGTGGCGCGCCACGATGTCCGGACGCGTTCTGCCTCAGTGGAGCACCGAGGCTCGCCAGTCTGCGCCAGTTCGGATCGGCTGCGTCAGATCTGAGGGCTCGAACTGTGAGGTTTAGCCTCGTCTGAGCATGGACGAGGAGACATCGGTGAACTGTCCGCACTGTGCATCCGCCGCCACGACCAGACGCTAGGCGCGCACGACGCTCGGCTACCGGCGATTCAACTGCCGCTCGTGCAAGCGTCGCTTCAACGAGCGAACCGGCACGCCGTTCAACCATCTTCAGGTCCCGACCGACGTGGTGCTCCTCGCGGTGCTGTGGCGTCTGCGCTACAAGCTGAGTTTCCGCGACGTGGCAGAGATGCTCCTCCAGCGCGGTGTTGAGGTCACGCACGAGACCATCCGGGAGTGGGAGTTTCGATTCGCCCCACTGCTCGCCGGCCAGCTCCGCGCCAAGCGACGAGCCCGAGCCGGCGAGTCCTGGTACCTCGACGAGACGTACGTGAAGGTCGCTGGGCGCTGGTGCTACCTCTACCGAGCGATCGACGGCGACGGAGAACTGATCGATTCGATGCTGAGCGAGCGTCGAGACAAGCATGCCGCGCGGAGGTTCTTGCGGAGACTGGTCGAGATCACCGAACGCAAGCCCGCACGGATCACGACCGACCTGCACCCCGCTTGCCGACGGGCGATCCGCTGGATCATCGGCCGCAAGGCTTGGCATCGCACGACGCAGTACCTCAACAACTACACCGAGCAGAGTCACCGAGCGGTGAAGCAGCGCTACTACCCGATGCAGGGCTTCGGGAGCTTCGAGTCCGCGTCGCGCTTCTGTAGCGCGTTCGATGAGCTGCGACAGTACTTCCGCATCCGCCGCCGCGGTGGCGCCCATGTCGCGTTGACAGAGCAGCGACGGCTCTTCCTCACACGCTGGTGTCCGTCGGGGTCCGGGTCAAGGAGACCGCTGAGTTCGAGGCGCGCCTGCGGGCGCTGGAGGTGGGCGTGGGGCGGGAGGCCCCCAATGCGGGGCCGTGAGCGCCGCCTCCACACGGTCGCGACCCGCCTGACGGTGCGGCAGCGGGTCGTGGCGCTGCTCGCGGCGGAGCCCGGCGATGACGCGCTGCGCGACAGCCTCTGGCGCGGGCTCACGCCGGGCGAGCGGGCCGCATTCCGCCGCGACTGCGCCCGGCTCGCTCACCTCGACGCGACCGCGCACCTGTGCCTGGCCCGGGCCGAGTGCCAAGTCGGCGCGCTGGAGACGGTCGCGGGCTGGTTCGCGACCGTCCGCCTCGGCGCCGTCCTGGCGGAGTCCCTGCAGGGCGCACTTGACTTCGGGGACCTGAACAAGGCGGCGCGCCAGGTCGCGCGCCGGCTGCGGGGTCTAGCGGCGGGCGTGGACGGCGCCGGTGGCGGGGAACCGCTGTTGCCGATCCTCGACGCCCGCCTCCGCGCCGGCGTCCCCGATCTGCACCACCTGCTCCGTGCCCTGGAGATCGAGGTCGCGGCGTGCGCCGCGGCACTCGGCGCCGATCCGCTCGACCCCGCACTGCAGGCCATCGCGGACCGCTGCCGCGCGCGGCTCAGGCCGCTTCCCGATCTGCCCGGGCTGGACCCGCCCATCGCGCTGACCGAGCCATCCGACGACGTCGTCGCCGCGATCGCCGCCCGCTGCCACCCCGAGGAGGGTTCGGACGATGCCGCCTGGTAAGTTACCTGCCGGACCCCGATCCGATAGCTGCCCTTACCATTCGATACCTCTGGTATTGATCGCGCGGTTGCTAACGGTGGTAAGCCCGCTCGGGGGGCCCGTGCCCGCGGGGCGTTTGGTGGTCGCGCCGCGCGGCGGGCCCATCGGCCTGCTGCGAAAGTCGATGGTGGACGACGCCCGCCCCTCGGCGGCTCCGGCGACGGCTCGGTCTCTTCATGCGTGAGGCTGTGAGATCTCGGTACCCGCACGACAGAACGGCTCCGGTACCTGCACGACATGGGGTGGCGAAGTTGGAGCGGGAGAAGGGATTCGAACCCTCGACCCTCTGCTTGGGAAGCACGCTGGTTGCCGCAGCAGGCGACATAACTCAGATGTGAGACTGCAGGGAAACTGCAGGGGAATCTGCAGGGGAGATCGCAGGTCAGGGGCCCGCATTCCGGTGCCGCTTAGAGGCGGGCTCAGCCGAGACACCGGGCCGATCATCTGGTCGCCCGGGGAGAAGCGATGGTGGCGCAGTTGCCGCCTGCTCCGAGCGGTAGGCCGAGCTGTAGCGACGCACCATGTCGGGCGAGGAGTGTCCGAGCAGGTACTGCACGTCGAGTTCGCGGGCATCGTGTGCGATTGCCCACGTTGCGAATGTGTGGCGGAAGCGATGCGCGTGCACTTTCGCCACTTCAGTGCGCGACGACCCGAAGCGGCGGAGCATCTGCTTGAGCCCGTTCGGTCGGAGCGCGGTAGCTGGCTTCAGCTCACCAAGATGGCTGGCCGCTACGAAGAGCGGACCCGGAGCCGTTCCCCGCCGCTCGAGGTAGCGCTCCAGCGCGGCGCCACAGTGCGCTGCAAAGGGCACCACGCGCTGCTTGTTGCCCTTGCCGTGGCGTACGCGCAGCCGGCGCGTCTCGAGGTCGAGGTCATCGAGCGTCAGCTGAACGAGCTCTGAGCATCGCAGGCCAGTGTCGAGTAAGCACAGCACCATCGCACGATCCCGCAGCCCGAGCGCGGTGGCTGAATCGCACCCCGCCATCAGCTGCGCGATGTCGGCTGGCGAGAACGGTTCGACAATGCGCTGTGGCAGCCGGACGTTCTTGATCCCCCGGAACGGGTTGTCTTGGAGGTGGCGAGCATCGACGAGCCAGTTGAAGAAGCAGCGGACCTCGCGGAAGTAGCGGTGTCGAGTCTCAAGGCTGAGGTGAGAGAAGCCGCCCAAATAGCGGTAGACGTCTTCCGGCGTGACCGCCGCCGCGTCGGCGACCGTCACTGCGCGGGCGAAGCGATTCAGTGACTCTCGGTATGCGCGCACCGTCTGCGCGGACTTGCCCTCGACCTCACAGCGCAGGAGGTACAGCGCGCTTAGCTCGTCGAGCGACGGTGCGGCATTCATCCTCAGCATGGACGCTCTCCTATCGCATCAAGTCAAGTTGACGACCAAAGCGAGCCGAGCTGTGGGGCACAAATCTATCCGGCCCATGATTCGGGCGTTTCCGCACCTAGCGCCGAGCACGATCGGAGTATTGCGGCCCTGACCTGACCCCGTGAGACGAGACCACCGTTGATGAGAGTCCTTTGGCCCGCGAAGGTGGGCGGAGGAGGACATCACGGTGAAACGACGCAGGCACACGCCTGAGCAGATCGTGCGCAAGCTGCGGGAGGTGGAGCGGCTGCTCGGTGAGGGGCAGACGATCGCGGAGGCGGCGAAACGGGTCGAGATCTCGGAGCAGACCTACCACCGCTGGCGCAACCAGTACGGGGGGATGAAGGCCGACGACGCCAAACGGCTGCGCGAGCTGGAGCGCGAGAACGCGCGGCTGAAGCGGATCGTCGCCGACAAGGAACTCGAGATCGACGCGCTCAAGGAGATCGCCCGGGGAAACTGGTAAGCCCGTCGCGCCGGCGCGAGGCGGTCTGCATGTTGCAGGACCGCCTCGCGTTGTCGGAACGGCGGGCATGCCGGGTCACCGGCCAGCACCGCTCCACGCAGCGCCGCCTGCCGGCGCGCGGCCGCGGCGACGACGCGCTCAGGACGGAGTTGCACGCCTTCTCGCGTGGCCACCCCCGCTGGGGATACCGCCGCGCATGGGCGACCTTGCGCGAGGAGGGATGGACCGTGAACCGCAAGCGGGTGCAACGGCTCTGGCGTGAGGAGGGGCTGCGCGTCCCGCTGACACGACGCAAGCGTCAGCGTCTGGGGGACTCGACTCAGCCCGCCAGGCGGCTGAGTGCTGAGCGGCCGAACCACGTCTGGGCGCTGGACTTCCAGTTCGACCAGACCGCGGACGGGCGGGTCCTGAAGCTGCTCAACATCGTCGACGAGCACACGCGGGAGGCGCTGGCGGTGGTGGCCGCCAGGCGCATCAACGCCGACGCCACCGCCGCCACGCTCGACCGGATCGTCGCCGGGCGCGGGACGGCGCCGGGGTACATCCGCTGCGACAACGGGCCCGAGCTCACGGCCAACGCGCTGCGCGACTGGTGCCGGTTCAGCGGTACGGGCAGCAGCTACATCGAGCCCGGTGCGCCGTGGGAAAACCCATTCGTCGAGTCGTTCAACGGCCGGCTGCGCGACGAGTTCCTGGCCGTCGAGCAGTTCGACAGCCTGCTCGAGGCGCAGGTGCTGATCGAGGACTGGCGGATCGAGTACAACACGAAGCGCCCGCACAGCAGCCTGGGCTGGCTCGCCCCGGCTACCTACGCCGAGCGCTGGGAGGCTCAGCAACACGCTGGACTCTCATAAGCGGTGGTCTCGCAAAGGGGGTCCGGTCAATCTCCTTGAGCGCGTCGATTTCGAGTTCCTTGTCGGCGACGATCCGCTTCAGCCGCGCGTTCTCGCGCTCCAGCTCGCGCAGCCGTTTGGCGTCGTCGGCCTTCATCCCGCCGTACTGGTTGCGCCAGCGGTGGTAGGTCTGCTCCGAGATCTCGACCCGTTTCGCCGCCTCCGCGATCGTCTGCGCCTCACCGAGCAGCCGCTCCACCTCCCGCAGCTTGCGCACAATCTGCTCAGGCGTGTGCCTGCGTCGTTTCACCGTGATGTCCTCCTCCGCCCACCTTCGCGGGCCAAAGGACTCTCATCAACGGTGGTCTCGTCTCGCGGGGTCAGGTCAGGCGAGCTGATGCCGCAGCGCTAAGTTCTCGAGGACGAGATCTCGGCGGGCGCGGACCGAAGCGAAGAGTGCTGCGACATGCAGACGGAGGTAGAGCACAGACGAGCCTCTCGTGGCTCGCCGATACTCTGCTATCTCAGGACAGAGCTGCACCTATCAGGTTTTGCCGACTTGTTTGAATCCGGCCAGACACCGGGGGTTGCGGCCCTAAGGTGTTGAGGACGCTGGTCGGCTGACTCCAAGTTTTGCTGCCGTGCTGCTGAGCAGGACTGGCTCTGGGGCGGAGTGTCGCCGGCCACCGTCCGGCCGCGGTGTGACTCGACAGAGGCGTGCGGGTGCTCCCGAAGTCGGCCTGTCCACCGCCCTCCCCACCGCAATTCAGCTACGACAGGGAGAGCTTCATGATCTTGATCGCCGTCGACCCCCACAAGTCCTCGCATACCGCCCTCGCCGTCGACCCCGCGGGCCGCGAGCTCGGCCAGCTCCGGGTGGAAGCTCGTGCGCACAGCCGGCTGCTGCGCTGGGCGCGGCAGTGGCCCGAGCGCCGCTGGGCCGTGGAGGGGGCCCGCGGTCTCGGCCACGGCCTCAGCCAGTGGCTGCTCACGGAGGGCGAGTCGGTCGTCGATGTCCCGGCGCGGCTGGTGGCGCGCGTGCGCTTGCTCTCCGGTGGCGGGAAGTCCGACCCCGCAGACGCGCGTGCCATTGCGCTCGCCGCCCAACCCCTCACGGCGCTGCGTGCCGTGCGGGCGGAGGACGACACGGCGGTGCTGCGACTGCTCTCCGACCGCCGCGACGAGCTCACGCAGGAACGCACGCGCGTGGTCAACCGGCTGCACCGGCTGCTGCGCGAGCTACGACCGGGTGGGGGCCCCTCCAGGCTCTCCGCCGATCGCGCGCAGGCGCTCCTACGCCGCCTGCGTCCGACCGGCGCCGCGGATCGCGAGCGGCTGCGTATGGCCCGCGAACTGGTACGCGAGGTGCGGGTGCTGGACCGCAACCTCGTCGAGAACGGCCGCCGCCTCGAGGCAGCGCTGCGTGTACAAGGCAGCGCCCTCACGCGCATCCCCGGCGTCGGCGTGATCCTGGCGGCGAAGATTGTGGGGCGCAGCGGAGCGGTCAGTCGCTTCCCCTCGCGCGCGCACTACGCCAGCTACACGGGGACGGCGCCGCTTGAGGTGTCGAGCGGGGAGGTCCAACGCCATCGCCTCAGCCGCGGTGGAGACCGCCAGCTGAACCGGGCGCTCCACATCGCGGCGCTCACCCAGGCGCGCATGCCGGGCACCGAAGGCCACGGCTACTTCCGTCGCAAACTCGCCGCTGGCAAGAGTCGGAACGAGGCGCTGCGCTGCCTCAAACGCCGACTCTCGGACGTCGTTTACCGATGCATGGTGGCCGATGCTCGCACCTGCGCTACCGAGGCCGCTTGACACAGAGGCTCCGTCCCACGGGACTTCTGCTGACCGGACCCCCTTTGCGAGACCACCGCTTATGAGAGTCCAGCGTGTTGCTGAGCCTCCCAGCGCTCGGCGTAGGTAGCCGGGGCGAGCCAGCCCAGGCTGCTGTGCGGGCGCTTCGTGTTGTACTCGATCCGCCAGTCCTCGATCAGCACCTGCGCCTCGAGCAGGCTGTCGAACTGCTCGACGGCCAGGAACTCGTCGCGCAGCCGGCCGTTGAACGACTCGACGAATGGGTTTTCCCACGGCGCACCGGGCTCGATGTAGCTGCTGCCCGTACCGCTGAACCGGCACCAGTCGCGCAGCGCGTTGGCCGTGAGCTCGGGCCCGTTGTCGCAGCGGATGTACCCCGGTGCCGTCCCGCGCCCGGCGACGATCCGGTCGAGCGTGGCGGCGGTGGCGTCGGCGTTGATGCGCCTGGCGGCCACCACCGCCAGCGCCTCCCGCGTGTGCTCGTCGACGATGTTGAGCAGCTTCAGGACCCGCCCGTCCGCGGTCTGGTCGAACTGGAAGTCCAGCGCCCAGACGTGGTTCGGCCGCTCAGCACTCAGCCGCCTGGCGGGCTGAGTCGAGTCCCCCAGACGCTGACGCTTGCGTCGTGTCAGCGGGACGCGCAGCCCCTCCTCACGCCAGAGCCGTTGCACCCGCTTGCGGTTCACGGTCCATCCCTCCTCGCGCAAGGTCGCCCATGCGCGGCGGTATCCCCAGCGGGGGTGGCCACGCGAGAAGGCGTGCAACTCCGTCCTGAGCGCGTCGTCGCCGCGGCCGCGCGCCGGCAGGCGGCGCTGCGTGGAGCGGTGCTGGCCGGTGACCCGGCATGCCCGCCGTTCCGACAACTCGAGGCGGTCCTGCAACATGCAGACCGCCTCGCGCCGGCGCGACGGGCTTACCAGTTTCCCCGGGCGATCTCCTTGAGCGCGTCGATCTCGAGTTCCTTGTCGGCGACGATCCGCTTCAGCCGCGCGTTCTCGCGCTCCAGCTCGCGCAGCCGTTTGGCGTCGTCGGCCTTCATCCCGCCGTACTGGTTGCGCCAGCGGTGGTAGGTCTGCTCCGAGATCTCGACCCGTTTCGCCGCCTCCGCGATCGTCTGCCCCTCACCGAGCAGCCGCTCCACCTCCCGCAGCTTGCGCACAATCTGCTCAGGCGTGTGCCTGCGTCGTTTCACCGTGATGTCCTCCTCCGCCCACCTTCGCGGGCCAAAGGACTCTCATCAACGGTGGTCTCGTCTCACGGGGTCAGGTCACTGCCTCCCGCAGCTTGGCGATGATCTCCTCAGCTGCGTACCGTTTCCGCTCGCTCATTCCTCTCCCCCTTCTCCCGCACCTGCACAGATTCTCTAACTCTGTGCTCGGTCCGGTTCTTGGGGGGCAGGTCACTTGCGCTAACCCTGAGGGGTGATACGGCGGTCGTGAGGTTCAGAGTATCTGGGAGAGGAACAGTTTCGTGCGGTCGCTCTTTGGGGCTTCGAAGATCTGCTCAGGTGGGCCTTCTTCAACGATGAGGCCAGCGTCGAACATCATCATGCGGTTTGCGACTTGCCTGGCAAACTCCATCTCGTGCGATACGACGATCATCGTCATGCCCGAGGTGACTAACTCCCGCATGACGTCCAGCACTTCTTTGATCATCTCCGGGTCGAGGGCGGAGGTCGGCTCGTCGAACAACATGATATTCGGCTGCATGGCGAGGGCGCGAGCTATGGCCACCCTCTGCTGTTGCCCTCCGGAGAGCTCGTTCGGATATTTATCAGACTGCTCGGCTATACCCACGCGCTTCAAGAGTTCTAGGGCGTTGTCCTTAGCCCTTGCGGCTGGCATCTTGAGCACCTTGATCGGTGCCAGCGTGATATTGCTCATCACCGTGAGGTGTGGGAAGAGGTTGAACGACTGGAAGACCATCCCCACATCGCGGCGTATGGCATCGATGTTGCGCACATCGTTGGTTAGCTCGATACCATTGACTATGATGTCGCCGCGCTGATGCTCCTCCAGCTTGTTGATCGTACGGATGAAGGTTGACTTACCCGATCCGGAAGGCCCGAAGGCAACGACGACCTCGCCTCTTTTGATTGTGGTGGTGATACCGCGCAGGGCGTGAAAATCGCCGTACCACTTGTGCACGTCCCGGCAGACAATGATGTCCTCGACTTCGATTTCGATGTCAGCTGGTTCTTCGATTGTAGTCATCGTAATGCTATGTCCTCTGTCCAGGGCCGGAGACTATCGCTCGCCGACGCCCAAATTCCTCTCGATCCCCCTGCTCACGTACGACATGCTATAGGTGAAGACCCAAAAGACTAGGGCCAGGAAGACAAACAACTCAAGGGCATTATCCAGAAACTCCGTGTTGCCCTGGATGAACGATCGGCCGATCGCCACCACGTCCAGCATACCGATTATGTAGACCAGGCTCGTATCTTTAAACAGCGAGATGAACTGCCCCACGATTGCGGGTATGACGTTGCGAATGGCCTGGGGCAAGGAGATGAGCAGCGTGGTCTGCCAGCTCGGTAGGCCCAGTGCCCGCGCCGCCTCCACCTGTCCGGGATGTAGCGCCTGGAGTCCACCGCGAATATTCTCGGCCATGTAGGCCGCACTAAACAAGGTAATGACGACGGCCGCGCGGAACAGGGAGTCCTGGGGGAAGTTTTCTGGAAAGGCCAGTGGCACCAATACCTGGGACATGAACAGAAGGGTTATGAGCGGTACCCCCCGGAATACCTCGATGAAGGCCACGCACAGCAATTTAACCACTGGGAGCCGGCTGCGACGCCCCAGCGCCAGTGCGATACCGATGGGTAGGCTGAACATGATGCCAGACACCGCCAGCAGTAGGTTCAGCATCAGGCCACCCCAGTAGATGACCGACACCGGCTGGAGTCCCGGCACTCCCGGGAGTCCCCGCAGCAGCACCAGCGCCAGCAGAAAAGCGCTGCCGCCTAAGATGGCGGTCCGGCGGGCCGTGCCCAGTGGCGTGTAGCGGGCCAAACCCCATCCCACCGCCAGCGCGGGCAGATTAGCTACCAGAAGCAGGCGCACGTCCAGCCCCATCCGATCCAGGCTATACGGCAAGAAGGTGAAGGCCGCGGCGGCGGCGGCGGTTGCGATTGCGACTTGTTTCATGACGCCGCGGCCGGTGATTCCCCATGCCATCCCCATCAGGACCGTAAACAGCAGCAAGACGGCCTGCGGTCTCCAAAAGCAGTTGGAGCCAGGGCAGGCGGACTCGGCGTTGTACTGGCCGATAATAAATCGACCGCCCAAGGTGCTGATTAGGGTCCAGTCGGCCGCCAGGAATATCCAGCGCAGGCCGAACCATAGAGCCGCTGCCAGGGCGGCGCCGAAGGCGACGGTTAGTATGCTGTTGAACCGGCTGCTGAACAGATTAGCGTGCATCCAGCCCGCCATGCCTCTGGTTGAGCGCGGCGGCAACTCTGAGGCTGGAGCTGTGTTGAGGTTCATCGCCATCGCCTAACTTCCCTTTAGGCGAAGCTGTCGGTTGTAGAGGTTGCCGATCAGAGAGAAGGTCAGGCTCATCGCCAAGTAGGCGACCATGATCAGCAAGAAGATAGACACCGCAGGAGCGGTCTGCGTCATTGTCTTGGCCACATTGGTGAGGTCTGAGTAACCGATGGCGCCCGCCAAGCTACTGTTCTTGGTCAGGTTCAGGTGCTGGCTGATTAGCGGAGGCACTATGACCCGCATCGCTTGGGGGAAGGTCACGTGGCGCAGGGCCTTCATCGGCGACAAGCCCAGTGCTCGGGCCGCTTCCGGCTGACCGCGATTCACCGACTGGATGCCGGCTCGCACGATTTCGGCGATAAAGGACGACGTGTATACGACCAGGCCGATAAGCAGCACTATCAGCCCTCCAGGGATGGTGAAGCCACCAGAGATGCGGCCGAAGGTACCCTGTGGCGCCGGCTGTGAGATCGCAAAGGGCGCTTCGCCGACCACCGCCGCGATGATGAGCCAGCTAGCGGCAGCGATGACGATAGCGGTGCTGCCGCCCATCACCACGGCGTGGGTAGCCTTACCGGTCGAGGTTTCTCGGCGGTCCAACGCGACATAGACGGCCACGCTTGCTATAACGGCCACCATTGCCAGCCCCAGCCATGTCACCGCTGCGTCAAAACCGTTGGCGGTCGGCCAGGGCAGTGATAGACCGGCGTTGTTGACGTACACTTGCTGGGCAATAACGTATCCGTCCTCGACGGGCGGCAGCGACAGTATGAGATAGAACCAGAAGAACAGCTGCACCAGCAAGGGCACGTTGCGGAAGAACTCGACGTAGGCAAGCGCCGTCTTGGAAACGAGCCAGTTGCTGGACATGCGGGCTACACCCACCAGGGCCCCCAGCGCCGTTGCCAGAATGATGCCGGCGATGGCGACGGTCAGGGTGTTGGTGGCAGCGACAACAAAGGCGTAAAGAAAGCTGTCGGAGGATTCGTAAGGCAGGAAATGATGCCCGATAGGAGTCTGGTAGGCACGGGACAAAAAGTCGAAGCCAGAGGGAATCTCTCGCTCCACTATGGCGTTGCTGATGTTGGCGAAGAACCAGCCGACTAGGGCCACCACCAGTACGCCAGAAACGAGCTGCGCGGCCCATTCGATGACACGAACATGCCGCCAAATCGGGATGCCCTGGTAGGTTAAGCTTCGGGGTATTGCGGCCATTGTTGACTCACCGAACAGGCACCCGTGGCACAATCAACCTCAGGCATCACCGGAGAGTACATCCTCGCATGGAAGCAGCATCAACGCGATAGCGCCAGGGCACAATCAACCTCAGGCATCACCGGCGAGTACGTCTGCGCACAAGATAGCAGGATAACAAGAGGGCGGCCAGTCTACACTGGCCGCCCTCTCTAGGTGAGGCTTCTTAGCTCTCTCTGCCTGCCACCGCCCTAGCGTAGGGGTGCGGCGTAGATCTGGCCACCCTCCGTCCAAATGGCGTTACGGCTGCCAGCTCGCGGCAAGTTGATGCCACCGGGACCCAGGTTGCGGTCGTAGATCTCGCCGTAGTTGCCGACTGAGCCGATTACGTCTTGGGCCGCGGTTTGGCTGATGCCCAGGCTGTCTTGACCGAAGGAGCCCTCGAGGCCGAAGAGACGGTCAACTTTTGTATCGCCTGTGACCGAGGTTGGAACGTTAGCGGAAGTGATGTCGTAGGCCTCGGCGTAGATGAGCATGCCCATCACGGTCTTGACCACGTCGAACCACTGGTCATCGCCATGAGGGACCACTGGCCCCAGCGGCTCTTCCGAGATGGTCTCGGGCAAAATGATGTGGGCGCTTGGGTCATCGAAAGCGCTGCTGATGGCAGCCAACTGCGAGCGATCGTTGGTGAAGGCGTCGCACTGGCCACTCTGGTAGGCGGCGACCACCGCGTCGGTGCCTTCGAAAGTCAGCACCTGCACATTCAAGTCGTTCTGGTTAGAGAAGTCCTGAAGATTCAACTCGGTGGTTGTTCCCAGTGTCACGCAGATGCTGGCGTCTCTTAGCTCTAAGGCACTGGAGATACCCAGGTCTTTGCGGACCAAGAACCCCTGGCCGTCGTAGAACATCGTTTGAGCATAGTTGCCCCATTGCGCGTCGCGGGAGGTCGTCCAAGTGACGGTGCGCACCAGCATATCCACCTCACCGGACTGGATGGTCGGCCCGCGCTCAGTGGCCGTAATCAACCTGATCTCTATCGCATTGGCATCGCCCAGAACCGCCGCGGCTACCGCGCGGCAAAGATCGATGTCAAAGCCATGGTTGCTGCCGGCCGCGTCGAGAAAACCATAGCCGGGCACGTCGTTGCGGCTGGCACATATGACCGTGCCGCGGTCCTTCACCTGTTGCAGCCTATCACCACCACCCGCTCCGTCGCTTGAACTCTGCAAACAAGCTGACAGTACGACTGCGACGGCCGTTGCAAGCGAAAGGAGCGTCCATACCGATGCTTTGCTCTTGATCATGAGAGACTCCTTTGCTCTTGATCATGAGAGACTCCTTTGCTCTTGATCATGAGAGACTCTACGTCTATCCCCCTGTGGTAATGCCTTTGTCGAATGACAATGGACAATACAGCATTGAGGCCGTTCATCCAAGCCTCAGGGGGTTGCAAGGCTCAATCATGAAGTGAACCGCCCCGGGTTTAATGGAGACTTGGTTCATTGAGTCCCGGCGGGGGCCGGACGGACTCACAATACTGACTGGCTTCGTACTCGGCGGGTGGCACGTAGCCGATGGCGCCGCTGAGCCGGCGGGGATTGAACCAGTCGACCCACTCGAGGGTGGCTCAGTTCGAGGTCCTCGAGCCCACGCCATGGGCCTCCGCCGAGGTAGGCTGGGAGGGCGTCGAAGAGACGGGACGTTCGCATGGGCCGAGCGCTCATCTTGCCTCCTCTGCTTCGCGCTCGGCTTCCTCGGCTTCCTCGGCTGCGAGCTCGGCCAGCGTCCGGGCGTGCTGCTCGGCAGGCCGGACGAACTCGAACGTGACCCTGCGGTCGCCCGTGACCTCCATGCCGCCCGAGTGCTCCACCTTCACGTTGTCCCTGAATTTGTGTGGCCTGTGGGCCTTGAGCAGGAAGATGAGCAGCGTGTCCGAGTAGACGGACTCGGCCCCCACGACCTCGCCGGCGTACCAGACATCGCGCTTGATGCCCGTGGCACGGCGGCGGGCCTCGCCTTCGAGCAGATCCACGGCCTGCTCGAGCGCCTCGTCCCATGAGCGCCTGAACACCGTGCTCCGGTTACGTGTCCGGTAGGCGTGCTGGCGGGTCACCCCGGCCCCGCTGGCCGCGAGCGTGACGTTGCCCGTGGCCTTGAGCCGCTCGATGAACACACCCCGCCAGGCTGCAGCCGCCGTCATTATTTTAGTCGTCACCTTTCGTCTCGTGCAGCAGCCCGATCAGCCGAGACGCCTCAGCACCTTGCCGACCGTGGATGCGGGGCGGTCGACGATCGCACCCACCACCTCTGGACCGCCGCCGCTACGTTCGCGCACGGCGATGATCTCGGCTTCGGCCTCCCGCGAGAGTCGCCGCGGCTGGCGGTGAGGCGTGCAGGGCCGGTCGCGCAGGCTCGCCCAGCCCGCGGCGCGGTAGCGCACCCACCAGCGGTAGGCGCTGCTACGACTCGCGCCGTGGGCCAAAGCCGCCTCCTGGGGGTGGCGCCGTCGAGCACCGCTCGCACCACCCGACAGCGCGACTCGTACGAGTAGCGCATGCGCGCCGGCGGCAGCATAGGATCAGGCATCTGGGCCTCCTTCGGAACTTGGCGCTTCTTCAACCCCAAGTCTCGTCGGAGGCCCGGAAACGATCAGCCGTCTCGAAGGTGTGTAGTCAGTACAGCTAGCCCTTGGATCAGGCGTGCGCCGACCGCGTCCGCGGGCACGTCCGATCCCCAGTCGTACGGCAGGGCGCGGGCCAGGAGTCGGCACGGCACGGCGCTCCGCCCGCCATCCCCCCAACCCTGACAGTGTGCAGCGCTCCGAGGCCGCTCGTCTCCCGTTCGCGCCAGCAGGCGAGCACCCGTGCGCAGGTGGGTCAACGTCCCTGCCGGCAAGCGCTGGCCGTCGCGCCACAGGGCGGTCCGCTTCCAACCCACCACCAACTCCAGCAGCGCTCCCAGCGCCGGCAGGCTCTCGGCGTCCAGCGGGACGGCGTGGACCGCTACCCCGTCGCCCCCCGTCACGGTCGTGCCTGGGATCTGCGCGGCCAGCGCCGTGGCCGCGGCATAGTGGGGCGACGACGAGCGGCCGAAGGTGAGGGTGTAGTGCGGCATCTCGGCTCCTTCCGCTGGTCCATGGTCTTAGCTCGCGCCCCGCCGAGTGGCAAGTCTCCCCCGCGACTTGACGCCCGCCCGCCCGCCCACGAGCGTGCATGTCCCCATGCCCGCCCCCACCATCCTCTCGGAGCTGATCGCCCTCTATCTCGCCCGCTGCCGGATCGAGGGCCTCTCACCACGCACCCAGCGCGCCTACAGCGAGACGCTGGCCCGGTTCCAGCGCAGCGTCGCCGCGCAGGGGGTGCCCGATGAGGCCGCGGCCGTGGAGACCGCGACCGTGATCCGCTACGGCGAGAGCTTTCAGGCCCGCCGGCCCGCCACCCGCCATCGCTACTTCCGCGAGGTGCGCTGCTTCTTCAACTGGTGCGTGGCCGCCGGCTTCCTCGACCACACGCCGTTCCGCGGCCTGCGCAACGTCCGCCTCCCGTCCGAGCTCGTACAGCCCTTCCGCCCCGCCGAGCTCGCGCGCCTGGTGGCGGCGTGCGATCCCGCCACCGCCGTCGGGCGGCGCGATGCCGCCGTGGTGCTGCTCTTCCTCGACACCGGCATCCGCTGCGCCGAGCCGAGCGCGCTCGACCTGGCCGACTGCGACCTCCCCCGCGGCCGCCTGCTGATTCGCCACGGCAAGGACAACAAGCAACGCGTCGTCCCCTTCGCCCGCCGCTGCCGGGCCGCGCTCGAAGCCTACCTCGCCGTCCGCGGGCGGGCGCCGGGCCCGCTCGTGTGGGCCGTCACCGGGCCCGGCCAGCTGCGGCCCGGCGTGCGGCTCCAGCCCAACGGCTGCGTCAGATCTGAGGGCTCGAAAATGTGTGGTCTAGCCTCGTCTGAGCATGGACGAGGAGACGTCGGTGAACTGTCCGCACTGTGCATCCGCCGCCACGACCAGACGCCAGGGGCGCACGACGCTCGGCTACCAGCGGTTCAATTGTCGCTCGTGCAAGCGTCGCTTCAACGAGCGAACCGGCACGCCGTTCAACGATCTCCAGTCGTCCGAGCGCTCATACCAGATGTCGGGCGAATACCTGAGGCTCTTCGAGAATGTGCTCGCCTATTGCAGGGAGTCGGTCTCCGCGGGCGATGGCATGCGGCAGCAGCAGCGCCGAGTACGGTACTGGGCAGTGATCGCGATCTTGCGTTGCCTGCTCTCGAGCCCGGCCGCCGCTGAGGTGATGCTGGAGAAGCGTGCCGAGAGAAGAGAACGCTCGGCCGCGGCCGAGGATACCGACGTCGATGAGGTGTTCGCGGCTCAGGTGCTCGACTCGGTTGACGAAGAGGATCCCTCGGACTACGTGCCAACGGCGCCGCTCGATGATCCGGAAGCGGAGTTCACCAGCAACGAGCTTCGGCGGCTGGACGGCTTCCTCAGGACTGCGCGCGGACTGGCGAGATCGAGGTGCCGGTCTACGTTCCCGTCCAAGGCGTCGCTGTATTTCCCGCTCGCAGTGGCGGTACTCGGGCTCGATGCGTTTGGCCCAGAGGTCCGCCGGCCACGGGAATTCGCTCCTTGAGCAGCCGGTGCGGTGTCATGCTCTCCTTGCGTTGAACCGGTCCAACGAATCGCGTTTGTCCGCGCGCCGGACGAAGTGCGTATCGAGCTGGTCGAGCTCAGAACGTAGAACAAGACGAGGCGGCCCTGGGACGCACTTCGGCTCAGCCCGGTTACCCCTGGCCGGTTCGCCGGGCGATTTCGTCGGCCTTGCGCCGCCGCCGCGCATCCCGGCCGGCCGTGTCCTCGATGTGGTCGGGGGCTCTCTCGTCACCGCGGAACAGCCCCGTCAGCCCCCCTCGCAGGCGGCGCCAGAGCGCTTCGCGCGGCGCGGCGCTCTCGCGCTGCTGCACGTCGTCCGCCGGACCGTCGTCATAGTGCCCGTGGATGACGCGCGGCCATTCGGATGCCGCCTCCGCTCCCAAGAGGATGATGTTCGCGCTGACGTAGACGAAGAAGAGGAAGGCGACGACGGTGCCGAGCGAGCCGTATACGGCGTCGTAGTTGCCGAAGTAACGGAGGTAGAGGGCGAACCCATTCTTCACCGCCTCGAACAGCACGGCCGCGAGCAGCGCGCCGGGCCAGATGGAGCGGAACCGGGTCTTCACGCTCGGCACGAACTTGAACAGGACCATGAAGGTCACGAACGAGAGCAGCAACGGCACGAACACCGCCGCCACTTCCAGGCTGAGCGTGGCGCCGGAGCCCAGGGGCCCGAGCGCGTCCGAAAGGTCGTCGCTGACCCGACGTGCAACCTGCAGGAAGATCGTCGCGCCCACGGACAGGCCCATGAGGATGCCCAGGCTCAGCACCATCACGAAGTCCAGTAGCTTGCCGTGCAGGAAGGGACGCTTGTAGTCGGTGTCCCAGGCCTGGTTGAGCGCCCGCCGCAACGCCCCCATCATGCCCGAGGCCGACCACATCAGGCCGACGATGCTGACCACTCCCGCCACAGAGATCCCGGTCGTGAGGCCGCCGATGGCGCTCTCCAGGTCCTCGCGGCCCTCCCCCTCCGAAAGCGGCAGCGCGTCGAACAGGCTCTCGACCAGATCCTCGCGCACGCTCTCGTTCACGAGCACGAGGCCGCTGATCGCGAGGAACAGCAGCGCGAGCGGGAAAATCGAGAACAGCACATAGTAGGAGATGCCGGCGGCGAGTTGAGGGCACTGGTCGGTGCCGAACTCCCGGACCGTCTCGCGTACCAGCAAGCGGACGTCGCGCCACCACCACCGCGCGTTCACGGCCCACCAGTGCCACCAGTAGCGGGGCTCGGCGTGCATGCGTCCAGTATCGTCATTCCTCGCCGGCCGCGCCCGGAACGCGAGGGGACGGACCAGAGAGGTGGGGGATCCCGCGTGCAGAGGAACCGGTGCCGCTGATCCGCCCGCGGTGGGCGTGGAGGCTCGCCGGCGCCCGCGCGGAGCGCACGGCGGCGGGTCCGCGTGTTGACGCGCGCAGCGGGCTCCGTGAAGATGAGCCCCTACTGACAACCTGAACTGATCGGGATGGGGGTGAGTCGCATGGCCGACGAGCAGGAGATTGGGGCGCGGGTCAAGAACAGCATCATTGGCGTGATCCGCGGCAGCGGTGAGATCACGCAGGCGGTGGTCGAGACGGTCGCCTCGACTGTACAGAGCGCCATCAAGGAGACGGGCGAAACCGGCGGCGCCGCCGGGAGTGTGGCCGTGGGGGCCGTCAAGGGCGCCATCGACGCCGTCGGCGACGTCGGCGGGCAGGCAGCGGAGACCGCGGCCGATACCGTGACGGCGGCTGTGGAGTCGGCCAGCAAGGTCGGAGCCTCAGTCGGGAACGCAGCGAAGGGCGCGGTCATTGGCGCGGTGCGCGGCTCGGCCGAGGCGGGCAGCGAGTCGCTGGAGGCTATCGGGCAGACGAGCCGCACTGTGGTGAGTGAGGCGTCGGCCGTGGGCGCCGACATCACGACCGCCGCGTTGGGCGCCGTCGAAGGCGCCATCGAGGCCGCGAAGGACACCACCGTGAACGTGGAGGAGGCGGCGGCGGCCGCGGCGACCGGCGCCATCGAGGCGGCCGGCGAGGTCAGCGAGGCTGCCGCGGTGCGGGTCCGTCGATCCGTTGAGGGCACCATCCAGGGCGTGAAGGTGGTCGCCAAGACGACGATCGGCAGGGAGTAGCCGCGGCCCACTCCCTGCGCGCGACCGGAGAGTGCCTGTGGGGCACGAAAATCTGATCCGGCACGCAACTTGCGCGTGAACTAGCTTCGTTCCGGTGGTCCGAGATCTGACACTGCCGATGAGACATCGCTCCGCCGCCTGAGGTAACTCAGCGCCGCCTCGGCGTCGAGGTAGAACCCCTCCTCAGAGGGGCTGCCCTCGCTGGCGCCGTAGCCCCGGTAGTCAAAGATGAGTACGTTGACCCCAAGCTTGTCGTGGAGACGCTTCAGGTTGTCGAGTCGGTTGCTGATGTTTCCCGCGTTCCCATGGAACCAGAGCCAGGTCACATCCTCCTCGCCCGGGATGAACCACCCGTGAAGTCGGATGCCGTCGCTGCTGAGAAAAGAGGCGTCTTCGTAAGCCAGACCGTAATCGGACGGCGCCCCTGTCAGCCCCCTCTCCGGGGGTTGCGTCAGATCTCGGGGCTCGACTGCGTGGCCTAGCCTCGTCTGAGCACGGACGAGGAGATGCCGGTGAACTGTCCGCACTGCGAGTCAACCGCCACGACCAGGCGCAAGGCCTCGACGACGCTCGGCTACCGGCGGTTCAATTGTCGCTCGTGCCAGCGTCGATTCAATGAGCGGACCGGCACTCCCTTCAACGATCTCCACTACCCCACCGACGTGGTGCTCCTCGCGGTGCTCTGGCGACTTCGATACAAGCTGAGTTTCCGCGACGTCGCAGAGATGCTCCTCCAGCGCGGCATTGAGACCACGCACGAGACCATCCGCACCTGGGAGTTCCGGTTCGCTCCGTTGCTCGCCGAGCAGCTGCGCGCCAAGCGGCGCGGCCGCGCCGGAGTCTCCTGGTACCTCGACGAGACCTACGTGAAGGTCGGTGGGCGCTGGTGTTACCTCTATCGGGCGATCGACCACAAGGGTGATCTGATCGACTCGATGCTGAGCGAGCACCGCGACAAGCATGCAGCGCGTCGGTTCCTGAAGCGGCTGCTCGAGGTCGCCGAGGGCAGACCTCGGCGCATCACCACGGACCTCCACCCGGCCTATCGCCGGGCGATCCGCTGGATCATCGGCCGCAAGGCTTGGCATCGCACGACGCAGTACCTCAACAACTACACCGAGCAGAGCCATCGCGCGGTGAAGCAGCGCTACTACCCGATGCTGGGCTTCGGGAGCTTCGAGTCAGCGTCGCGATTCTGCACGGCGTTCGACGAGCTGCGACAGTACCTCCGCGTGCGCCGACGCGGTGGCGACCACGTTGCGCTGCCGGAGCAGCGGCGACTCTTCCTCGTGCGCTGGCACTCGCTGATCGAGGAGGCAGTCGCGGCGTAGACAACCGCTTGAACCGCTCCGTTCCCGCGCATCGGGTCCGCCGTGCCCCGAATTCTGACACTGCCCGCGCACGTCATAGGAGTGTCGTTCGGCGGGATGGTGGGGCAGGAGCTCGCCATCCGCTACCCCGAGCGCGTCGACCAAGCTGTTTTCGCCTGCTCCTCGAGCGGTGGCGCGGGGAGGCCGTCGTACCCGATCCACACCTACCTCGACATGACGCCCGCCGAGGCGGCGCGGACGTCGCTCGGCGTCGTCGACACGCGTCACCACAAGGGGTGGTTCGAGGCGAACGCGGACCTGCTCGCGCGAGCGACCGAGGCCCGCGCCCGCCAGCGTGACCCCGAGGTGGCCGAGGGCATTCGTTGCCAGATGCTGGCCCGAGCGGAGCACGACACCTACGAGCGCCTGCCCCAGATCGTCGCGCCGGTCCTCGTCGCGGGCGGTCGTTACGACGGCCAGGCGCCGCCGCAGAACCAGGAGGCGCTTGCCTCGCAGATCCCGGGCGCCCTCCTCGAGTGGTTCGAGGGCGGCCACGGCTTTCTGCGCGAGGATCCGAGGGCATTCCCCCGCTTCGCGGAGTTCCTGCTCGGAGAGTAGGCGCGCCCGGTCGCTACGGGTCGATCAGCACGCCCGGGTTGAGGACGCCTCGGGGGTCGAGCTCGCGCTTGGCTGCGCGCAGCGCGTCGGCGAAGAGGTCCGGGCGCTGCTGGTCGTAGCCGGGGCGGTGCATGCGACCGACGGAGTGGTGGTGCGTGATCGTGCCGCCGGCGGTGATCACGGCCTCCGAGGCGGCCTGTTTGATCTGCGCCCACTGCTCGTTCTCCGAGCCCTGCGATCCCATCACCGAGAACGAGTAGTACGGGGCCGGGCCGTCCGGGTAGACGTGCGTGAAGCGGCACGACAGTGTGCCGCCGCCGCCGACCTCGTTGATCGCGCGCATCACCCGCTCGCGCACCTCACGGTCGAAGTCCGGCCAGCGGTCCCAGGTGATCGCCGTCTCGAACGTGTCGCTGACCAGGCCGAGGCCCGCCGTGGCGCCGCCACCGACGCCGATGAACGCGTCGCGCCAGGCGCCGACTGCGCCGCCGCGGCCGGTCGGTGCGCCGGCACCGTCGTTGATCAGGACGTCCTCGTCGGGGATGTAGCCCTCGAAGTGGCGCGCGACCTCGATGGCCTGCTCGGTGTTCCAGCGCTGCGACAGCTCGGCCGACTCGAAGCCGATGATCAGCAGCGTCTGCTCGCCGTCGAGCCCAGCGCCGCGCTGCGCCTCGACGGGGTCGAGGATGCGCAGGTTGGAGGGCCAGAGCTTCGTCTGCACGATCGCGCGCACGGCCTCGTAGCCCTGCTCCCAGCTCGGGAAGATGACGCCCGCGGTGGCGCGGAACGTCGGGCGCGCCTGGATGCGCATCCACGCCTCGCTGATGATGCCGAGGATGCCCTCGGAGCCGAGCACGATCCGGTCTGGACTCGTTCCAGCGCCGCTGCCCGGCAGCCGCCGTGACTCCCACCAGCCTCGAGGCGTCAGCATCCGCACCGACTCGACGAAGTCGTCAATGTGCGTGTGGTTGGTCGCGTAGTGCCCGCCGGAGCGCGTGGCGATCCAGCCGCCGAGGGTCGACCACTCGAACGACTGCGGGAAGTGCCGGAGGGTGAACCCGTGCGGGCGCAGCTGGTTCTCGAGCGCCGGGCCGAGTACCCCGGCCTGGATGCGCGCAGCCCTCGAGATTTCGTCGATCTCAAGCACCTGGTCGAGCTCGTCGAGGTCGATCGTGACGATGCCGGGGAAACCGTCGGGCGGGTTGACGCCACCGACGACGGAGGAGCCGCCGCCGAAGGGGATCGCGGCGTAGCCGCTGTCGGACGCCCACTCGAGCACGGCCGCGAGCTCCGCCTCGTTGCGCGGATGGGCGACGACGTCGGGCGGGTTCGGGAAGTCGCCGTTGAGGGCGCGCACCCGCTCCGTGCCGTGGCTGCCGTAGGAGTGCAACGCGCGCTCGTGCGCGTCGGTGCGGCAGAAGTCCGCGATGGCCTCGGGCGGGGTGATCCGCGGTGCGCGCAGGTCGAGGTCCTCGGCGCGTGGGATCGGCTTCGGGTCGATCGTGACGCCGTGCCGCGCAGAGAGCTCGCTGGCGGCGTCGACGCGCTCCTGCTCCGTCGGCTCGTCGGCCTCGAGGCCCCACGCCCAGTAGCTGCGTTTCGGTCGAGTGGCGGTCTCGGTGGCCATCGTGCGCTCCATCTGCCCGCTCGTGCTGCGGCGGCGGACGTGATGATACGCGCGCGCCCGTTGACGGGGCAGCCGTGGGCGGGGCACATTGCGCGGGCCCTCCAACGGGGCCTGGATCGGGGCACCATGACGACCGAGCGCGCCGAACCCTCGACCGCAGCCGGCGCACAGCCGTTCGCGGGCTCGCGCGTCCTCGAGGTCGGCGGCACGCTGGCCGTCGCCGCCGCCACGAAGACCCTTTCCGACTTTGGCGCCGATGTGGTCAAGGTCGAGCCGCTTGAGGGCGCTTCGATGCGCCGCCTCCCGCCCTTCCCGGACGACACGCCGGACATCAACGCGGGGGCCTACCACCTCGCCCTCGACACCGGGAAGCGCTCGCTGGCGCTCGATCTCTCGACGCCGTCGGGTTGCGATGTCCTCGCGCGCGTCGCGGAGGGCTCAGCACTGGTCACGTCGCACCTCGACGTTGCCACCGGCGAGGCGGTGGATGGCGCGCTGGCTCGGCTCGACGGCACACCAAGCCGCGTGCGCCTGGCGGAGCACGGGATCGAGGGGCCGTGGCGCGACCGCGTTGAGAACGACCTCACGCTCTTCGCCGCCTCGACACGGATGTGGCAGCACACCATCGCCGGCGAGCCGCCGCTGCGGTACGGCCCGTACGTACCCACGATGCAGTGGGGCGCGACGGCAGCGGCCGTGAGCGCGGCCGCGATCTGGGGCGAGTCGCGCGACGGCCAGCGTCGCGATGTCGAGGTCGCGGGCGTCGAGGCCCTGCTCGGCAACGTCGACAGCTGGTTCCTGATCTACGAGTTCACAGGCTTCGAGATGCCGCGTAGCCCGGGGCAGTCGAAGCTGAACTACCCCGCCGGCTCCTACCGTTGCGCCGACGGCTATGTCACGTTCGCCTCCTCGGGAGAGCCGTTCTTCTCACGCCTCTGCGCGGCGATTGGTCAGCCGGAGCTGCCTCGCGATCCGCGCTTCGCCGCGCCTGAGGCGAAGGCCGAGCACTTTGACGCGTTCATGGAGCACCTGGGCCCGTGGCTCGCTACACGCACTCGCGAGGACGTCTTCACCGAGCTGCAGGCGCACGGCGTCATGGTCGCGCCGATCCTCGACGTCGCCGAGGCGATCGCTGATCCCCAATCGCAGGCTCGAGGCTCCTTCGTGACCCAGGAGCAGCCGGGGGTCGGCGCGGTGACGCTCGCCGGACCGCCGTTCCGTCTCGACGGTGCGTTCGCGCTCCGCCCTGCGCCGAGCCTCGGCCAGCACACCGTCGGGCTGCTCGACGAGGCGGGTTTCTCGCGCGACGAGCAGATGGCGCTCTTCCGCGCGAGCGTGATCGGCGCCGCCTCGTGATCGGCGGGAGGGCATGACCGCCCGGCTCCTCGAGGGCGTGCGCATGGTCGAGATGACCGAGGTTTGGGCCGGACCGATGGCGGGCTCACTGCTCGGCGATCTCGGCGCAGATGTGATTAAGGTCGAGTCGTTTCCGCGCACCTCGATGACCCGTCCCGTCGCCGGCGGGCTCGCTCCCCCCGGGGAGGGCGAGGGGCCGGTCTACGAGCGCTCTCCGATCCACCAGCTCGCCAACCGCAACAAGCGCAACATCGCGCTCAACCTCCGCGACGAGCGTGGCGTCGAAGCGCTCTCGAAGCTCCTCGAGAGCGCGGATGTGTTCTTCGAGGGCTACTCGGCCGGCACGGTCGCGCGGCTCGGCTTCGACTGGGCTCGAGTGCAGGAGCTCAACCCGCGTTGCTCGCTGATCTCGATGCCCGGCTGGGGCGTTGAGGGACCGTACGAGGGCTATGTCACGCTCGGCTCAGGCCTCGACTCCACGGTCGGGCACTGGTCGGTGCGCGGCTATCCGGATCGCGACCGCGAGGACGTACAGCAGATCTTCCACTCCGACGCCACAGGTGCGGTGACGCTGGTCTTCGCGACGGTGGCAGCTCTGCGGCGGCGCAAGCAGAGCGGCAAAGGCTCGTTCGTCGATCTCTCGCAGACTGAGGCGCTCGGCTGGCAGCTCCCGGGAGTCTTCGCCGAGTACACGCTGAACGGTCGCATCCCCGGACCGCTGGGCAACGTCGATCCGCACATCGTTCCCCACGGCGTCTACCGTGCCGCCGCCGGACTCTCCGGCGTCGAGGCGTGGATCGCGGTCGCCGCGGAGACGGACGCCCAGTGGGGCGCGCTCGCCTCGGTCCTCGGCCACGAGGAGTGGGCCGCGCCCGAGCACCCCTGGTCGACGGTGCACGGCCGACTCGCCGCCCGGGAGGAGATCGACGCAGCGATCGGGGACTTCATCGCGACGCAGATCGCGGAGGACGCCGCCGAGGCGATCCAAGCCGCCGGCGCGATCGCCGCTACCGTCAGCTCGCCGCTGTCCGTCCTCGCCAGCCCGCAGCACGCCGCCCGCGGCTGGATCGAGCGGGTCGACCACCCGGTCGCCGGCCCACACCAGTTTGCCGGCTTCGCCTGGCGCACCGCGCCCGACACCACCACGTGGGACCGCTACGCCGCCCTCGTTGGCGAGCACAACGCCGAGATCCTCGGCGAGCTGGGCTACGACGCCGCCTCGATCGCCGCGTTGCTCGCGGATGGCGTCATCGGCGACCGGTACGAGTAGGCGGGGCCGCTCAGTCCGCAGGCGGGGCCGGTGGGCGCGTACGGCGCTCGGGGTCGACCGGGCTCATCAGGCCAACCGCAATGCCATTTGGATCCTCGACGAGCGCGTAGCGCGCGCCCCAGAACGCGTCGTACGGCGTCTGCAGCCCGGTGTGTCCCGCCGATGTCAGCTCTTCGTAGAGGTCGTCAACGTCGTCGCGGTTACCCACGCGAAACCCCACCACGACGCCTGTCTTCGAGGCAGGCCAGCCCTCCACCCAGTCGGGCGTGAAGGCCGAACTGTCGAGCTCGAGGCCGACCGCCGCGTCCGTCTCCGCCGTGCGGTGGTGCGCCTGCCATTCCGCCTCCGTGTCCGGAATGACGATCCCGAGGCGTTTGTAAAACTCGACCGTCGCGGTCATGTCGCGCACTACGAGGTTGATCTGGTCAAACACGGCCGGTTCGCGCGTCATCGGTCGACTCCTATAGCTGCCGGACGACGCCGGCCTCGATCAGTGCCGCGATGTCTTCGTCGGTCGCGCCGGCTGAGCGCAGGACCTCGGCAGAGTGCTCGCCGAGGGCGGGGGCCGACCGGTGTGCGCGCGTTGGTGTCGCCGACATCAAGACCGCCGGACCGACCACCCGTTGCTCGCCGGTCATCGTGTGCTCCAGGTCCCACATCATGCCGTCGGCGTTCACCTGATCGTCGTCGGCGAGCTGCTCCGGGAACTGCACCGGGGCGACCGGCACGCCCTCGGCGTCGAACAGCGCGACCCACTCCGCGGCCGTCTTCGTCAGGAACGTCTCGCGGATCACGCGCTTCCAATCGGCGGCGCGTGCCTGGTTCTCCGGGTCGCGTGCGTCGTAATCCGGCTCGTCGGAGCGTTCCCCCTCGATGCCCAGCACGCGTCGCATGCCGTCGCGATTCGCCCTCGTCAGCGCGCCCAGGACGACGGCGCCGTCCTTCGCCCGGTAGCCGCCGTAGTAGAGGCGGAAGGCGCCCCGTATGCCGAGCCCCGCCTTCCGCGTCGCCAGGACCTCGTCGTAGGAGCCGCCCGCCTCGCGGGCCGACTGCACGCGTTCGAACAGCGGGTCGCGGATCACGGCGTCGTGCACCGGCTCGCGCATCACCGCGCTGGCCTGCAAGAACAGCCCCGTGCGCAGCAGCGATGTCGAGAGGTACTGCCCCTCGCCGGTGCGCTCGCGGTGGAAGAGCGCTGCCGCCACACCCATCGCGGCTGCGAAGCCCGAGGTGAAATCGGCGATGGGCGTCCCGATCAGGTCCGGCGCGCCATCCTCGTCGGTCTTGCCGTCGGTCACCATCAGGCCCGAGTACGCCTGCGCCACCACGTCGGAGCCTGCGCGGTAGGCTTCCGGCCCGCCTTCGCCGAAGCCGGTGTTTTGCCAGTAGATCAGGTCGGGCTTCGCCTTGCGCAGCGTCTCGTAGTCGATGCCGAGCCGCTCCGCTACGCCGAGCCGGTAGTTGTTGAGCACGACATCCGAGCCCGCCACGAGTCGCTGCATCAACGCCTGGGCCCGTTCGTCCTGCATATCGATGGCCAGGCTGCGCTTCCCCCGATTGAGCGCCTGGAAGCCTTTGCCCTCGTTCGGCACGACGGCGAGGCCGCGCCTTGTCGGCTCGCCCTCGGGGGGTTCGACCTTGATCACATCCGCGCCGAGGTCCGACAGGTTCACGCCCGCGACCGGCCCCGCCACGATCTGCGTGAACTCGAGGACCCGGACGCCCTCGAGGGGCCCCGGTGCCTCGGACGTCCGCGGGTCGGCCATCTCCGCCATCACGCGCCTCCAACCGCGCGGACGCTATCACACGGCGGATGGCGGGTCTTTAGCCCAGCACCTCCGCGATTTTCACCGCGCGGCCCTCGTCGATCGAGCGGTGGGCGGCGATGCCCATCGCCACCGCCACCAGGCCGTCGCGAGGGGTGACCTCCGCCGGCCCGCCCTCGCGGATCGCGGCGAGGAAGGCCCGGTGCTCACCCATGGTCGAGCCGTGGTGGCCGCGCGCCTCGACGGCGATGGCGTCGGGGCGCTCCTCGTACGTCGCGATGCGCGAGGGGTCGCGCGCCAGCGAGGAGGGATCGCGCTGCGCGACGACGATCGCAACACCAGGAGGAGATCGTCGCCACCGGCGATGGAGGCAAGCTCGAGGCGTTCGTGCCCGCCTCGACCGCGCACGGGCTCGTGCTGCGTGACGTGGCGCATCAGGTCGAAGAAGTGGCAGCACTTCTCGACCAGCGTTCCGCCCGTGTTGCGGTTGAAGCGATTCCAGTCGCCGACCTTGGGCAAGAACGGTCGGCGGTGCTCGCGGATGGCGAGCATGCGCAGCTGACCGATCGTGCCGGCGCGCGACGAGCCGCCGCACCGGCGGCATGTAGCGGTACTCCATCCCCACCCAGGCGATGCCGTCGTAGCCATCGAGGGCATCCGCCAGGTCGCGCACGTCCTCGACGGTTGTCGCCAGCGGCTTCTCGATCAGCAGGTGAGGCGAGCGCGGACCGTCGAGGAGGTGACGCACGACCTCGACGTGTGTGTGGTTCGGCGTGGCCACGATGATGGCGTCCAGGTCGTCGCGGGCGGCCATCGTCGCGTAGTCCTCGTACGCCACCGCCGCCGGTGCGACGCCGGCGGCACGCTCACGCGACGCGGCGTGCGGATCGGCGTAGGCCACCGCATCGGCCCCGTCGAGCAGTGCGAGGTGGCGCAAGTGCTCGACGCCCATCAGACTGGTCCCGATCACGCCGCAGCGCAGCGCGTCCGCCATCGTTTGCCCCCTTGCGCGTTATCATGCCGCGCGCACGAAGGTACCCCACGGAGGCGACATGACCACCAACGCCAGCCCGCCGCCGGTCCCGCGCACCACGGGTGTGCGCCTCGAGGGCAAGCGCGCCATCGTCACCGGCGCCGGCTCGCACGCCGCGGGCATCGGCAACGGCCGTGCTGCGGCAACGCTGTTCGCCCTCGAGGGCGCGCGCGTGCTGCTCGTCGACGCCAACACGAACGCCGCAAAGGAGACGCGTGCGCTGATCCTCGAGCACCGGCCGGAGGCCGACGTCGAGGTGTTCGAGGGCGATGTCACCGACTCTGAGTCGTGCGCGGCGATGGTGCGCACCACGGTCGAGCGCTGGGGCGGCCTCGATGTGCTGCACAACAACGTCGGCATCGGGCTGGCCGGGGCGAGCAACGTCGTGGACGTTGACGAGGAGGACTGGGCGCGCGTCCAGCACGTCAACGTCGACAGCATGATGCTGACTGGCAAGCACGCCGTTCCCGCCATGCGCGACTCAGGCGGCGGCGCCATCATCAACGTCTCCTCGATCGCCGCGCTGCGCCCGCGAGGGCTCACCGCCTATACGACGTCGAAGGGCGCCGTGATCGCGCTGACGCAGGCGATGGCCGTCGACCATGCTCGCGACGGCATTCGGGTTAACTGCATCGCGCCGGGCCCCGTCTACACACCGATGGTCTACTCCGGCGGCATGTCGGCCGAACGTCGCGAGGCACGGCGCGTCGCCTCCATGCTCGAGATCGAGGGCAGCGGCTGGGACATTGGCATGGCGGCGGTCTATCTCGCCTCGGACGAGTCGCGCTACGTCACCGGCGTGGTCCTCCCCGTGGACGGCGGGGTGCTGCTGCGGGGGCCGTCGCGGTAGCCTCGACGCACCGAAGAGAGGAACTACCGTGCCACGATTGCCCGAGATCACCTCGAAGGATGGCCTGCCCGCGGACGCTCAGGCGGCGTTCGACTCGATCGTGGCGACGCGACGCCGCGTCGGCGGGCCGTTCGCGCAGCTCATGAACGCGCCCGAGGTGGCGCAGCGGCTCGCGCACCTCGGCGCCTACCTGCGCTTCGAGTCGGTGTTGCCGGAAGACCACCGCGAGATCGCGATCATCACTGCCGCTCGCGAGGCCGACTGCGGCTACGAGTGGACCGCCCACGCCCGCCTCGCCCGCGAGGTCGGCGTCCGCGAGGAGGCGATCGCCATCATCGGCGCGGCTGGCGCCCTCGACGGGCTCACCGACGAGGAGGGCTTAATCGTCCGCTATGGCCGCCAGCTGCTGACCGGCCACCGCGTCGAGGACGCCACCTTCGACGCCGCGCGGGCGCTTTACGGCGAGCAGGGCGTGATGGAGCTGACCACGCTGCTCGGCTACTACACGATGGTCGCCGGCGTGCTCAACGGCATGGCCGTCGAGCCGCCCGCCGACGCCGATCAGCTGCCCGCGCGGCAGTAGCGGAGCTGGCCCGTGGCGGACAAGCGGATCGTCGCGAAAGCCCTCGACGACTTCGGCGACGACTGGCACTGGGTGATCCTGCACGCGGCTCAGCACCTCGAGGCCGACACGTATCGCGCCTCCGGCGTCTCCACCGTTTGCGGCATCTGGCTCGACGAGGGCAGCGTCACCGTCACGCTGCACGACACCGGCGCGCCGGACGAGCCCACCTGCCCGCGCTGCCTCGACGGCGGCCTCGACCCCTCGCTCGCCGCCAGCGTTCGCGAAGCCCTCGAGGTGGGCGACACCGTCGAGGCACCGCGCTAGCGGCCCACAGCTCCCACGCGAGCGCGTACCCTCCTCGCGCTAACCGGGAGGGGTGTGTCCATGCGCGCTGTGCCGATGCGTCGAGGTGAGCTGCGGGTCGACGAGGTGCCGGAGCCGGTACCGGGGCCGGGCGAAGTGCTCGTGAAGACGCTGGCCTGCGGCATCTGCGGCTCCGATTTGCACATGGTGCAGCGTGTGCAGCGCTCGCTCGCGGGGAACGATGACGGCTCGCCGGACTTCCGCTTCGACAACGACAGCGACGTGATCATGGGCCACGAGTTCTGCGCCGAGATCCTGGAGTTCGGCCCCGACTGCGAGGAGGCGCTGCCGATCGGCCAACGCGTCGTCTCTGTGCCCGGCGTCCCGCGTGGCGACGCTCGCATCTCCCTCGCCTACGGCAACGAACTCCCCGGCGGCTACAGCGAGCGCATGGTCCTGAGCGAAGCGCTGATGATCCCGGTGCCCGACAACGTCACCACCGAGGAGGCGGCGATGACCGAGCCGATGGCGGTCGGACGCCACGGCGTCGAGCTGTCGCGCCTGGAGGACATGCCCGCGGACACCGTGCCGGTCGTGATCGGCTGCGGCCCCGTCGGCCTCTCGGTGGTCGCCGACCTGCGCCGCCGCGGCATCGAGCGCATCGTCGCCGCCGATTTCTCGGCGAAGCGCCGCGAGCTCGCCTCAACCATGGGCGCCACCAACGTCGTCGACCCGAACGACGTGCCCACGTTCGACGCCTGGCGCGCCGAGGTCGGCACGAGTGCCGGCGCGGCGGACGAGCCCTCGGCGCTGGTCTTCGAGTGCGTCGGCGTGCCCGGCATGATCCAGGGCGTGATCGACGGCATCCCACGCAACTCCCAGGCCGTGGTCGTCGGCGTCTGCATGGAGCCCGACACGATCCGCCCGCTCTCCGCCATCGGGAAGCAGATCAACCTCCAGTTTGTCCTCGGCTACACGCCCGAGGAGTTCGCCAGCACGCTCGCCTCCATGGCTGCGGAGGAACTCGATCCGCGCCCCGTCGTCACCGGCCGCGTCGACCTCGACGGCGTCCCCGCCGCCTTCGAAACGCTCGCCTCGCCGGACGAACACGCGAAGATCCTCGTCGTGCCGAACGGAGGCTAGCGCCGAAGACCTCCACCCCTGCGCTAGACTCCCCTCGCGCGCCGAGCACCGTCGAGGTGCCGGCGACCGGACGAGGAGCTAGCGATGGACTGGGCCGACGACGAGACGCAGGCGGAGTTCTGATCGACCGTGAGCACGGTCATCGAGGAGCAGCTGCCCGACCGCTACCGCCGCGACGGTGGCGACATCGAGCGCGACCGCCAATCGGAGGACCCCGCCGCGCGTGACGCCGCCGAGGAGTGGGTCAGCGCGATGGCTGACGTTGGCTGGATCGCGCCGCACTGGCCCAAGGAGTACGGCGGCGCCGGGCTCTCGCCGATGGAGCAGTTCATCTTCAAGCAGGAGATGTCCACCGCCGGTGCGCCCCCGGTCGGCGGCCAGGGCGTCGGTCAACTCGGCCCCACGATCATCGTGCACGGCACGGACGAACAGAAGGCGGAGCACCTGCCGAAGATCCTCTCCGGCGAGGTCGACTGGCGGCAGGGCTACTCCGAGCCCGGTAGCGGCTCCGACCTCGCGTCGTTGCAGACGAGGGCGGTCCGCGACGGCGACGAGTACGTGATCAACGGGCAGAAGATCTGGACCTCGCTGGCCCACCTCGCCAACTGGCTTTACGTCCTCGTGCGCACCGATCCCGACGCGCCGAAGCATCGAGGCATCTCCTTCCTCCTCGTGGACAAGACCACGCCGGGCATCGCGGTGCGCCCGCTGATCGACATGAGCGGCCGGCACCACTTCAACGAGACGTTCTTCGAGGACGTGCGTGTCCCGGTGAGCAACCGCGTGGGCGACGAGAACCGCGGCTGGTACGTCGGCATGACCTTGCTCGACTTCGAGCGCTCCAACATCACCGGCGCCGTCACCTCGCGCCGCCCGCTGACCCGCCTCGTGGACTACATCCACAGCGAGGACGGGCAGGCCAAGTCGCAGCTCGCGCGCAACGGCACGCTGCGTCACGAGATCGCGGACCGCTTCATCGAGTCCGAGGTGATGTTCAACTTCTCGTTCCGCATCATCTCGATGCAGGACGCGGGGCTGATCCCGAACTACGAAGCGTCGGTCTCGAAGCTGTTCAACTCCGAGCTGACCCAGAGCAACGCGCGCACCGGGACGAAGGTGTTCGGGCTCTACTCGAACATCCACGACCCCTCGGACGAGCGCTCGCCGATGCGGAGCACGTTCACCAACAGCTACCTGCTGTCGGTGTCCGCGACGATCGCGGCCGGTACGTCCGAGATCCAGCGCAACATCATCGCCACGCGCGGTCTCGGCCTCCCGCGCGGCTAGCGTCGAGGGCGGCTAGCGACGAGGCGCGCCTGAACCTCACCGGTTTGCTATCAGAACGTGCGTTCTATAGGCTGCGCTGATGCCACGCAAACGACTTTCGCTCGCCGAGGCGCGGCGGATCACCCTGGCCGCGCAGGGGTTCGACCGCCCTCGCCCGAAGCGGGCCACAGCGAGGGATCTGCGTCGCGTCATTCACCAGCTCGGCGTGCTTCAGTTCGACTCGGTCAACGTCTTCGACCGTGCGCACTACACCGTGCCGTTCTCACGCGTCGGTCCGTTCGACCGCGAGCGTTTCAACCGCTTGCTCTATGACGACCGAGAGTTCACGGAGCACTGGGCGCGTCAGGCCTCGTTCGTGCCGGTCGAAACCTGGCCGCTGCTCAAGCCGCGGATGGCGAAGACGAGCCGTCGCGTGCGCTTCCTGAAAGGCATGCTCAACAGCTACCCATCGCACCCGACGTTCCTTGAGGACGTCCTTGAAGACGTTCGCCAGAACGGCCCGCTGCGCTCGGATGAGGTCTCGGACCACCTCGTGCTGCCCAAGCGCACGGACGGCTGGGGCTGGAACTGGACCCCCGCTCGCGGCGCCCTGGAGGTGTTGCTGGCGGAGGGTGCGGTGGCGGTCACCGACCGCGATAGCGACCTTGCGCGGAGCTACGACCTCGCGGAGCGCGTGCTGCCGCCGGAGCACGTCGCACGGGAGGTGACGACCGGGGAGGCGCATCGCGCGTTCACGGAGCGCGCCGTGCGCGCGCATGGTGTCGGCACCGCCGGCTGTATCGCCGACTACTTCGAGCTCAACCAGCGCGACACCCGAGGGATCCTCGACGACCTCGAAGCCGAAGGTGTCGTCCACCAGGTCGAGATCGAGAGCGTCCGACAGCCGGTGTACGTGCACGCGGAAGCGAAGCTGCCGCGTCGCATCAACGCCGCCTCGCTGCTCTCGCCGTTCGACCCGATCGTGCGTGATCGGAAGCGCGCCGAGTGGCTGTTCGAGTTCGATTACCGGCTCGAGATGTTCGTCCCGAAGCCGAAACGCCAGTATGGCTACTACGTCCTGCCGTTCCTCCTCGGCGACCGCATCGTCGCCCGGGTCGACCTCAAGGCCGATCGACAGGCGAAGCAGTTGCTCGTCCAGGCCGCCTACGTCGAGGACCATTCAGATCCCGACCAGGTCGCGCCGGCCCTCGCCGAGGAGCTGCGAACCGTCGGCGGCTGGCTCGGCCTCGACGAGGTCAGGGTCGAGCGCAAGGGCTCACTCGCCGCTACGCTCCGTCGCGCCATCGCCTGAACGGTCCTTCGAGCCTTCGGCGGCAGCGTCGCGCGCGGGGATGAAGCCGAGGCGGATGCCGCGGTTCACCGCGTAGTAGTGTATCGACGACTCGAGCGTCTCCTCGCCGCCGATGGCCAGCGCCAGGATCAGCACCCACCCCAGCTGCCACGTCCACGCCACGCCGACACCGACCAGCGCCAGGCCGATCACGGCGAAGCGGAACCCGGCGAGGAAGCGCAGCGTGACCGCGGGGTCGTGCTGGCGCGCCCAGCCCCGACCGATGCGCCAGCCGTAGACCACCAGCGCGAGTCCCACGAGGGCCATGGCCAGCGATGGCAGCCAGCGCCACTCCCAGTCGACGAGCGCGTCCCACATGCGCTAATCCTCGGCGCTCGGCCGCGCCCACGCGATCCGTGGGTCGATGCGACGGTGCAGGTGATAAATGACCTCGACGAAGCCGAGCGAGCGCCAGAACGGGGCAGTGTCAGAATTCGGGGCACGGCGGACCCGATGCGCGGGAACGGAGCGGTTCAAGCGGTTGTCTACGCCGCGACTGCCTCCTCGATCAGCGAGTGCCAGCGCACGAGGAAGAGTCGCCGCTGCTCCGGCAGCGCAACGTGGTCGCCACCGCGTCGGCGCACGCGGAGGTACTGTCGCAGCTCGTCGAACGCCGTGCAGAATCGCGACGCTGACTCGAAGCTCCCGAAGCCCAGCATCGGGTAGTAGCGCTGCTTCCACCGCGCGAATGGCTCTGCTCAGTGTAGTTGTTGAGGTACTGCGTCGTGCGATGCCAAGCCTTGCGGCCGATGATCCAGCGGATCGCCCGGCGATAGGCCGGGTGGAGGTCCGTGGTGATGCGCCGAGGTCTGCCCTCGGCGACCTCGAGCAGCCGCTTCAGGAACCGACGCGCTGCATGCTTGTCGCGGTGCTCGCTCAGCATCGAGTCGATCAGATCACCCTTGTGGTCGATCGCCCGATAGAGGTAACACCAGCGCCCACCGACCTTCACGTAGGTCTCGTCGAGGTACCAGGAGACTCCGGCGCGGCCGCGCCGCTTGGCGCGCAGCTGCTCGGCGAGCAACGGAGCGAACCGGAACTCCCAGGTGCGGATGGTCTCGTGCGTGGTCTCAATGCCGCGCTGGAGGAGCATCTCTGCGACGTCGCGGAAACTCAGCTTGTATCGAAGTCGCCAGAGCACCGCGAGGAGCACCACGTCGGTGGGGTAGTGGAGATCGTTGAAGGGAGTGCCGGTCCGCTCATTGAATCGACGCTGGCACGAGCGACAATTGAACCGCCGGTAGCCGAGCGTCGTCGAGGCCTTGCGCCTGGTCGTGGCGGTTGACTCGCAGTGCGGACAGTTCACCGGCATCTCCTCGTCCGTGCTCAGACGAGGCTAGGCCACGCAGTCGAGCCCCGAGATCTGACGCAACCCGCGCCGCCGGATCGCTCTGACCGCCGAGCGCTACACGATCGCCTGTCGTAGCGACATCGAACCCGCCGCCGTCACCCGGTCAAAGAACGCAGCCAGTTCCGCCTCGTAGCGTTCCGGCGCGTGGTTCCACGATCGGACGTGACCGGCGCCGGGCACCGTCACCAGCGCGACCCGGTCGGGAAGCAGCTCAGCGAGGCGTTCCGCGATGGAGTAGGGCACGACCGGGTCGGCGTCCCCGTGGAAGACGAGGACGGGGAGCCCGCAAGCGGCCACGTCGGAGATGTAGTCGAGCTCGCCCGGGCGGAGCCGGTAGCGCATCGTCAGCACACGTCGGAGCACGGGCCCGACCGCCCTCGGCAGCCCCCGCTCGCGCATGCCGTGCTCCACGGTGGCGGCGAAGTCGAGCATCGGCGCGTCGAACACGATGCCGCAGACGTACTCGGCCAGCGGCGAGCGGCGCATGAAGCTCGCGACGATCGCGCCGCCCATGGAGAAGCCTGCGAGGACGATCTGCTGCGCGCCGCGGTCCAGTGCCGCCTGCATCGCGATCTCCAGGTCCTCCCACTCGTCGCGGCCGTAGCCGTAGCGGAGGCTCGGCCGCATCGGGGCGCCCGCGTCGTTGCGATAGCTGGCGATGAGTACGGGCCACCCGCGCTCGGCGGCGGGAGCGACCAGGCGCAGAGCCTCGGCGCGGCCTGCGCCCTTGCCATGTACGGCCACCAGCCAGGTGTCGCCGCGACCTTCGGTGATCCAGGCAGGCAGTGCGCCCAGCGGCCCCTCCAGCCGGCAGAGCTCTACACCGACGCCCAGCGCCCGGGTGGGGTGCGCGGGGAACGAGGCGGTGTCGATGCGGACGCGCGCCCCCGGTGCCGGCAGCGTGCCCTCGAGGAGAGTCAGAGACCTCGTCACGCCCCCGGTGTGCTCCTCGAGCACCGAGTGCAACTGCGCGTAGCCGCCCGCCCATTGCAGGCCGAAGCGAGCCTCAGTCACCAGGTCGCGGTGCGCTCGGCTGCTGCCCCGCAGTGTGACGCGATCGGCCTCGACGGCCGCGACCTCCAGGTCGTACGGCGTGACGCCGGAGTCGATGCGCAGGGCCTCGCGGTGCATCAGTCGCATCGCGACCAGGAGCACGCCTGCGAGCAGGAGCGCGAGAACCGTTGCGGCGACGAACATCAGGAGCATGGTCTGTCCCAGTCGGACATTCTAGTCGCCCTCGTTGGGCGCTGCGCAGCGTCGGGGATTATATAGCACTTTACACAGCCGCCTGTATCGTGTAGACTGCTCCCATATAGAAGGAGCGGTTCAATGACACAAGCAGCGCCGGGCAAGCACTACCGAGAGGGACTCTCGCTCGTGGATGCCGTCAAGATGTTCTCAGACGAGACCGCGACCGAGCGCTGGTTCGTCGAGGCGCGTTGGCCGAACGGGATCGCCTGCCCGTTCTGCGGGTCGCTGGACGAGGTCGCGGAGCGCCCGAATCGCAAGCCTCAGCCGTATCGCTGCCGGGCCTGCCGCAAGGACTTTTCGGTGAAGACCGGAAGCATCATGCACGGCTCGAAGCTCCCACTCAGTACCTGGGCCTACGCGACCTACCTGCTCACGACCAACCTCAAGGGCGTCTCGAGCATGAAGCTCCATCGCGACCTCGGGGTCACACAGAAGACCGCCTGGCACCTCGCGCACCGCATCCGCCGCGCGTGGGAGGCGGATCAGGCTGCGGACTTCACTGGCCCCGTCGAGGTCGACGAGACCTACGTCGGCGGGCTGGCGAAGAACAAGCACGCCTCCGAGCGCGACCGCATCGGCAAGCGCGGCGGGCTCTCCGTCAAGGCGGCCGTGATCGGCGTGAAGGACCGCGACAGCGGCCAGGTTCGCGCTCAGGCGATCGCAAGCACCGATGGCGACACGCTGCGCGGATTCGTGCGCGAGAACGCCCAGCCCGGCGCCCAGGTCTACTCAGACGGACACGGCGCGTACATGGCGCTGGCGGGCGAGTACAAGCACGCCGCCGTCCAGCACTCAGTTGGGACCTACGTCATCGAGCAGGCCCACACGAACGGCATCGAGTCGTTCTGGTCGATGCTCAAGCGCGGCTACCAGGGCACCTACCACCGCATGAGCCCTAAGCACCTGGACCGCTACGTGGGCGAGTTCGCCGGCCGTCACAACGCCCGCCCGCTCGACACCATCAACCAGATGCATGCCATCGTGCGCGGCATGAGCGGCAAGCGGTTGCGGTACGCCGATCTGGTCAGCTAAAGGGCTGCTCGCCTGCGGGGCGCGTGATACCCTTTGGACGGTTCATACGTGACGAATCCTCCGTGGTAGCGGAGGATTCCTAGTTGGGGACGGAAGAACGTCCCCGGGTGGCTTTCTACAGGGCCACCCTGAGGTTAACACATGTGGGACGACCAATCTATGGGGCCGCCTTTGCAGTGACCATGGCGCTAGTGTGACCTCCCCCGTAGACGCTGAAGGATTCGCAGGGGAGATCTTCCCGCTGCTGGTTGCTCGCTGGTTACACTTGAACGTTGACCGCCCGACGCAGAAGGGGTTCCTTGAGGATCTGCGTCGGGCGTCGACTGCCGATCCCTTTCTGCGCAGTAGGCCGCGTGCGCATTCAGCAGCCATCGGTCGGTTGCTCGACCGGCTTGAGTATATTCTGGACCACGCTGACGATTACTAGCCATGACGGGAGTGTCCCTTTGTTCGTCGGTACGGTACACCACAACCCTCGTACCCGCCCGCGCCCTGAGGCCAGGGAGCCGACCACGGCCTTGGGGTGGGTTTCACCCCGGTGGACCGATGCGGTTCGCGAGACTGACGTGATTACTCGATTGCGACCGCAGGGGGGCGACTAGCGACAGCCGCAGCAGCTCGCCCTCGCGACGCGCCCCAGTAGACGAGAATCTCTCCGATCGTTGCCACAACTAGGCCAAGCCAGAACCAGCTCGTCTGGAGCGTGAGCTGCCACCAGGTGCTTGCGGGCTCATCGGAGAAGGCGTCGATCAGCGAGGCGGCGAAGTAGGCAACGATGAGCGCCCATGAAATGACAAGGCCGCCGACGAACACGAGCAGGACACCTGCCGCGACGGCAATACCAGGTCTACTCATCAACTGCCACCGTGCCGATCTCGCCGATTCAGGCCAAGCGATATCCATACGATCGTCATACGAGGTGCCCCCTTGCGGCGCGGGAAGTCCGGCAGACTCTCCACAAGCCACAGGGCCACCCGGCATGAGCCGCAAGAGGGCATGAAACCACCGAACTTATGGATCATGCCGAGGCCGTGGCTGTGGAGAGCCAGTGGTCACGATGCGCTTTAGGGACATATAGTGTCAAGGGCGACGGTGGTGGTAGACTGCCACGACCGCCGAGATGGGGAGGGGGCTAGAAGGATGATGACCTATCTCGTACACCTCAACGGAACGGTCGATCGTCGCGGAGACTATTGGGTCGCCAGATTCCCTCAGTTGGGTCCGTTCGCGTATGGGGCTACCCGGGAGGAGGCCAAAAAGCGGGCAGGCGATATTGCCGATCTAGTCCTCACCCACTGGAGCAGGCACGATGTCCTCGTCGAACGCGCCGCTGAGGCGGGCCTGCAGCTGGAGCCCATGGACGATCCGAATGATGTGCCGCACGATGCACCCGCCGAGTGGACTTCACAACGACTGGTAGGAGTTTGACCGACGACGACTGGTTGGCTATCGCCGATGTCGAGCGGATCATGGGCGAGGTCGGCTATGTGCTCATGCGGAGCGATGATGATATCGTCATGTTTCAGCATCGCACCTCGCCTACTGTAGTTGTCTCGCTAGATATCCACCTCGGAAAAGTTGCGCCAGAAGACTTCCGCCAGAGTCTCATGGACTATGGCATCTCGTCCGACAGGATTTCAACTGCGTTCGATGACACCGGGCTCGACTAGCACAAAGGGATTGGTGCGCTGAGCGAGCGCCAGCGGCAGCCGGTGCGATCCTGGGTGGAGGCCACAGCGCCTAAAAAGGAGCAACCGTGCCCGATAAGAAGCCGACCGGCCGCCCGCCGAAGCCGATGCCGGAGCGCATTCCCGACAGCCTGCAGAACGTCATCGCCGCGGTCGTGAAGCAGCGCACCCCCGCCGAGCGCGCCGAGATCAACCGTAAGAAGTAGCGCGTCACTGCATCTCCCATGTCTGTGTAATTAGCTATATAATCCCCCGCAGCGTCCAGTTACGCGATAGCGCGCTGTCAGACGCCTCGCGCCGGTTGTCTCGTAAGGTGGGGCTATGTCGTTCGATATCGCAGGTCGCAGTCACGTCGGCATCTTGCGTGCCGGGCGCGAGAACGAGGATGCGTTCGCGGTCGCCGAGCATCCGGCGGCGGCGGTCGTGGCGGACGGCGTGGGGGGTGCGCCCGCCGGCGACCGCGCGAGCCGCGCCGCCGTCGGCGCGTTCAGCGCCACGTCGATCCTGCTCGACCCGCCTTCGACACTGCGCGAGGCTGTCCGAGCGGCCGCCGCCGCCGTGCGCGCCATCCCCGAGGGTGCGCACCACCTCAGCGGCGCCAGCACGACGATCGTGTTCGCTTACGCCTCGGTGGTGGACGACCGCACGCGTGCGTGGGTGGCCAACCTCGGCGACAGCCGCGCCTATCACCTGCACCAGGGCACACTCGCGCGGGTCACCCTCGATCACTCGTGGGTGCAGAAGCAGATCGACCTCGGCTATCTGAGCGAGGAGGAGGCGCGGATCCACCCTCGCCGCAACCTCATCACCCACGCGCTCAACACCCATGGCAGCGACGACGAGGCCGACTATTTCGAGGTGGACCTCGCGCCGGGCGACCGGCTGCTGCTTTGCACCGACGGGCTGCACGGCCCGCTCGATGACACCGCGATCGCCCGGCTACTGGTCGCCGACGCCTTGGCCGACGAGCTGGCCTCCGCCCTGGTTGATGCAGCCCTCGACGAAGGCGGGCCAGACAACGTGACCGTCGCCGTGCTGTGCGTGACGGCCGAGGACGCTGAGTAGCGTCGGACTGGACACGCAAGCCCGTGTGAACACGGTCATAGAGGCGAATCGGCGACTCGGAGACACTCGCCCCGAGTCGCGTGATGCCGACAGGCCTCGGTGTCACGCGACGGACAGGCTCCGAGCGACGTTCCTGCGTCGCGACCCGCGCCGCGCTGGGGTGCGAACCCCTCACCGCCCCCGGCAGGCGCCGGTTCTCGCCTCGGACGTTAGAATCGAGGTATGAGCCTGTCGCCGAACGGCGAACTCCTGCAGCTCCAGGACCTGTCACCCGCTGCCGAGGGCGCGCGGGTGTTGCTGGTGTCGACGTACGAGCTGGGGCACCAGCCGCTCAACCTGGCCGCCCCGGCGGCCGTGCTGCGCGCTGCCGGGCACGCCGTGGAAACGCTCGACCTGGCCGTCGAGGAGCCACAGCCGTTCCGGTTCGCTCGGGCCGACCTCGTCGCCATCTCCGTGCCGATGCACACCGCGGCGCGACTGGCGGTGGAGCTGGCGCGACGGGTGCGGCAGCTCAATCCTGCCGCGCACATCGCCTGTTACGGGCTCTACGCCTCGCCGCTCGACGACGGGCTGGCGCGGGAGGTCGACAGCGTGATCGGCGGCGAATACGAGCCCGCGCTGCTCGCGCTCGCCGATCGGATCGCGCAGAACCCGCAGAACCAGCCGACTGCAGACGTTCCCGGCCTGGGCGCTACGCCAACGTTCGAGCGGCAGGCGTACCCGTTGCCGGACCGCTCCGGTCTGCCCGCCCTCGACCGTTACGCGCGGGTGGACCGGGCCGACGGCCTGGCGCTGGCGGGGTACGTCGAGGCGACGCGGGGCTGCGCCCACACCTGCACCCACTGCCCGATCACGCCGGTCTACGCCGGCCGCATGCGCGCGGTGCAGCGCGAGACGGTCCTGGCGGACATCGAGCAACTGGTCGACCTCGGCGCTCGCCACATCACCTTCGGCGACCCCGACTTCCTCAACGGGGTCGGCCACTCGCTCGCCATCGCCCGTGACCTCCACGCGCGCCACCCGGAGGTCACGTTCGACGCGACGATCAAGGTCGAGCACCTGATCGAGCACGAGCCGCTCGTCGAGGAGCTGCGTGACCTCGGCTGCCTCTTCATCACCTCTGCCTTCGAGTCGACGAACGAACGCATCCTGGCCGAGCTGGAGAAGGGGCACACCGTCGAGGACATGGAGCGCGTGCTCGCCCACGCGCGCGGCCTCGGCGTCACGATCCGCCCCACCTGGGTCGCGTTCACGCCCTGGATGCGGCGCGCCGACTTCGTCGACATGCTCGACTTCATCGAGCGCCACCGCCTCGTGCGCCACGTCCAGCCCGTGCAGTACGCGCTGCGCCTGCTCCTGCCGCCCGGATCGCCGCTGAACGAGCGCCTGCGCTCGCAGGGGCTGCTCGGCCCGTTCGACGAAGAGCGCCTCACCTACACCTGGTCCAACGCCGAGGTAGACGCGCTCCAGACCGAGCTGGCAGCGATCGTCGAGGCGGCTGCCACCCCAGCCCTCGACGCGACACACGACCACGACGCCGACGCACTGCTGCACACCCCGCTGGAGGACCCGCTCGACACGTTCCGCGCAGTGAAAGCGGCCGCCCTCGGCCTCGACCTCGCCTCGACGACAGTCGCCGCGCAGCCCTCGACGTTCGTCCCTGGCCTGACGGAAGCGTGGTTCTGCTGAGCGGAACCGACCGCGGAGCAGTTAGCTCCGCTCGACCGCGCGCTGGGGGTGTAAACACCCCCACCCACGGGGCTCAGCAAGACCACGTTGGCATTCGGCGCTTCCCTCCGCGACTCAGAACTTTGGCTACAGAGTTGGCTACATTATAACGAGCCGCCAACGCCGCACCTCTTCCGGTTCGAGCCTCCCTGCATGCGCGAGCGTTTGGGGTGAGCTTGGGTCCAGCTGGCGGCCTGGTGAGCGTGCAGCCGACAGCTCGCCGGTTCACATTACGAAGACGGCCACACTCCGCCGCAAGTGACGTCACTGCAACCGTTAGTCCGTCACGGTGCTGTCCGGGCTTGCGGCTGACAGCCAACGGGCGCGCACGCGATTGGATCGAGTCGGCCTTTATAGTCGGAACCCAATCACGCCACTTGGTCCTGGCGATTGGAGGCCGATGAACAGCGATCGGCCTAGCCAAGGCTCCGGCGTGTGACGTATCACGCGCGATGAGACTGCGGTTCCCGTCCCCATTGGCTGAAGAACACGCCAGCTTCCAGGCCGTGGGACGTCAGCTGTTCGCGGACTGCAATGGGGTCTCCGTACGAGTTATTCGAAGCTAGGGCCTGGGCGAATCTTCCAACCGACTGCCGAAGGTCGGCGAGCTTCTCGAATGAGACGATACGCGTTCCGGTGCGGGCAACAGCGTCTGAATTCAACACCGTGGTCTTGTGAATCATGACGGTGTCGCCTGGCAAGAAGCGTCGTACGAGCTGGCAAACCAGTCCATCGAGTGCGAGAGCTGAGCGGCGTCGCGTCGTGCGACCAAATCAGCCTCGCCTCCGCTCTTGCATTCAATCACGGCGTACCTCAGCTCTCCCATGGCCCAGAGAACATCGGGCCCATTCCCCGTGTCGCGCTCTGGACGTTGGGCCTCAAATCCGAGATGCGCGCCGAGGTCCGACATTGCCTCCTCGAAGAGCTCCACCGCGCCCCGGTCGTCCGCAGTGGGCTCGAGATCGCTAAGCATGGCCCTAACCCCGACGACAAGCTCGGCGCCCGTGGTGTAGTTAGATAGGCGCTTTGCGGCCAGCTCCCCTTGGCTAAGTGCTGCGGTTACGCGGCGGTAGGTCACTCCAGCAAGAGGCCTGAGGCTTCGCCGGTTGTCCACCACAGCGGAGGCCTGCAGCCGCTGAGCGTGTGCGGAATCGATGAAGTGGGTGTACGCGGCGGCCTGTTGCTTGAGCGTTCCCCGAGTTCTGACGTCTGTTCCGTTCGCGGCCTCCAAGAGTCGCTCGCCGGCATTCTTGTAACGCTGAATCTCGGCCAGATCGAATGCCTCACGCTCGGCAATGGCAATGGGAGAGATGCGCCCTGGCGAGTACTCAACACCGTCGAGCGCATCCCTGCTTGCTGCGACCCAGGCGGTGTCGCGCGTCAGGCACTGATCGACAACTCCCTTGAGATCTGAACCGCCCCGGGTTTAGTGGAGACTCGGTTCATTGAGTCCCGGCACCTGCCGAGACCAGCTCACGTTCCTGGTTGCGCTCGTACTCGGCGGGTGGCAGGTAGTCGAGCGCACTATGCAACCGCCGATGGTTATACCAGTCCACCCACTCCAGCGTCGCCAGCTCGAGGTCGTCGAGTCCGCGCCACGGTCCCCGGCGGTGCACCAACTCCGCCTTGTAGAGCCCGATCACCGACTCCGCCAGCGCGTTGTCATAGGAGTCACCACGACTCCCGACCGAGGTCACGGCCCCGGCCTCGGCGAGCCGCTCGGTGTAGCGGATCGAGAGGTACTGCACCCCACGATCGCTATGATGAATCAGCCCGTCGAAGGGTCCGTTCCGCGCCCATAGCGCCTGCTCAAGGGCATCGAGCGCGAGTTCGGTCCGCAGTGAGCGCGATGCCTGCCAGCCGACGACCGAGCGCGAGTAGACGTCGATGACGAAGGCGACGTAGACGAAGCCCGACCAGCTGGGCACGTAGGTGAGGTCGGCTACCCAGAGCCGGTTGGGGGCGGGTGCGTGGAAGTCCCGCTCCACGAGGTCCGCCGGTCTGGGCGCGCTCTCGTCCGCCACGGTCGTCCGTTTGACCTTCCCACGTACCACCCCAGAGAGACTCAGCTCCCGCATCAGCCGCTCCACGGTGCAGCGCGCGACGGGGATGCCCTCGCGGTGCAGCTGGCGCCAGAGCTTGCGCGCACCGTAGACCCCGAACTGTTCGGCGTGGACGTGCTGCAGCTTCACCTTCAACGCCTCGCCACGCACCCGCCGCGCCGAGAGCGGTCGGCTCCGGGCGGCGTAGTAGCTGGACGGGGCGACCTGCAGTTCCCGGCAGATCGGCTCGACCCCGAAGCGTTCGCGGTGGGTCTCGATGAAGCGAGTCATTTCGGCAGTCGCGGGTCGAGCTCCCGCGCGAAAAAAGCCGAAGCGGCCTTGAGGATCTCGTTCGCCCGGCGCAGCTCACGGTTCTCGCGCTCGAGCTCCCGCAGCCGCGTCTGCTCCTCCGTCGTCTGCCCCGGCCGTGCGCCGCCGTCGACCTCAGCCCGTCGCACCCACTTCCGTAACGTCTCCGGCGTCATCCCGAACTTCGAGGCGATCGAGCTGATCGTTGCCCACTGCGACGAGTGGTCCCGCTCGTGCTCGAACACCATCCGGACCGCCCGCTCGCGGATCTCCGCTGGGTATCTGCCTGGTCGTGTCATCGCTCCATCCTCTCAAGGACTGGAGCCTCCAACATTCCCGGGGCGGTTCAATCCGACAATTGACTTCCTTGCAGCATCCCAGCCACTTGTCGCGAAAGGAGAATCTGTGCGTGGGTTGCGGGGCTAAACTTGTCGGCCGCCCGAGCGCTATTCAAGCGCTGAGTTAGACGGTGTCCGAGCAGCATCACGACGCAGTAGTCGTCGTTTGAACGAGTTGCACGACCCATCCCCTGCTCAATCCGCTGGAGCTGTCGGCTATCCATCGCGTCGCTCTGATCAAGCGCTAGTGCCTCGATGCGCTCGATTGCGCCGTAGGCCTCTGGCAACCCGTCCAAGGCTAGTATTCGACACGCGGCACCGGGCAGATCGATGCCGTCGTACTTGTTTATGAGAGCCACAAGGCCCACATGGCCAGACCGCAGGGCGTCCACTCCAGCCTCGATCGTGGTTCGATCGTGAACCGTAGCCCCAGCCGCTTCCCAAACCGCTGCTCTCCGCCGTGAGGGAACGATCACTACGACGTTGTGCCTCGTCGCTTGCTCCACAAGGAAGTCCCGCACCTCATCCTCGGTCGCGTCCGGATGCGTGGCGAGCGGCGTGAGGATCATTCGGTCGCCCAAATCGTCCGCTGTCGCGGGCGTTATCGGGTCGGCAATGCTGTCGGGATTGGCTGCGAAGTGAGTGACCAGAACGCTGTCATCAGCCAGAGTTGCCGTTAGGTAGATCCTTCGCTGAGCCTCCGAGAAGCTTGGTATCCGATTTCGGGGGACGCAGGGAGGGCGAATCTCGATCGCGTCAGAGCTGACTGCGGCACGGCAAATGTGCAGGCACTCTTGGATCAGTGGCCAGGTAAACCCGAAGTCATCCTCGTCACGGTACGGGTGCAGAAGGGTGAGGACGTCGGCGTTCCGGTCGGCCCAGGCCCAGTACGGAATCTCCATGACTGCCGATCGGTCGCCATCTTCGAGATCTGTGAGAGTCGCGGACGACTGGGTTCGCAAGTCGGCCTCGAAGATGCCCGCGATAGCCTCGTATGCAGGATGGTCGGAGCTTAGCTCCAGCGTGTATTGGTCCTCGACGGTCGCAAGACTGGCGTGTGCGTCGTCGACGAGCAACGTGCCCACGTCGATGCGCGGGCGCGCGTCTCCGGCAACACCGAAGATCGATCGTCCATTTATCAACCGATAGATGCTCGTGACGAGCACTGCCTGGCTCGTCTGAAACCGAGACGACCTCGGGTCATCCGTCGTCTCTATCCCGAGCGCCGTCGCCTCCGAACGCACCTGCTCAGCTAGGTAGTTGTCTGGTGTCAAGTAGACTGCTGGACCGACGCCTTCGTTGAGCGAACTCTTGAGGAGGATCAGGCCTACCAGCGTCTTCCCCCCTCCGGTGTTCATCTTGAACCGCCCCGGGAATGTTGGAGGCTCCAGTCCTTGAGAGGATGGAGCGATGACACGACCAGGCAGATACCCAGCGGAGATCCGCGAGCGGGCGGTCCGGATGGTGTTCGAGCACGAGCGGGACCACTCGTCGCAGTGGGCAACGATCAGCTCGATCGCCTCGAAGTTCGGGATGACGCCGGAGACGTTACGGAAGTGGGTGCGACGGGCTGAGGTCGACGGCGGCGTACGGCCGGGGCAGACGACGGAGGAGCAGACGCGGCTGCGGGAGCTCGAGCGCGAGAACCGTGAGCTGCGCCGGGCGAACGAGATCCTCAAGGCCGCTTCGGCTTTTTTCGCGCGGGAGCTCGACCCGCGACTGCCGAAATGACTCGCTTCATCGAGACCCACCGCGAACGCTTCGGGGTCGAGCCGATCTGCCGGGAACTGCAGGTCGCCCCGTCCAGCTACTACGCCGCCCGGAGCCGACCGCTCTCGGCGCGGCGGGTGCGTGGCGAGGCGTTGAAGGTGAAGCTGCAGCACGTCCACGCCGAACAGTTCGGGGTCTACGGTGCGCGCAAGCTCTGGCGCCAGCTGCACCGCGAGGGCATCCCCGTCGCGCGCTGCACCGTGGAGCGGCTGATGCGGGAGCTGAGTCTCTCTGGGGTGGTACGTGGGAAGGTCAAACGGACGACCGTGGCGGGCGAGAGCGCGCCCAGACCGGCGGACCTCGTGGAGCGGGACTTCCACGCACCCGCCCCCAACCGGCTCTGGGTAGCCGACCTCACCTACGTGCCCAGCTGGTCGGGCTTCGTCTACGTCGCCTTCGTCATCGACGTCTACTCGCGCTCGGTCGTCGGCTGGCAGGCATCGCGCTCACTGCGGACCGAACTCGCGCTCGATGCCCTTGAGCAGGCGCTATGGGCGCGGAACGGACCCTTCGACGGGCTGATTCATCATAGCGATCGTGGGGTGCAGTACCTCTCGATCCGCTACACCGAGCGGCTCGCCGAGGCCGGGGCCGTGACCTCGGTCGGGAGTCGTGGTGACTCCTATGACAACGCGCTGGCGGAGTCGGTGATCGGGCTCTACAAGGCGGAGTTGGTGCACCGCCGGGGACCGTGGCGCGGACTCGACGACCTCGAGCTGGCGACGCTGGAGTGGGTGGACTGGTATAACCATCGGCGGTTGCATAGTGCGCTCGACTACCTGCCACCCGCCGAGTACGAGCGCAACCAGGAACGTGAGCTGGTCTCGGCAGGTGCCGGGACTCAATGAACCGAGTCTCCACTAAACCCGGGGCGGTTCATCTTGATCACTAGATCGCTCTCAGCCCTACGTTCGTGCCACTGCTCCCAGACGTCCGTCTGAACATCTCGCGGGTAGGCGTACTTGGGGTCTTTGGAAGGGAGTGCGGCGAAGATACGGCGAGGTTCGGTTGCCGTATTCGACGCGGAGCCCGCGCCAAGCTGGCTGAAGTCGAGGCTACTCACGCTCTCGACAGTCCTCTCGGTCACGAGGGCTCTACGTCGGTCTTTCGCGACTGTCAGCATACCCGGTCCGTGCGGAGCGGTTGAGAGTACGCGGTCCACCCGGAGAAGCGCGGATCGCTGGCGTCATCCCGCGATGGCCAAGAAGGACGAGTTCATCGCGACGAGCGCCTGCGGTGGTCACGCGCCGAGTCTCTCTGCGGCCAGCCGTCCTTGCCACACTCCGGACAGTATCGACGCCTCCCCAGGGCTGGTCTTCGCTCCGGTGAGTAAAACTTCCCGCAGTGAGAGCAGATTGCTGGAGGGTCGATCCTGTGAACGGCCTGGACGAGCTGCACCGCGATTGCAGCAAAGAGCGAGACGATCGGGGCGAGCGAGCTGTCGGCGGACGAAGTGTCGAGTTCGACTAGCTCCTTTCCAGCCAGGATGAACTCCGGCTCGGGGCCTGACCACGCGACCATCGGCCTCACGTCCCCGAGGAAGAGCCACTCCTGCAGACGCTCAGCGATTAGCGCTCGCTGGTCGGCCACTGGCAGCGTCCATGGCCACGTGATGCCCTCGTGCTGCGCTTGAGAGTCAATCGGCTCCGCCTCAGCCGTCCACGCGTAGACAGTTCCGTCGATCTCTCGCCGAGCAGGGATCAGCAGCGGCTCGCCGCGCGTCACGAACGGCCCGAGAAATTGCCAAGGATCGGCCTGGGTGCGTCTGTTCTCACGGATACCAGCAATGGCGTTCAAGACCGCGTTGGCTCGCTTCGAGTATTCCCGCCACTCATCGAGAGACTCCTGGCATGTCCACTTCGGGATCGAGGGCCGGTCGATCAGACAGTGCTCCCCTACGCCTGTGTCCACGTGACTCAAGTGCAGTTCGACGGTGCCGTGCGCTTCCGGAAGTCCGTGGCGACAGAGACCCAGGGGACCCCATGTTCTAGCGAACTTCGCAATCGCGGAATCGGACTGTCGCCCGAGGACCGCGAAACGTTCGAGGAGATCTGTCCGAAGCGGCCGTGTCGCAGGGCGGATCGGACTGGGCTCCTCCATTGAAGTCATCAGGAACTCCAAGCGCCCGTTGACGATGCGGACCTCCTGCGGGCTGAAGACTCGAGCGCCAGTAACACGGCGCACTATCGGTCCACCGTCTTCCGGTACCAACACTCGCTCCCAGTCCTCGACGATCGAAAACACCATCCGTGCATTGAGTTGATATTGGGATTCGCGACGGATCATAGCTGGTCGATCTAAACTGTACGTAGGCCTCGGTGGAAATCGAATCGCTGGGCACCGCCGGGGCCCACGAATGTCGCCCAGTGAGACAGGAGTGTGATGAATGAAACGCTCAAAGAGATGGAGTAGAGGAATTGCAAGACAGACACGAAACAAGACTTAGGCTCGGATCGCCCAGCTCACATTTGCCTCAGACCGAGAGTAGCCAAGAGGTTTCCTCAGATTCTTCGTATGTTCGCGAGGGTCCTGGGGACTTCCCATTGGATGCGCTCCCAGCCCCCCTTAGGGAGCTGGTTGAGTCGGGGGCACGGACCTTTGGAGTACCTCCAGAGTTCGTCGCCATGCCCGCCTTAGCCTTCGCTGGCACCGTCATCGGGAACTCGGTTCGAATTGAGCTGAAGACCGGCTGGACCGAGTTCCCAACACTGTGGGTCGCTGTCGTTGCGGCTCCGGGGACCGGGAAGAGTCCGGCCCTGAACCTCGCCCGGGGACCTCTGGACGCGCTGCAAGCTAATGCAGAGGCGGGGGACCACTACTACACGACTGACGCAACCATCGAGGCAATCGCCGTGCTGGCGAGTCGCTCGAATGGCTTCGCGTATGTCTCTGACGAAATCGTCGGATGGGTCAGCTCGCACAACGCCTATCGGGCGGGCGGCGATCGCCAGCTCTGGCTCTCGACTTGGAGCTCTGAGGCGATAAAGGTCCACAGGAAAGGCGAGAACCTGTCGGTCTCCGCCGAGAACCCGGTGGTGAGTGTCGTAGGCACTGTCCAGCCTGCTCGCCTAGATGACCTTGCAGGGGAGGCCGGGATGGATGACGGGTTCCTCGACAGGATCATTTGGGTCTGGCCCGAGGGTGTGAGACCAGAGCTCTGGAACGAGGAGGGCATCCCGGAAGACGTGAAACGTCGCTACGACGACTGCTTCGCCAAGCTCGCAGAGTTGCGTTCCGTTGAGGCGGCAACCGTTCGACTCGACCAAGAGGCCGCCCAATACTGGCCATTCTGGTACGACGGTAACGTCCTCCAGCAGCGCGACGAACCGGATCCTCGCTTTGCACAGGCACTCGCGAAGGAGCACCGCAATGTGCCGAGGATCGCTCTGATCCTGCACTGCCTCGAGCACGGCACAGATGCGCCGGAAAAAGCCGTCCCGTGTGACACCCTTGACGCCGCCGCGCGCATCGTCGGGTACGTTCAGCCCCACCTGCGTCGGGTGTTCAGCGCGATCCCTGATCTCTCCGCTCTTGCAGTCCGCCTCAAGCGGATCCTTGAATCCCAGACGGAACCGTTCAACCTGTCTGCCCTCCACAAGAGGCTCGGGGGAAAGACACCGCAGAAGTCGCTCAGGAAAGCGCTGGCCGAACTCAGGCAACAGGGCATGGCGGAAATGCGGATCCCGTTGCCAGGTCGAAAGGGAGGCAGACCCGGCGAGCTCTGGCGGTCGACGCACCCCCCGAAGTAACGAAGAAACTGAATCAACTCGGCTCCCGCGCGCGGATCTCACGATCCAAACGCGGGTCCCCTGCCACCATCGAGTGCCTGTCGGCCGAACCGTACCCCCTACCCCGGGGGATGTCCGTGTTCTGCCCGCCGAGGCGCCCTGACATCGACATGAAAGTGTACCACTTCGGCGCGTAGCTGGTTCGCCTCGACCCCGCGCGCCCGTGCGTGGACTTCAGCCTCCGATGCCCCAACAGCCGAGTGCCGCTTTGGTGCGGTCGAGCCCCATTCGTCGAGTTGAACGTCTCACGCGTCACCCTTGCCTAGTTAGGGCGGTCGAGCTGGCTCAGTCCTGCCGCAACGCCGCCTGCAAGCGCAGTAGCGGCGGCGAGGGAACGAGTCGGGTGGCTGGCGCCTTCGAAGCGATCTACGGCCAAGAGCACGCTCTCCGACCCCGGCGCGCTGATGAAGTCCTTCATTGAACCCGCTCCGATCGGAGCAGACTGCAGGCCAAGCCGACCGCCGAGTGACTCGAGTGCTCCCCAGTAGAACAGCGTGTTCGCCCAGTTGCTGAGTCTCGGTTCAGTCAGTGCGGCAAAATACGCATCCAGCCAAGCCTCTGAGATCTCAGGGAAGTCTAGGCCGAAGATTCGGCGGCTCGCTTCACACTCGGCTGCGACCAGAGAGCTGCGAGTCTCTACGTCTGCGGCAGAGCTGTACATCTGCTCGAAGAGGCGGAACGTACAGATCGCCTTCCAGAAGACGAGCGTGCCCGTCATCGACTCACCGTCGCGACCGTCCCACAGCTGCTCTGCCGCAGAGTCCGCTTCGATAAAGTTCGCGGCTCCTACGACCGCGCCAATCAATGACGCACGCGGGAGCGCGGCCTTCTCATCCGTCCCATAGGCTCGAAACCCACGTTGAGCAAGCCGGGACAGATCGGCAATGATTCCCCGCCTTGAGGTCTTTCCGCCCCCCAGCAGAGGCTGTCGCACAAACCCACGAAGAGGGGAACATCGCTATACGATGAGCATGGCGGCGGGGGCGGAGTGATTCCGAGGTGCCGCCGTGACCCAGCGTTTCTTGCCGTGCGACCGTGACCAGCAATACCTGATGCCCGCCAGCCTCCGCGACTGGCTGCCCGGGGACCACCTCGCGTGGTTCGTGCTCGATGCGGTCAGCCAGTTGGACCTCACCGCGTTCTACGAGCGCTACCGCGAGGACGGTTGGGGGCGGAAGGCGTACGAGCCGTCGATGATGGTCGCGCTCGTGCTCTACGCCTACTGCGAGGGCGAGCGCTCGAGCCGCCAGATCGAACGGCGCTGCCGGGAGGACATCGCCCTCCGGGTGCTGACCGCGAACCAGCACCCCGACCACGCGACGATCTGCCGTTTCCGCCAGCAGCACGAGGAGGCGCTCTCGGGACTGTTCGCCGAGGTGCTCAGGCTGTGCGCCGAGGCTGGTCTGGTGCGGGTCGGGGTGGTCGCGCTCGACGGGACCAAGCTGCACGCCAACGCCAGCCGTGAGCGCAACCGCACGGATGCGGACCTGGAGGCCGAGGTGCGGCGCATCCTCGACGAAGCGGAGCGGGTGGACGCCGAGGAGAACGCGCGCTTCGGCGACGCGCGGGGCGACGAGTTGCCTCCGGGATTCAGGGACCGCGAGGAGCGCCTGCAGCGGTTGCACGAGGCGCGGGAGCGACTGGCGGCCCGAGAGCGGGAGCGGCAGGAGGACTACGAGCAACGCCTCAGGAGCCGCGCGGAGAAGGACCGGCGCGGGCGCCGCCCGAAGCCGCCGCAGCCCGAGCAGGGTGCGAAGGTGAACGTCACCGACCCGGACAGCCGCGTGGTGCGCGACTATCACGGCTACTTCCAAGGCTACAATGTGCAGGCGGTGACGACCCGCGACCAGATCATCGTCGCGGCTGAGGTGAGCCGACAGGCGACCGACATGCACGAGCTGCAACCGATGATCGAGGTGATGCACCGCAACCTGCAGGCCGCACACTGCGGGCCGGCGCGCGTGCTGCTGGCTGATGCCGGCTACTACTCCGAGGCGAACGTGCGGCAGGCGGGGAGCGCAGGTCCGGAGCTGCTGCTCGCGACCCGCAGCGACCGCAACCGGCGCGTCGGCGCGGCACCGCCGCGCGGGCGCATCCCTGCCGGGCTCTCCGTCCGTGAACGGATGGATCGCAAGCTGGCGACGCAGCGTGGCCGGCGTCTCTACGAGCAGCGGCGCTGGATGATCGAACCCGTCTTCGGCGACGTCAAGGAGAACCGCGGCATCCGCCGGTTCATGCGGCGCGGGATCGCCTCGTGCGCCAGCGAATGGAAGCTGATCGCCGCCACCCACAACCTCAAGAAGCTCTATCGCCGGGCGCGGCCGTCCTCCTGGCCAGCGAACGGCAACCCCCGGCAAAGAGGCTGGTCTGCCGCCGTGGCGGCCGCGTAGCGCCGCTGCCCTGTGAGAGGCGGCTACTCCGCCCCGACAACCGACCGGCTGACCTCTTGGCCCTCGTGGCGCTCCGCCCACGCCACTCCATGCGACAGCCTCAGCAGACGTTTGATAAACACTTTCGAACGCTTCCCGCTCCCGTGCTATCTCCCCATCGCGAAGATTAGCCCATTTGCCGCAGCGCCAAGCGCCGAATCACCCAAGAAGCGTCCCGAACGCGACCGCTAGAACCTGGTCATTCTCAGGGACCTGATGTGTGTATACGTCCAAGGTCAGGGAAAGCGACGCATGCCCGAGCCTCGTCTGGACGGTCTTAGGGTCAGCGCCCGCTGCGACCGCCAGAGTTGCGTGAACGTGGCGAAGATCTTGGATCCTGATCTCGGCGACCCCAGCGGAACGGCAGTCGCGCTGGAACGCACGCCAAAGAACGCCCGAGGAGGGTGGACCGCCGAGCGAGGTTGTGAGGACGGCGCCGCGGTCGGACCAGTCCCCGCCGCAGGCGAGGCGGGCTTCCGCCTGAAGCACCCGTGCCTCACTAAGCGCGCGCGCAGCTACGTCAGGTAGTGTTTATCGCACCGAGCTTCACGCTCGGCTTGGCGGGCATATACGAGAGCGAGATCTTGATGATGCCCTTGAGGAGCTTCGTAGCGAGGGGCTGGCCGAGTCACGGACAACACCAACGGGGCCGAAGGGCGGTAGGCCAGGCGAGAGCTGGCGCGCGATAGCTCGAGTCGAGGAAACGAGCTAACCGAGGGAACCCGGGGCTCGCGCGTGCGGATCACCACAATCCCGGCGCGGGTCCCCTCCCTCCCCCGAACCGGCCTCGGCCGAACCGTACCCGGTACCCCCGGCGTCTACGTCGCGCGCTCGTGCAGAAGCACGACCCTCGGCTCTCGTGTAAAAGCACGACCTTGGCGCTCGGGGCGGAGTATCCCGGACTGTCGCACGCGCGTAAGTGTGGACTTCGAAGCGTCACACCCGCGCGCGTGTGTGGAGTTTCGGTGCATCACCTCGGGGGCTGATGGGGTTTCAGTGGTTGGTGGGGGTTCATAGGGTATCCGAGGGTTAGCGGGGGCCGGATCTTATACCTGTCACAGGGGGAGTATGCTCGCGATGAGTAGGGTTTCCCCGTCAGCGATTGGCCCGATCATGTCCCGCGCTATCGGATGGCTGCGAGTTGTGGCGTGGCCGGTCATCCAGCTCTGGAGATTGCTCGGCTGGGCCGACGATCACGTCGGCAGGCTCCTACTTCTGGTATTCGCCGGGGGCATCGCGCTAGCGGGGCTTGCGGTGCTGGCGGGCTGGGTGTCTGAGCGACCTCCTGATCAGGTGCTCCTGCTGACTCTCGGGACGCTAGGCGCTGCTGCCGTGATATTCGCGGTGACAGCTTGGGGCGTAAGTCAATTCCGCGCGGCATCGTTTCCGTCTCCCGCTGGTGCGGGTGCCGATCAACCACAGCTTGATCTCAGCGGCACGGCGGGCCAGATCGACGACACTCAGCTGACGTTTGAGCGCCCAGAGCATTAGATGGACTCGTTAAACCCGATGGCAAGTGATTCCGATCTTCTCGACGATGTGATTCTAGATAAGACTGTTTACATTTCTGATCTAGTGCGTCGTCTTGGCGGAGTAAGAATCATTCACGATAAGCAGTTCCTCCGCTGCGATCTTGTCGGACCAGCCGTCATCTATCAGAACGACGTGATTATCACAAACACCACGTTCGTGGCGCCAGGTATGCCTATTGACAGCTTGGTTATCGGCGCGGGGATGAACACAGCCCCGATGGGCATCATCGAGCTTAGCGAATGTCTGATCGATCACTGCCGGATGTATCAGATCGGGTTCATCGTACATTCGGATGCCGAATTGAAACTGCGGAACGCGCTGCGGACAGGCTCAGGCTATTCCCCCTTGCCAGATGTCTCAGAGACTGCGCCGCCTAGTCAGGATCAGCAATCAACCCCTGATAAGTCAGAGGGTCAGCCGTGACGACCACGCGCAACGTCTCGCGGAAGATGTACGGGTTGTGGCGGTTGTTGAACCGCCACTCCAACTCGTCGAGATAGGCCGCGAGATGCTTCACGGAGACGTGATGGAACGAACCGACGATCGAACGTTTGAGCAGGCTCCAGTTGCTCTCAGCAGTGCTCGTGTGAACGTTGCCGCGCACCCAGTCCGGCGTCGCAGCCGCCCCGCCGACTCACCAAGCTCCCGCCCTTGGGAGAAGCGTCGCTCCCCGTACAAGGACATACGTTCGTATCAGAACCCGCTCGTAGCGCCCTCACAAAGCGCCTCAGAGGCATCCATGCGGCCGCGCAGGACCGCCGGCTCGGATCTAGCCCGCCCGCTCACCCAGCATGCGATCGAACGCCTCAACTAAGCGATTCTCGGCCTCCACCACGCGATGTGCATACACCCCCAGGGTCATCGCTAGCGACGCATGACCGAGACGCGCTTGCACAGTCTTTGGGTCAGCGCCGGAAGCCACCGCGAGCGTTGCGTGGACATGCCTAAGGTCGTGAATTCGCATCGGAAGGACACCAGCGAGCAGGCAGTCTTTCTGGAAGGCGCGCCACAACACCCCCGACGACGGCGGGTCGCCCAGCCGCGTAGTGAAGACCGCACCTCGATCGTCTCTCCACGCCCCGCCGGCCCGGAGGCGCCCCCCGGCCTGAAGGACCCGCGCGGTGACAAGGGACTGAACCGCGATCTCGGGCAGCGCTACGTCTCGAACGGAAGTGCCCGTCTTTGGTGGTCCCAACGCCGGTTGCGAGCCAACCCACGCGACGGAACGACGGACTGAGACACTCCTCGCCTCAACCTCCACATCGTCCCATTGGAGGCCAAGGGCCTCCCCCACGCGTAGTCCAGTCGAGAGCAAAAAGGACCACAGAGAGTGGTATCGACCCAGTCCTTCGGCGCGGACGAAGGTCGCTGCCTCATCAGCCGACCACCGCCGACGTTCACCGGCCGCCGGACGTTGGGACCTGCCTGGCATCACCGGATTCGCGCCGAGCAGCCCCATCCGGACGGCCTCGTCACACGCCATCTTTAGGACCCGCCGCACCTCCAACGCCATGAAGGGCGCGGTCTCGGCCACCTCGGCGACAACTCGCTCCGCGTGCAGCGGCTCAATTCGCGACAGCCGCATCGGGCCGAGGGCGGGCAACAAGTGCACACGGATCACGCTCTCGTACTTGCGGCGGGTCGTTGGTCTCAGATTCTCCGAGGCACGACCGAACCATTCGTCGAGCCAATCGCCAACGGTGACCTTGGTGGGGGCCGCTAGACGACCTGCGCTCTTCCGACGTTGAAGCTCACCGAGGCGCCGGGATGCCTCTCGCTTGGTCCGGGCGTACTTGATGACCCGCTTCCCCGAGGGGAGCCTGACGCTGGCGCACCAGTACCCATCTGACCGCCGGTATAGACTGCCCTCGCCATGTGCTCGACCCACGATTGACCTCCAATCGCGAGTCGCGGGCGGGAAGATTGGCTACAGATTGGCTACAGAGAGCGAAATCTGAACCTAGGAACGCCTGTCGGTTCTGCTGAGCGGAACCGACCGCGGAGCAGTTAGCTCCGCTCGACCGCGCGCTGGGGGTGTAGTGGGCGGGGTTCCCAGCCTCCCGAGGTCTAAGCCTTGCTGACCTGTAGCTGGATGTTGCAAACAGGTACCCCACACTGGCGTCCGATTCCCGATAGCCCGCGCGCCGACTGCCGCTGGGCACGCAACGAGCGGACGGGGGGTCCAGAATTCGCCGGCGCCCGATAGGGCGGGTCGCGTACTATCACCCGACCGTGAAGCTCATGCGCGACTCCGGCCCTCGCAATAGCCGATGCTGACGCGATCACCCGACACAAGACGCTTAGAGAGGAAGTGCGACCGTGCGTAGTATGGGTGCCTCAATCGCGCTAGGAGTCGGTGTTGGCGCCGCGATTGGGGCTTCCACTGGCAACTTAGTAACGGGGGTAGGTTTGGGACTGATGTTTGGCATTCTGGCCGGTAGCGTGGCCCGCAAGAACCGGAGCTAACCGCGTATGAAACATGCAACACGCTACTAACGGACCATCAAGGTAGCGGAGCTTGCTGGCGCCGAGCTGACCGACGGTCGCGCATACGTGAGGTCAGCGATTACCAATTCACTGTTCGCAAGTTCATGGAGTATCGGTCGCGTATCGGCGCTCCCGGAGGCCAGAGCTTCCCAGCCGAGCCCTGAACGAAGGCGCCCGGGTCCTCCCGCACCCTCAGGCACCCACGGGAGCGGAGTCCACCGCGGAGCAGTTAGCTCCGCTCCACCGCGCGCTGGAGTCTAACGGCGCGCGGCGTCGCTCTGGCTGACTTACGCAATCCGCGCTAGAGAGCGGCGCTCGCTCCCCTGAGGTGCTGGAAGATCTCGAGGTAGGAGCGGCCCAGCGAGGTCTGGTGGTAGGCGATGCCTCGGTCGATGCAGAACTGTTCGACCAACGGCTGCGCTTTCCGCAGCTGGTTGCGAGGCATCGTGGGGAACAGGTGGTGCTCGACCTGGTAGTTGAGGCCGCCGTACCAGAAGTCGACGAACCAGCTCCCTCGCACGTTGCGGGCGGTCAGCACCTGCGTCCGCAGGAAGTCCAGCGGCTCATCGTCCGACATCATCATCATCCCCTTGTGATTCGGGGCGAAGACGGAGACGTTGTAGAGGCTGAAGGCGACCTGGCTGACGATGAAGAACGTGACCGCCTGGGGCCATCCGCCGAGTTGCGTGAGCAGCAGGCCGAACAGCGTCCAGTGCAGTGCGAGGCCGATCGCCTGAGGGATCCGCCGGGGCACGTTCCGACCGAAGAGGAGCGTGATGCTGGGCACGCGCATGTTGATGAAGACGAACGCCCCGAGGATTGGGTACAGGTAGGCCTGGATCGCGATGATGGGCCTCGCCCACCTCGCCTTCAGCGCCACCTGCTCGGGGAACATGGCGAGCATCGGGTAGCTCGCGTCGGGGTCATCGGTGATGTGGTTCGGGTTCGCGTGATGGAGATTGTGCTTCCGCGTCCACCACGTGTAGCTGATTCCCATGAGCAAGTTGCCCAGGGTCCACCCGGCGGCGGCCACACCGGGCCCTCGGCGGAAGACCTGTCGATGAGCGACATCGTGACCGAGCATGCCGATCTGCGTGAGCATGAAGCCGAACAACAGCGCGCTCGTGACGAGCACGGCCGGGTGCGGTGACCACAGCGCCAGAGCGACGACACCCGCGAGCGCCGCGGCGTTGAAGACAGCCTTGGAGACGTAGAACCGAGGTTGCACGGCACGCAAGCCCGCTGCGGTGAGGATGTTCTTGAGTTCGGCGTATTCGGATCCCGCGGCTGGCTCCTGCGGCTGGGTCAGCGTTGCTGTGGCGATACGTCACTCCTCTGCGATCCGCACACGATCGTGTCTTGAGTCTCTCACCAACTGCTGCACGACGGAAGCAAGGTTTCCGCAGGTCGCTCCGGACCTGGCGCTGAGGGCGTGATCCTGCGGAGCCGAGCGCACGGGGGAGTGGGGAACGGCGGTCAGTTCGTGAGGAAGTCGAAGAGATTGCCGACTTTGCCACCGCCGCCGATCTTGTAGAGCTCGGTGTATCCGCAGTCAGCACAGGAGACCGTGCCGTACCTCTGATTCTGTACGTTGAGGAACCGCGTGAAGCCGGACCCGGTTGTTCGCAGCTCTCCGGTCGCCGCCTCCCTCGCGCCGCACTTGGCACAGGTGAAGTCCACGCGAGCCTCCTCACATCGTTCGAGCGTTGGGCTCCAGCCTAGGCCCTCCGCGGGAATCCGTCGGAGGCCTTGACCCCCTCGATCTGGGCGACATGCATGCCGTCGTGAGCGCGCTGGAACAGGACGATTCCCAGGCAGTTCATCGGACCGATGGCAGATGGTTGTGCGTCAGGTCGAGGTTGGTCTGCGACGACACGCTGTCGATGACGCAATCAGCTCGGCGTGCCCAGCGTCCGAGTCAACGCGTGCGTCGGCCAGCGACGCATCTGGACGACCCATCAGCTGGTCCCAGTATTCGCGTGCCGCGTCCTCGTTGTCAGCGTGCCGCTCGACGGGCTCGCCGCGTACCAGGGCTTCGCACTGCCGTGCGGTGTTCTTGTTCCCCGCAGCGACGTGCTGCAGGTTCTCGAGCACCGACCACTCGTCTTCGCCGGGCTTCCACTTCGCCTGCTCCAGGGAGAGATCGTTCGCGGTGGCGAGCAACTGCTGGTGCCCCTGACCCACAGCCTCGCGCAGGGCGCCACTCGCTTCGTGGCGCTCCCCGAGATAGAGCATCGCTGCCGCCCACGACGCGGGCCATTGCGAGGAATCTAACGCGCTCTCGATGACCTTGAGCGCCCGGTCTGTTGTTGGGTCTGACATTGACGGACTCCCCGGGGAGGGTACGCGCGGACGGGGACCCTGAGCGGGCAGCGCCAGCGGGACCAGATGGAGAAGGACGGAGGAGCGCCCCCGGCTACGCCAGCTCGACGCCCCCTGTGGCGCTGTGGCGTTCGCCGCGGAGCGTGTAGTTCGTCGTGCACCACACGCGGCTGACGTGCTCGGACTCGAGCGGGACGGCGAGGAGGACCTCTTCGCCGGGGGAGAGGAATTCGACGTCTCGCAGCTCGTTTGCGGTGTGGTCGACGTCGTAGAACTCGATCAGCAGGGCGACCTCGATCGAGGAGAGGAACACCCGCGAGGTGTTGGCGACGTCGACCTGCAGGACCGGGCCGAACTTGCGCGCGGAGATGACGAGTTCCTGGACATCGCCCGCCGGCGCTTTCGGCGAGCTGGCGAAGAGGTCGCGCAGCCCTCGTGGGGCACGCTGCAGCAGCCGCTCCAATGGCGACGAGGTCTCGGCCGAGCGTTGGATCCGACGCATCGAGAACTCCTTGCGCGTGCGCTCCTCTTGAGCCGGCGTGGCAATGTCTAGGAGCCGCCGCCCATCGTGGTGACGATGTTGCCGACCACGGTCTGAATCTGGCCAACGATGCCGGTCGTCTGGAACGCCACGTACAGCGCCATCGAGATCACACCCGCGACGAGTGTGTATTCGATCACGCCCTGGCCCTCATCGCGGGCGGCGGGGCGTGCTCGCAGGTAGTTCAGCGGGGCCATGGGTCCTCCTCGTTGGTGTCCGGGGTCTCGCTGAACTTATGGATCCGTAGGGGCCCTGATGGTCAAGGAGTGGATCGATTCCCGCAAAGGCTCCACAGAGAATGTAAGAAGCGATGCGGACCGCCGACGCTCCTCGACTGCCCAGCAGCGGCACCACGAGCCGCACAGTCCGCTGCTACAGTCGCCGCGCCGGGAGGGTTTGGACGGAACCTGCTAGGAGGGGAACGCCGTATGACGGCCATGGTCAAAGAGTTTCGCGATTTCGCACTGCGCGGCAATCTGATCGAGCTGGCAGTAGCGCTGGTGATAGCATTGGCTCTCAAGCAGCTGATCAGTTCGCTGGTGGATCACGTGCTGATGCCGATCGTCGGCATCATCTTCGGTGAGCCGAGCTTCGATCGCCTCGAGATCACGATCAACGATTCGATCATCCTGTACGGCGCGTTCCTCACGAACGTGGTCGACTTCGCGCTCGTCGCTCTGGCGATCTTCCTCTTCGTGGTGAAGCCGTACAACGTGATCCTCGAACGGCGCGCGGCGAGCACCGAGGAAGAGCCGACGCCGGAACCGGAGGAGATCGTCTTGTTGCGGCAGATCGCAGAAAATACGACCCGGGCCGGCTAGCGGGCGCCGCAGCCGGAGCCAGCTGCCGAGACGTGGGCTAGCCGCCGACCTTCGCCAGCAGTCGCACGATCTCGATGACCACCGTCTCGGCGGCGGGCTCGCCCTCGTGCGCGTTCGCGGTGTAGGCGTAGAGCGCGCCATCGTCCGTCGCGAGCGCGACATCGAGCGGGAGGCCCCCGTCGCGTGCGTCGAGAAGCGCGTGGCGAACGGCCAGCGGCAGCGAGGCGTCGAGGCTCACGCCGAGCGTGGGCTGCTCGGCCGAGGCGTCGAGCAGGACGTGAGCGACCGCGGTCCACTGGCCGGGGGCGCAGCCGTCGCCGATGTCGATCTGGAGCGTGGCTGCCTCGGGCAACTCGATCGTGCTCATGCGCCGATCCTAGCTCGCGCGCCACCGGCGTGCGTGGCAACCTCGACAGGCGATGTGCGTTATCACCTCGCGCGCCGTCGAGGCTGTTGAGCGACGGTGGTGCGGGAAGGTACCGGCCGTGATCACCGTCAGCCTCTCCGGCGTCCGCAAGTTCTACGGGGCCCACGCGGTCCTGGACGGTCTGTCGTGGGACATCTCGGAGGGCGAGGTGATCGGCCTCGTCGGCCCCAACGGCTCCGGTAAGACGACGCTGCTGCGCTGCATCGCCGGGCTCGACGAGATCGACGAGGGCACACTGCACCGTCGCCGCGGCCCGACGATCGCCTACCTGCCGCAGGAACCCGACCTCGACCCCACGGTCACGCCCCTGGCGGCCGTGCTCGCTTCGCACGATCGACTGCACGCCGTCGAGCGCGAGCTGCGCGACCTCGAGGCGCAGATGGGCGCGCCCGAGGTCTACGAAGACGACGAGCGGCTGGCGAGGGTGATGGAGCGCCACGCCGACGCCGTTGACGCGCATGAGCGCCTCGGCGGACCGACCTACGAGAGCCGGTGCGAGACCACACTGCTCGAGCTGGGCTTCCGACCGGCGGACCTGCATCGCCCGGTCGGACCAATGAGCGGCGGCGAAAAGAAGCTCGTGGGCATCGCGCGGCTGCTGGTGCAGCGACCGGACCTCCTGCTCCTCGACGAGCCGGATAACCACCTCGACCTCGAGGGCAAGGCGCGCCTGGAGCGGCTGATCGCGCAATATCCCGGCACGGTCGTCATCGTCTCGCACGACCGATACCTGCTCGACGTTGTCACCGATGCGATCGCGGAACTCGAGGTGGCGGGACAGCACCCGGGCCGCTCGCAGCTGACCGTGTTCCCGGGCAACTACAGCGAGTACGCGTTCGAAAAGCGGATGGCGCTGGAGCGCCAGCAGAAGAGCTACACCATGCAGCAGCTCGAGATCGGACGCCTCGAAGCGTCGATTGCGCGGCTCAAGGTGTTCAGCCGCGGCGGAGCGAACGAGAAGTTCGTGCGGCGCTGGCAGTCGATGCAGAAGCGGCTGGACAAGGTCGATCGCATCGAGCGGCCGATCATGGATCCGCGGCGGATGAGCATCCGCCTCGACGCCGAGCGCGGCAGCACGAGGGTGGTCGAGACGATCGGCGTCGAGAAGGCGTTCGGCGCCGACGAGGTGCTGCGCGGAGCCGACTTGCTCGTCCTCAACGGCGAGCGCGTGGGCGTCGTCGGCGCCAACGGTTCCGGCAAATCGGTGCTCTTTCGCCTGATCCTCGGGCAGGACGAGCCGGACGCGGGGCGGGTCAAGGTCGGCCCCAGCAACACCATCGCCAGCTATGCCCAGGAGCACGAGACGCTCGACATGAACCGCACGGCGATCGAGGAAATTCGCTACACCACGCGCATCTCCGAAGGCGAGGCGGTCAACCACCTCGGCCGGTTCCTGTTCACGTACGAGCTGGCGCTCAATCGAGTGCGGGACCTCAGCGGTGGGCAAAAGAGCCGCCTGCAGCTGGCGAAGCTGATGCTTCAGCGGTCGAACGTGCTGCTCCTCGACGAGCCCACGAACAACCTCGACATCGCCAGCGCCGAGGTGCTGGAGGAGGCGCTGACGGATTACGACGGCACGCTGCTGATGATCAGCCACGACCGCTACTTCCTCGAACGCGTCGCTTCCCGCGTTGTCGAGCTCGACGAGGGCCGGCTGACCTCGTTCGACGACGGCTACCCGCAGTACGCGGCCGCCCGCGCCGAGCGAGAGGCGGCCGGCGCAGAGGCGTAAGCGGCTACGCGCCGCCGATGAGCGCTGCCATCAACACGCCGGCCGCTACCGCGACGTTGAGCGAAGTGAGCTCGCCTCGAGGTTCGATCGCAACCACCTCATCGCAACGGTCGAGGGTGAGGCGGCGCAGGCCGCGCTCCTCGTTGCCGAGCACCAGCAGCCAGGGGCGGTCCGGACCCAGCTCCGTGACCGAGCGCTCCGCGTGTTCGGAGGACCCGACAATCCAGAGCCCGGCCTCCTTCGCGCCGTCGAGGGCGCGCGAGAGGTTCGGCACGGTTGCGTGCCGGACCAGCTCAACCGCGCCGGAGGCGACGTCGTAGACCGTGTCGGTGATCCCGGCACTGCGGTCGCGGGTGAGCGCGATACCGCGCACCCCAAAGAAGGCCGCCGTGCGGAAGATCGAGCCGAGGTTCTGCGGGTCCTGCAGCGAGTCGAGGGCGAGCCAGAGCGCGCCCGGCTGCGGGTCCCGCCAGAGTTCGCCGAGCGGCGTCTCTTCGCGCTCCTCAACGAGTGCGAACGCGTTCGCTCCGCGGCGCGCGCCTCGACGCGACGAGCTGGCGTCGACGACCGGGCGGCCCGCAGCGCGGGCAGCGTCGACCACGGCGCGCCAGCCCTCGCTCGGACGGGCGCCAACGGTGACACCCTCGACGGCGGACGGCCGCGCCTCGAGGGCGGCGAGCACGGCGTGCGGGTTGCGCAGCTCTAGTGGCATGCCGCCGACTCTACCCGAGGCGCGGTCCGAGGCCTCGTTACAACGCGAGCGCGATCACGATTGCACCAGCATGGAAACGACCCGGCGCGAGGCCGGGTCGTTCACGGCGATCGTTGAGGCGTCCTCAGGCGTCGATCAGGTCCATGATCCCGGGATTCGCACGGCCGTTCTCGAAGCGGTCGCCGAAGCTCGCGACGCGGACGCGCTGCATGTACTCCTTGACCTGCCGCTGCCGCACAGCGAGGGCGATCTTGGAGCCCTCGACGAGCGAGGCGGGGTCGGATCCGCCACCGAGGAGGATCGTGACGGCGTCGCTGGCCGGCATGCCCGGCGCCGCCGGATTCTGCACGCCAATGCCCTGCGAGAAGCCGAGCTCGATGTCGTCGAGGTAGCTGTGGATTTCCTCGCGACGGTCCGTGTCGGTCTGGCCGAGGTACTGCAGGTGCATGACGCCAAACGCGACGTGCCTCGATTCGTCCGAGGCGGCCAGCCGGTAGATCGACTTCTCGGCGTCGTTGTACGACATCAGCTCGCCCATGCGGAACAGGGAGAGCACGACGCCCTCGCCGGCGATGTGGAGCCGGGCCGACATCTCCGTGAAGTCGCGCGCCGAGTCGATCTCGACGCCGGAGACCTGCGCCGGCGTCTGCTTCATCAGCCCGCCGCCGTTGGCGAAGGTGCGCTTGCGGAAGACATCCATGTGCCGCGCCTCGTCCATGATCTGCGAGATCAGGAACATTCGAGGCTCGTAGTAGTCGGGGGTGGTCTCCGAGATCCACTTGCCCGGGACGTCGCCGGCGACGAACTCGACCTCGGTCAGGAACGTCGTGAGCTGACACTGCGCGCGCTCGAGGTCGTCGGGAAGCTCCTCGACGGATGACCAGGGGATGTCGACGGCCGAGGACCACTGGCGCTGCACGGCCTCTTCGTAGAGCTGGGCGGCGTTCTTGAGCCAGATGTCGCTCTTCGTGCGGATCGAGTAGTTGCCCACGCGCGGGGCGGCCGGGCGGATCGTCGCGTCGCGCGGACGGCCCGTCTGGTTCTCGCTGTACTCCGGCACCTCGACGTCAGGCTCGAGGTCCTGGAGGAGCAGACCACCTTGCTTTGCGTCCATCTCGAGCACCTGCTCGCCGAGGGTCTCACGCGCGAGCATCCAGTCGAGCCTAAACCCACGCTCGCGACCGCCCGCGAGGAGCGCGTCGAGGGCAGCGCGCCCGGGGGTGACGCCGTTGGCGCCGTTGGCGCCACTTGCCCCGTTCGTCGAGGTGGTCCCCGTCGGTGTCGTCTCGGTGGCCATGACGCTCTCCCCTCGCCGTGCCGGTCGCCCAGCACGTCTGTCGTCTCGCCGCCAGCATACCGAAATTCTCGGCAAGTCGGATCTCCCCGACAGCCGAGTGAGATCTCGGTAATTACAGTTACGACGGCTATCGGCTCGGCGTTGATATGCTCCCGCTACTCCCGGAGCGACTCCAGGAGCCGGAGGACTGTGTGACCTCGACTGCCCCGCGCCTGACCGAGCTGGCCCACCTCGCCGGATGCACGGCCAAGGTCGGTGCTGGCGACCTCGACGCCGTGATCCGCGGACTGACGAACGGCCTCGCCGCCGACGCCACGCCGGAGAATCTGCTGGTCGGACTCGATGTGCCCGACGATCCGGCAGTGTACCGGATCAGCGACGACCGCGCGATGGTGCTCACCGTCGACTTCTTCGCGCCAATCGTCGACGACCCCTACGCGTACGGCCAGATCGCCGCGGCCAATGCGCTCAGCGACATCTACGCAATGGGCGCCGAGGTGGCGATCGCGCTCAACATCCTCGGCGTGCCGGTCGATCTCGACGCCGCCACGACGCAGGCGATCCTGCGCGGCGGCGCCGACAAGGTCGCCGAGGCCGGTGGGGTGATCGTCGGCGGCCACACCGTGATCGACCCGGAACCGAAGTACGGCCTCTGCGTCGTCGGCTTCGTCGATCCCTCGCGCATCGCCACGAAGGGCGGCGCACGGCCGGGCGACCGGCTGTTGCTGACCAAGCCGCTCGGCACCGGCCTGATCACGACCGCGCACAAGTTCGAGGAGTGCGAGGACGAGCACCTCGACGCCGCCATCGCGACCATGTCGCGGCTCAACGCCGAGGCCTCGCGGCTCGCCCGCGCCGCGGGCGCTGTGGCGATGACGGACGTGACCGGCTTCGGCCTGCTGGGACACGCCAGCGAGATGGCCGCGGCCGGCAGCGTCGGCCTGCGCATCAGCGCGGGCCAGCTCCCGTTGCTTCCGGGCGCCGAGCAGTACGCCTACCGGGGCATCCTGACGGGTGGCGGCGAACGCAACCGCGCGCACCTCGAGGGGCGCGTGCACATGCGAGGCGACATCTCGCCGGACCTCGAGCACCTCCTCTACGACCCGCAAACCTCGGGCGGCCTGTTGTTCGCTCTACCGCCCGATGCGGCCGACGACGCCGAGCGGCGCTTCGTCGAGGCCGGCGAGCCGGTGTGGTGCATCGGTGATGTGTTCGAGGGCGAAGGCATCGTCGTTGACCGCTAACAACGGCGGCAGCAACGGCGTGCACGACGCCGGCGGCCCGGAACGCCTCGTGCGCTGGGGCATGATCCACGGTCGCTTCCAGCCGTTCCACCTGGGGCACCTCGAGTACCTGCGGCTCACGGCCGCGCGCTGCGAGACGCTGATCGTAGGCATCACGAACCCCGACCCGGACGCCGTCGCCGAGGAGGAAACGGCGCAGCACCGCCATCGCGACGAGGCGAACCCGTACACCTACTTCGAACGCATGCAGATGATCCGCGAGGTGCTGACGGACGAAGGCCTGGCGCAGCGCTCAGCGATCATCCCGTTCCCGGTGAATCTGCCTGACCGCTACCGCTACTACGTACCTCGCGATGTCACGCACTTCATCCGCGTGTTCTCCGACTGGGAAGCGACGAAGGCGCAGCGCCTGCGCGATGCCGGCTACGCCGTGGAGGTGTTGCAGCCCGGTGTGCAGAAGGCAATCGAGGCGACCAAGGTGCGGCGGCGTATGTCTGCGGGCGAGCCGTGGCGCGACCTGGTGCCGGACGGCACCGCCCGTCTGATCGCGGAACTCGAGGCGGCGACCGCAGCCGCTACGTCCTAGTCCGCCATGCGCGTCCTGATGGTGATCCTCGACGGTCTCGGCGACCGACCGGCGCCGGAGCTAGGTGGCCGTACGCCGCTCGAAGCCGCCTCGACTCCGCACCTCGACCGCCTCGCCGCCGAGGGCATGAGCGGGATGCTGCACCCGCTGGCGCCCGGCTACGCGCTCGGCAGCCCGCTCGCACTGCACCTCATGCTGGGCTACCGCGAGGCTGGGTTCCCAGACCGCGGCCCGCTGCTCGCCACCGCTCGCCGCCTGCCGCCCCGCCCAGGCGAGGTGGTGATGGCGGCGCGGTTCGGCGCTGGTGTGCTCGAAGACGCGGGCCGCCTCGTGCTGACCGAGCGCTTCCTCGACGACCGCGACGCTGCCTGCGCAGCGCTGAGCGAGGCGATCGAGGAGCACGAGACCGCCGGCTACCGCTTCCGCTACGTCTACTGCGGCGGCGGCGACGGGCTGCTCTATGTCTCCGCCGTGGGCGACGCCCCGGTCTCCTTCGCCGTCACAGACACCGACCCCCTCGCCCTCGGCCTCCCGGTCCTGCGACCACGAGCGCGGACCGACGCCGAGGATCCGGCAGCCGCCGAGGCGACGGCGGACGCGCTCGCCGCCTACCTCGCGTGGGTGCATCGCACGCTGTCGTCGCACCCGGCGAGCGCCGAGGCCGGAGCGGACGGTGCGGCGATCAACACGCTGCTCACGAAATGGACCGGCCCGACCCCGGACTACGAGCCGTTCGAGGAGCGCTGGGGCATGCGCCCCGCCTCGCTGCCTGACGAAGAGGTCGTGAGCGGGCTCGTCATGGAACTGGGCTTCGAGGTCTGCCAGGTCGAGGACACCGACCCGGAGTCGGACGTCCGCCGCCGCCTCGACGAGGCCGCGCGGCTCCTCGGGGAGGGCTATGAGTTCGTCCACCTGCACACGAAGTACCCCGACCCGATGTCACACCGCAACGACCCGCCGGCCTGCGTCGAGGCGATTGAGGCCGTCGACCGCGGGTTTGCCCGCTACCGGGAGACGTTGGCCGCCGACGAGGACCTCGTGACGGTGGTGACCACCGATCACACAACGCCCTCCGTGTGGGTGGGCTGGCCGCGCGGCGTCTTCAACGACCAGCACGGCGGCGAGCCCGGCCCGCTGGCGATGCGCGGCGGCAACATCCGCGTCGACGACATCGAGGAGTTCGGCGAGCGGCCCGCCGCCCGCGGCGCGCTCGGGCAGTTGCGCGGCGCGGACCTCATGCCGCTGCTGCTGGCCGCCGCGGAGCGAACGAACATGTACGAGATGCGCCCGACGCCGACGCGCCGGCTCTATCGCCCACGGCCGGAAGACCTCGAGGCGCTCGAGTTTTGAGCGATCGCGTCGCAATCGTGCGTCTATAATCCGGCGCGAACAAACGCACACAAATAGGGGACGAGATGCGAACGCAGGATCTACTCCGCGCCCAGTACCAGCAGGCCCACGGCATCCTCGAACAGGTGATCGACGACACCAGCGCCGAGGCGATGGCGCATGTCGAGGGCGGCAACCTCGGATCGATCTCGGCGATCTACGCCCACCTCGTGTACGACGAGGACGGCATGATGCGCGGCGCCGGCCGCGAGGGCACCGTCTGGGAGAGCGGCGGCTGGTCCGAGAAGACCGGTATCGACGAACTCAGCCCGATGCAGACGCAGGAGGGGGCGCAGTCGCCGCAGGACTACGACCTCGCGGCGTTCCGCGAGTATGCGCAAGCGGTGTACGCCTCGACCGACACCTTCCTTGAGGGGTTGTCCGATGACAGCCTGACCGAGGAGATTGACACGTTCGGCGGGAAGCAGGCTCGGGGTCAGTACCTCGGAACGGTCTGTCTCTGGCACGTCACGAACCACCAGGGTGAGATTTCTGCACTCAAGGGTGTGCAGGGCTTGAAGGGCCTCCCCTTCTAGCCCGCTAGCCGCTCGGCCTAGCCTCGACCGCGACGCCCGAAGCGATCAGCGATTCGATCGCGGCATCGTCGTACCCCGCCTCGCGTAGCACCTCGGTCGTGTGCTCGCCCGCGAGCGGGGCCGGTCCCGCGGCCGTCGAGACGGCGTCTGACAGGAACAGCGGTGAGTCGACCGCTCGGATCGTGCCGTCGAGGGGATCCGAAACCTCGGCGATCATCCCGCGCTCCTCGAAGTACGGGTGCGCCACCGCCTCGTGCATCGTCTTCACGATGCCGTAGGGAGCGCCCTCGCGGTCCATCGCCGCGGCCAGCTCCTCGACCGTGTGTTTCGCGACCCACTGGCCGACAAGCGCGTTCGCCTCGCGGCCGTTCGAGGGCATCGCCGAGCTGGCATCGCCGATGGCGGCAGCGATGCGCGTGAAGTTGCGCGGCGAGCCGATGTTGATGCTGACATGCCCGTCGCGCGCCTCGTGGATCGGATGGCGGAACGGCGTCCACTGCTCGGGCGGCTGTCCGGCGAGGGCGGGCGCGGCGACCGCGTTCAGAATCGCCAGCTGACCGTCCATCAGCGAGACATCAACCGCCTGCCCTCGTCCGGTGCGCTCGCGGTCGTAGAGCGCTGCCAGGATGGCCGAGGTGGCGAAGTTCGCCGTCGCGAGGTCCGCGATCGTCACGCCCGGTGCGAACGGCGCCGCCGCCTCGAGCGCTTGCTGCTGCACCCAGAGCCAGCCCGCCTCGGCGTGTGCGGTCGCGCCGAACGCGCGCCGCTGCGAGTACGAGTTGCCCTGCCCGAAACCGGAGATCGAGGCGAAGATGAGCCGCTCGTTCTCGACGCTGAGTTCGTCGTAGCCGAGCCCGAACGTAGCCATCACGCCCGGGCGGAAGTTCTCGACGACGACATCTGCGGAGCGCGCCAGCGTCTGCGCCACCTCGACGCCAGCCCCGCTATTGAGGTCGAGAGCGATCGAGCGCTTGCCGAGGTTGTTTTCGGGCGAGCCGGAGGCGCGCGCGGGTCCGTCCCCCGATGGCGGCGCGTCGATGCGCACGACGTCCGCGCCTAGGTCAGCCAGCATGCGCGTGCAGTAGGGACCGGCGACCACGCGCGTGAAGTCGAGCACGCGCACAGCTTCGAGGATGCGCCGGTCGGCCATGGCTCGCCCCCCACTGAGAGCGTGAGTGAAGCACGGCGCGCCAGCGCGAACCACCGCTGCCGTTGCAGGCCTCGTACGCCATCCGCGATACTCGCGCCCCGGCGAACCAGGCGAGCGGCACGCGGAAGGAGCGGGACGATGGGCGAGATGATCAGTTATCCCTCGAACGGGTCAGAGGCGCAAGGCTACCTGGCCCGGCCCGAGGACGGTGACGGCCCCGGCGTCGTGGTCGTCCAGGAGTGGTGGGGCCTCGACGCCCACATCAAAGACATCGCCGACCGCTTCGCCGCCGAGGGCTTCGTGGCGCTGGCGCCCGACCTCTACGACGGCACGGTCGTCGACGAGCCGGACGAGGCGGGCAAGCTCTTCATGGCGCTCGACATCGAGGAGACGGAGAAGAACCTGCGCGGCGCAGTCTCCCGGCTCCACGAGGAGACCTGCCGCCCGGTCGGCACCGTTGGATTCTGCATGGGCGGGGCGCTGAGTCTTTTCGCGGCGTGCAAGAACCCCTCGACGGTGGGCGCCTGCGTGGACTTCTACGGCATCCACCCGGCGGTGCAGTACGACTGGGACGCGCTACAGGCGCCGGTGCTCGGCATCTGGGGCGACCGGGACGAGATGGTGATCGGCAACGTCCCCGGCTACGAAGAGGCGCTCAGCTCGCGCGACAAGCCGCACGAGTTCGTGCACTACCCCGAGGCGGACCACGCGTTCTTCAACGACACCAATGCCGCGGGCTACCGCGAGGGCGACGCCGCAGACGCGTGGAGTCGCACGCTCGCCTGGTTCCGCGAGCACCTCTAGGCGCGGGCGATGATCCGCGGCCTCGCCGTCCTCGGCGTCGCTGGGCTGCTCGGGTTCGTCGACGTCTGGTTCTCCGCGCTCGGCGCCCTGGGCGCGCTGTCGCTGTGGGGCTCCGACAACCGATTCCTGCGCTACCTCAGCTACCTCGCCGCCCTCGCACTCCTCGCGACGGTGGGCGTGGCGCGAGTGGTGTTCTGACGGCGATCGAGACGCTGCGCTAGAGTCCCCTCGCCCGTTGGGGCGTGCCGAGGGGTGAGCGATGCGTGGGCTGAGGTCAGCGGACCTGTACGAGATCCAGTGGGTGCGTGGGGCGGCGATCAGCCCGGACGGCGCACGGATCGCGTTCGTCTTGCAGCGGCTCGACCGCAAGACGGACCGCAACCGGTCGCAGATCTGGCTGGTGGACACGCCGGGGCGTAGCGCGCCCAGGGCATTCACCTCCGGCGAGGGCACCGACACCGCGCCGGCCTGGTCGCCCGATGGCCGTCACCTCGCCTTCCTCTCCCGGCGCAGCGAGGACGAGGGGGCGCAGCTCTATGTGATCCCGGTCGATGGCGGCGAGGCGAGACGGGTGACGGAGCTGCCACACGGCGCGGGCGCTCCGACATGGTCGCCGGACAGTCGCCGCATCGCCTTTGCGGCGCGCACGGGGCCGAAGCCACCACCCGCCGACTCGAAGGACGCGCGTCCCGCCAGGCGGATCGACCGCCTGGCCTACAAGCTCAACGGCGAGGGGTTCACGTACGACCGGCCACAGCAGATCTACGTGGTCGACGCGCTCGAGGAAGGGGCGAAACCCTGGCAACTGACGCGCGGGCGACACGCCTCGGTCGGGCCCGCGTGGTCACCCGACGGCAGGCAGGCTGGCGTTCGTCTCGGCGCGGCATCGCACAGCCGAGGCTGATGGCCGCAGCGACCTCTGGGTGGTGCCGGCCGAGGGTGGGCGCGCTCGTCGCATCACCCACACCGACGGCGCATACGGCGGACCGGCGTGGTCGCCGGACGGCCGGCGCATCGCCTCGATCTTTGCCGCGGACTTCCCGGCGAACCGCACCGTCCACGTGACCAACGTGCGCAACGGGCGTACGAGGCCACTCGACCCGGACTTCGACCGGCAGAGCGCCGGCGACCTGTTCTCCGGCTCATCGAATCCTCGATGGCTCGACGACCGCAGCGTGGCGGTGATCGCGCAGGACCACGGCACGGCCAACCCGATCGTCTCGACCGAGGGCGCCGGCACACGCTGGGTCTCGCGCGGCAAGCGAGGCGTCGTCTCGCTGTCGATCGCGAACGACGGCCAGACGGCGGCGGTCGTGGCCTCGACGCTATCGGCGCCTGCCGAGGTCTATGTGGTGGACATGGCGAGCGGGCGCATGCGCCAGCGCACGAGGCTCAACGCCACGTGGCTGGAGACCGTGCAGCCGGCCCCGGCGTCGTCTCACAAGGTCGGGACGACGGCCGGTGTCGAGGTTGACTACTGGATCATGGAACCGGCGAACCGCGTCCAGGGGCGTCGCTATCCAGTGCTGCTCAACGTCCACGGCGGTCCGTTCGGCCAGTACGGCGAGGACTTCTTTGACGAGTTCCAGGTGTTCAGCGCCGCTGGGTACGGGGTGGTGTTCTGCAACCCTCGCGGGTCCTCCGGGCAGTCGTCCGCGTTCGCATCGGCGACCGTCGGCAACATGGGCGGGCCGGACTTCGACGACGTGATGGCGGCCTTCGAGGCGGCGCTCGAACGCATCCCGTGGGCGAACCAGTCACGGCTGGGGATCCTCGGTGGGTCGTATGGCGGGTTCATGACCTCGTGGGCGATCGGACATACGGACCGCTTCGCCGCCGCCTGCTCCGAACGCGCCGTCAACGACTGGTACCTGATGCAGGGCGCCAGCGACATCGGCCACTCGTTCAACCGGCGCTACCTCGGCGAGCGCGCCAGCACCTTCGAGGACCTGCACGCCGTGCTGCGCCAGTCGCCATCGACTTACGTCAACGACATGAACACGCCGGTGCTGATCCTGCACTCGGAGAACGACCTGCGCTGTCCGATGTCGCAGGCCGAGCACCTCTGGGTCGCGCTGACCCAGCTCGGCCGCGATGTGGAGTTCGTGCGCTTCCCTGACGAGACGCACGAGCTGTCCCGCAGCGGGCGTCCGAGCCATCGGGTCGAGCGCTTCGAGATCATCCTCGACTATTTCGCGCGCAAACTCAGACGGCGGCGGCGGCGGCGCTAACGCTGCGCTCGTCGGCGCCCGCCGAGGCGTCTACAATCGCACCTTCGTCACCTCGGTGGGACGAGTATCGAAGCGCTCGCACGAGGATGCGAGACGCCTGCAGAACCCGCCATGGAAGACGCCAAGGAGGGCGATGATGGCGAACGTGGAACCGCTGCCGCGCGCAGACCTCGAGGAGTTCGCGGAGTACTTCGACGCGATCGAGGCGCGCAACGGCTACATCGCCAAGAGCCTCTTCACGATGGCGCACCGGCCCGACACGCTGCGCGCGTTCTCGCGCCTGTTTGCGGCGGTGATGCGCGCGGAGCAAGTCGACGGCGCGTTGAAACAGATGGTCGCGCAGCTCGCCAGCACCAGCGCGGGCTGCCGCTATTGCCAGTCCCACACGGCGAAAGCGGCACAGGCGGCCGGCGTGCCGGACGAGAAGGTCGAAGCGCTCTACTCGTTCGAGACCACTGAGGCGTTCAGCGACGCGGAGCGCGCGGCACTGCGCCTCGGACGTGACGCGGGGCTGGCGCCGAACGGGGTGACGCCCCAGCACTTCGAGGACCTGCGCGCCCACTTCGACGACGGACAGATCGTGGAGCTGGTCTCGGCGATCGCGATGTTCGGCTGGCTCAACCGCTGGAACGACACGATGGCAACCGACCTCGAGGACCAGCCGTTCGACTTCGCCTCGAAGCACCTCCACGCTGCCGGCTGGGAGGCGGGCAAGCACCGCAGCGAGGCGACATCGGCCGACGATCAGTAGCGCAGTAGCGCAGGGAAGTCAGGTGCGCCGCGAGGCGCGAGTCGGGTCGGGGGGCCCGTAGAAAGCACCGCCGTCATGGCGAGCGCACACCCACCCGTCGACGCGGAGATCGCGCGGCTGCGCCGTGAGGGCTACGAAGTCGAGCGGGAGGACGAGGACCAGGTGGTGCTCGTTCGCCACAACTCCTGGACCACACACTGGCTCGGCGTCCTCTTTGGCGGACTCCTCGGCGGGGGGATCAACTCTTCACAGCGGACGCAGCGTTTGTACCTCTACGTCGACCAGGAGGGCGGCGCGCGGCTCCGCCTTGCGCCGCGAGCCACCGATCCGCCGGACCACCTCGCCTAGTAGCCCGTAGACGGCGGTTCGCGCTACTGGAACACCCGCCACTTGCCGTATCTCTGGCTCGCGCGATTCTGGACGCATCGAGCGATGGCATGAACGGCGGTAGAGATGTCGACGCGACGACGGCGACGGAGGCGGCAAGTCGAGGCACGCCCGCCCTCGAGAGGGGCCAGGCTCCGCGCCACCATCGACTCCTTTGGCGGCTTCCTCGTGATCGGCGGGATCGGCGGCGCCATCATCGCGCTCATCGCCGTGATCGTCATCTTCAGCCCGAGCTCGGCCTCGGAGGATCCGCTGCTCGGCGAGACGATCCAGATCGGACCGGCCACGCACGTCGACCCCTCGAGGGTGGCGATCGAGGCACTGCCACACGCCGGTGGCCCCCACGGACCGTCGCCGCTGCGCCACGGCGTCTACGACGATCCGATCTCCGAGCCGCACGCGATCCACGCGATGGAGCATGGCGTCGTCTGGCTGACCTACCAGCCCGAATTACTCTCCGATGGGGATTTCGAACGCCTCGAGGATGTCGCGAAAGACCACAACCGCGACGTGATCCTGTCGCCCCGATTGGAGAACGCCGATCCAATCGTGCTCGTCTCGTGGGGCCAGCGGCTCGTGATGGACACCCTCGATGAGGATCTCGTCGGCGAGTTCATCCGCACGAACCGCAACCGCTCGCCCGAGCCCGGCATTCGCTAAGAGCGCCACGCAGAGGAGCCGGCCTCGCGGCCGGCTCCGGCGCATGTTCATGGCGTCGAGGATCAGCGCGGCGGGCGGGCGATCCCGTCGACCTCTGCCATCTCCTCGTCGGTGAGCCGCCAGGCCGCGGCGGCTGCGTTCGACTTCACCTGCTCGACCTTGGTCGCGCCGGCGATGACGCTGCCGACGTGGCTCTGCGACGCCAGCCAGCTGAACGCAAGCTCGAGGATGGTGTGACCCTTCGATATCGCGAAATCGGTCAGACCCTCGAGGATGTCGAAGTTGCGGTCGGTCAGGATGCGCTCGCCCATCGGACCGGCGGCCAGGCGCGTGCCCTCGGGCGCGTCAGAGTCCCGCGAGTACTTGCCGGTGAGCAGACCGCTCGCCAGCGGGAAGTACGGCAGGATGCCGAGCCCGAACTTGTTGGCCGCCGGCACCACCTCGCGCTCAACCGAGCGGTCGAGGAGCGAGTACTGGTTCTGCGCGCTGATGAACAGCGTCAGGTGTTCGGTCTTCGCGATCCAGGAGGAGTGCGCGATCTGCCAGCCCGAGTAGTTGGAGTTGCCGATGTAGCGCACTTTGCCGGCTCGCACGACATCGTCCATCGCCCGCATCGTTTCCTCGAACGGGGTGTTCACGTCGGGGAAGTGGATCTGGTAGAGGTCGATGTAGTCGGTGTCGAGCCGCCGCAGCGAGGCGTCGACCGCCTCGAGGATGTACTTCCGCGACGCGCCCGAAGTGTGCGGGCCCTCGCCCATGGGCCCGGCGAACTTCGTCGCGATCACGGCCTGCTGGCGCTTGCCGCGGAGGGCGCGCCCCAGGAACTCTTCGGAGCGTCCCTCGCCGCCGTAGATGTCGGCGGTGTCGAAGAGGTTGATGCCCTCGTCGAGGCAGGCGTCAACCACCTCGGCCGTCTGATCGGGATCCATCCGACGCCCGAAGTTGTTGCAGCCGAGTCCGACGATGGAGACCTGCAGGCCGCTGCGGCCCAGGTTGCGAAATTCCATGTGCTTCGTGCCCTTCCGGTCACTGGCGTTGAGGACCCCGCGCTACGGGCAGGGCGCTGGATGATAGCAGTCAGTCGCGGCCGTCCGCGATCCACGGAGCAGGCGTGGGAGCACTCGTTACGCACACGTACGAGGGCGGGTTGATACGATCTACGTGTCCGCTTCCGCCCTTGATTGGACCCGCCGATGGTCGCGATCTCGACCTATAACCAGCTGACGCTGCCCGGCGGCCGCCAGCTCGGCTATGCGACGTACGGCAGCCACGACAACTGGCCGATCCTGTTCTTCCACGGCACACCCGGCTCGCGTCACACCGCACACCTCGCCGGGCTTGTCGGCACCGCACAGGAGTCGCGTGTGATCGCACTCGAACGCCCCGGGTTCGGGCTCAGCGATCCCGTTCCCGGCCGCGAGATCCGCGACTGGCCGGCGGACGTCGAGGCGGCGGCGGACGCGCTGGGGATCGGCCGCTTCTCGCTGTTCGGCTACTCCGGCGGCGCGCCGTTCAGCCTCGCAACGGCAGCAGCCCTCGGCGACCGGGTCGCCTCGATCGCCGTCGTCAGCGGCATGGGGCCGACCCACCACCCGAGCGCCGCGGCGCAGCTGACGCGTGGGCAGCGCGTGCGACGTTTCGGGACCGCGAACTTCTCGCCTTTGGTGCGTCTGATCGCGTGGTGGATCGGCCGCAAAGTCACCAGCGACGTGCAGGAGTTCCTGCGGAAACGCGCTGAGGACTCGCCGCCCGCCGACCGTAAACACATGGAGCGCCCGGAGATCCGAGCAGTGATCCAGCAGGACTTGCTGGAGGCCTACCGGCAGGGCGGCGGCGCGGTCGCACACGAGTTCGGGCTGCTGTCGCGACCGTGGGGCTTCGATCTCGACGCCGTAACGCAGCCCATGCAGCTGTGGCACGGCAGCGACGACGACGTGGTCCCGATCTGGCTCGCAGAGACGGTCGCCGAGGCGTTGCCGCACGCCGATCAGCGCTTCCTCAGCGACGCCGCACACCTGCTGCTGCTGGACCACATGGACGCCATCCTCGAGCAGCTGCTCGCCTCGAGGACCGATGCGCCCGTGGACGAGGACGCTGCCAGCTAGCGGCGTCGCTCCATGTAGTCGCGGCCCACGATCACGCCATCGCCGTTCATGAAGTCACGCCCGACGCGACGGCGCGGCCGTGCCCCATCCTGCGCGAACAAGACCGGCCTCGCCGACGCAGGTGCGAGCGGCCTCGGTGCATGCCCATTGCTCGATGCCGCGTTGCTCCCGTTGCCATTCGCCGAGGCTGCGGCGATTCTCGGCGCGGGCTGCGGCGCCGGCTGCGGCGCAAGCGCCGGCGCGACCTCGAGGGGGCGCTCCCGCCTCGGCACGAGTACGCGGTAGAAGACGATGCCGAACAGGAGCACGACGCCGACGCCGACGCCCATGCCAGAGAGCACGGCCCGCTCGCCGAAGCGGTCGGCGAAGATTCCGAGTGGCAGCGAGATCAGGCCGCTGCCGCCCCACGCCAACATCTGCAGCGACATGACCCGGCCGTGGTAGGCGGGCGCGGTGGTCGTCATGAGCTGCGACTGGTTCAGCATCTGGAACCCGCCGCTGCCGAGGCCGACGACGAAGACCGCGACCAGGGCCGCCTCGAACGTCGGAGACAGCGCAAGCCAGACGAGCGAGACGCCGAAGACGACGCCGAGGATCAGCTGCATCGGCATCGCCAGCCTCGACCCGGCGAAGCCCGCGAGCGCGATGCCCGAGGCGAAGCCACCGATGGCGGAAATGCCGAGCATGAACCCCACGGTGCGAGCGGGACGGCCGAGTTCGTTTTCGAGCAGGCCCGGCAGGATCGTCTGGAAGGGGAAGCCGATGAGGACGATCAGGATGAACGCGATCGCCATGAACCGCAGCCGCGGCTCGCTCCAGACGTAGGCGAGGCCCTCACGAAAGTCGCGCAGCACGCTGCGGCCGTCGGTCGGCCGCGGCGGGATGTCCGGGAGCATGCGAATGGTGACGAGGACCAGCGCCATCATAGCCGCCATCACCAGGAACGTGCCGCCCGGCCCCACGATCGCGACGCCGATCAGGATGCCCGCCGCGGTCGGCGAGATGATGCGGCTGAGCATCTGCGACAACGAGGAGAGGGCGACCGCGTTCGCCAGTAGCTTGCCCGGCGCGATCTCGCCGACGTATGCCTGCCGGACCGGCCCGATCAGGGAGAAACAGAGACCCATGATGAACGTCATCACGACGAGCAGCAGGATGGTGATGCGGTCCGTCAGCACCAGCACGGCCAGCGCCAGGTAGACCACGCCGACCAACAACTGTCCGACGAACAGCAGTCGACGCTTCGAGGTGCGATCCGCGAACACGCCGCCGAACGGCCCCAGCACCAGCATCGACGCGCCTGAGCCCAGGGAGACGATACCGACAGCGGTGTTCGTGCCGGCGAGGTCGAACGCGACCACACTCTGCACCGTCCACGACATCATGAACGTGAGCATCGCGATCGTGCTGCCGAACCACAGCACGCGGTACTCGGGCACGCTGAACGAAGAGAAGGTGGCGCGGAGCCAGCCGGTCAAGAGGTGGCCTCGATTCGTCCGGCGATGGTAGGCCAGACGGGCGCTACGGCCTCGATCGTCCGGCTGCCTACCCGCGTTCGAGCACCAGCTGAAGCTCGAGGACGGCGCTGTCCTCGATGGAGAGAACGGCGAGGACCGTCGGACGGTCGATGCCAAAGTCCGCGAACAAGATCTCGGTCGAGCCCACGAGCACCACGAGGTCGCCGTTGGTCTCGCCCTCCAGCGTCAACGTGATCGCGCGCGTGACGCCGTGCAGGGTGAGCTCGGCGACGACATCGACACTCGCGCTGGCGTCCACCAGCTCCTCGGTCGGAACGCCCGAGATCAGGACGAAAGAGGCGGTCGGGAACGTTTCGGTCTCGAGCAGGTCGGCAAAGATGGCGTCGCGGCGATCGTCGCCGCTGGTCAGCTGCAGAAGGTCCGCGTCGAGCGCCATCGAAGCGAGGTCGTCGCTGGAAAACTCTGCGCTTGCGGTGACGGCCGGCGTGCGGCCGACACGCGTCGGCGCATCCACGCCGGCGACCGTTTGCTTCACGCGGTACCCGACGAACGACTCGCCCTGGCTGGAGACGGCCCACGCGCCGGCAAGCGCGGGCTGATCCGGAGTCGAGGTCACCTCGACCGTCGCGGTGGGGGTGGCGGTGCTGTCGGGGGCGGGCGTCGCGATCGACCCGATAGCGCTTTCGAGCGACACTGGCGGCGGTGCGTCATCCCGCAACACCGCGAACCAGAAGGCGAACCCGACCAGACCGAACAGGACCGCCGCGCCGCCAATCAGCCATCGCCGCCGTACGGGCATCGGAGTTCCCTCCACCGTGTCTGCCGACGGTAGGCCGATAGCCTCAGCCATCTGTGAACGAGCGAACAGAAGTAGGGTCTGCCCTAGCTGAGGCGAGCGTCGAGGAGCCGAACGAGCGCATAGAGCCCGTCGATGCGGGGCGTCGGCACCGCGACGAGTCGCCCGAGCTCGGCGACGGCGCGGACGAGAGCGTCGATCTCCATGTGTCGCCCGCGTTCGAGGTCCTGGAGCATCGAGGTCTTGTGCTCTCCAACGGCGGCGGCGCCATCGATGCGCTGGTCGATGTCGATCGCGAACTCCTCGCCCAGGGCGTTCGCGACAGCCTGCGCCTCCAGCATGACGTCGCGCGCGAGCGCCCGCGTGCCCTCGTCGGCGCAGATGGCGGCGAGCGTGGCGCCGGTGAGCGCGGAGATGGGGTTGAACGCGACGTTGCCCCAGAGCTTCACCCATAGCTCATTGCGGAGCCTGGGGCGCACGGGCGCGCGCACACCCGAGGCGATCAGCACCCTCGACAGCGCGCGGACACGATCGCTGCGCGAGCCGTCTGGCTCGCCGAGGGAGAACCGCTCGCCCTCGACGTGGCGCACGACGCCCGGAGCGTCGATCTCCGTGGCGGGGTAGACCACGCAGCCGATCACGCGTTCGGGGCCGATCGCATCCCAGCTGATGCCCCCGGGATCGACCGACTCCAGGCGTGTGCCAGCGAAGGCCCCCTCGAGGCCGTGGAAGTACCACCACGGCACGCCGTTCTGCGCGGTCACCACTACGGTGTCGTCAGCGAGCATCGGTGCGAGCCGTGGAGCCATCGAGGGCACCTGGTGCGCCTTCAGCGTCAGGAAGACGGCGTCCTGCGGCCCCGCCTCCTCCGGCGTGGCGACTGCGCGCGGACGGGCCACCTCACGCCTCTCGCCGTCGACGCCGCTGATCAGCGTGACGCCGTTGCGCTGCATTGCGTCGAGGTGTGCGCCGCGAGCGATCAGCGTGACGTCCTGCCCGCCGATTGCCAGACGGGCGCCGAGGTAGGCGCCAATTGCGCCCGCACCCACGATGCCGATGCGCATGCCGCTGCTAGCCGCCGAGGCCGAGTTGCTCGGCGAGGCCGATCCGCTGTAGCTTGCCGGTCGGTCCCTTCGGGATCTCGTCGACGAAGACGATGGTGCGCGGCACCTTGAAGTCGGCCAGCTGCTCGGCCGCGAAGCTGCGCAGATCGCGGTCGGTGACCTCGGCGCCGGCGCTGAGCACGATGGCCGCCGCCACGTCCTCGCCAAGGCGCCGATGCGGGACCGCGAAGGCGACGGCCTGATCGACGGCGGGGTGCTCGAGCAGCACCTCGTCGACCTCACGGGGGGACACCTTCTCCCCGCCACGGTTGATGATCTCCTTGAGGCGACCCGTCAGGAACAGGTAGCCCTCCTCGTCGAGGTAGCCCTGATCCCCCGTCCGGAACCAGCCGCCCGCGAAGGCGATGGCGTTGGCCTCGGGGTTGTTCTCGTAGCCGCCGGTGACGTTGCCGCCCTGGATCACGACCTCGCCGGTCGCGCCCTGGGCGAGCAGGTCGCCCGCCTCGTCCATGATCGCGACCTCGACGTTGGAGCCGCGGCCGACCGAGCCCGGCTTACGTTCGGCGGGCGGCAACGGGTTCGCGGTCATCTGGTGCGAGGCCTCGGTCATGCCATAGGCCTCGATCATCGGCGCGCCGAACAGCGCCTCGACATCAGCCATCACCTGCGGCGGCAGCGACGCAGACGAGGAGCGCATGAAGCGCAGCGGGTGGTCGGCGATCACCTGCTCCTTGCCACGAGCCCGCGTCAGGATCAGCTGATGCATCGTCGGCACCGCGGTGTACCAGGTCGGCTCAGCCTCCTCGATCCAGTCGAAGAACCGGAAGGCGTCGAACCCCGGCGAACAGGCGACCGAGGCGCCTGCCGCCAGCGAGGCGAGCACGGCCGCGATCAAGCCATGGATGTGGAAGAGCGGCATCACGTTGAGGCAGCGGTCGTCGGCCGTCAGCGCCAGGTGCTCACGGATGTTCGTCGCGGAGACCGTGAGATTGCGCTGCGAAAGCGGCACGATCTTCGGCCGCGATGTCGTTCCGGAGGTGTGCAAGACGAGTGCCACGTCGTGGGCCTCGGCGCGCTCGGGCGTCGCCACCTCGAGCGGCGCGCCCTCGAGGTGCAGCGACAGCGCTCCGGCGTCGCCTTCGAGGCTGAGCCGCAGCGTGTCCGGCCCTGCGGCGGCATGGGCCGCCTCCGCGTCTCCAGCGCGCGTGATCAGCGCCTTCGCGCTCAGATCGTCAAGGTAAAAGCGGAGCTCCTCCTCGCGATACGCCGGGTTCAGCGGCGCGGCGGTGGCGCAGCTGGCCACGGCGATGAACGCTGTGGCCATCTCCGGGCCGTTTGGCAGCACGATGGCGACACGGTCGTTGCGTGCGACGCCAGCCGAGGCCAACTGACCGGCGAGGCGGTCGATTTCGCCTCGGAGGTCGCCGAAACTCACGTCACCGCGACCGGGCGCTCCGATCGCCGGGCGTCCGGCCTGACCAGTGGCGAGCAAGTCGAGCACGGTGTCAGGCATCGGTCACCCCTCGGAGCGCGATCGCGCGGCGTTTCGCCGCACCCGGGAGCGGATCGTATCTGACGCGCCGCATAGGCGGGATGCCGGCCTCAGACGTTCACGCTCAGCAGGTAGTTGCGCGCCTGGAGCGTCGCGAGCACGTGCGGTTCCAGCGCGACATGGCAGCGACCGTCGATGGCTTCCCCGCGCGCGTCACTGACCTCTCGCTCGGCGGCGCCAGCCTGATCGCGGAAATGCCGATCCCCGCGCGCGTCACTGACCTCTCGCTCGGCGGCGCCAGCCTGATCGCGGAAATGCCGATGCCACCGAGCCTCGGTTCCGAGGTCGAGCTGCGCATGGAGCTGGCCACCGGCGTGACGACCCTGCGTGCGACCGTTCGACGCGCCCTCGAGCGGGGTTACTTCGCTCGCATGGGCGTGCAGTTCGCCGAGGGCCAGCGCGAGGAGATCGTGAAGCTCGGCTTCGCCCTCCTGCACTCGGAGGTCGCGCCCGATCGCTCCGAAGCCGAACCCACCGCGGCGGTCACGCTCGTCGCCTGAACCTCAGGCCAATTTCTGCGCGCTGGCCTCGACGCCGGACTATTGCGTGATCCGGAGCTGCCGCGCGTCCGCCGCGCGCATCGATGACACCCAGCTCGTCGTGAGACCGATCGAGACGACCACCACGAGCAGGCCCACGCCGAGGGCGAGACGCGCCCAGTCGGTCTGGATGATGAACGGCGGCAGCACCCGATCCCCCTGCTCCGTCACGTCGAGGAACGACAGCATGATCGAGGCGACGCGGCGGCCAAGCAGCACGCCGATCGCTGAGCCAATCACGAGCACCGTCCCCCACTCGAGCAGCATCGATCGGAGGATCTGGCGGCCCGACGAACCGACGGCGCGCAGCACCGCGAATTCGATGATGCGACTCTGCATCGAGGTGGCCAGGGTGACGACGACCCCGAGGGAGGTCAGCGCCAGCACGGCCACGAACGCGACCACGAGGATGCCGCTCCCGCCCGCCTGAAGCGTGGGGTCGCCGCCGACCTCCTCGAGGCGAGCCTCCAGGTGTGCGTAGGCCGTGGTGACGAGCAGCGGCGACGTATCCCGATCGACCAGCAGATCCAGCGCCGCCTGCTGTTCAGCCATCGTCGAGGTCGGCGAGAAGTCGAGCCAGAGCTCGTTCGGCGTCTGGAAGCCCTCGAATCCGACCGCACCGGCGATCGCCTGCAGGTGTTCGATGTTGACGACGACAAAGCCGCGCTCTGGCTCCAGCGTCGGGAAGAAGTCGGCGACGCTGCGGACCACCAGGGGCACGAGTACGCCGTTGAGGTTGGCGAAGGCGACCTGCCCCTCGGCCACGCCGAACGCCGCCATCGCTGGGCCGTTCATGATCGCGTTGAGCGGCACGCTGGCGTCCCGCGGCGCGATCACGCGGCGCAGCGTGAACCCCGACGGCGCACGTTCGAAGATGGCGGAGCTGTCGCCCTCGAAGGTTCCGAACTGCGTCAGCCCGAACTCCTCGTCCTCCTGGCCGTGCGGCGGGTAGAGCGACCAGCGCAACGGCTCCTCGAACCCCTCGAGCACCACGCGCCGGGCACCGCGGGTGGCCACCACGATCTCGTCGAGGAAGACGGCGCCGGGTACGCGGAGATTGAAGCCGAAGCGGTCGCCGATCTCGATGCCGACGAGGGTCAGCGGAGGGGTCACGAAGCGGTCGGCGGGCAGCTGCTCGCTGCGAACGGTCCACCCCACCGACTCGCCGCGGTCGAAGAGCACACTGAACGCCTTGCCATCGGCGTCGCGGAACCGCGCGTGGATCAGGTGCCGCTCGAGGAGGTCTCCGCGCATCGCCAGGTCGATCCGCACGGCGTCCTCCGGCAGGGCCAGCCCGCCGGGGCTGACGGAGGGCTGCAGGTCCGCCATCAGGCGGCTGAGCGTGTCTGCCGAGAAGTCGTCGCGGAAGAAGAGGTCATCGGCGCCAACCGTCGGATCCAGCGCCAGCAGCGGAACATCCAGGCCTCCAGTCGTCGTGATCTCGCCGCGATAGGCGAGCGCTGCCCCGTCCACGACCTCGAGGTTCGTCACCGCCTCGAGGCCGGCGAACGCCTCGCGGTCGATCCTGTCAGCGAGCGGCGCGCGCGCGTCGACGCCGGCGGCGTAGCGCTCTCGCTCGTCGAAGGATTGATCCACCGTCGGACCGTACGAGGCGGCGAAGGTGCCGATCGCCGTGGCCATGACCAGCAGCAGGATCAACCGCGCATAGGCGCCGGGTGAGCGGCCGGTGCGGCGCAGGCCAAGCGCCACGGCCGTGCCTCGAAAGGCCAGCAGGATGCGCACCGCGAGTCGCACGACGGGTGGGTAGAACCGCAGCACGAGCACGGCGACGGCGATCGTGAGCACGAGCGGCGAGAGCAGCAGCAGCGGGTCGCTCGACCAGCCGCCCACCGCCTCCGGGTCGAAGACGGAGCCGCGCTGGTCGAGCTGCCAGAGCAGCAGCCCCGCCAGCCCGACGAACGCGAAGTCGAGGTAATAGCGCTGGATCAGGTTGCGCCCGGCGGGCCGCGCTGCCTCGCGCTTGACGTCGACGATCCCGCGGTTGGCGACGATGAACGCGGGCAACAGGATCGCAAACAGCGCCAGCACCGCACCACCGGCGGCGAGCAGGAACGACTCGGGCGCGATCGACGTGGGCAGCGCCGCGCCGCCCGTGATCGGATCGAAGGTCGGCGTGAAGCCCAGCGCGCTGACCGCCTGCGCGGCCAGGAACGGGCCGATGATCGCCCCGGGGATCGCTAACGCCAGGCCCTCGAAGAGGTTGAACCCAACGAGCTGCATCGTGTTCGCGCCGCGGCTGCGGTAGACGCCGACCTCCTCAGTCTGGCGTTCGAGCAGCAGCGCCATCACCAGCACCACGTAGTAGAGAACGATGCCGACGACCTGCAACAGGATCAGCAGCAGCGGGATCTGGTTGAAGGTCTGGGCGTTGCGGAACTCCTCCAGCTCCCGCAGGAAAAACAGCCGCGCGGGCACCGTCAGGCCCAACGTGTCGCCCACCTCGTCGCGCCAGAGCGTGAGGTCATCGATCGCCGCGGCGACCGAGGTGAGTGGCAGTGCGTCGATGTCGGGGACGATGCCGACGCGGTGGCGGCTCGTCAGCTCGGGCAGGCGCGCGGCGACTGGGCCGAAGAACTGTCCCTCGGTCGTGAGCAGCGGCATCGAGCCTTCGCCGGTGAGGCCGATGGCGTTGCCGAAGCCAGGTGGCCCGAACCCACCCTCGGCCTCCAGGCGCGGCAGGAAGGGCACGTCGGGGGCGATCCAGCTGCCGGAGAACAGCTCCCAGCGCAGTGCGTCGAGGTCCTTCGGCGCGACGAAGCCAACCACGAGGAGGACGGCCGTCGTCGAGACCTGAGTGCTTGGTGAACAGGGCACCTCCTGCGCCGCCACCGCCGGGTCGGTCGAGGGCGGGATCCGCTGGCAGTCGTCGTAGGCGCGCCCGTGGACCAGCAGCTGGTCCCCGATCGCCGCGTGCCGCTGGAAGCCATCCGGCAGCACCACCTCGGCCACCGCCGCCTCGGAGTCAGGGAAACGACCCTCGATCAGATCGACATCGCGCTCGAGGTTGCTCAGGACGTAGACAAACGTGCCCCAGGGCTGGCGCACGACCTCGGTCGATCCGAGCGGCACCTCCACCGGCACGCCGGCGAGTGCCGCTTCCTGCTCCTCGAAACCGACGAACGAGAGGTCGAGGCGCGGCGAGCGCTCCTCGGTCACGAGTTCGGGGGCGATCCAGCCCACGCGCTCATGGCTGATCGCGTCGATCGCCTTGCGTCGCGATTGGTCGACGCCGTCGTTCAGGCGCAGGCTGTTGACTTCGATGAACGCGACGCGCTCACGTGGCTCGTCGAGCCCTCGATCGAGGCTGAAGCGCAGGCCGAGGTCCGACATGGCATTGGCGTAGATCGGCGAGGCGGCGAGCAGCGTCGCGGCCACGACGACGCCCACGGCGGCCACGGCCATGAGGCGCCAGCCAGCGAGCATTCGCCGCAGCGCGAAGCGCCATCCGATGAACAGCTCTCCCACGGGCAGGCAGTGTACGCGGGGCCACCCTCAGCAGGTGTGATCCACCCTCGTCGCTTATCACGCCCTTGATGACAGCGAGCGCCGTCGCTGCCTCCCGTCAGGCGTCGGAGACGGTCGCTCCCGTCGGCCGCGCCCCGCTCGGTGGCTCGAGCCCGGCGAAGAGCGAGCTGCCCGCGCGATCAAACAGCCGGCCGAGGTCCCACGGACCGTCCGAGAACATCTGCCGCTCCGGCACGATGTCGCTGTAGAGCGTGACCTGGAAGCCCGAGGCGCCGACCACGCGCCCGGAGACGTTTTCCCCCGCCGGCGAGGCGAGGTAGACGACGATCGGCGCCACGTTCGCGGGGTCGCGCTCGCTGCCCTCGACGGCCTCGCTCGGCGCGCGCCCGGCGCGCGTGTCGTCGATGCTCGTCAGGCCTCGGTCAGTCATGCGCGTCGAAGCCCCTGGCGCGATCGCATTCGCCGTGACGTTGTAGCGCGCGAGAGCGTTGGCGCACGACTTCGTGAAGCCGATCAGCCAAGCTTTCGCCGCCGCGTAGTTCGGCTGGCCGGCCGAACCGTTGATGCCGGCAGTGGAGCTGAAGTTGATCAACCGCCCGTACTCACGCCGCTGGCGCCAGTGGATGGAGGCGAAGTGGGTCGTGTTGTAGGTGCCCTTCAGGTGCACTCGAATGACGTCGTCCCACTCGTCCTCGGTCATGTTGAAGATCATGCGCTCGCGCAGGATGCCTGCGACGTTGACCAGGATGTCGAGACCGGAGCGGTCCAGCGCCTGCCGCACGAGGTCTTCACCCTGTCGGTGGTCGGAGACGTCTGCGTAGTTCGCCTCGGCGGTGCCGCCCGCCTCGACGATCGAAGCGACAACCTCGTCAGCGGGCGAGGCGTCCGCGCCCTGCCCGTCCACGGAGCCACCGAAGTCGTTGACGATGACTGACGCACCCTCGGCGGCCATCAGTTGCGCGATGCCGCGCCCGATGCCGCGTCCGGCGCCGGTGACGACCGCGCTCAGTCCTTCGAGGTGGGTTCCCATGTTGCTACGCCCCTATCCGCGCCGCCCACGCGGCTGCTCACCGCGGGCATCGTAGCGGTCGGGGCAAGGCCGGGGCGGGTGGTAGGAGCCGGGCGTCGAGGGCTAGTCGTCGCTCTTGCGCTTGCGCGCGCGCTTCTCCTCGCCGATCTCTCGGCGCAGCTTGCCTTCCTCCTGCGCCACGTCTCGGCTCATCTTGTCCTGCGCCTCGATGCGGCGACGGCTGCCGGTCTCGCGGTGGCGCTTCAAGCGCTTCTTGAAGGCGCGGTCGTCCTCTTCGATCTGGGCGTCGTTGACGACTGAGCCGCGTTCGCGGGACCAGTCGCGCTTGACCTCCTGGCGGTACTCGAAGAACTCGAGCTCCTCGATCGAGGGGGCATCGGCCGGGCGCTTGTTCACGAGGTCGGGATGGTTCACGCCAGAGGTGGGGCCGGTAATCGGGCGGGCGACCTCCTGGCCGAGGTGCCAGAAGGTGCCGCGGTCGGGCAAGCGCCGGGGCAGGCCGTCGCGGAAGATGAAGGCGGCGAATTCGCGCGAGATGATCCGCTTGGAGTCAGCGTCGCACTCCACACAGGGCTGCGCCTCGCTGGCCTGTTTGGCCGGGCGCAGCAGCTCGAAGACGCCGTTGCAATCGCTGCAGTAGTACTCGTAGAGCGGCATGCGCTCCTCCTGGTCGTGTCGTTCCCTCTGGCTGGCCGTCTGTGTGGCCGTCTGTGTGGTGCGTGGCGTCGAGGCTACCTCGATCGCGCCCGCAAGCGCTCTCTAGCGTAGCCGAATCACCACCAGTCCGGCGCGCGCTGGGACTTCGAGCGGGCCGGATGGCCGATCCGCCCTGTTATGCTGCGGCGCGCCGCCGCCGCTCCCCAGCGGCTCCAGAGTCCGAACGCACGGCGGTCGCAGCAATCGGAGCGAGCCTCTGCGCGTCGCACTCCTCACCTATCGCGGCAACCCCTATTCGGGAGGCCAGGGCGTCTACGTGCGCTACCTCGCCCGAGGGTTGCGTGACCTCGGACACGAGGTGACGGTGCTGTCCGGACCGCCGTATCCGGACCTCGACGAGGGCATCCGGCTCGCCGAGCTGCCCAGCCTCGACATCTACAGCACGTTCCCACCCGGCCAGGGCGCCTGGCGTCGCATCCGACGCCCGATCGACTTCTACGAGTTCGGCGCCGCGATGCTCGGGTTCTTCCCCGAGCCGATGTCGTTCAGCGCCCGCGCCTACCGCTGAGGCTGTCGCATGGAGTGGCGTGGGCGGAGCGCCACGAGGGCCAAGAGGTCAGCCGGTCGGTTGTCGGGGCGGAGTAGCCGCCTCTCACAGGGCAGCGGCGCTACGCGGCCGCCACGGCGGCAGACCAGCCTCTTTGCCGGGGGTTGCCGTTCGCTGGCCAGGAGGACGGCCGCGCCCGGCGATAGAGCTTCTTGAGGTTGTGGGTGGCGGCGATCAGCTTCCATTCGCTGGCGCACGAGGCGATCCCGCGCCGCATGAACCGGCGGATGCCGCGGTTCTCCTTGACGTCGCCGAAGACGGGTTCGATCATCCAGCGCCGCTGCTCGTAGAGACGCCGGCCACGCTGCGTCGCCAGCTTGCGATCCATCCGTTCACGGACGGAGAGCCCGGCAGGGATGCGCCCGCGCGGCGGTGCCGCGCCGACGCGCCGGTTGCGGTCGCTGCGGGTCGCGAGCAGCAGCTCCGGACCTGCGCTCCCCGCCTGCCGCACGTTCGCCTCGGAGTAGTAGCCGGCATCAGCCAGCAGCACGCGCGCCGGCCCGCAGTGTGCGGCCTGCAGGTTGCGGTGCATCACCTCGATCATCGGTTGCAGCTCGTGCATGTCGGTCGCCTGTCGGCTCACCTCAGCCGCGACGATGATCTGGTCGCGGGTCGTCACCGCCTGCACGTTGTAGCCTTGGAAGTAGCCGTGATAGTCGCGCACCACGCGGCTGTCCGGGTCGGTGACGTTCACCTTCGCACCCTGCTCGGGCTGCGGCGGCTTCGGGCGGCGCCCGCGCTGGTCCTTCTCCGCGCGGCTCCTGAGGCGTTGCTCGTAGTCCTCCTGCCGCTCCCGCTCTCGGGCCGCCAGTCGCTCCCGCGCCTCGTGCAACCGCTGCAGGCCGCTCCTCGCGGTCCCTGAATCCCGGAGGCAACTCGTCGCCCCGCGCGTCGCCGAAGCGCGCGTTCTCCTCGGCGTCCACCCGCTCCGCTTCGTCGAGGATGCGCCGCACCTCGGCCTCCAGGTCCGCATCCGTGCGGTTGCGCTCACGGCTGGCGTTGGCGTGCAGCTTGGTCCCGTCGAGCGCGACCACCCCGACCCGCACCAGACCAGCCTCGGCGCACAGCCTGAGCACCTCGGCGAACAGTCCCGAGAGCGCCTCCTCGTGCTGCTGGCGGAAACGGCAGATCGTCGCGTGGTCGGGGTGCTGGTTCGCGGTCAGCACCCGGAGGGCGATGTCCTCCCGGCAGCGCCGTTCGATCTGGCGGCTCGAGCGCTCGCCCTCGCAGTAGGCGTAGAGCACGAGCGCGACCATCATCGACGGCTCGTACGCCTTCCGCCCCCAACCGTCCTCGCGGTAGCGCTCGTAGAACGCGGTGAGGTCCAACTGGCTGACCGCATCGAGCACGAACCACGCGAGGTGGTCCCCGGGCAGCCAGTCGCGGAGGCTGGCGGGCATCAGGTATTGCTGGTCACGGTCGCACGGCAAGAAACGCTGGGTCACGGCGGCACCTCGGAATCACTCCGCCCCCGCCGCCATGCTCATCGTATAGCGATGTCCCCCTCTTCGTGGGTTTGTGCGACAGCCTCCGCTACTTGCGCGCGCGCCAGGACGAGTTCGATGTCGTCCATGACAACCAGTCGCTGGCCTACGGCCTGCTCGGTGTGCAGCGCCTCGGACTGCCCGTGGTCTCCACCGTCCACCATCCGATCCAGATCGATCGCGACTATGCCCTCGCCGCCGCCACGTCGAGGCGCGAGCGGCTCGACCTGCGGCGCTGGTACGCGTTCCTCAACATGCAGGGCGCCGTGGCGCGCCGCCTCCCGCGCGTGATCACGGTGTCAGAGTCCTCGAAGACGGAGACGGCGAAGGCGTTCCACGTCCCGCTCGACCAGATGCGGGTCGTCTACAACGGTGTCGATGTCGACCGGTTCACCGCGGCGGAGGGCACGAGGCGCGAGCCGGGCCGGTGCTCGTGGTGAACAGCGCCGACCAGGAGATCAAGGGGCTGCGCCAGCTCTACGACGTGCTCGAGCAGCTGGTCGCCCGCCGCCCGGCGGACATCCGCATCGTCGGCCGCCCGAAGGACCCCGTCGCCACAGGGCGCGATCTGGAGCGCCGAGGCCTCGCCGGGTCGGTGCAGTTCCTCGGCCAGCTCTCCCACGAGGACCTCGTGACGGCCTACGCCTCCTCCAGCGTGGCCGTGGTGCCTTCGCTCTACGAGGGCTTCGGACTGCCGGCCGCCGAGGCGCTCTCGTGTGGCGTTCCAGTGGTGGCTTTCGAGGCCGGCGCGCTGCCTGAGGTGCTCGGCCCCGACCGCACGACCGGTCGCGTGGTGCCCGCCTACGACACCACCGCCATGGCCGACGCCGTCGCCGGACTGCTCGACGACCCCTCGTGCGCGCTGCGCATGGGGATCGCCGGCCGCCAGCGCGTCGTCGAGCGCTTCAGCTGGGAGCGCGCCGCCGCCGAGACCGTCGAGGTCTATCGGGAGGCCGGCGCATGCTGACCGCGAACTATGACCGCCTGGGCGTGCGCCCCCGCGAACGGGTGCTGGACATCGGCTGCGGCGAGGGCCGGCACAGCTTCGAGGCCCTGCGCCGGGGCGCGGAGGTCGTCGCGCTCGACATCGATCGCGAGGCTGTCGCTGAGACGCGAGCGATCGCCTCGACGATGACCGGCACCGGCGAGGCGACCACGCCGTGGGTCGCCATCTGTGGCGACGCCAACCGCCTCCCGTTCCCCGACGCGTCGTTCGACCGCGTGATCTGCGCGGAGACGCTGGAGCACCTGCCGACAGACGGCATCGCAATCGAGGAGCTGGCGCGCGTGCTGCGACCCAGTGGACGCCTCGTCGTCACCGTGCCTCGACGCTGGCCTGAGCGCATCTGCTGGGCGATCTCCCGCGAGTACCACGAGGTCGCAGGTGGCCACGTCCGCATCTACCGCGCCTCCGAGCTGGCGGACCGCATCGCCTCGACCGGCCTGTCGGCTACCGGGCGGCACCACGCACATGCGCTGCACAGCCCGTACTGATGGATCCGCGCCGCCTTCGGCGCGCCCGAGGAGTCGCGCCTGGCGCGCTGGTACGAGCGGATGCTGGTCTGGGACCTGATGAACGGACCGACCATCCTCGGCAGCATCGAACGCGCGCTCGATCCGCTGCTGGGCAAGAGCGTGGCGCTCTACTTCGATCGACCGGCCGAGGCGGCGGCGAGCGTCGACCTGGCGTCAGCGGCGGGTTAGGACGATGCGCGTAAACGCGACCATCGAGCAGCGCGTCACCGCCGCCGCGGCGTTCATCGACGCCCACCAGCGCGACGATGGCGCCATCGAGGCCTCACCGGGCCGCCTCGACGTCTGGAACCACGTCGAGAGCGCGATGGCCCTCGATGTCGGTGGCGAGCATGCCGCGGCGCGCGATGCCTACCAGTGGATCGCCGAGGTGCAGCACGACGACGGCGGCGTCTGGGCGGAATACCGTGCCGGCGACCCGAGCGACCTCACCCGTGACGTCAACCACGCGACCTACCTCGCGGTCGGCGCGTGGCACCACACGCTGCTCGACGAGGACCGGCCCTGGCTGCGTGCGATCTGGCCGACGCTTGAGCGGGCGATGGAGTTCGCCCTGGCGCTACAGGCCGAGGACGGCGCGATCCACTGGGCGCGCGACGAGGAGGGCACGCCGTGGCGCGACTCGCTGGTGGCCGGCGCGTCGAGCGTGCGCGCCTCGCTGGTCTGCGCCGAACGCATCGCCCGCCTCCTCGACGAACGCACCGCCGAGGAGCGCTGGGGCGCCAGTCGCCGCGCCCTGGAGGCCGCGTTCCACCGGCTCGAACCCGACTGGGGCACGCAGCTCTTCGCGCCGACCGAGCGCTACGCGATGCGCTGGTACTACCCGGTACTGTGCGGGCTCGTCAGCAACGAAGCGGCGGCGGTCCGCCTCGACTCAGGCCACGAGCGTTTCGTCCGGCACTACGCCGGCTGCCGCTGTGTCGACGACCAGCCGTGGGTCACCATCGCCGAGAGCAGCGAACTGGCGATCGCCCTCGACGCCGCCGGGCGACGCGAGGCGGCGCGCGAGCTGCTCGGGTGGCAGCTCACCTGGCAGGATCCGGACGGCGGCTTCCGCATGGGCACCGTGCCGGACTACGGCGCCTGGCCCGACGAGCGGCCGAGCTGGACTGCAGCGGCTGTCGTGCTCGCCGCCGGCGCGCTCTACGACCTCACGCCGGCCGCCGGGCTCTTCCGCTCGCTCCACGAGGCGTAGCGCCGATGGATGCTGAGCGGCTCCGCGTCGCCCGCGATGCGATCGGCTTCATGCCCGACGACGAGGGCCAGGTGTTGCACGAGCTGGCGCTGGCTGCCGCCTCGGTTGGCCCGCTGCTCGAGATCGGCAGCTATGCGGGCAAGTCTGCGGTCTACCTGGGCGCGGCGGCCGAGGAGCGCGGCACGGTGCTGTTCACGATCGACCACCATCGCGGGTCAGAGGAGCATCAGCCCGGCTGGGCGTACCGCGACGAACGCCTCGTCGACGCCTCGACGGAGCGTTACAACACGCTGCCCGCGTTCCAGCGCACGATCGAGGCGGCCGGCCTCGAGGAGTCGGTGATCGCCATCGTGGCGCGAGCCGAACTCGTCGCCGAGTACTGGCACACCCCGCTCGGTCTCGTCTTCATCGACGGCAGCCACACCGACGAGAGCGCACAACGTGACTACGCGGGGTGGGCGCAGCACGTCGCCGCCCCGGGAGGCGATCGAGCGGGCGGCCTGCTGGTGATCCACGACGTCTTCGAGGACCCCTCGCAGGGTGGCCAGGCGCCGTTCCGAATCTACCAGCGGGCGGTCGAGAGCGGCGTCTTCGAGCTCGATCGATCCGAGGGTTCGCTGCGGGCGCTGAGACGCACGAGCGACGGCACGCCGTAGCGCCGAACTGGCCAGAGCGCGCCCCATGGTCGATGATCAGAGCAGCGACCACGCGCAGCGCTCGGAGGCCTGGATGCCGTACTACGTCACCGGCGGCGCCTACACCGACACCACCTTCACCGACTTCGTCGAACCGGACCCCGTCGAGGGTCCGTTCGAGCACTACGCCGACGCCTACCTCGCCTGGCGCAGCAAGTCGATGGCGCACGTCGACGACGCCTTCTGGCGCTACGAGATCGTCGAGGCGGATGCGAGGGCCAGTAGCAGTCAGACATCGGAGGGCGGATCCGCCGCAGCCTCGTAGCAGCTGTTGCGGCCTCTACGCCTCGCCCGCAGGGATGCCGCGCGGTAGGATGCGGCCGCGAGGAGGGCGCAGCCCATGGGCATGGTTCCACACGCGACGAAGCAGGACTTCAACGAGGCGTTGAAGGGCTTCCACTACCCGATCTCGCGAGCGGCCATCCTCAACATGGGCCGCGACAAGGGTGGTGTCGACCGCGAAGTTGCACGCGTGCTGGCGGTCCTCCCGGACCGGCGGTACAACGCGGAGCACGAGATCGTCGAGGCGATCCGCGCGATCTACGTTGGCAATGGCGTCGACGAAGACGACCTGCCGATCTAACGGCCTCGGCGGGAGCTACTCGCCGGCGATGCTCACCAGCTCGATTTCAAACGTCAGCGCTTCCCCGGCAAGTGGGTGGTTGGCGTCGACCCTCACCTCGGTCTCGGTCACCTCGATCACTACGGCTCGACTGTTGCCGAGCATGACCTCCTGACCGACGGCCACGTTGTCGGGCGCCTGATCTCTCGGCACCGTGACGACCAGATCCTCGCGTGACACGCCGTACGCCTCCGCCGGCTCGATGCGCACGGTCACCGACTCGCCCACGGCGAGCCCGCGCACGGCGGCGTCGAAGCCGTCGATCACCCCGCCCGCGCCGACCTGGAAGGGGAGTGGGTCGCGACCGATCGAGGAGTCGAACTGCTCGCCGTTGTCGAGGGTACCGGTGTAGTGGACGCTAACCTGGTCGCCGTCTTCAGCCACGCGCTCGTTTCCTCCGCCGCACGCCGCCAACAGGACGATGGACAGCGCCAGCATGGCGACGACGCCGGCGCGGGATCGGACCGTAGTTTGCATGCGCCCGACCGTATCACGCGGCCTCGCTACGCCCAGCGAGCGGTCCATCCGTGACGAGGAGCCGCGCCCGGCGTAGGCTCGCCGACATGCCGCGAGACCCCGACCACCTCGTCTGGATCGATCTTGAGATGACCGGGCTCGAGCCGGATCGCCACGTCATCATCGAGATCGCCACGCTCGTCACGAACGCCGACCTCGAGGTGCTGGCGGAGGGCCCGGTGCTGGCGATCCACCGCGGCGACGACGCGCTCGGCGAGATGGACGACTGGAACCAGAAGACGCACGGCGGCTCGGGACTCCTCGAGCGGGTCGCCGCCTCCAAGCTCGACGCGGCCGCCGCCGAGGAGCAGACGCTCGAGTTCGTCCGCGCGTGGACCCCGCCGGACAGCTCGCCGCTCTGCGGCAACACCATCGGGCAGGACCGGCGCTTCATGCGGCGAGAGATGCCCGACCTCGAACGGCACTTCCACTACCGCAGCATCGACGTGTCGACGATCAAGGAGCTGGCGGAGCGCTGGTATCCGCCGAGGCTGCAGGTGCCGCCGAAGCAGGAGCGCCACCGCGCCCTCGACGACATCCGCGAGTCCATCGCGGAGCTGCGCTGGTACCGCGAGCACCTGTTCGTCGCGCCACCAGAGCCCGAGACGCCATCCGAGGAAGCACCCGCCGAAGCTACTGGCAGCGAGGTATGACCTCCCCCGGCGAACGAGCGCCCTGGCTGCGCTCGATGGCGCCCCTGCCGGTCGCTGCTGCGGCAGGCGCGGTAGCCGCATCGCTCCTGGGCGACCAGATGCTGTACGTCGTCATGTCGGCGCGTCCGGACGCTTGGGGGCTGAGCGCCGCCGCCGTTGGTGTGCTGCTGTCCGCCAACCGGTTCGTCCGACTGGCCTCGAATCCCCTCGCGGCCGTCGCCGTGAATCGATGGGGCTGGCGTGGCCCCTTCGCGTGGGCGATGGGCCTCGCCGTCGTCGTCACACTGGTCTACGGCTGGGCGACGGCCTTCTGGGTGTTGCTGATCGCGAGGATGGGCTGGGGCGTCGCCTGGTCGGCGTTGCGACTCGGCGGGCAGTGGACCGTGCTCGACGCCGCGACTGACGACAATCGCGGGCTGTTGATGGGCTCCTACTCCGCGATCACGCGGCTGGGCGGCCTCGGCGGCGCGGTCCTCGGCGGGGTGCTCAGCGACACCATCGGCCACGAGTGGACGCTGACGATCTTCGCCGTCGCGATCGGCCTGGCCGGCATCGGCTGGTACACCGGCACGCGCCACGTAGCGGCGACCGCGCAGCCGCCGGCGACTGCGGTGCGGGGCGGGCTGACCGAGGTCCTGCGCGATGCGCGCCTGCTGATCGTGAGCGTGAGCGGGCTCCTGATCGGGCTCGTCTTCTCGGGCGTGATCGGTGCCTCGCTGGGCTTCCTGCTGAGGGAGCAATACGGCGAGGAGATCTCCCTCGGCGCCGCGCTGATCGGGGTCGCGAGCTTCACCGGCTTCCTGATCGGGTTCCGTGGCCTCCTCAACGTCGCCACCGCTCCGCTCGCCGGCGCGCTGTCTGATCGCATCGGCCGCGTCCGAGGCACCACCGGCGCGATGATCGTCGCGGGCCTCGGCACCGCTGCGCTCGCGGTCACCGCCTCTGTCTGGCTGCTCGTGGTCGTCATCATCGTCACCTTCGCCGCCTCGACGGCTGCGCTGGTGCAGCTGCAGACCGCAGCGGGCGACCTCGCGAGGCCCGACGGGCGGGCGGCGGTGCTGTCGACGTACGCCACGTTCCAGGACCTCGGCGCAGCCATCGGGCCGCTGCTCGGGCTCAGCTGGGGCAGCCTCGGCGCGCTGCAGGCGACGCTGCTCGTTTGCGCCGTACTGCTCGTCGCGATGTCGTTCGTATTCTGGACCGTCATGCTGCGCGCGCCCTCGACGCTCGCGCGTGTGCGCGGCTAGGCTCGGCGCCTGCACCGAGGCTGCCTACGCACGCCTCGAGGAGGTAAGCAGTGACCGACGGACCACTCGCGGGCGTGCGCGTACTCGAGTTCTCGCAGATCGTCGCCGCCTCGTACGGCGGCGTGAACCTCAGCGACCTCGGCGCCGACATCGTCAAGGTCGAACCGATCGAAGGCGAGGCGTATCGGTCCTCGGGCGCGGTCGTACCGGGGGAGGGCAAGCGGTTCCAGTCGCTCAACCGCGGTAAGCGCAGCCTGGCGGTCGACCTCCAGAACGAGACCGGTCGAGCGTTGATCCACCGCATCGTCAGCGGCTTCGATGCGGCGCTGATCAACTACCGGCCCGGCGTCGCGGAGCGGCTCGGCATCGACTACGAGACGCTGCGCGCGCGTCACCCCGGGTTGATCTACGCCCGCATCACCGGCTTCGGGCCGGAAGGACCGATGTCCGGCCTCGGCGCGACCGACCTTGTCGCGGGGGCCTACGGCGGGCTCGTCGCCTCCGCCGGGCGCACCAACGAGGTCGGCGGCGCGGTGGCGCCGATCCCGCCGATCGCCGACTACACGACGGGCCTCGCCTGTGCGATGGCGATCTGTGCCGCGCTCTACTCCCGGCAGTCCACCGGCCTCGGGCAGCTGATCGAGAGTTCCCTGTTGCAGTCGGCGATGTCGATCCAGGATGTCTACGTCATGCGCCACGCAGTGACCGAGCCCGTCATCCGCGATCCGATGGTCGAGCAGATCGAGGCGCTGCGAGCCGACGGCGCCACGTACGAGGAGCAGCTCGCCATGCGCGAGCGCTACCGCACGTCCGGCGCCGGGCTCTCACGGCTCTACTACAACGGCTACGCAGCGAAAGACGGCGGTATCGTCCTCGGCCGCCTCACCCGGCGCACGAGGGACGCCGCGCGGCGTGTGCTGGCGATGGATCACGACCGGACGGACGAGGATGGCTTCGACCCACATGACCCGGACAACCGCAGCCGCGCCGACGTGTGGCGCGACGAGATCGCGGCGACGATGCGGCAGCACACAGTCGTGGAGTGGATGGAGCGCTTCGCCGCGGAAGGCGTGCCCGCCTCGCCGGTGAACTTCCCCGAGGAGCTGGCGGATGACCCGCAGGTCGAGGCGATGGGCGCGATGGTCGACCTCGAGCACCAGATCACCGGGCCGCAGCGGGTCGTCGGGCCGGTCGTCCGCATGTCGGAGACGCCCGCCGTCGCGCAGGGTCCCTCGCCCGCCCTCGGCGTCGACACGCACGATGTCCTCCGCGAGCAAGGGCTGACCGACACGGAGATCGCCGCGTTGCTCGCCGATGGGATCATCGGCGGGCCGTAACTCAGGCGCGCCGCCGAGGTAGACTCGCGGCGCACGCAACGAAGCACCGCGGGAGGTGCGCGATGGAGTTCCAATTCACCGGCGAGCAGGAGGCCTTCCGCGCCGAGGTGCGCGCGTTCATCGACGCGACGCTGACGCCTGAGTTTCGGGCGCAGCACCGCGCGAACGGCGGCGGTGGGTCCTCGCCGGAGTTCAGCCGGAAAGCGGCCGAGGCGAAGTGGCTCGCGGTCGCCTGGCCAGAGGAGTACGGCGGCGCCGAGCGCAGCTACATCGAGCAGATGATCTACATGGAGGAGATGGCATACGCCGGTGCGCCACAGGAGCATCACCGCCGCGCCGTGCAGCAGGTCGGCCCCTCGATCATCCTCTTCGGCGACGAGGAGCAGAAGCAGCGCTACTTGCCGCGTATCGCGGCCGGCGAGCTGTCGTTCGCGATGGGCCTGTCGGAGGCTGATGCGGGCAGCGACCTCGCCTCCGCTCAGACCTCGGCGCGTCGCGACGGCGACTTCTTCGTCGTCAACGGTGAGAAGAAGTACACGAGCGGCGCCCACTACTCGGACCTGCTCTGGACGGTCGTCCGCACCGACCCCGAGGCGCCGAAGCACCGCGGGATCTCGATGCTGGTCGTACCCCTCGATGCGGACGGCGTGAACGTCGAGCCGTTGATCGACCTGCAGGGTCAGCATCACTTCAACAAGGTCTTTCTCGAAGACGTGCGTGTACCCGCCGACCACCTGGTCGGCGACGAGAACCGCGGCTGGTACGTGAACGCCACGACGATGGACTTCGAGCGCTCCGGCATCGCCCGCATTGCCGGCCTGCGGCGCATCCTCGACCGCACGATCGAGGCGCAGCGCGATGCCGGCGGCGACGGCGCGCGCGGCGGCAACACCGGACGGCGCATGCGTCTCGCCGAGCACGCCGTCACGACCGAGGTCTCGGCCAACCTCGCCTATCGCGTGACTTCGATGCAGTCCGCCGGCGGCGTGCCCAACTACGAGGTCTCGATCACGAAGCTGCTAGCCAGCGAGGTGAACCAGGCGATCCACAACAACCACGTCGGGATCACCGGCCTGCACGGTCAGCTGTCGGGCCTCGACGGGCCGGACGACGAGGGCGGCGGCACGGCGGGCAACGGCTACCTGGCGGCGATCCCGGCGACGATCGCGCAAGGCTCGAGCGAGATCCAGCGCAACGTCATCGCCACGCGCGGTCTGGGGCTGCCGCGTGGCTAGCGACGCCTCGGAGGCGACTCACTCCGGGCCGTTCGCCGGGCTCGGCGCCGTCGAGTTCGGTCGCTTCATCGCAGCACCCTTCTGCGCGCAGTTCCTCGCTGACCTCGGTGCGGAGGTGATCAAGGTCGAACCGACCGACGGCGACCAGACGCGCCGCAACGGTCCGATCATTCCGGGCGAGGGCCTGCAGTTCCTCAACAAGAACCGCGGCAAGCGCTCGCTGGCCGTGAACCTTCGCGACGTACGCGCCCTCGAGGCGGTCCACTCGCTGGTCGGCGAGGCGGACATCGTGATCGCCAACTTCCGCCCGGGCATCGCCGAGGAGCTGGCGCTCGATTACGCCTCGGTCTCCGCGCGCAACGACCGCGTGATCTACGCCGAGAACACGGGCTTCGGTCAGGAGGGGTCTCTGGCGGGACAGGCGGGGATGGATGTCGTGATCCAGGCCTACTCGGGCCTCGCCCCCCTGACCGATCAGGGTCCGTTGATGCTCGCCAATCCGATCATCGACTACATGGCCGGCGTCTTGCTGACGGGCGGAATCGCCTCGGCGCTCTATGCGCGCGAGCGCAGCGGTCGAGGTCAGCGCGTCGATGTCTCGCTGTCGCAGGCCGCGCTCGTGCTCCAGAACAACACGGCGCATCACGTCGAGGCCGTCGCCGGCTGGCGGACGGAGTTCGTCGACTACCTCCACGACGCCTACGCCCGGGACGCCGACTGGACGGAGATCCTCGAGCAGCGCCAGCACCTCCACCCGTACATGGTGCCCCGCGCCTACTACGGCTTCTTCAACACTTCGGACGGCGTGATCGCGATTGCTGGCGGCGGAAGCCTGCTGCAGCAACGCATCGTCGAGGTCCTGGGCATCGAGGATCCGTGGGTCACCGACCCGGAGTGGGAACCGCCTGAAGATCTGAAGAGCTACCAGCGCGCGCAGTACGACACCGTCACGGCGATCTACCGCGAGCAAACGAGCGCCCACTGGCTGCACGCCTTCGCGGAGGCGGGCGTCCCCTGCCGCGAGTACCACACGGTGGAGGAGATCGTGGACGACGAGCAGGCGTGGGCGAACGGCTACTTCACCCGCTATGAGCACGAGCTCCTCGGCGGCGCGAGCGTCGTTGGGCCGCCGATCGCGCTGAGCGAGACGCCGCTCGCCTCGCAGGGCGCGCCGCCGGTGCTCGGCAAGCACACGCGCGAACTGCTGGCGCGCGGCGGGCTCGATGGCGAGACGATCGAGGCACTGATCGCGGACGGCGCGGCCGTCGCCTACGACTAGGCGCGACCGGCGGACGACGGACGACGGACGGGAGGCTGAGATGACAGAACGAGTCCTGGTCGTGGGCGGCACGGGCCCCACCGGCGTGCCCATCGTCAATCGCTTCCTCGAGGACGGCGCACAGGTCGCCATCTTCCACTCCGGACAGCACGAGGCGACGTTCGCGGGGCCCGAAGGCGACACAGTCGAGCACATCCACGGCGACGCCCGCGACCGCGACGCCATTCCGCAGCTCCTCGGCGACCGCGAATGGGACATCGCGGTCTGCACCTCGGGACGTCTGCGCTCGCTGGCGGACCACCTCGCCGGCAAGACGCGGCGGCTCGTCGGTATCACGGGGCAGCCGGTCTACTACGGCTCCGTACGGCCGACGCCGAGCGGCGTGCTGCCGCTGCCGGTGCCGGAGCACGCGCCGAGGCAGCGCGACGCGTCGAACTACACCGGCCGCGTGGCCGCCGGCGAGGACCAGCTCTGGGAGCAGCACGGCCGCGGCGACTTCGAGGCGGTGATCGTGCGCTACCCGGGGGTGTTCGGCCCTCGCGCGCCGCTCTCGCACGAGTGGGCGGTGGTGAAGCGCATCGTCGACGAGCGACCGTTCATGCTGCTGCCGCACGACGGCGTGACGGTGTTCCAGCGCGCCTACGCCCTCAACGCCGCCCACCTCGTCTACCTCTGCGCGCGTCGCCCGGAGGCCGCGGGCGAGGCGTTCAACTGTGGCGACGAATCCGTCCTCAGCGGGCGCAAGGTCGCCGAGGTGATCTGCGACGAACTCGACAGCTCGATGGAGCTCGTCGGGGTGCCGGCCGAACTCTGCCGAGGTATCTACCCGCTCGCACAGAAGTCGAGCATCGTGCTCGACATGTCGAAGGCGCGCGCATTGCTGGGCTACCGCGACCTCGTACCGGTCGAGGAGGCGACGCGGGTCACGGCGCGTTACCTCTTCGAGCATCACCCCTCCGAGGAGGACCTCGGAGGCGGCGCGCACGGCGCCTTCGACTACGACCGCGAGGACCGCATCCTCGAGGTCTGGCAGGCCGCCATCGGCTCCGCGCGCGAGGCGCTCGATGTCTGACAGCCCAGCCGGAGGACGCATCCGCGCAATCGACTCGCTGGTCAACAGCGCGTTCCTCAACCTCAAAGGCGAGGCGGGGGAACGCGGCCTGGCGCACCTCTTCCCCGACATCGGCAAACGCCCGACGTTCGACGATCCGGAGCAACTGTTGGAGGTGCTGGACGCCTCGGACATCGGCGCCTGCGTCATCTCGATCATGGAGCCGGACCACGCCGAGTGGGTCGGCGACGCGCACCAGCGGTTCCCGCGCAAGATCCTGCCGGCGATGATCGTGAACCCGCTGCTCGGCATGGACGAGGTGCGCCGGGTCGTCGAGTACCACGAGCGCTACGGCGTGCGCTGCCTGCGCATCCCACCGTTTCGATACACCCTGCCGCCGACCGACCGCGTCTACTGGCCGTTCTACGTGAAGGCGATCGAACTCGACATCCCCGTCAGCATGAACGCCGGGTACCCGGGGCCTCGACGCCCCGCCTGGGTGCAGGACCCGCGCTACTTCGACGAGGTGGCGTCCCACTTCCCGGAGCTGCGGCTGATCATGAGCCACTGCGGCCAGCCCTGGACCGAGGAGGCGATCGCGACGATGGCGCACTGGGACAACGTGTTTATGTCGTGTACGTCCGTCGCCCCCAAGTACTGGCCCGACGCTCTCGTGCAGTTCATCAACACCCGCGGTCGCGACAAGATGATGTTCGGCACCGAGTTCCCGACGATCCCGTGGGAGCGCTCGCGCGAGGAGCTGGACGACCCCGCTCTCGGCGGTGGCCGCGGCATCCGCGAGGCCGTTGCGCCGCTCTTCTACGCCGAGAACGCGAAACGCATCTATGGCTGGGACGCCGACCTCGACTAATCGTTGCCAGTAGCGGGCCTCACAGGCCGCTAAGCACCGTCTGACGTACGCTGATCTTCGAGGGCAGATCGTGGCCAGTGCCCGCGGTCGGATCGGCGGGAGCGGGCGCTCCCGACCTCAGTGGGAGCGCAGCGACGGCATGATTCACGAGAACCGTCAGCTCGGCATGCGCCGGGCGCGCATCGACCGGTTCGTCGCCCCCGTCACCCAGTTCATCCAGACGGAGGCCGCGGGCGGCATCGCCCTGCTGATCGCCGCGATCGTCGCGCTCGTCTGGGCCAATTCGCCCTGGGACCAGGAGTACTTCCAACTCCTTGATCACCATCTCGCGTTCGACCTCGGCTTCTGGCAGCTCGACGAGCCGTTGCACTTCTGGATCAACGACGCGCTGATGGTGCTCTTCTTCTTCGTGATGGGGATGGAGATCAAGCGCGAGATCGTGATCGGCGAGCTGGCGACACTGCGCAAGCTCATCGTCCCGGTAGCGGCCGCCGCCGGGGGCATGATCGCGCCCGTGATCGTGTTCTTCGTCATCGTCGGCACGGGCGAGGGCTCGGACGGCTGGGGCATCCCGGTCGCCACGGACATCGCGTTCGCGCTTGGCGTGCTGGCGCTGCTGGGCCCGCGCATCCCCGCGGGGCTGAAGGTGCTGCTACTGGCGCTGGCGATCGTGGATGACATCGGCGGCATCCTCGTGATCGCGGTGTTCTACACCGAAACGATCGACGGCACGGCGCTCTCGCTGGCCGTGGGAACGCTGCTGGCCGCCTATGTCCTCCGCGACATCGGCATTTGGTACCTGCCCGCCTATGTCGCCCTGGGCATCGTCGGCTGGGCCGCCACGGTGCAATCCGGCATCCACCCGACGATCATTGGCGTCGCCTTCGGGCTGCTCACTCCGTGGCGCGCCTGGTACGAGCGTCGAGGCATCCCGGACCTCGTCGAGCAACTGCTGGTGCGCTTCCGCGAGGGCCGGCAGATGGACGACGAGGAGTCGATCAGCCGGCAGAACGAAGCACTGATCGAACTCGGCGAACTCGCCTCGAAGGGCGTCTCACCACTCGACCGTCTCGCCCACTGGCTGCTGCCGATCACGGCGTTCGTGATCGTGCCGATCTTCTCCTTCGCGAACGCCGGCGTGTCGCTCTCGGGCGGCTCGCTGGGCGACGCATTCAGCTCCTCCGTGGCGATCGGCGTGATCTTCGGGCTCGTGCTCGGCAAACCGATCGGCATCACGATCGGCGCCTGGCTCGCCGTACGCTTCGGCGCTCAGCTCCCGATTGGCGTGCACTGGTCGTCGCTGGTCGGCATGGGCTTCATCGCCGGCATCGGCTTTACCGTGTCGCTGCTGATCGCCGACCTCTCGTTCGACGGCCTCGGGGCGGGGCAACTCCTCGACGACGCGAAGATCGGCATCCTCGCCGCCTCGATCCTCGCCGGGGTGCTGGGCTACCTGGTGCTGCGATTCGTCGAGCGCGCGCCCGCGCCGGAAGCGGCCTCGGGCGGCGACTAGCTAGCCACGCGGTCGGTCGAGGAAGCGGCACTGGTACGTCCGAGGCTCATCGCTGCGGTGCGCGTCGACGAAGGCCTGCACGCTGGCCTCGATCGCGTCATCGGGCGACAGCCGTTCCCATTGCTGGACCAGCCGCTTCTGCGCCCGAATCGCCAGCGGGCCGTTCGCCATGATCGCGTCGACGAACTCGTCGACCGCGGCGTCGAGGCCTTCGGGCGTGGTGACGCGTTCGAGCAGCCCAGCGGCGCGGGCCTCCTCCGCGTCCCACGGCCGCGCGGTGTAGACCAGCTCGCGCGCGCGGCCGTGGCCCACGATCGAGGGCAGCAGCGCCGCCTCGATCACCGAGGGGATGCCGACCGCGACCTCGGGCATGCCGAAGCTCGAGTCGTAGCTCGCAACGCGGAGGTCGCACGAGGCGGCGATCTCAAGACCGCCGCCCAGGCAGTAGCCGCGAATCCTCGCGATCACGGGCACCGGCAGATCGCGCATCGCCTGGCAGGCACTGTGCAGCGTGCGAATGAAGTCCTCGGCGGTGTGCTCGTCGAGCGTGACCAGCTCGTGGACGTCCGCGCCGCCGATGAAGGCGCGATCACCAGCGCCGGTCACCACCGCGACGCGCAGCTCGTCGTCGTCCGCCAGCGCGAGAAACGCATCGCGCAGCCGTTCGATGCGGCCACGGTCCAGGATGTTGAGGCGTTGCTGGTAGTCGACCGTCATGGTCGCGACGCGACCGCCCTCGCGTTCCTCGATCGTCGTGCGCACATCGTCCATCGGCGGAGGATAAGCGAGCGGTCAGCGCCAGAGCACGCGTTCCCCGTCGATGGCGACGGCGACGTGCGCGCCGGGCTCGAGGTGGTCCGGCACCACCGTCCCCGCCTCGATCGCTACAGCGAGCCGCTCGCCGACATCGACGACGACGCGTGCATGGCCCAATGCGCCCTCGATCGCCACGATCGGGCCGTCGAGGTTCGCGGGGCCGCTGCTGACGATGCGCGCCGCACCCGGGGGCAGCACGCCGTAGCTCGCCTCCGCCGGCGGGTCGAAGCCGCCAAGACGCGAAGCGTCGAGGACGGCGTAGCCCAGGAAGCGCGCGACCTCGACGGTTGCGGGCGCCGAGAACACCTCGTCAGTCGGACCGATCTGCGCCACCTCGCCGTCGACGAGCACGACGGTGCGCGCGGCCAGGAGCTGCGCCTCGCTGTGGTCGTGCGTCGAGATCAGGGCCGCGATGCCCTCGTTGGCCAGCAGCGTGCGCAGCTCGCCGACCAGTCGCGACTTCGCTTCGAGGTCGAGCGATGAGAACGGCTCGTCGAGGAACAGCAGCTCCGGCTCCACGGCGAACGCGCGCGCAAGGCTGACGCGCTGCGCCTCGCCGCCGGACAGCGTGTGCACCCGCGCCTCGGCGAGGTGGCCGACGCCGAGACGGTCGAGCCAGACATCGGCGCGGTCGCCGCGGTCCTCGGACGGCACGCCGTGCAGCCGCAGCGCCGTCTCGATGTTGCTGCGTGCGCCCATGTCGAGCAGGCCCGCCTCCTGAAAGACGGTCGCCGTCCGCCGGCGCAGTGCCGTGCGGCCACGGGCCGCCTCTTCGCCGAAGAGCGTCACCGAGCCTTCGCCCGGTTCGAGGAGCAGCGCGCTCGTCAGCAGCAGTGTCGACTTGCCGGAGCCGTTCGGTCCCAGGATCGCCACGGTCTCGCCGGCGGTGACCTCGAGCGCCGCGACGCGCAGCACCGTGCGGCCGCCGCGGTCGACGCGGAGGTCTGCCAGCGACAGGGCCGTCGAGGTGCTCACCGCCGCTGCGCGCGCACCTGCACGCCTGTGATCACGCCCGCGACGGCCACGATGAACGCGACGAGGATCAGACCGAACGCCAGCGCGGTCCCGAACTCGCCGCGCGAGACCTCGAGGACGGCCGCGGTCGTCAGCACGCGCGTTTCGCCGGCGATGTTGCCGCCGACCATCTGCGATGCGCCGACCTCGGAGACGACGGCGCCGAAGCCAGCCATGACGGCCACCAGGAGCGGCAGCCGCGCCTCGCGCGCGACGAGCCAGAAGTACTGTCGCTGGTCCGCCCCCATGGCGCGGATCTGGAGGTGGAGCGCGGGCGGCAGCGACATCACCGCCGCGGCCGTGACCGCCACGATGATCGGCACCGCAATCAGGACCTGCGCGACCACCATGCCGGCCGGCGTGTAGATCAGCCCGAGCCCGCCGAGGAGACCCGAGCGCCAGAGCAGGATGCTCACGATCAGCCCGGCCACGACCGGTGGCATCCCCGTGCCCGCGTTCGCCAGCGCCACCAGCGTACGTTGTCCTCGGAAGTGCGCCAGCGCGAGGAAGAGCCCGCCCGGCACGCCGATGATCAGCGCGATCAACGTCGAGGTGCCCGAGACGAGCGCCGTGCGCGCCGTGATCTCGTAGATGTCTGCGTCGCCGGTGCGCAACAGGCGCCACGCCTCAGCGAACCCGTCGAGGATCAGCTCCACAGCACACCAGCCTCGATGGTGCGTCGCGAAGAGGCGGCCGGCGCGGCGTCGCCGGTGAAGAGCGGTTGCCCGTGCTCCTCGATGCCAAACGCGGAGATCACTGCCTGCGTGTCGGTGTCCGTCAGGAAGTCGCTGAACTCACGCGCGGCGTCCGCATTGACGCCGTCATGACGGTCGGGATTCACCACGATCACGTGATAGACGTTGCGCAGCGCTTCGTCGCCCTCGAGGTGAACGGCGAGCTCGTCGGGGGAGGCGACGGCGAGGTACGTCGCGCGGTCGCTCAGCGTGTACGCCTCGGTCTGAGCCGCGATCGTCAGCGTCGCGCCCATGCCCTGCCCACTCTCGGCGTACCACGACGCCTCGGTCGGCGGCGCGAGCCCAGCAGCCTCCCACAGCGCACGTTCCCGCGCATGTGTGCCCGAGTCGTCGCCGCGCGAAACGAACGATGCTCCAGCGTCGGCGATTGCCTGCATGGCGTCCGCGAGTGTCGCCGCGGCAGCGACCCGGGCCGGATCTTCGGGCGGGCCAACCAGGACGAAGTCGTTGAACATGACGCGCCTCCGCTCGACGCCGTCGCCGGCCCCGACAAACTCAAGCTCCGCAGCCGGCGAGTGCACGAGGAGCACGTCGGCGTCACCTCGCTCGCCGAGGGCGAGCGCAGCGCCGGAGCCGACGGCCACGACCTTGACGTTGACGCCACTCTGCTCCTCGAAGCGCGGCACCAGCTCATCGAGCAGGCCGGAGTTCTCGGTGCTCGTCGTCGTGGCCAGGATCAGCTCGTCGGAGCCGCCGCAGGCGGCGAGCAACAGCGCCGCCATCGCGAGGAAGACGGCGCCGCCGGCACCCCGCATTGACCTCGGTCGCCCCATCGCCGCTCCTCCCGGTCGCGGTGCCTTCGGCTCCGTGCTGCGCTATGCTGGCGCCGTCTTGCACGCCGCGGCAAGACGCTACACGACGCAGCCCACGGAGGCCACTGTGAGCGATCGTCCGCGACCCGATGGCCGGCCCGTCGAACCACACCTCGAGGTGCGCTCGAAGGTCTGGCTCGAGCGGGACGGCGAGGTCGTGATCTCCGAGTTCCGCGCGGACCTGCTCCAGGCCGTCGCCGAGACCGGTTCGGTTGCCTCTGCCGCGGAGCGTCTCGGACTGCCCAATCGCACGGCCTGGAAGAAGCTGCGGCACATGGAGGAGGCAGCGGGTGTCTCGCTCCTCGACAGCGGATCGGGCGGCAGCTCGGGCGGCGGCAGCGAACTCACCACGGCGGCGCGGGACCTGCTCTCGGCGTTCCAGCGGCTGAACAGCCCGATCAGCGACATCCTCGAAGCCGGATTCGGCCGCGAAGGTCCCGCGATCGCTGCTTCGCTCAGTGAACCGCCCGAGGCGTAAACCCTCAGCACCCCCACTGCCGGCCGTATACAGAGCGCGCTCGGTCGCGTCGATGATCACGGCGGACGGTACGTGGTGCAGAGACGACGCTACTTCCGCATCGCCACCTCGATCAGCCCGCGCCGGGTCGTGGCTGTGGGCGCGCGCGAGCGCTACCTGGACGCCACCGACTTCACCATCCTCGACCTCGCCGGCGGCGGCCTACTGGCGCGCGTCAACGACAACGTTTCGCTCGCAGAGGATGACCGGCTCCGCCTGGCGTTCGTCCTCGACGGCGAGCGGATCGAGGTAGAGGTCAGCGTCACCTGGCTCCGGCCGCTCCCCGGGCGAGAGTTCTTCGAGGTCGGTTGCCGCTTCGAGGACCTGACCACGCAGATCCAGATCGCGATCCTCGACCACATCCGTCGCAATCATATTCGCGCCGTCAGCTAGCTCGCCTCAGGCGCGCCCGCCAGTTCCGGCAGCTTGCCGCAGAGCAAGTCGCGATGGGTCGACACCCAGCGCACGCCGGCGATCACCACGATCAGGCCCACCAGGCCGTAAATGATCAGCGGCGGGTCGGTCCGCAGATCCTCGAGCAGGACCACCGTCGAGACGACCTCCGTCAGAGCCAGCAGCGCCAGGAACGTGACAAGCCACTCCTCGCGCAGACGGTGTACCACGTAGGCGCCCAGCGGCGCGCCCCAGACCACGATCGGCACGGCGGCGAGCCAGAGGCCGAGCAGGTCGTACTCCTGCCCGGGCAACGGACCGACGGCCTCGCCGCCGACTCGCACGACATCGCCGACGGCGTTCGTTTCGACCGCCAGCTGCCCGTCGAAGACACCCAGGGTGACCACGCCGACCAGGGAGATGCCTGCCATCGCGATCACGCTGGTCGGCACGCCGACCCGCGGGTGCAGGCCGAAGACCAGCACGATGAACAGGAAGACCAGGACATTGACCCCGGTCCCCGTCAGCGACGCCAGCACGCCCCCGAAAAACGCCGCGATGGCCAGGCCGAAGACCATGCGCCGCGTCCACGCCGGGACGTGCTCGGCGCCAAACTCACCTCGGCGAAGCGAGGTGAACATGACGGTGGCCATCCCCGCGAGCACGACCGTGAACGGGACCTTCACGTAACTGGCCGGCTGGCGGGATGCCCAGAACAGCGCGTCGAAGTCGGAGAGCGCGAGCAGCGCGGCGACGAAGCCAGCGGAACCGGCGATCACGCTGATCACCAGCGCCCGCACCTCGATCGTGCGGCCGGCGAGGACGATCGCGACGGCGGCGCTGGTCATGCCCACGGCCTGGATGCAGAGCGAGAACGTGCGCGCGACCGCAGGCGGCACGTGCAGCACCTTCGTGAAGATCGGAAACGCGACCGCGCCGCCGCCCTCGGGCGAGGCGCCCGCGAGGAAGCTGCCGGCCGTCATCGTCAGGGACGACTCCCAGTGCGAGAGCACGCGCTCGAGCTCGCCGCCGCCGATGACAAAGACAGCCCAGACGATGGTGACGGTCGCCGGCACCAGCAGCGCCGCGCGAGGCGACGTGAGCCGTCTCCAGGCGGCGCTCGATTCGGGTGCTGTTACAGCGCGGTCCGCCTCGGACTCATCGCCCACGGCGCCTCCACTCAGCGTCGCACCGTCGCGAGGGCGACGGGAGCGAGGACTGCGGCGATGATATCGGCTGCGCGACCACTCGTGGCGGCGCGGCGAGGGGCGGACGTGGCGACCACCACCGGCAGCGAACAACAGACCCGCCCTGCCGGTTGGCTGCGCCGCTCGACGGAATCCTTTGGCGACCCGCAGTTCCGCCGCACCTGGGTCGCCGCCGTGCTCGACTCGCTCGGACAGTGGATGGAGCGCGTCGCCGCCGGCTGGTTCATCCTCGACCTGACGGGCTCGGTGTTCCTGACGGCGCTCGCGTGGTCAGTGCGGATGGTGCCGAGCATGGTGATGGGCCCGACCGCGGGTGCGCTCTCTGACCGGCTACCGCGGCAGTACGTGCTCGCAGCCGCTACCGCGGGGAAGGCGGCCGTGCTGATCGTCCTCGGCGCGATGGTGCTGGCGGGCGTGGATGCCGTCGGGCTGGTGTTGCTGATGTTCGCGCTCAGCGGCATGGCCATGACCTTCAACATCACCGCGCTGCAGGCGCTTGCCGGCGACATCGTCGGCCCCAGCCGAATGGCGAACGCGGTCAGCCTGACCTCGTTTGGTCAACGCTCGGTCGGCGCAGCCGGTGCGATCGCCAGCGGCCTGCTGCTGACCGCCGTCGGGCCGGGTCGCACCTTCCTCTTCGCGACGATCCCGCTCGCCCTCGCGGCCTGGGTCTACCTCGGCGTCCGCGTCGAGGGCCACTCGTTCGCCACCGCGCGCGAGCCATTCCGGCGCGAGGTGATCGAGGGCGTGCGCATCATCGGCACCGTGCCGATGGTCGGCCTGCTGCTTGGCCTGATGGTACTGGTCGAGATCCTCGGCTTCTCGTTCAACTCGGTGCTCCCGGTCGTCGCCGAACAGGTGCTCGACGTCGGGCCGGAGGGCCTCGGCACGCTCGCGAGCGCCGCCGCGATCGGTTCGATGGCGGGCACGGCGCTGCTCGCTGCGACCAGCCACCTGCCGAGGCGCGGGCTGACCCTGCTGGTCGTGGTCGCCTCGTTCGGTGCGTTCATCATCGGTCTCGGCGCGTCGAGCACCTTCGTCGTCTCACTGTTCGTCGTCGGCGGGATCGGCGCCATGGCCGCGATGGTCGACGCGCTCGAGTGGATCATGTTGCAGTCGAGCGTGCCCGACCGCCTGCGTGGGCGCGCCCTCGGCGGCTGGAATCTCGCGATTGGCTTCGGCTGGGTCGGACCGGTCGTCCTGGGCATCGTCGCCGATACCGCCGGTGTGCAGGCGGCGCTGACGACGTTTGGCGCACTCCTGATCGTGGTCGCCCTCGCTGCCGCCGTCGTCGCGAGGCCGCTCCGGCGCGCATGACCCTCGAACGTATGATCCGCCCATGACCGGGCGAAACGCCGAGGAACTCTGGCGACTCGACGCGACGGCACAGGCCGACCTCGTGCGGCGGGGCGACGCAACGCCGGCAGAGCTGGTCGAGTTCGCGATCGCGCGCATCGAGGCGATCAACCCCGTGGTCAATGCCGTGATCGAGCCGCTCTACGACTCGGCCCGCTCCGCCGCCTCGGCGGTTGACCCCAGCGCCCCCTTCGCCGGCGTGCCGATCCTGGTCAAGGACGCCAGTCTGCAGATCGAGGGCACGCGCTATGCGGTGGGCATCGGCGCGCTGCGCGAGGCGGGCTACCGCTCGACGCGCACGACTGAGCTGGCGCGCCGCCTGCTGGCGGCCGGGTTCATCGTGATCGGCAAGACGAACGTGCCGGAGGTCTCCTCCGGCGTGACCACCGAGCCGGCCGCGTTCGGCGCGTCGAGGAACCCGTGGGACCTCGGGCGCACCGCCAGCGGGTCGAGCGGCGGATCGGCCGCCGCGGTCGCGGCCGGCATGGTCGCGCTCGCGCACGGCGCCGACGCGACCGGCTCGCTGCGATACCCCGCCTCCGCCTGTGGGGTGGCGACGCTGAAGCCGACCAGCGGCCGCGTACCGACGGGGACGACCTTCGGCGAGCCTGATTACCTCGAGGTGTGGGCAGAGTTCGCTGTGGCGCGCTCCGTGCGCGACCTGCGAGGGCTCCTCGACGCGGTAGGCGAGCCAGCGAGACACTCCCGCTCGCTGGATCGCCTACCGCGTGGGTCTGCTCCTCGACGACCCGCTGACGAAGCTGCCGCTCGACCCGGCCTGCCGTAAGGCGGTCGAGGCCACCGGCCGCACGCTCGAGGCGCTTGGCCACCGCGTCGAGGTCGCACATCCGCCCGCCCTCGACACGTTCTTCAGCCCCGGTAGTCCTGCGCAGGCGGCGCTGGCTGTCGTCGGCCCGGCGAACGCCGCGGCACAGCTCGCGCGCATTGAGGCGATCCTGGGGCGCACGCTCGTCGAGGGCGATCTACCCGAGACGCGCCTCGCGCTGGCCGCCGCCGGCATCGCGATCAGCGACGCCGAGACTGACTCGGCAGCGGAGGGCATGCGCGAAGCGGTGCGCCCCATCCTCGATTGGTTCGACGGCGCCGAGCCGTTCGACCTGCTCGTCACGCCGAGCTTGCGCCAGCCCCCGTGACCGCTCGGCAACTCGGAGTCGGGCGCGGCCGAGGCGGGCGTGTTCCCGGCGCCGTTCAGTTTCAGCGGCCAGCCGGCCGTCTCGCTGCCCCTGCACGAGACCAGCGATGGTCTCCCCGTCGGCGCGCAACTCGTGGGACCGCTTGCGAGCGACGAATGGCTCCTCGACGTGTCGCGCGACCTCGAGGCTGCGTTGCCGTGGGCGCAGCGCTGGCCGGCGGTGGCGACCGAGGCTCGCTAGCGCTGGGTCGCGCGCCGGGGTGTGCGATCGAACTCGGCGACGGCCTCGCGCGCCGCTTCGCGGACGTCGTCGAGACAGCACGCATCCTCGATCGCGTGCCAGAGCTGAGTGAGGCTCTCGCGCTCCATCGCCTGCCGGCGGCCGCGCTCGAAGAGCCACATCGCGCCGCCGAGGCCGATCGCCAGGGTGACGCCCGCGAGTCCCCACGCCGAGACTGCCGGGATGGCGAACGCGAAGGCAACACGCCACCTCGAGCGGCGACGCCGGGCCTCGGGTGGCCGCCAGCACTGAGCGCTCGCGCAGTTCGTTCTGGCGCAGCTGCTCCACCTGGATCTGTCCATCGTTGAAGGTCATCTGCGTCCCCCTTCCCAAGCGCTCGCTAGATCAGCGCGCGCGTGCCGTGGCGTCGCGCCAGGGTCCCCGGCCGTCTCGCCTCGAGCGTGTCGATCGCGCGTCGGAGCCGTCGTGCCACGTCGTGGGCGTGCTCCTCGTCGAGGCTCCCGAGCGCCAGCCGGAAGTGCCGGTCAGCCTGGCCGTCGGCGGAGAGCGCGTCGCCCGTCGCGAAGGACAGACTCTGTTCGTGCGCCGCTGCCAGGAGTTCGCGTGCCGTGTGCCCGGTCCGTAGCTCGCACCAGAGACTCATACCGCCCGCGGGCGCTTCGGAGCGCGCGAGGGGGCCGCAGGCCTCCTCCAACGCCTCGCGCATCCAGCGTGCACGGTCGCGAAGCAGCGGACGGGCCTCGGCGATCTGGTCGTCGAGGAGGCCCGAGCGGATCACGCGCTCGGCGATGTGCTGGGCGAACGTCGAGGTGTTCACGTCAGTCGCCGACTTCAACTCCGCGATGCGCTCGATCACCGGACGCGGACCCAGCACCCAGCCCACGCGCAGGCCGCCGCCAAACACCTTCGACAGGCTGTTCAGCTCGATCACGTGCTCCGAGCCCTCGAACTCCGCGAGCGAGCGCGGACGTTCGCCGGGGGCGAAGGCCAGGTCGCCGAAGACATCGTCCGCGAGCACCGCGACGCCGTAGCGCCGCGTGATGGCCAGCAGCTGGCGCTTCGCATCGTCGGGCTGGAGCGCGCCCGTCGGGTTGTTGAAGTTCGGCACCGTGACCAGCAGCTTGACCGCCTGGCGGCGAAACAGCTGCTCGAGAAGGTCGAGCCGCAGACCGTCAGTACCGACGGGGACGCCAACCACCTGCGCCCCGGTCGCGCTCAGCGACGCGACCGCGCACGGGAAGGTGGGCGTCTCGATCGCAATCACGTCGGCGGGCGCCACCAGGGCTTGCAGCAGCAGGGACAGCCCCTGCGTCGCCCCGCTCGTCACTGCGACGGTGCGCTGAGGATCGACGGCCAGCGCGGCGGGACTCCGCTCGAGGATCGCCTGCCGCAGCGAGGGCAGGCCCTCCGTGTCTGTGTATGCCAGCAGCTCGCCGCGCAGCGTCGTGATCGCCTCGTCGGTCAGCGCACGGAAGCGCTCGAGCGGGAACAGCTCGACCGGCGCGGCCACCTCGTCGAGCGAGATCTGGTTCTCGGCCGTGTTGGCGAGCAGCTCCCGCACCGCCGAGGAGCCGGCGGATCCTCGCTGTGTGAACATCGAACACCAAAACAGCGGGGCGCTGACGTCGACCTCGTCGATCGGCGTCGAGCGCACAATGGTGCCGACGCCGACATGCCGCAGCACGAGGCCATCCGCCGCCAGCTCCTCGTAGGCCCGCACGACCGTGTTGCGACTGACGCCGAGTTCCGCCGCGAGCGTGCGCTCCGCAGGCAGCCGCTCGCCGTCGTCCACCTCGCCGTTGGCGATGGCCTCACGTGCCCAGTTGACGATCTGGCGATAGGCCGGAGCGGCGCGAGTACGGTCGATCGGCGGAGTGGTCATCGGACGAGTCCAATCGGGAACAATGGACCTATCAGTTGCCGTCATCCGGGCTTGTCTGTGGGAGTTATACTGATATCGAGCAGATCCAACAAGCACCAATCGAGGGATTTGGAGGCGCCAATCGAGGTCCTTGTGTTGCCTCGATCACAGGATCTTCGATACGGGAATCCGGCGCTATCCGTCGGGCGACAGCAATGCAGAGAGCACAGCAATCAGAGAGTTACGGGGGGGGGGGGTTCGTGAGAGGCGGAGCTAGTGCTCCATCACCGACCCGCCGTTGATGTTGATCGACTGCCCGTGGATCCAGGCAGCTGCCGAGGTGCAGAGGTAGGCGATGAAGTCGCCGACTTCCTCGTCGGTGCCCCAGCGTGACACGGCCTCGGCGCGGCTCTCGCGCAGCGTGTAGTCGCCCGGCCGCACCGAGTCCATTCGCGAAGTGTCGACCGCGCCCGGGCAGACGCAGTTCACGTTCACGCCGTGCGGTCCCAGCTCCCGCGCCAGCGATTGCGTCATGCCCACCATCGCGAAGTTGGCCGCGTTGTACGCCAGCGTGTTCGCGCTCCCGCGCTTTCCGGCGGTCGAGGCGACGTTGACGATGGCGCCACCGTCACCGCGCTCGATCAGGTGCGCCGCCACCGCGCGTGTGATCAGGTAGCTCCCGCGCACCTTCACGTCGAGCACGAGGTCGAACAGCTCCGGCGTCAGCTCGACGATCGGGGTGCGGTCCTCACCGCGGGAGGCTGCGGCGTTATTGACGAGGATATCGATGCGCCCGAACTCCTCCAGGGCGCGTGCGACGGCGGCGTTCACCGCCGTCTCGTCGCGCACATCGAACGCGAGCGCAAGCGCCTCCACGCCGTGCGCGCGCACCTCCTCGGCGGTGCTCTCGATGTCGCGCCAACCTGCCGCCTGCTCGTCAGGCGGGAACGTCGAGGGGTCGCGCCCGGTGCCGGTGACCACGACATCCGCGCCCAGCTCCGCCAACGCCACCGCTGCGGCGCGGCCGATGCCGCGCAGACGGCCTGCACCCGTCACGATCGCGACCTGTCCGTCCAGCTCACCCATCGTCCTCATCCCCTCGTGCGTTCGTAGCGTCGAGGCGGCGAGTATGCACGATCCGCAGGCGGGGAACGCTCTGCTAGGCTCGCCGCGTCGAGGGTGCGTCGACAGGTTTCGTCGCACCGCTGCATGGCTCAACGGTCAGCGCTCTCGGCCACAGGAGGAGATAGCAATGGCTCACCGCGTCCTCGGCCTCGCGAAGATCAACCTGCGGGTGCTGGACCTGCCCGGCACGATCGACCGCTTCGGCGACCTGCTCGGCGCGGAGCCGCTGCACGACCGCGGCTCGGACACGATCGGCGCCTTCAACGGGGCCACGATGCGCGTCGGCGCTGATCTCGTCCTCGACGTGGTCGCGCCGAACGACCCCGCCGGCGAGCTGGCGCGCAGCATCGAGCGCCGCGGCGAGGGCATCGACTCGATCGCGCTGCTGATCGAGAACCTCGATGACACAGCCGCGCACCTGGCGACCCTCGACGTCGAGCTCGTGAACCGCACCGAGTACCACGGCACCCGCATCGCCTTCATCCACCCGAAACAGGCCAGCGGCGTGCTGATCGAGCTGATCGAGCGGCGATCCGAGGGCTCGGACTAGCCTCGAGGTTCCCGCACTACGCGGTCGAGCGCCCGTGCGCGCTCCTCGATCGCTTCGAGGCTGGTGCTGCCCGGCGCAGCGCCGCCCGCCACCGCCTCGACAAGGAGTTGCTGCACCGCGCGGTTGTAGGGCGTGGGTACGCCATGCTGCGCGCCGAGCAACACGATCTCGCCGTTGAGGTGATCGACCTCGACGGAGCCGGTGCCGCGCACCAGCCCCTGCCACGTCGAGCCGCCGACGCGCGGTGCACCCTCGATCTGGCCGACCGTGTAGTGCGGACGCGCCGCGGCCACGAGCTCCTCGAGCGGCATGTAGTCGATGCCGGCGGCCTCGTAGCAGGCAAGGGCCTCGGCACGGAGCGCGCGGTGGATCCCACCGGCGTCACGCGTTTCCGCCAGCGCCTGCACCGCGTTGCCGAGGTTCATCAGCAGCTTCGCGTACTTCTTCCGCATCACCGCGGCGTCCGCCGCCGCCGCGAAGTTCGCCGTCTCGAGGTGGGCGCAGAGTTCCTCGACGGTCGCGTCGAGGCCGCGCGGATAGCACCCCGCGTCGAGCACGCCCGAGCGCGGGATGCCGTGCAGCAGGACCTCGCCGGGTGTCAGGAACGTCGCGGGGAAGTTGAGGAGCATTCCATAGACACGCTCGAATCGCCGCGCCGCTATTCGCTCGTTCTCGACGCCGTTCTGGGCGCAGACGACGGGCACGCCCGGCCCGGCCGTGGCGAGCAGCTGGTCGAGCGCCGCAGCCGTGTCCTGGCTCTTCACCGTCAGCAGCACGACCTCGTCGCCGCGCCACGCCACCTCCGAGTGGTCGCCGACCGCCGTCACCTCGAGCGTCACATCCTGCTCCGGCGTGCGCAGGCGCAGGCCCCTCCGTTGCATACGTTCGAGGTGCGCGCCGCGCGCGATCAGTGTGACGTCGGAGCCCGCCAGCACGAGCCGCGCGCCGATGCCGCCGCCGATGCCGCCTGCGCCGAGGATGACGTGATGCACGCGAAGTCCGTTCTAGCCGTCGGCGGCTGACGCTGCGGCCGAGGCTACGACAGCGCGCCCGCGGCTGCCGCCTCGACGATCGTCGCGTCGTCGAGATGGAGCAGCTCGCGGAGAACGTACGCCGTGTGCTCGCCGAGGACCGGCGCCGGCCCGTGCAGCGAGCGTTGCTTGGCCGAGAAGCGGGTGACCAGCCCGTCGTAGGGCGTCGGGCCCATCTCGGCATGGTCCAGCGTCACGAAGAAGCCACGCTCGGCGATCTGCGGGTCCTCGTAGAGGTCGGTCGGGAACTGGCAGACGGCCGCCGGCACGCCGGAGGCCAACAGCTCCGCCTCCGCCTCGTACGGCTCGCGGTCCGCGCACCACGTGGTTAACGCGGCGTCGATCGCCGACTCGTGCGCACGCCGACCCTCGAGGTCGAGCGCAGCGAGGTCGCCGAGGGCGCCGAGGCCGTCGAGGGTCGCAGCGAGCGCCTGCCACTGCCCGTTGGTTTCGCAGCTGATGGCGACGTAGCGCTGTATGCCGCGCGTCGCGTAAACGCCGTGCGGACACTCGGTCAGCGAGTCGAGGCCGTGCCTCGACGGGACGCGACCGTTGACGGTGTAGTCGAGCATCAGCGGCTCGATGAAGCGGATGCCGGTCTCGACCTGCGCGAGGTCGATGTGCTGCCCGAGGCCGGTGCGGCGGCGCTCGAAGATGGCGGCCGCGAGCGCCGCGACGCAGAAGTGCGGTGCGATCATGTCGGTGTACGCGCCCCAGGTGCCGGAGGGCGGCCGGTCCGGCCAGCCCGTGAGCCCATGCAGCCCGGCCAGAGCCGCACCCTGCTGACCGAAGCCGGCGAACGTGCGGTACGGCCCGGTCTGCCCGAGCAGGCAGGTCGAGAACCAGATCAGGTCGGGGCGTTTGGCCCGGATCGCCTCCTGGTCGAGCCTGAGGCGTGCCATGGTGCCCGGCGTGAAACTCTCCGTCACGACGTCGGCCCAGTCGATCAGTTTGCGGGCGATCGCCAACCCCTCGGGCGTCGCCAGGTTCGTGGCCAGCCCGAGCTTCGAGGAGTTGTAGTCGGCGAAGAACTGGCCGCGGTCGAGACCCGGGATGCCGTCCTTGGCCGGCTGTGTCAGGCGCAAGATGTCTGGACGCGTCGCGCTCTCGAGGTGCACCACCGTCGCGCCGTGGTCGCCCAGTGCCTTCGCGCTGATCGGCCCCACGCCGATCCAGCTGAAGTCCGCCACCTTGATGTCGGCGAACGCCTCGCCGAGCCGGTCGTCCGATGGCGTTCCGATGGGCAACGGCGCCTTGCGGCGCGTTCCGTCGAGGATCCCGCGTGCCTCGTCGAGCTTCGGCGCCGCACGCGGCTCCACGAGCGGCGTGCGTGACATGACGGCGAAGTGCCCGGGATGGTCGCGGCCCGCCACTTCGCTCCAGTACCCGCGCTCGCGCAACTGCCGGTCGTTCCACAGATCTTCGGCCGTCCGCACGCCCGCGACCTGCAGGGTGTGCTCGGCGGCGAAGGCCATGATCTCGGCCTTGGTGCGCGCCGCAAAGAACGCGGCGATCGCCTCCATGGCGCGCGGGAGCGTCTCCGCAGGCACGAGGAAGCCTTCCGCGCCGACGAGTCCGCCTGACCAGTCGAGGGCCGCCAGCTCATCGTCGAGCACGCCCGCCTCGCGTTGCTCCGCCATCACGAAGGCAACGACGCGCTGCCCGTACTTGCCCGCTCCGACGCGGGCGAGCACCCAGCCGTCGTCGAGAGTCTCGAAGCGGTTGCGCCCGATCGGCACCGGCGTCTCAGCGACCTCGTCGCGCGCCTCGCACGTGTTCGGCGGGTTGCCGCCGACGTTCGGCGGATAGCCCGTCGAGTTCAGCAGCGTCCAGACGATCGCCTCCTGCATCGAGGTGTCGAGGTGCTGGCCGAGGCCGGAGAGCGCCCGTTCGCTGAGCGCGATGATGCTGTCGGCGGCCGCCCGCGCCGAGGCGTGGAACGCCGCCTGCGGGTAGCCGACGGGGATCGGCGGGCGGTCGCCGTCACCCTGGAGCACGACGAGCCCCCCGGCCGCCTCGATGGTCAGCTCCGTCGCTGGCCAGTCGGCCTTCGGCCCGTGCTGCCCGAACGGCGCGATCGAGGTGTAGACGAGCTGCGGATTGACCGCGCGGAGCTCTGCTTCGCCCAGACCCCACGTCGCCATCTGTCCTGGAGCGAACGATTCGATGAGGATGTCCGTGTCGCGCACTGCCTCCCGCAGCCGATCGCGTCCCTCGGAGGTCGCGAGGTCGAGCACGAGGCTGCGCTTGCCGATGCCCATCGCCGCCCAGTACAGCGACTCGCCCTGCTGCGGCCCCGTGCGTTCGTCGAAGGGCGGCCGGCTGCGGCCCGACGCGCCCTCGGGCGGCTCGATCTTGACCACTTCCGCGCCGAGGTCGGCGAGGATGCGCCCCGCCATCTCCGCCCGCTCCGTCGCGAGGTCGAGCACGCGCACACCTTCGAGCGCCCCGCCCGCCATCACGCGCCCGGCCGGTCGCTGGTCGAGGTGGTTCCCCGGCGTCCCACGTCAGTCGTTCGGGCGAAGGTCAGCGATGTCGGCCATCAGCTCGAGGGTCTCGGGTTGCGCACTGTTGATCGTCAGGCCCGTCACGCCGCTGTCGCGCCACTGCGGCCAGCGCTCCTTGATGCGGGCGACCGGGCCGACCAGCGAGCCCTCGTCCAGGTACTCGTCGGGTACCTCCTCGAGTGCCTCGGCCTTGCGACCAGCGAGGTAGAGCTCCTGGATGCGCTCGGCGGCCTCGCCGTAGCCGCGTTTGATCATCTGGTTTTTGTGGAAGTTCACGTCGCGATGGCCCATGCCGCCGACGTAGAGCGCGACGCCAGCCTTCTGCCGGCGCAGCGCCGAGGCGATGTCGTCCGTCACCGTGACCGAGACGCCCGCCTGGATCTCGAAGTCCTGCATTGACTTGCCGCCGCCCGCGCGCTCGAAGCCCTCCTCGATCCAGGCCATGTATTCGGGCATGCGCCGAGGGATGAAGCCCAACGGCAGGATGCCGTCGCCGTACTGCGCGGCGAGGCGGACGTTCGACTCACTGCCGCTGCCGAGCCAGATCGGAAGGTCGGGGTTGGTGTGCAAGATCGACTTGAGCGGCTTGCCGATGCCCAGCGAGCGGTCGCCGTGGAACGGCAGCTGGTACTCCGGTCCGTCGTGCGTCACCGGCTCTTCCCGGGCGAAGACCTTCTTCATGATCTGCATGTAGTCGCGCAGCTTGTAGTACGGCTTGCCCCACGGCTGGCCGTACCAGCCCTCGACGACCTGCGGTCCCGAGACGCCGAGGCCGGCAATCACACGACCGCCACCCGCTAACGCGTCGACGGTCTGCACCTCCATCGCCGTCGCCGCTGGTGTGCGCGCCGCGACCTGGATGATCCCCGTGCCCAGGCGAATCTTCGAGATCAGCGCCGCGATGTAGGCGAGCGGCGTGATCGCGTCAGAGCCGTACGCCTCGGCGGTCCACACTGAGTCGTAGCCGAGCCGCTCCGCCTGCAGGATCCTGCCGATCGGTATCGACATCTGCGGGCCGGAGTATCCAACCGAGATCCCGAGCTTCATCGTCGCTTCCCCCCTTCGAGGTGTCGCCAGCGCTTCACATGGAGCCCTGTCAGCGGGCTACTCGCGGAAGTGCGGCGCGACCTCGGATGCAAACATGGTCATCGACTGGCGCACCAACTCTGGGTCCATCGAGCCGACCTGGAACACGCAGTTCAGCTGGTCGATGTCCGCAACGCTGGCATACGCCTCCAGCTTGCGAGCCACGATATCCGGGTTGCCCGATAGCGTCCGCTCCTCGAACACCTCTTCAAGGCTCGCCTCCCCCTCGAAGGGGAGCGGGGCGGAGACACCAGAGACGACCTGCTCGGTGCCGCTGCGCAGCGCGGTGGCCTGGCGCGTCTGGTACAGGAAGTGCTCGGCCTGCGCCGCCGCCTCCTCGTCCGTCGGCGCGACGCAGATCTGCGCCTGCACGCCCAGAACCCGGGGCGCATCGGGGTACTTCGTCAGCGCATCCTGGTAGGCGTTCCAGGCCTCCTCCAGCGTGGCGAGCGGTCGCCCGGAGTTCGTCGTGAACGCATTGAGCCCCAGCCGCGCCGCCAGGTCGAACGACTCCGGCGTGTGCGCCGCCAGCCAGATCGGCGGGCGCGGCTGCTGCAGCGGCGCCGGAAGCACGGTCGTCTCCGGAATCTCGAATTGCTCGCTCGACCACTCGAACGCCTCGCCAGTGAGGGCGCGCAGCAGGATCTCGAGCGACTCGTCGGTCCGCGCCCGTGCCTGATCGAAGGTGAGGCCGAAGCGGCGGAACTCGAACGGCTGGTAGCCACGCGCGACACCGACCTCGAGCCGCCCGCCCGTCAGGTGGTCGGTCAGCGCAATGTCCTCGGCGACGCGCAGCGGGTGCCAGAACGGCAACACGAGGACCGCCGTGCCGATGCGCACCCGCTCGGTGATCGCCGCGGCACGCGTCGCCAGCAGCAGCGGGTTCGGGATGTAGCCATAGTTCAAAAAGTGGTGTTCGGCGAACCACACCGAGTCGTATCCGAGCTCCTCTGCCAGCACGATGTACTCCTCGAGGCGCGCAAACACCGCCGAGGGATCCTCACGCGCCGGCGAGCCGGAGAGAAAGAACGCTCCGAAGTTCACGCGCCACCGTCCACGCGCGCGTCCGCGGCGTCCAGGCTGTCGGCGATGCGTGCGAAGCGAGCCTCGATACGGCCGCGCGAGTCGTCGTGCGTGAAGATGAACGGCTCGTTCGCCGCGATCGCGTTCAGCACAGCCTCTGCGACCGGGTCCGCCGTCATCGCCTGCGCCACGCGCACGGGCACGGGCGAGCGGTGTCCCTCGCCGAGGCTCGCAGGCCGGTTGCGCTCGGCGTCGAAGATGCCGGTCGAGACCGTGCCGGGACAGAGCACCGTCACGCCGATGCCCTCCGCCGAGAGTTCCTGGCGCAGCACCTCGCTGTAGACGACGACCGCCGCCTTCGAGGCCGTGTATGCGCCGAGGCTGGCGTCGACACGAGGAGCGAGGCCCGCCATCGAGCCGGTGTTCATGATGTGGGCGTTCGGCGCGTGCGTGCGGAGCTGCGGCAGGAACGTGCGCACACCCTCGACGACGCCCAGGAGATTGACGCCCAGCGTCCACGTCCAGTCGTCGTCGTCCGAGTCGTCGAGGTCGGCGCGCGTCATCACGCCTGCGTTGTTGACCAAGAGCTGCGCCGGGCCGAACTCGCGCTCCGTGGCTTCCGCGAGCGAGGCCCATGAGGTCTGCAGGCTGACGTCAGTCGGGTGCGCCAGGGCCTGGCCGCCAGCGGCTTCGACCGCCGCCACCGCCTCGACGAGGCCGTCGGCGTCGACATCAGCCAGTACGACGCGGCCATCGCGGGCGCCGAGCGCCACCGCGATGGCGCGTCCGATACCACTCGCTGCGCCTGTCACGACAGACACACACCCCTCGACGTTCAGACCGCCCTCGGGCATCGCACTGCTCCCACTCCGGCCGCTCCTGCGACCGCGCCGATGATAGCGGGCTGTCCGAGGCTGGAACCACGATCGGCGTGCCCGGAGCGTGGGCAGGTCGTAGCATCGCGCCGCGGGGACGCAGATGCCGATAGCGCCCCGACCGCGCGAGGAGGTTGACGTGAGCTGGCAACCCGAGGTCGACGAACTGCAGCGACGACAGGAGTTGGCGAAGCGCATGGGTGGCGACGCCGGCATCCAGCGCCAGCGGGAGCGCGGCAAGCTCACCGTTCGCGAACGCATCGACGCCCTCGCGGACGAGGGGTCGTTCCGCGAGTTCGCCGGCCTCGTCGGCCGCGCCACTTACGAGGACAACGAACTGACCGACTTCACGCCGAAGGGCGCCGTCGAGGGCTTCGGGGAGCTCGATGGCCGCCAGGTCGTGGTCAGTGCCGGCGACTTCACCGTCCGTGGCGGCTCGGGCGGCGGTTCCGAGGGCGGGCTCGGATCGGAGCTGCGCTCGAACCAGCGCGCGCTCGAGTGGCGCCTGCCGTACGTCCGTCTCCTCGACGCAGCGGGGGGCAGCGTGCGCGGGTTCGAGACGCTGGGCCGCACTTACCTGCCGGACGGCAACGCCTGGTCCACCCTCGACATGGACCTCCTGCGCATGTCGCCGACCGTGTCAGCGGTCCTCGGCTCGGTTGCCGGGCTGCCGGCGGTCAACGTCTGCATGGCGCACTTCAGCGTGATGGTGAAAGACATCTCGCAGGTCTTCCCCGGTGGGCCACCGGTCGTCAAGGCGGCGCTCGGCTACGACATCACGAAGGAGGACCTCGGCGGCGACCAGATCCACACGAAAGTCAGCGGCGTCGTCGACAACCTCGCCGAGACGGAGGAGGAGGCGTTCGACATGATCCGTCGCTTCCTCTCCTACCTGCCGCCGAACGTCCACGAACTCCCGCCGAGGGCGGAGCCGACCGACGATCCGGAGCGCCGCGACGAGTCGCTGCTTTCGATCGTCCCGCGCGACCGCCGCATCCCCTACAGCGCGCACGAGGTCATCGACGCAGTCGTGGACCGCGATTCGTTCTTCGAGATCGCCCCCGACTACGGCAAGACGAGGGTGACCGGCCTCGCCCGGCTCAACGGCTACCCCGTCGGCATCATGGCGAACAACGCGAGGCACCTCGGCGGCACGACCGACATCGATGGCGGCGAGAAGGTGATCCGCCTGCTGCAGCTCTGCGACACGTTCCACCTGCCGCTGATCTCGCTCGCGGACGAGCCGGGCTTCATGGTCGGCCTCGAGTCGGAGAAGCGCGGCATCGAACGGGCCGGCGCGCGCCTCGTGATCGCGACCTGCGAGAGCCGGATGCCCTGGCTGACGGTGGTCATGGGCCGCCTCTTCGGCGTCGCCGGCCAGTGCCACCACCGGCCGACGGGCATGTTCCGCCGCTACGCCTGGCCCTCCGCACGCTGGGGCTCGATGCACATCCAGGGCGGCGCCTCCGCCGCCTACCGGCGCGAGATCGACGAGGCGGACGACCCGGAGGCCAAGCGCGCCGAGATCGAGGCCCGCCTCGAGGCGCTCGCCTCGCCCTTCCGCACCGCCGAGGCGACCGGGCAGGACATCATCGATCCGCGTGATACGCGCCCGCTGCTCTGCCGCTTCGTCGAGGAGGCGCAGCCGATCCTCGCGACGCAGCTCGGCCCGAACCCGACGCCCTACCATCCGTAGCCAGCGAGACCGCCGGTCACGCGAGGGCAGTTACTCGGCGGCAGTTACTCGGCGGACGCGGAGGAGGGCTGGTAGCGCCAGAGCATCGCCGCGATGGCGAGGCTGCTCGCGAGGACGAACAGCAGCATGAGTAGAGCGAGCCCCACGGGGAGCCCGGCGAGCACGGCGCGGAGGATCACGACCAGCAGTAGCAGGTTGACGATGCTGGTCAGCATGATCAGGAACAGGTTGGGTGGCGTGGGCTCGTCGACGCCGTCAGTCCGCATTGTCCCCCCGGAGTTCAGGGCGAACCGACGCCCTCCCCCGATCGATAGCACGCGCACCACCGCGCAGACCGTCAGAGCGCATCAGGGAGCGAAAGAGTCCGCGACCAGACATCAGAACGCGCGGCCCTAGACCGGCAGCGAGGCCAGCCGTTCCAGGAGCAGGTCGAAGAAGCCCTCGTCGTCGATGCCAGTGATCACCGTGGCGTTGGGCTCGTCGCGCCCACCGCGCCAGTCGACGACCGTCCGTCCGAAGGTGTGGCGGCCCTCGGTCTCGACCACCACGTGGCGATCGCGGCCCCCGAACAGCTCCGGGGCGACGAGGTAGGCCACCGCGCACGGGTCGTGCAGGGGCATGCCCGCACCGCGCGCGAGGGGACGTGAGCCGTAGAACTCGAGCATGCCGACGACCGCCCTCGACACGTCGCTGTCGAGCGATGCGATGGCGTCGAGGCGTTCGCGTGTGACGGGCGCCTGGTGCGTCACGTCGAGGCCGTGCATGACGATCGGGATACCGGAGCGGAAGACGATGTCCGCGGCATGCGGGTCGGCGTAGATGTTGAACTCCGCCGAGGGCGTGACGTTGCCCTGCCCCATCGCGCCGCCCATGAGCACGATCCGCCGGACCCTCGGGGCGATGTCAGGCGCGCGTCGAAGCGCCGTCGCGATGTTCGTCAGCGGACCGATCGGACAGAGCGTCACCTCGTCACGATCGCGTACGAGCGCGATCAAGCGATCGACCGCATGACCCCCGGCGAGTTCAGACGCGGGCGGCGGCAGGCCCGCGCCGTCGAGGCCGGTCTCGCCGTGGACGTATTCGGCCGTCACCGGCTCCCGCACGAGCGGGCGATCGCAGCCGGCGTAGACCGGCACCTCATGCGCGCCCGCGAGTTCGAGCACACGCCGGGCGTTCGCCGAGGTGTGGGCCAGCGGCACATTGCCCGCGACCGCGGTGACCGCGAGCAGATCGATCTCCGGCGACGCGACCGCGAGCAGCAGTGCGACCGCGTCGTCCTGGCCGGGGTCGCAGTCGATGATGACCGGCTCGCCGTTGCGCTCCTGCGAGGTCACTGGACGCCTCGTGCGCTACGCCATCACCGATTCGAGCCAGTGCCCGACATCGGTCGGCGAGCCCGGCGGCAGGTGCAGCAGCTGCACGTCGGCCCCAAGATCGGAGCGCTGCTGCAGCTGCTCCCGCACGTCCTCGATGCTGCCAATCACCTGGCAGGAGCGCACCATGTCGTCCGAGATCGCGGCGACGGAGGTCTCAGCGTCGCGCTCGGCCCACGCGGCTTTCGAGGCCTCGACCTCCGCCTCGAACCCGTTGCGGGCGAGCATCTGCCAGTAGAAGACGCCCATGCGGTTGGTGTAGTGGTGCAGCAGCCGCCGCCCCTCGTCCCACAACCCCTCGTCGGCCTCGGTACCGTCGAGGACCGCGACCTTCGTGAAGGGCGCGATCGTGAACTCGCGACCGGGGTCGCCGGAGTCGGCCGCGCCAGCCTGGAGGTCTGAGCGCAGCTGCTCGAACAGCTCACGCGGCCAGTGGATCGGGAAGATGCCGTCGCCGATCTGGCCGGTCTGGTGGATCGACTTCGGCGTGATCGCCGCGATGTAGACGGGGATGTGGGTCCTCGGGCGGTTGTAGTCGAGGCGGAAGCCGCGCGACATCTGGAAGATCTCGCCGTCGTACTCCAGCTTCTCCCCGGCGATCAGCGCGTTGAAGACCTCGACGTACTCGCGGATGCGTCGCAGCGGCTTCTTGAACGGCACGCCGTGGAAGTGCTCGATCACGAACTCGCCAGAGGAGCCGAGGCCGAGGACCATCCGGCCGTCCGACATCTCCTCGAGCATCGCGTAGTCCTGCGCCATGGCCGCTGGCGTGCGGGAGAAGACGTTGAGGATCGAGGTGCCGATCGTGACGTTCGAGGTCTCCATCGCCAGCGCTGCGAGCCACGGCACGGTCGAGCGGCCCCACGCCTCGCCTGTAGTGATCATCTCGACGCCGAGGTTCTCGGCGACCTTCGCCTTCTCGAGGTTCTCCCGCCAGTCATCGCCGGGCCCTATCTGCAGTCCGAGTCGCATCGCATCCCCCTTGATGTCGCCGCTGTCCGCGCAGGCTAGGCCGGTTCGCCGCGGTGGGCCAGCACCGCCTCGTCGAGGACCGCGCCGAGTCCCGGTCCCGCCGGGATCTCGCACGCCCCGTCGAGGAACGCCTCGCGCGGCGCGAGCAGCTCGGCGCGCCACGTCGCCTCGTGGACCGAGTGTTCGAGCGGTCGCAAGGCGCCGGACGCCGCCATCACGTGAGCGCTCTGCAACAGCGACACCGGGCCGCTCGGGCAGTGCAACGAGGCGCTGCCCGGCCGGATCGCCTCCACGGCCCGCGCCGCCTGTACTGCCTCGACGGGGCCGCCGCAGAGCAGGACGTCCGGCATGACGACATCCAGCGTCTCGTCACGGATCAACGCCTCGAAGAGCTCGACGCCGTAGCCTTGTTCGGCGCCCGGAACGTCGATCGCAGACGCCTCTCGCACCGCGCGCATCGCCTCTGGCTCGGCAAGCACGTCGACCGGCTCCTCGAACCACACCACGCCCAGCGCACGCAGCTCCCGCTCGAGCGCCAGCGCGGCGTCGAGGCTGAAGCGGCGATGGCAGTCGACGTAGAGCGGAACGTCGGGACCGATCTCGGCGCGCACCGCGGCGACGCGCGCCAGGCCGGGACGCACTTCCTCGGGCAGTCCCTCGTGCGCGAACGGTGCGCGCGCCTCGTCGAACGGGGCGCACTTCACCGCCCGGAATCCCGCGTCGAGCGCGGCGCGCGCCGCCTCGGCGAAGGCCGCGGGCGAGCGGTCCCGCGGCCCTTCGTCGTCCGGCAGCATCGAGCGGTTGACGTTGGCATAGACCTCCACCGGTGATGGCGCGGCGGGGCCACCGAGATACGCGCACAGCGACTGCCCGGCGCGGCGGACGAAGAGGTCGGCCAGCGCGCCACGCACGCTGCTCACCGCGGCGCCGAGCACGGGATCGGCACGCGCGGCCTCATCGCCGACGCCGAGCATCGCGACGACGCCCGGATCGTCCTCGACCGTCGCGCCGTCGAGCCGCGGCCAGAGGCCGCGCAGGGCGTCGAGGGCGCGCGGCACCACCTCGCCAAGGCCCCTCACGCCGCTGGCGTCGGTGATGCGCACGAAGATCCAGTCGCTGGGGGCCGCGGACGTGGACGCGCGTCAGCTCGAGGCGAGCGAGGGCCGGCGTCACGTCAGTCCTCGGTCGCTGTCTCGCCGGAGGGCGCGCGTCCCATCCCCGGCGGGCCGGCGAACGCCTGCGCGATCTCGAGGAACTCGCGCGCCGCCTCCCCCTCCCAGCGCAGCGAGGTGTCGAGGTAGTGGATGCGCTGCGTGACGACGCGACAGTACTCGCCCGCATCGCCCTCGACGCGGTTCCGCGCATCCTCAGGGCCCCACGTCCAGGTCTTGCCGGACGGCGCGACGATCACCACGCGCAGCGACTCCTCGTTCGGTTCGAGCCCGCGCGTCGTGTAGGCGAACGGGCGGGCGGCGTAGCCGAGGTGCGCCGCGTAGCGCAGGCGGTCGGTGTCGACCGGCTCGATGCCCGCGGCGTCGAGAGCATCGAGGCCATGCGACCAGCACTCCATCAGTCGCGCCGTACCGAAGGAGCGCGCGCCCATCTCGAGGCCCGCCCACGGCAGGCGCGCCCGCGGGTCGCCTCCCCGTAGCGCCGAGGCGAGGCGGGCGCGGGCGTCACGCCACCAGGCGAGCAGCTCGTCGATGCTCAGCGTGCGACCCCAGACCTGCCGCCCGGCGAGAACGCCATCGCCCTCGTACCCGTGCGGCGGCGGCATCTCGGCCGTCGCGGCGATGTGAGCGGCCACGTCGTCGAGGTCGGCGAGGTGGGAGATGCAGTCACGCATCAACCAGCCCTCGGCGGGGGAGGGGCGCTCCCACACCTCGGCCGCCAGCCCGCTCACCGCGGCGTCGAGGTAGTCCTGCTCGGCGACCAGGTCGTCGACCAGCTCGTCCATGACGCTCGCCATCGCTACCCCTCCTCCGCCAGTTCGAGCTGTGCGGCGACGCGCTTCGGCGCCGTCATCACGAAGCTCTCCACGATGAACTCGCGCACCTCGTCCCAGTCGACATCGGCGTCGACGTACATGCCAAGCCAGCCGTGCTGGCCGACGTAGCGAGGGACGAAGAACCGCTCCGGCTCGGCGTCGACGAGGAAGGCCTGCGCCCCCGGCGGCGCCTTGCATTCGAAGGCAGGCCGCCCCTCCGACTCCGTCGGCATGGCGAAGATCTTCTTGCGGATGCGCCAGGTGACGTGGTCATCCCACGCCAGCTGCTCGTGCGCCTCCGGCAGCGAGAGGCAGATCTCGCGCAGCCGCTCCACCGTGTCCTCGGACATGCCCCCGCCTCGCTGCCGCCGTCCAGCGGCGCCGCCACGATATGGATCCGACAGCCGAGGGCGCAACGCGCGCGGCCGAAGGGCATTGCGCCGGCCCGGCCCTTCGGCGACCCTACCGCGCATGCCTGACCAGCCTGTGCACGTGAGCTTCCTCGACGAGCCGGCCGCGCGCGACCGCGCGCGCAGCGGCGGCAAGGCGGGCGCCCTCGCCGATCTCGCCGCCGAGGGCCTGCCCATCGTCCACGGCTTCGTGATCCACGGCGACGCGCCCCTCGAGGATCTGCGCGACGAGATCGCGGCGGCGCTGGACCAGATCGGCGGCGATGCCTTCGCCGTCCGCTCCTCCGCCACGGCCGAGGACCTTGAAGGCGCCAGCTTCGCCGGCATCTACGACTCCTACCTCAACGTCCGCGGCGTCGACGACGTGCTGGCACGGGCGCACGATGTCCGCGCGTCGCTCACCTCGGAGCGCGCGCGGGCGTACGCGCAGCGCGTCGGCGTGGACCCGGCCGAACAGCGCATGGGCGTCCTCGTGCAGCCGCTGCTCGACGCCTCGGCGGCCGGCGTAGCGTTCACACGCGTCCGCTGACCGGCGCCAGCGACCGCATCATCATCAACGCCGCCTTTGGTCTCGGCGAAGGCGTGGTCGGCGGCAGCGGCGAGGCGGACCACTGTGTGACGAACGCCGAGGCCTCGGCGATCCTCGACCGCTCCGTCGCCACCAAGCGCACGCGCGTGATCGCGGCGGCCGGCGGCGGCATCGCCACGGTTGCGGTGGACGGCGACGACGCCGACCGCCCGGCCCTCGACGACGACGAGGTGCTCGCCGTCGCCTCGCTGGCGCGGCAGGTGCGCGAGGCCGCCGGCGACCGCGACATCGAGTTCGCGCTCGTCGACGGGGTGGCGCACCTGTTGCAGGCGCGGCCGATCACGGGCCTCGGCGAAGCGGACGAAGAAGCGCCGCCGTTCCCCGTGGAGTGGGAGGATGCGGCCGACGCGAAGTACAGCTGGCGGATCGCGAGCCGCGGACCGGTCCCGGTCCTCCAGCGCGAGGGCCGAGCGAGGTACGACGAGCACTCCGCCCGCGTCTTCGCGGACACCGGCGTGCCCATGGCACGCGCTCACATCGCGCGCTGGGTGAACGGCTATCGCTATGCGCGCCCTGTCGAGACCGAGCAGAGCGACATCGAGGCACGAGGAGCGCGCCATCGCGCCCGTAACGATGAGCTGCGCTTGCAGGGCGGCTCTGTCTGGCTGTCCGAGGTTGAGCCGCGAACCGTCGCGGTCTGGGAGCGCCTCAACCGCTACGCGGAGCTGCGCCGCCGTAGCGACATCGAGGCGAGGATGGCGCATCTCGAGGCGGCGCTCGACGGCTTCGGCCTCGTCATGGGCGACCTGCACTGGCGGATGGCTGGAGCGAGCAACCACGACTGGCCCAGCGCCTACGAGGAGATCACGGGCGGGCCGAGAGTCGATGCTGGCATCCTCTTGCAGGCGCTCGACAACCGGACTACGCGCCTGATTCGTCGCGTCCGCGGCCTCGCCCGCATCGCGCAGTCCAAACCGCCGCTCGCCCGAGCCCTCGACCAGCGCGACTACGCGCCGATCCTCGAGGCTCGGCGTCGCGGGGCGCTAGCCGGCGAGGCGCCAGGGCGCTTCCGCTCGCGGTTCCGACGCCTGCTGGCCGACTACGGCATGCACACCGGCGAGGGCTTCGGACCGAACGTCCGCGGCGACGAGCCCACCTGGAACATGGAGCCGGAGCGCCTGCTCGACCTCGTGCGCAGCTTCGCCGAGCAGGACATCGACGCGCTCGAGGAGCAAGAGCGCGCCGCGCGCGCCCAACGAGTGTCCGCCGAGCGACGGCTGCGGCGTCGCCTCGCGAACGAGCCGGACGCCCTCGGGCGCTTCGACGAGGCACTGGCGATCGCACGCCATGGCAACGCCTCGATGGAGAACCACAACTTCTACATGGAGCAGGGGGTCTCGGGTGCGCTGCGCGAAGCGATGATCCTCGTCGGCGAGGGACTCGCCGAGCGGGGTCAGTTGGCGGAGGCGCGCCACGTCAACCATCTGACGCTCGACGAGGTGCGATCGACGGTCGCCGACTCGGCGTTCGACGCGCGGCCGATCGTGGACCAACGTCGCGCCGAGCTGGCCAAGCAACGGCTGCTGCGCCCGCCGGAGACGATCGGCGATGGCGAGCCGGTCCCTATGTTCTTCGGCCCGCAGGAGCCGGAGCGCGACCGTGTCGGCTTGCACGGCTCAGCGCTGTTCGGGACGCCGGCATCGCAGGGAGAGCACACAGGCATCGCGCGGGTCGTGGCGCCGGGCGCGCCGCCGCCGGAGATCAAGGCGGGCGAGATCTTCGTCGGCGTGAACGCCGGTCCGGAATGGACGCCGATGATGCCGCTGCTCGGCGCGATCATCCTCGACCAGGGGGCCATCTTCCAGCACATCTGCCTGGTCGCCCGCGAGTACCGCGTGCCCTGCGTGATCGGCACGCGCGAGGCGACGCGGGTGATCCGCGACGGCCAGCGGCTCCATGTCGACGGTCGCGAGGGTCGAGTGGAGCTCAACCCGCTCGGCTGAGGCCGACGCCGGCACGAGGCGGTGCGTAGGATGGATCTATGACGCTCCTGAAGACGATGACCACCGCTACGCGCGAGCGCCTGTCCTTTCCCTCGCTCGACTCACCTCAGTTCCGGCTGTTGTTCTTCAGCGGATTCATGTCGACCTCCGCGCACTGGGCGATGTTCCTCGCCCGCGGGTGGCTCGTGCACGAGCTGACGAACTCTGTCCTCGCCGTCGGCGCCGTGACGATGGCGGCGTGGCTGCCTGCGGTGTTCATTGGACCGTTCGCGGGCGTCGCCGCCGACCGGATCGACCGCAAGCGCCTCGTCATCGGTTCCATGCTCTTCGCCGCCGTCTCGGCGATCGTGCTGGGCGCGATCGAGCTCGGCGGCTACACGAACTTCTGGTACGTCCTCGTGCTGGCGATCGCGGCGGGGTCAGCGCAATCGACCGGGCAGCCCGCGCGATCCTCGCTCGTCGCGAACTCCGTCCCGCGCCGCGATCTGCTGAACGCCGTCTCGCTGACCAGCATCGGCGGCTTCGGCTCGAGGATCGTCGGGCCGCTGCTCGGACTGCCGCTGCTCGTGACCGTGGGCCCGGGCGCCATCTTCGTCGGCGCCGGCGCGCTCGTGATCGTGGGCATGCTCGTGCTGCTTCCGCTCGCGTCGCAGCGCGTCGAGGGCGCGACCGCCACGGGTTGGCGCACCGCGATCGACGACCTGCGCGACGCGGTCAGCTACATCGAGGCCGACCGCCGGCTGGCGGCCGTGATGATCCTCGTCACCGTGCACTGTGGCCTGACGATGGCCTTCGACTCCATGATGCCGACGCTCGCGACGATTGTCGGTGGAGCGGGCACGCTGTACAGCGCGATCATCGTCGGTATCGGCGTCGGCTCGGTGCTCGGCATCCTCGTCGTGTCGACCATCCGAGGCGCCTCCGCCCAGGGGTCCGCGTTTGTCATCGCGGGCGTCGGCAGCGGGTTGTCGATGGTCCTCCTCGGCCTCGCGACGACGCCCGTCGCTGTCGTGCTGGCGGCCGCGATCACCGGCGCGACGCAGGCGACTTACATGGCGCTGACCGCCACGATCATCCAGCAGACGGTGAGCGATGAGATGCGCGGCCGCGTGCTGGCGCTCTATCTCTCCCTCGCCACCGTGCACATGGCGTTCCTCAACTTCGGCTTCGGCTGGGCCGCCGACGGCATCGGCATCCGCATCCTCTTGATCGCCCCGGGCCTGCTCTGGACCGCCCTCTTCGTGATCGCCTTCGCGCGCATCGACACGATCCGCGCGCTCGGCCGCGGCCCCGCGACTGCCGAGGCAGCGGCCTAACCCTCGAGGAGCCCGCTACGGGACGAGAGTCACGCGGCCGACCGCTGCGCGGCTCTCGATGTAGGTGTGCGCCGCCGCGGCCTCGGCCAGCGGGAACGAGCGGTCGATCTCGACGCGCAGCTCCCCGGCCGCAATGTCATCGAGGTGGCGCGCGATCATGTTGTAGGCGCGGTCGCCGTTGGCCAGCTCCGCGCCGAGGAAGACGCCGGTGAGCGAGCGATTGCCTTGGCCGAGCCCGCTGATGTCGAGCTCGCGCCCGCCGCGGCTGGCGTTGCCGACGGAGACCGCACGGCCACGGTAGCCGAGCGCCGCGAGGCTCTGCTGGAGCACATCGCCCCCGACCGGATCGACGACCAGATCGCAGCCACGACCCTCTGTGATGCGCATGACCTCCGTCACGAGGTCCGCGTCGCGGTAGTTGATGCCCTCGTCCATCCCGAACTCGACGAGACGGTCCAGCTTCGCCGCGCTCGAGGCGGTCGCCAGGACGCGCGCCCCGGCTCGCTTCGCCAGCTGGATCGCCGCGAGGCCGACGCCACCACCGCCGCCCTGGATCAGCACCGTCTCGCCCGCCTGCAGATGGCCGAACTCGAAGAGACAGTCATCCGCGGTGCCGAAGGGAATGGGAACGCACGCCGCCGCCTCGATCGAGAGGCCGTCCGGGACGATCCAGCTCGAAGCGACCGGTACCGAGCGCAGCTCGGCGTGCGAGCCGAAGGCGTTGGTCGTAACGACGCGTTGGCCGACCTCGCGACCATCGACCTCGGAGCCCACCTCGCGGATCACGCCCGCGGACTGGTGGCCGACGACGTGCGGCGTCGAGGCCATCTCGCCGCCGGCGCGATTGAGCACGTCGCCGCCCTCAATGCTGACGGCCTGCATCTCGATCAGCACGCCCTGCGGGTGGCATTGCGGATCCGGCACGTCCTCGTAACGGAACACGTCCGGCTCGCCCGTCTCGTAGTAGACCGCCGCCTTCATGTCGCATTCCTCGCTGCGGCCAGCGTGGCCACCCGATTGATCAACCCCGGCACGCCTACGTGTGCCGTCCATGCATCGAACTCGTCGCGCGGGCCCGTCCAGCGAATCTCCTCGACGCTGTCGAAGAGCGGCGGCTCGTCGCGGAGCGTCGCGAGGTCGCGGAACAGCAGCGCGTCCTCCCAGCCATCGCTCAGCGCCCCCGCAAGGCGCGACGCGCCGCGCACATCAATCTCCCAGTCGGCGGCTTCGGGCGGGATCGCTTCGAGGTGCTGGTAGTGACCCAGCACCGCCGCGGTCGACTTCGCCCCCCAACCCCGGATGCCGGGGAACCCATCCGCCGAGTCGCCGACCAGCGCCAGGTAGTCGGGGATCGACTCCGGATCGACACCGAAGCGCTCGCGAACGCCCTCGTTGTTGCGAATGGTGCGGGCGCGTCGGTCGAGCTGCACCACGCGGTCGCCGACGACGCACTGCGCGAGGTCCTTGTCCGGCGTGCAGATCACCACCTGCTCGACCGCAGGATCGGCCGCTGCCGTGCGTGCCGCCGCCGCGAGCGCATCGTCCGCCTCGACCTCAACCATCGGCCAGACCGCGACGCCGAGCGCCACCAGCGCGTCCTCGAGGGGTATGAACTGCCCCCGCAGCGCCGGTTCGATGGCCGAGCCATCCTTGTATCCGGCCCACATCTCGTTGCGGAACGACTCGATGACGTGGTCCGTCGCAACGCCGAGGTGGGTCGCACCGTCCTCGAGCATCCACAGCATCGACTCGACGACGCCAACGACCGCGCCTACCTCTGTGCCCGTCACGTCGAGGCGACTCGGCACCGCGAAGTAGTGGCGGAACAGCTCGTACGTACCGTCGACCAGATGGACCTGCACGGCGCCAGCCTACGCCATCGTCAGTGAGCCGCCCTACGCATAGCGCCCGCAGAGGCCGAGCCTAGATTGAGCTGAGTTACGAACGTGCCATCGACGCAACTTGGTCCGCGAGGTCACCAAGTTCATGGCCCCGTTCAACCTCCGCTACCCACTCAGCCGGCAGTGAATCCACGCCGTTCGTGGCTCCCAGCAGCGCGCCCGCAAGGGTCGCGATGCTGTCGCTGTCCCCCTCGCTGTTCGCGCCCTCGAGTATTCCGGCCGGGGTGTTCGTCGCGTTCCGGAGGAAGACGTACGCGGCGGCAGCGATTGCCTCGTGGGCGGCCCAGCCCTGCCAGTGAGTCAGGACGCCGTCAGGGGCCTCGCCCTGATGAACGAGGTTCGCTGCCTCAGCCAGCATCCCGGCGGTAGTTGAGTCCCAGCGGCCGGCCGCTTCTGTCATCCGGGCATGGGTCGTGACAGCGTCGGCCCCACCCACCGCCGCCACGACTCCTCGGGCCATCGCCGCGCATGCTGCCAGGGCGATCGGCGCCTGGTGCGTCATCCTCGAGTGCTGGACCGCCCAGTGCTCCGCTTTCTCGGCGTCGTCGTGGAACATCAAGCCAAACAGGTAGGACCGCATCACCGAGCCGCAGCCCCCATCATCGGGTCCGCCGGCTTCGCGCCAGTGAACGCCCGCCGCCAGTTCCTGCGAGCCGCGCATGCAGGCGTTGCCGGGAGCACGGTGACCGCCTTGAGGGTGTTCGACCCACTCGGCGAAGTTCGAGGCGATGCGCGTCATGACCGAGTCGAGGTCGCTTTCACGGGCCCTGTCGAGGCTGTCGCACAAACCCACGAAGAGGGGAACATCGCTGAGGCTGTCGCACAAACCCACGAAGAGGGGGACATCGCTATACGATGAGCATGGCGGCGGGGGCGGAGTGATTCCGAGGTGCCGCCGTGACCCAGCGTTTCTTGCCGTGCGACCGTGACCAGCAATACCTGATGCCCGCCAGCCTCCGCGACTGGCTGCCCGGGGACCACCTCGCGTGGTTCGTGCTCGATGCGGTCAGCCAGTTGGACCTCACCGCGTTCTACGAGCGCTACCGCGAGGACGGTTGGGGGCGGAAGGCGTACGAGCCGTCGATGATGGTCGCGCTCGTGCTCTACGCCTACTGCGAGGGCGAGCGCTCGAGCCGCCAGATCGAACGGCGCTGCCGGGAGGACATCGCCCTCCGGGTGCTGACCGCGAACCAGCACCCCGACCACGCGACGATCTGCCGTTTCCGCCAGCAGCACGAGGAGGCGCTCTCGGGACTGTTCGCCGAGGTGCTCAGGCTGTGCGCCGAGGCTGGTCTGGTGCGGGTCGGGGTGGTCGCGCTCGACGGGACCAAGCTGCACGCCAACGCCAGCCGTGAGCGCAACCGCACGGATGCGGACCTGGAGGCCGAGGTGCGGCGCATCCTCGACGAAGCGGAGCGGGTGGACGCCGAGGAGAACGCGCGCTTCGGCGACGCGCGGGGCGACGAGTTGGCTCCGGGATTCAGGGACCGCGAGGAGCGCCTGCAGCGGTTGCACGAGGCGCGGGAGCGACTGGCGGCCCGAGAGCGGGAGCGGCAGGAGGACTACGAGCAACGCCTCAGGAGCCGCGCGGAGAAGGACCGGCGCGGGCGCCGCCCGAAGCCGCCGCAGCCCGAGCAGGGTGCGAAGGTGAACGTCACCGACCCGGACAGCCGCGTGGTGCGCGACTATCACGGCTACTTCCAAGGCTACAACGTGCAGGCGGTGACGACCCGCGACCAGATCATCGTCGCGGCCGAGGAGAGCCGACAGGCGACCGACATGCACGAGCTGCAACCGATGATCGAGGTGATGCACCGCAACCTGCAGGCCGCACACTGCGGGCCGGCGCGCGTGCTGCTGGCTGATGCCGGCTACTACTCCGAGGCGAACGTGCGGCAGGCGGGGAGCGCAGGTCCGGAGCTGCTGCTCGCGACCCGCAGCGACCGCAACCGGCGCGTCGGCCCGGCGCCGCCGCGCGGGCGCATCCCTGCCGGGCTCTCCGTCCGTGAACGGATGGATCGCAAGCTGGCGACGCAGCGTGGCCGGCGTCTCTACGAGCAGCGGCGCTGGATGATCGAACCCGTCTTCGGCGACGTCAAGGAGAACCGCGGCATCCGCCGGTTCATGCGGCGCGGGATCGCCTCGTGCGCCAGCGAATGGAAGCTGATCGCCGCCACCCACAGAATGGAAGCTGATCGCCGCCACCCACAACCTCAAGAAGCTCTATCGCCGGGCGCGGCCGTCCTCCTGGCCAGCGAACGGCAACCCCCGGCAAAGAGGCTGGTCTGCCGCCGTGGCGGCCGCGTAGCGCCGCTGCCCTGTGAGAGGCGGCTACTCCGCCCCGACAACCGACCGGCTGACCTCTTGGCCCTCGTGGCGCTCCGCCCACGCCACTCCATGCGACAGCCTCAGCCATGCTGCACGAGGAACTCGGGCACCCCGCCGTACTCGACAGAGATCACGGCAGACTCGGCAGTCTTGTCATGGCCGGGCAGGAAGAATGAGCCACTCGTAGTCTCGGCGCCGCAGCCGCACCAGCACTCGCCGGTTGGCACCATTGTACCGCTCCTGGTTTCTTGGACACTTCGCTCGCGGTAATCATACAGCCGCTCCGGTGCTGGGCGAGAGCGCCTGGCGGACGGCGGCCGGGGTGCGGTGGCCGTGGCGCTCGACCAGCCACTTCTGGTTGTAGTGGTCCTTGAACGCGAGCAGCGCGAGGAGGCGTGGGAGCGTGATCGGCCGACGGCAACACCGCCGCTCCCGCCGACCGAGCCGAACGTACCGCGAGCCGGTATCGAGCAAGTCCTGGCGCCGGTCTTCATCCGCCGCCGGCGCCTCGACATCCGTGACCTCTACGGCGACACGGCCACCGTCGCGGGGCGGCCCCGTGCAGTTCCCCGAGCCCGCCCTCGAGAACGTCGACTACCGGCTCCACCGGGTGTACGCGCGGGCCGGAGCGTTCAAGGAGATCACAGCCGCGCTCGAGGAACACGAGGCGGCGCGGTACCAGGCATCGAAGTACCTCCGCCTCCGATTACAGGGAGCGAGCGGAGTATCAAGGGCTGCTGCGCGGGAGGGACCGCATCGCCGGCCTGATGAAGGTGCTGCTGCTCAAGCGGCTGGAGTCGTGCGTCGCCGCCTTCCGCTCGACCCTCGACTCGCTGATTCGCAGCAACCGCCACTTCCGCGAGGCGCTCGATGCCGGCTACGTTCCGGTGGGTGCGACGGCGACCCGGCTGCTCGCCGGCCAAGGCTTCGACCCGGACGAACTGCTGGAGATCCTCCAGCAGGAAGAGGAAGGCGGTGGTCGCGGCGGCGCCCACCCGGCCGGACACTTCGACACGCAGGACTGGATCGCCGATCTCGATGCGGACCATGAGGTGCTGCACGGACTCGCGGAACGGGTGCGGAACATCACCCCCGACGACGACGACAAGCTCAGGGCGCTGCGGAGCTTCCTCGAACGGCCCGAGGTCCGGGCGGGGAAGGTGCTGATTTTCTCCGAGGCTGAGACGACCATCGACTACCTCTACGAGCAGTTGAACCCCGACGGCGGCGACCCGGAGATCGCGCGCCTGAGCGGTGCCAACCGCGACGCCGCCGAGGCCATCGTGACCCGTTTCTCCCCCGGATCGAACCCGCCTGCGGGCCGTCGCGTCACCGGCGCGGAGATCCGCGTGCTGCTGGCGACGGACATCGTGTCGGAGGGCCAGAACCTGCAGGACTGTGCCCGCGTCCTGAACTACGACCTGCATTGGAACCCGGTGCACCTGATCCAGCGCCTCGGACGCGTCGACCGCATCGGCACCGAGCACGACGTGATCAACCTCCACAGCATGTGGCCGGACGTCGAGGTCGACGCCGACCTCGAGCTGACGGAGCGGCTGAGCCGGCGCATCCAGTCGTTCCACGACCTGATCGGGCTCGACAACAAGCTGCTGTCCGAGGCGGAGCGCCTCAACGGCGACGCGATGTACCGCATCTACGGCGACAAGCGCATGCCGGAGACCGACGACGGGCTGGACGAGGTGGCGGCGCACCAGCGCGCGGTGGCCCTGCTGCAGCGCATCCGCGAGGACGATCCCGAACTGTGGGGGACGGTCACGACGCTGCCGGACGGGATACGCTCGGCATTGCTGACGGCTCCGCGCGGACGGGCAGAGGCCGCGGACGCCGTCTACGTCCAGGACGCGATGCCTATTGAGGGCGCGCAGCCACCGCTGCTGTCGCCGTCGAGCCTCGCATCGGCCGAGCCGGCGGCCTTCGACGATCCTGTCGCGGGAGAGACGCTGGTCTTGCTCGCGTCGGGCGAAGTGCACGGCTGCTACGCGGTGGGGGACAGCCTCGACCCTCGCTCAATCACTCCGGCGCAGCTCGTGGCGGCGGCCGAGTGCCAACCCGAGACCCCCGCGCAGCCGCTGCCCGACAGCACCAACGAGCGCGTCATGGCGGCGTTCGGGGCGTTCCAGCGCGAGTTCGGGCAACGGCTGGGAAGGGCCCGGAGGTCGCGCAACACGAAGGCGCGCCGCTACGTGTCACGGCAGCTCAACGCCGCACGCGAGGCCGCGGATAATCAGGCTGAGGTACGGCGGCTCGATGTGCTCCGCCGGATCTTCGGCGGAGACCTGCCCCCGCTGGCCGAGAGTGCTCTCGGCGAAATCCGGAATCTGCAGTTGGAAGGACGCGTGCTGCGGATACGCCTGGAGGCCCTGCGCGAGCGCTATCGGCTCAATGTGCCGGATGACTCGGACCAGGGCGCACCGCCGGAACCGGAAACGATCCGCATCGTATGCTCGGACGGGCTGGTGGAGCGTGGCGCACCGGCCGCCGCCGGACGTGCCCGCGGTGGCGGCCGCTCGTGAGGAACTGCGCGCCGACCACCTCGGCGACGTCGGTCGCTGGCTCGAGACGGCGATCGTGGCGGACGACCAACACCGGCTCTCCACGGACGCGCTCTGGGAGGCGGCGCTCAAGACAACCGGCGAGCAGCCGGGCACCGACAAGGCGTGGGGTGTTGGGCGGCGCCAGATCGTGGACCTGGTGAAGCAGCTCCACCCGAAGCTGCCAGCGCTCAAGAAAATACGCGTGGACGGCAAGGTCCGCTACGGCTGGGAGCACTGGCGCCTGGCGACCGCCGAGGAGGCCGAGGAGGCCGAGGAGGCCGAGGAGGCCGAGGAGGCCGCCAGGCCGGAGCCGGTACAGTCCGGGCTCGCCGCGGATATCAGCAACAGCGATGGCGATTCCATCCGGCTCGTCGCCGGCACGGACGCCGACCCCGTGTTCGAGCTGCGCGAGGGCTGGACGGCGCGAGAGCTGATAGAGCAGTTCCGGGCAAGAGGGTGGCACGCCCCTAAGGTCATAGAGGCGACCATGCAACACGCCTTCCAGGCCCTCGAGCTCGGCGACCTGAAGGACCGCTACGTCGACACCACCGAGCCGATAGAGGTGCCGAGCGTCGAGGAGGCGCTGGCCCGGCCGCGGTGTGACTCGACAGAGGCGTGCGGGTGCTCCCGAAAGTCGGCCTGTCCACCGCCCTCCCCACCGCAATTCAGCTACGACAGGGAGAGCTTCATGATCGTGATCGCCGTCGACCCCCACAAGTCCTCGCATACCGCCCTCGCCGTCGACCCCGCGGGCCGCGAGCTCGGCCAGCTCCGGGTGGAAGCTCGTGCGCACAGACGGCTGCTGCGCTGGGCGCGGCCGTGGCCCGAGCGCCGCTGGGCCGTGGAGGGGGCCCGCGGTCTCGGCCACGGCCTCAGCCAGTGGCTGCTCACGGAGGGCGAGTCGGTCGTCGATGTCCCGGCGCGGCTGGTGGCGCGCGTGCGCTTGCTCTCCGGTGGCGGGAAGTCCGACCCCGCAGACGCGCGTGCCATTGCGCTCGCCGCCCAACCCCTGTCCCGCCACATTATTCGAGTGCGGCCGGTTTGACGGTCTGACGGCTGCGGTCGAGCCTTCCGCTGGGGCGGGAGGCCGAAATGCTGATCTACCTGCAGCTCGTGTTGTGGACGTTACGCCGAGCGGCTCTCGCGCGTGGGGATCTACTGCTCGAGAACCTCGCGCTTCGCCAGCAGCTGGCGATGTACGAGCGGCACCCGACGATCCGCGATGGCGACCGCGCCTTCTGGAGCCTCCTCGCGGGCCGGTGGCCAAACTGGCGCAGAGCGGTTGTTGTCGTGAGCCCCGAGACGGTCGTGCGCTGGCACCGCGCTGGCTGGCGTCGCTATTGGCGCTGGAAGAGCAGGGGCCGGCGGGCCGGTCGTCCTCGGATCCCCGAGGAGGCGCGTGAGCTGATCGCCCAGATGTCGCAGGAGAACCGCTGCTGGGGTGCGCGTCGAATCCAGGGTGAGCTACGCGCCCTCGGCTACGAGGTGAGCGCCGAGACGGTGCGCCGCTACCGACTCCAGGCGCTGCGCCGTCCGCCGTCGCAGCGCTGGCAGACCTTCCTTGCCAATCACCGCAAGGAGATCTGGGCCACCGACTTCTTCACGGTCCCGACCGTGCTGTTCCAGACCCTCTATGTGCTGTTCTTCGTCTCGCACGACCGCCGCCGCATCGAGCACATCAACGTGACGGCGCATCCGACGGCTGCGTGGGTGTGGCGCCAGGTGATCGAGGCGACGCCATGGGGCAGCCGGCCGCGTTTCCTCATTCGAGACCGCGACCACTCCTACGGCGGCGACCTCATCGCGAAGGCGAGCGGCATCGGCATTGAGACGGTGCTGACGCCGATCCGGGCACCGCAGGCGAACGGGATCGCAGAGCGCCTGATCGGGACGCTGCGCCGCAACTGCACCAACCACATCATCCCACTGAGCGAGCGCCACCTCCGCAGGGTCCTGCTCGAGTACGTCGCCTACTACAATGCGACGCGGCCGCATCAGACGCTTGGGCAGGAGACGCCAGAAGGTCCGCGGGAGGTGCGGCTCGCCGGGATGGTGCGCGGAGAGGAGGTGCTGGGCGGGCTCCACCACCGCTACGAACGAGTCGCTGCCTAGGGTTCCGAGTTTTGTGGCAGGACAGGCCCCCACCCGGTCGTAGCTCGCGCAGCAGCCGGTGCAGCCGGTTGACCACGCGCGTGCGTTCCTGCGTGAGCCTCGCTCACGGTGTCTCCTCGGCTTCCTCGGCCTCCTCGGCTGCGAGCTCGGCCAGCGTGCGGGCGTGCTGCTCGGAGGGCCGGACGAACTCGAACGTGACCTTGCGGTCGCCCGCGATCTCCATGCCACCCGGGTGCTCCACCGCGACGTTGTCGCGGTACACGCGCGGTCGGTGCGCCCTGAGCAGAAACATGAGCAGCTTGTCGCTGTAGACGGTTTCGGTCCCCACGACCCGGCCGGCGTACCAGACATCGCGCTTCATGCCCGTGGCGCGCCGACGGGCCTCGCCGTCGAGCAGGTCGACGGCCTCATCGAGCGCCTCATCCCACTGGCGCCTGAACGTCTTGTTCCGGCTGCGTGTCTGGTAGGCGTTCTGACGGGTCACCCCGGCCCCGCGGGCCGCGAGCGTGATGTTGCCCGTGGCCTTGAGCCGTTCGATGAACACGCCCCGCCAGGCGGGCGCAACCCTCATTTCGCCCCCCTTTGGGTGTCAACCTTTGTCAACCTTTCGCACATGCTAACCCAATTCGTGGCGGTCCAGCGGTCCAAAACTGCCAGGAGCGTGGGGTCGCCGCGCAGCCGTTCTGCCAATACCAGATCATTGAACCCCCAGAACGTCCCCGCCTGCCCCCCTTGGGCGTCCCTGTTGTTCGCGATCGCCAGCGTCCTTCCATCCTCTAGGTCGATGCGTCCGGGCATCTCCTCGTGCCCGCAGCAGCTAGCCACGGTACGGATCCCGCCAGCATTCAGCGCCGCGACGATGTGGTGGATGCAGAAGTCTATGCATTGCACACGGCCGCCGAGGGGCATGCTGACTTGGTTCCTCAGCGTTACCTCGTCCCCTGGCGAATCACAACGCTGACATCTGTGGTCGGCGACCCCCTCGTCGGTCCCCCGCGGCCGCCTGCTGATTCGCCACGGCAAGGGCAACAAGCAACGCGTCGTCCCCTTCGCCCGCCGCTGCCGGGTCGCGCTCGGGGCCTACCTCGCCGTCCGCGGGCCGACGCCGGGCCCGCTCGTGTGGGCCGTCACCGGGCCCGGCCAGCTGCGGCCCGGCGTGCGGCTCCAGCCCAACGGCCTCAAGCAACTGCTCCGCCGCCGCGGACGCGCCGCCCACGTGCCCCGCTGCCACGCCCGCCGCTTTCGCCATACCTTCGCGACCTGGGCCATCCAGCAGGACGCCCGCGAACTCGACGTCCAGCACTTGCTCGGCCACGCCGGCCCTGAGATGGTGCGCCGCTACACCGCAAGCTACCGCGATCGAGAGCGTGCCGGCCTCGACTCATGGGGCGATGGCGACTCGGCTCGTCACCAGCGAGATCGACTTGACTGCGGGCCCGACCAGAGCGTCCATGCTGAGCATGGATCCACAGGAGCGCGAGCTCGACGCGTTGATCGGACTCTATTTGCTGCGCTGCGAGGCCGGCTCGAGCGCGGACTTCGTTGTCGTTCCGGTGCACAACCTGGACGAGGCGGATCCGAAGTGGCGTGCACTTAGCGCGGGATAGCCTGGTTGATCGGCTCTGGGAAGCCAATGGTCAAGGCGCGCCGAAGGCTACCGCACAACGGCTGGAGCCTTCGAACTCTCGCGCCTCCGCCAGCGCATCTAGCTCCGCCGCAACCCTATCGAAGAGGTGGACTCTTCGCTTGGTCCTGACAAGTCTTTGTCACTGGCGTCGAACCGAATCACCCGGAACGGACTCCATCTCAGCCAGCCCAGAGCCCGGCCCGCCCTCATTGATCGGCTTGCTCATCGCGTCCGTAGCCGGCGCTCCACTTGACTTGAGGGGGCAGGAGAGCGTCCATGCTGGCGATGAACGCGACACGCTCCTTGGGTGAGCTCAGTGCGCTGTACCTCTTGCGCTGCGAAGTGGAGGGTAAGTCCGCGCAGACCGTGCGTGCCTACGGCGAGACGCTTGGACGCTTCCGCCGCACTGTCTCGGTCGCCGATGCGGCGGCCGTCACGCCGGAGGACGTTTACCGTTACCTGCGCGGCTTCTCTCACCTCAGCCTCGAGACGAGGCACCGTTACTTCCGAGAGGTCCGCTGCTTCTTCAACTGGCTGGTGGACGGACGCTACCTCCGCGACAACCCGTTCCGGGGGATCAAGAACGTCCGGCTGCCCCAGCGCATCGTTGAGCCGTTCTCGCCGACCGACATCGAGCGCCTGCTTGCCGCCTGCGACGCTGACAGCGCGCTAGGCGTGCGTGATCGTGCGATCGTGCTCTGCCTGCTCGACACCGGGCTCCGGTGTTCAGAGCTCGTTCAGCTCTCGCTCGATGACCTCGACCTCGACACGCGCCGATTGCGCGTACGCCACGGCAAGGGCAATAAGCAGCGCGTGGTGCCGTTTGCGGCGCGCTGTCGCGCCGCGCTTAAGCGCTACCTCGAGCAACGGGGAACGGCTCCGGGTCCGCTCTTCGTAGCGGCCAGCCACCTTGGTGAGCTGAAGCCAGCTACCGCGCTCCGACCGAACGGGCTCAAGCAGATGCTCCGCCGCTTGGGTCGTCGCGCAGAAGTGGCGAAAGTGCACGCGCATCGCTTCCGCCACACATTCGCGACGTGGGCAATCGCACACGATGCCCGCGAACTCGACGTGCAGTACCTGCTCGGACACTCCTCGCCCGACATGGTGCGTCGCTACAGCTCGGCCTACCGCTCGGAGCAGGCAGCACTACGCCACCATCGCTTCTCCCCGGGCGACCAGATGATCGGCTCAGTGCCCGGCTAAACCCGGTTTTAGAGGCGGCGCGGAGGCGCCCTGACCTGCAATTTCCCTGCAGTTTCCCTGCAGTCTCGCATCTGAGTTATGTCGTCTAAGCGCGACCAGCGTGCTTCCCAAGCAGAGGGTCGAGGGTTCGAATCCCTTCTCCCGCTCCAGCCAGCGCACCTCGAGCGCTGCGCACGAGTGCGCCCGCCGATTTCCTGACAGATTGAGCTCCTGCAACGAGAGGAGGGCATGAGTCGGTGAGCGTACGACGCCCCGATGCCCGGCGGTGAATGCAGGGCTCGAAGTGTACACTTCCGCTTGGATCACATCAGAGTCAAGTCGTGGTCGCACAGGCGGAGCCATCTGAGTAATGAGCTGGCAGAACGAAGTCGATGAACTTGGAACGGTCCGCAATCTTGCCGTCGCATGGGTGGGGAAGACGGTATCGCACGCCAGAAGCAGCAGGGCAGACTAACCGTGCGGGAACGCGTGGACTTGCTCGTCGACCCCGGTTCGTTCGAGGAGATCATGAGCACCCTCGTCCCCCGGGGCCGGCTGGCACAGCTACGGAGGTAGCGATGACTCGACTGTCGGCGAAGACTCGCGACGAACTCACCGGCGAGCAGCGCGACGAGTACGACGACCTGGCCCGCACACGCACGCCGCGAGACGGCAAGTTCGGCGGACCCCGCGACGCCTGGCTATTGAGCCCCGAACTGTCGCAGCTACTGCGCTCGATCGGGGCGATGGTGCGGGAGCGGACGACGCTTGACCGTGGACTCGTGGAGCTGGCAATCTCGATCACGGCACGCCACTGGGAGGCCAACGTCGCGTGGGCCTCGCACGCGCCGCGCGCCATCGAGCATGGGATCGCACCCGAGGTACTGGACGCCGTCTTCGAGGGGCGACGCCCGGACTTCGCTCCCGTGCAGCAGGTGCTGCTCTACGACATCTGCATGTCGCTCAACCGCGAGCGCGCACTTCCGGAGCCGCTCTACAAGAGCGCAGTGAGTGCCTTTGGCGAGCAGGGTCTGGTCGAGATCATCGGCGTGATTGGCTTCTACACGCTCGTCTCGATGACGCTCAACGCCTTCGACGTGCCCGTTGCGCCAGGTGTTGAGGCGCCGTTCGCCCGCTAACGCCCCTGGGAGGATGGGCGATCTCAACGCTCGGCGCGCGTCGCGGTTCGGCGCACTCGATGTCCGGGAAGCCAAGCAGATGAAGGCGCACGACGTGCGATCTAGGCGCGCAAGTTCTCGCGTCCCATGACCGCGTCGAGGGGATGCTTGCGAAGCAGCTCCTTGATGGAGCGAGATTACCGGGTCAGTTTGCCTGCTTGCGGCCCTACGCCTCCGCCACCCGCTCCCGCACCTCGCCGAGCCGGGAGATCGAGGCGAGCGCCAAGGCCTGGTCGGGCATCATCTGGCGCACGATCACGTCCGTGTAGCCCGCCTCGGCGAGCGCCGCGAAGTGGGCGGCCACCGTCTCCGGCCCGCCGATGGCGAGCGCCGACGGGTCAAAGCCGCGGTAGCCAGCCTCGAGGATCGGCGCGGTCGTCGCGGTCGCCTCCTCGTCACTGGCGCCGACGTAGACGTCACGCCGGATCGCGACCACCTTGGGCGGTCGCCCGTGCGCCTCGCAGCGCTCGAGGTACTCCGCGGAGGTCGCCGCCGCCCGCTCCACCGTGAGCCCGGCCCCGGCGAGCCAGCCGTCGGCCAGGCGCGCGGCGCGGTCGATCGACGGGCTCACCCGCGCGCCGAGCCAGACCTCCACCGGCTCCGGCGGCACTGGTGCGATCGAGGCGTCTTCGAACGTCCAGCGGCCCTCGTGCGTCACGTGCTCGCCGCTCCAGAGCCGGCGCATGATCTCTAGCGACTGCTCGCTCCTCGAGGGTCGCTGGCCCGTGGGGACGCCGAGCCCGGCGAACTCGTGGCCGTCGTACCCGCCGACGCATTGCATGATGAACCGACCCTGGTGGATACAGGCCAGCGTGCCGATCTGCTCAGCGAGCAGCACCGGATGCCAGAGCGGTAGCCCGAACAGTGCCCCCGCCGGGCGGTCGCCCCACTCGCCGAGCATGCGCGCGAGGATCGGCACGTTCTGGTAGTACGGCCGTGTCGACCTCGCGACGTGGTGGTCGCCGACGAACAGCGAATCGAGGTCGGCGTCGCGCGCTGCCGCCGCGCGGTCAATCAGCCAGCGCGCCCCCTCGCGTGCGCTGACACGGTCGGTGCCGGAGGCCTCGCCGCCCTGTGCGGTCGTCAGCGACACACCGACTCGCATCGTCGAGCTCCATTCGCAAGACCCGCGAAGGTCTGGCGGGAGCCTAGCATGGGGACTGTGAGCTGCCTTGCGTCTGCTTCCGCATGCGAGTTCTGGGAACCGTCCGGAGGTTGAGATAAGAGGCAACCCCGGCCCCCATCGGCGTTCGCAGTTGCATGCATCGCGTCGCTTCCGCGGCGCACGGAGCGGGTCATGCCTGCCGGCGTGACTTGTTACGCCCCGTCGCGCCCGGTCGTACCATCCAGGTCGAAACGACATCATTCCGCTAGCAGAGCTCTTCCGGGACCGCGTCGAAGCGGTGCAAGCATCACCCGAGTAACCGGGGAGATGTAGCATTCGCGCGATCGAGGACCTGATGACCACGTGCGCCGCGTGTAATCAGGAACGCCTGTTCTGGGCCGGGCTGTTCTGGCGCGCGTCTCGTCGTGGCGGATGTGGCCGACTCGACTGCCGCGCGTGCTTCAGCGGCTTGCCCAAACACAACCAGCATGCCCGGCTGTGCAGGATTGCTCGAGCTGGATCTACCGTTTGTCCGGGGTTTTTGAGGGCGGCTCGATGGAGACCGTCAAACGCTACGTCGCACGCGGTCTTGGCCCCGCCGTTGTGTCTGGGATCTGCCTGATCGAGGCGGATCGCGCAAGGATCGAGGCGGCGGCCATCCCGCCGCGAAGCCGGCCGACTCGGCCATCGGGATCGTGCGGTGCATGTGCATTGGGTCTCCGAAGCCGGTGGCGCCGTCGAGGATCAGCGGCAGCTCGGTCACACTGCGGATGGCGAGACCGCGCTGGGCGACGTCGGTGATGTTGAGGTTGGCCTCGAGGATGGCTTGCTCGTATCCGAGCTGGCCGCCGCCGAGGTAGAGCGCCTCGTGGCCAGCGGCCTCGGCCAGGCGGGCCATCAGCGGGTTCAGCACCAGCGGGGCGAACACGCCTTGGTCGCGGTCGATCAGCTGGCGCAGCGATGCCGGCATGGGCGTCTCCTCGCTGTCGGCGGTTCGAGGGCCGTTCGAGGCCGGCGAAGGACCATCGTTTGCAGAGCGATGGTCGACGTACTATCGTCGGCTCGCCGACCCGTTCCGGCAGGGGGACGCATGACTACAGCCACGGAGAGCGCGGCCGTCACCGAGCAGACCGTCGAGGTCGCCGGACTCGACGTGGCGCTGCGCGAGGCCGGCGAGGGTCCGCCGTTGGTGCTGTTGCATCGCTCCACCGGCTATCTCGCGTGGGGGTCGCTCGAGGATGCGCTCGCAGCTCGATTCCGCGTGATCGTGCCCGACCTGCCGGGCTTCGGGCGCTCCGAGCGGCCGGACTGGGCGCGCGACCCGCGCGACCTCGCGGTGCTGATGCAGCGTCTGATCGAGCGGCTGGACCTCGAGGGCGTCACTCTCGTCGGCCTGGGTTTTGGCGGCTTTGTCGCCGCTGAGCTGGCCGCGATCAACGAGTCGCGGCTCGGCGCGCTCGTGCTGGTCGGGGCGGCCGGTCTGAAGCCGGTCGAGGGCGAGATCCTCGACCAGATGCTGATCCCGTTCCAGGAGTACATCGACGCAGGCTTCAACGAAGAGGCCTCTTTCGAGGCGCACTACGGCGAGGATGTGGACGGGGACATCAAGGACGTCTGGGATTTCAGCCGCATCATGACAGCGCGTATCACGTGGAGCCCGTACATGTTCAGCCGCCAGCTGCCGCACCTGCTGGGTGAGGTGACGACGCCGGCGCTCGTGGTCTGGGGCGACAACGACCGCATCGTGCCTCAGACGTGCGGGCGGCAGTACGCGGAGTTGCTCGGCGATGCGCGATTCGAGACGATCGCGGCGTGCGGGCACCTCGTCGAGCTCGACCAGCCCGAGGCGCTTGCGGCGCTGATCTCGGCGACGCCGTAGCAGGAACAGACGGAGACGGGACTGACCGATGCTGATCGGACGCTTCACGGAACGGCCCTACCAGGACCCGCAATCCGGGTACTTCGGCCGCACGGGACGGACGATCCAGGACCTCTCGATCAGCAACGGCGACTACGACCCGGTGCTCGGCGCCAAGCTCTACAACCGTTACCTCGACGAGCAGGTGGCGACCGAGGAGGTGGGCTTCGACGCCATCATGCTGAACGAGCATCACTCGACGCCCTTCTGCATGGGCGGCGTGGTCAATGCCGAAGCGGCGATCCTCGCGCGCATCACCGACAAGGTGAAGATCGTCATCAACGGCAACATCCTGCCGATCTGGGACGACCCGCTCTGGCTCGCCGAGGAGCTCGCGATCATCGACATGATCTCGGAGGGCCGGCTGGTCACCGGCTGGGTGCGCGGCACCGGTCGCGAGAGCGTGTCCCACAATGCGCAGCCGCCGTACAACTGGGAGCGCTTCCAGGAGGCGCACGACTTCATCATCCGCGCCTGGACCGAACCCGGACCGTTCCGCTTCGAGGGTGAGCACTACGACTACCGCTACGTGAACCCGTGGGCGCGGCCCTACCAGCAGCCGCACCCGCTCATCATGATCCCCGGCGTCGTCAGCAAGAACACCGTCGAGTGGGCGGCCGAGCACCGCTACCCCTACCTCATGCTCGCGACCCGGCTCGAGCCGACCAAGCAATCGTTCGACTACTACCGCGAGGTCGCCGAGGAGAACGGCTACGAGGCGGGCCCGCAGCACATCGGTTACCTGTTCAAGGTCCACGTGGAAGAGACGGAGGAGCTGGCCTACGAGACCGGCAAGAAGTTCCTCGAGGGGCCCGGCAACATCTTCCTCGAGGGCAGCCGTGGCACGGCCTCGCCGTGGCTGCAGAACCTGCCCGGCCTGACCGACCGCAAGAACCTGCTACCGACCGGGCAGCTCGGCTTCGTCGCCGCCTCGAGGGGGCGCGACGCCGACCAGGTGGCGAAGGACAACCCCGAAGAGAAGCAGGCCAGCGACGGCGAGGCGAAGATCAAGCCGGGCGAGAGCCCGCTGCGGGCCGACTACGACACCCAGCTCGAGCACATGACGATCATCGCCGGCACGCCCGACACGGTGCTGCCCAAGATCCGGCGCGTGCTGGAGTACCTGCGGCCCGGCACGATCTTCTTCTGGGACGGCGACGGCGCGATGACGCACAAGGACTCGATGCGGAGTCTGCGGCTGATGGGCGACGAGATCCTTCCCGCCGTGCGCGAGATGGCCGCGGAGCTGGACCTCCCGAGCCCGTTCGACATCGACCCGATGACGAACGAGCCTGTCCGCGATCGCGTCGCAGCGCCTGAGGCCGTACCCGCCGGCGACGACTAGCCGGGGCAGTCCGCACGCAGCCATGACCCGCCCCCGGGAGCTGCCCGCCGAGGCGGAGGTCGCCGATCTTCGCGGTGCCGTCCTCAGTCAGCCAGACGTTGCCCGGTTTGAGGTCGCGGTGCACCACGCCCTGCTCGTGAGCGAAGGCGAGCCAGCGGCACACGTCCTGCGCAATCTCCGGCGTGCGCTCCAGCGGTCGTGGGACGGCAAAACCTGATCCGTGCCTCCTGGTGCCGAGATAGCTGAGTATCAGCGAGCCACGAGAGGCCCGTCTGTGCTCTACCTTCGTCTGCTTGTTGCAGCACTCTTCGCTTCCGTCCGCGCCCGCCGAGATCTCGTCCTCAAGAACTTGACGCTGCGGCATCAGCTCGCCGTCTACACCAGGAGCGGTCGTCGACCCCCGCTCCGTATTCACGACCGCAGACTCTGGTCGCTGCTCGCCCGCTGTTGGTCAGGCTGGCGAGGCACGCTCGTCATAGTCGAACCCGACACGGTCGTGCGCTGGCATCGATCTGCCTGGCGCGCCTACTGGCGTCGGAGGAGTCGCCGCGGTTCCGGGCGGCCACGGATCCCCGCTGAGTTGCAGCAGCTGATCGTGCGCATGGCGACCGAGAACCCGCGGTGGGGCGCCGTGCGTATCGTCGGTGAACTGCGTGCTCTCGGCTTCGAGGTCAGCGCCCGCACGGTGAGTCGCTACCGCCAACAGGCGTTGCGGCGACCGCCGAGTCAGTCGTGGCACACGTTTCTCCGCAACCACGCGTCCAGCATCTGGGCCGCCGATCTGTTCACGGTCCAGACGCTCGCCTTCCGCACGCTCTACGTGCTCATCGTGATCGACCACGACCGGCGCCGCATCCGGCACTGGAACATCACGGAGCACCCGAACGCGCCCTGGATCTGGCAGCAGATGATCGAGGCGACCGCCTGGGGTCAGCAGCCAGGGTTCCTCATCCGAGACCGCGACCGTAGCGGAGGCTGTCGCACAAACCCACGAAGAGGGGGACATCGCTATACGATGAGCATGGCGGCGGGGGCGGAGTGATTCCGAGGTGCCGCCGTGACCCAGCGTTTCTTGCCGTGCGACCGTGACCAGCAATACCTGATGCCCGCCAGCCTCCGCGACTGGCTGCCCGGGGACCACCTCGCGTGGTTCGTGCTCGATGCGGTCAGCCAGTTGGACCTCACCGCGTTCTACGAGCGCTACCGCGAGGACGGTTGGGGGCGGAAGGCGTACGAGCCGTCGATGATGGTCGCGCTCGTGCTCTACGCCTACTGCGAGGGCGAGCGCTCGAGCCGCCAGATCGAACGGCGCTGCCGGGAGGACATCGCCCTCCGGGTGCTGACCGCGAACCAGCACCCCGACCACGCGACGATCTGCCGTTTCCGCCAGCAGCACGAGGAGGCGCTCTCGGGACTGTTCGCCGAGGTGCTCAGGCTGTGCGCCGAGGCTGGTCTGGTGCGGGTCGGGGTGGTCGCGCTCGACGGGACCAAGCTGCACGCCAACGCCAGCCGTGAGCGCAACCGCACGGATGCGGACCTGGAGGCCGAGGTGCGGCGCATCCTCGACGAAGCGGAGCGGGTGGACGCCGAGGAGAACGCGCGCTTCGGCGACGCGCGGGGCGACGAGTTGGCTCCGGGATTCAGGGACCGCGAGGAGCGCCTGCAGCGGTTGCACGAGGCGCGGGAGCGACTGGCGGCCCGAGAGCGGGAGCGGCAGGAGGACTACGAGCAACGCCTCAGGAGCCGCGCGGAGAAGGACCGGCGCGGGCGCCGCCCGAAGCCGCCGCAGCCCGAGCAGGGTGCGAAGGTGAACGTCACCGACCCGGACAGCCGCGTGGTGCGCGACTATCACGGCTACTTCCAAGGCTACAACGTGCAGGCGGTGACGACCCGCGACCAGATCATCGTCGCGGCTGAGGTGAGCCGACAGGCGACCGACATGCACGAGCTGCAACCGATGATCGAGGTGATGCACCGCAACCTGCAGGCCGCACACTGCGGGCCGGCGCGCGTGCTGCTGGCTGATGCCGGCTACTACTCCGAGGCGAACGTGCGGCAGGCGGGGAGCGCAGGTCCGGAGCTGCTGCTCGCGACCCGCAGCGACCGCAACCGGCGCGTCGGCGCGGCACCGCCGCGCGGGCGCATCCCTGCCGGGCTCTCCGTCCGTGAACGGATGGATCGCAAGCTGGCGACGCAGCGTGGCCGGCGTCTCTACGAGCAGCGGCGCTGGATGATCGAACCCGTCTTCGGCGACGTCAAGGAGAACCGCGGCATCCGCCGGTTCATGCGGCGCGGGATCGCCTCGTGCGCCAGCGAATGGAACTCGTGCGCCAGCGAATGGAAGCTGATCGCCGCCACCCACAACCTCAAGAAGCTCTATCGCCGGGCGCGGCCGTCCTCCTGGCCAGCGAACGGCAACCCCCGGCAAAGAGGCTGGTCTGCCGCCGTGGCGGCCGCGTAGCGCCGCTGCCCTGTGAGAGGCGGCTACTCCGCCCCGACAACCGACCGGCTGACCTCTTGGCCCTCGTGGCGCTCCGCCCACGCCACTCCATGCGACAGCCTCAGCTACGGCGGAGACTTCATCGCACGCACTCGGCGGATCGGGATCGAGACGATTCTGACTCCGGTGCGCGCGCCGGTCGCGGTCGACCCCAGGAAACGAACATCTGTGCTAATCTTCGTGCCATGACGAAACCGCATCCTACCCATCGCCGCACACCGCCCTCTCGTGCCAGCGTCGGCGCGCCCAGCGGCGGGCTCGTTGAGCAACAGGCGGCCGCGCTACGGGGCTACCTCAGGTCGCGAGCGACCCGCCGTCGCGCCAGCCGCCGCCAGACCCCCCCGAGCGACGTGGAAGCGACCGACCCTAGCCACAGCGCGCTGACTCGCCAGTTATCCGGCCCACGGTCCTCGCGAACATCATCGTCGTTCAGTTGTGCTGGACTCTGTTCCAGTGACCCAGGTCACCGGGACAGCGACCCAATGGGACGTCGCAACGCCCCACCGATGATCAACGGACTCATAAGCCGTCGGTCATCGCGCACAGCCGCTTCGCATCGTCAGAAACTGCCGTCAACGCTTGGCGGACGAGGTTTTCGTGGCCTCGGCCTCGGCGGCGACGATCCCATCCGCGACCAGCCGCGCGCGCTCCTCGGCGCTGACGCCTAGCTCCTCGAGGACCTCCTCGGTGTGCTGCCCCAGAAGCGGCGCCGGCTGCAAGGGCACGTCGCTCTCCGACAGCCGCGGAGGCCAGCCCAGGAGACGGATCTCGCCCTCAGTCGGGTGCTGCAGCGTCTTCACGAACCCGCGCTCCTGCAGGTGTGGGTCGTTGTACAGGTCAGCAGTGTCGAGGGTCGCGCCCGACGGTACGCCGGCCGCCCCCAGCTCATGCATCGCTTCGTGCTTTGTGCGTTCGCGCGTCCACTTCGAGATTTCCTCGTGCAGCTCGTCCGCATGCTCGAGTCGCGCGGGGCCGGTGGCGAAGCGTGTGTCATCGAGGAAGTCGATGCGCTCGATCACCGCGCAGAACGTGTCCCACATGCGGCTCGTCGCCACCACGATGTAGAGGTAGTCGTTCGGTCCGAACGGCTTGCATGGATAGAGGTCGTTCGGCGAGCTGGCACGATTGCCTCGCCGCGGGGCCGCGTTCGCGCCCCATTCCGTCCCGGCGAGCACCGTACGCATGAAGTACGTCACGGCCTCTTGCATCGAGATCTCGATCTGCTGGCCCTGGCCGGTGCGCTGTTGCTGCACGTACGCCGCCGTAATCGCGAGCGCCAGCTGCACGCCCGTACCGCTGTCACCCACGGTGCAGCCGGGCCGCGTTGGCGGACCGTCCTCGAAGCCGGTCACCGAGAACGCGCCGCCCGCCGCCTGCGCGATCATGTCGTAGCTTTTGTATTCGCTGTACGGCCCCGACGTGCCGAAGCCCTTGAGCCGCGCGTGGATGATCGAGGGACGGACGGCCTTCATCTCCGCGTAGGTCAGCCCCAGCTTCTCGAGGACGCCCGGACCGTAGTTCTCGACGAAGACGTCGAACTGCGGCAACAGGCGCAGCAGCAGCTCGCGGCCTTCCGGCCGCTGGAGGTCGATGGCGAAGCTGCGCTTGTTGGAGTTCCAGTTGATGAAGTACGGCGAGTTGTCTCTGCCACGCGCGACGCCGCGCCCCGGGTCGCCCACCACCGGCCGCTCGATCTTGACGACGTCCGCGCCCAGCCACGCGAGCGCTTGCGTGCACGAGGTGCCGGCCTCGTATTGGGTCATGTCCAGGATTCTCATCCCATCCAGCGCAGCCATGGTGGTCCCCCTCGTCCCGCGTCTGATGTGCCTCCTGGATGGACAGTATGCGATGGGCAAAGGCGGTGCGACCGCTGTGCAGTGCCTTTAATCGATCCGCGTCCAGTTTGACCTGACAGACAGGAAGCATTGCCGTCGCCGGTGTGCTTCACCTCGCGGCCGCCGTGCTCGTCGAGGGCGGCTCGGACCGTGGTGTTGTGGCCGCGCAGTAGTTCCTGTGCCCCCTCGTCACCGAGGCGCTGGGTCAGCGGAGTCGAAGCTTCAAGGTCGGTGAAGAGGATCGTCTGGGAGCCACCGGGAGCGGGCTCCGCCTCTGGTCGAGCGGGCCGGTCGATCGTCTCCGTGAACTGCTGAATCTGGGAAACGATCGCATCGCGGCGCGTCTCGACGTGTCCCGTGAACATGACCGAGCCTTCGATAATTCGGAGTACCGCTCCTGGAATCTCGCTCGCGGCGATCTGCCCGGCCTGTCGGAGACGCTCCCGCTCATGCTGTCCGGCATCGCGTTCAGCCATCGGCACGCCGACGAGAACGAGCACGGGGACTTTGAGACGGCGGCGATACTGTGGTGCGGGAGTTGGTGGGGCTGGGATGCCCCCCTCGTGACCCTTTGTCAGCCGACGGGAGTGGCTGCTGACCCTTCGCAGACGCTGGCTCGCAGAGTCCACGCCCCGGTCGCTGTCTCTCTAACCCCATAGGAGATAAGGATGATTCGGTGCGCGCGCCTGTCGGCCCGCGATCGGACGGATGCTGGCTGGCCGGCTTCGATTCAATGGTCGCAGCAGTGCGCGCCGATCGCCTCGAGTCCACCCTCCCACTCATGAACTAGCAGCCTTCCCCCTCGGCCGGGTCAGTCAGTGGCGACGGGTGAGCAGCGAGGGAAGCGAGGCCGGTCAACTCGCCAGCAACTCCAGGCGACTCGAGGCTTCTCGCTTTCCCATCCCGCGCACCGTCGCCCACCTAGCCAACGCCTTCGCACCGGGCTTCGTCGTACTGTTCTCCCAGTTATAGATCGTCTGGGCCGCGACACCGACCAAGCGACCGTAGTCGCCAGCCGACAGGCCAAGACGGTCACGGTCGGCTCTCACCCACTTCGGCGAGAAGCGAACGCGTTTGGCGGTGCTGGCCTCCGGCACTGCGGCGAGCCGGCGCTTCTCCTGCTGCTCGAGGAAAGCCTGGCTGCGTGCGAGGACAGCGATCTGGCGTCTGAGCGCGGCGATGGTCCGACGCTGCTCAGCAATGGTTTTCTTCAGCGGTCCGACCTGCTGCTTGACCTCTCTACGGGCCAGGCGAGCGATCTCCTCCCTCAGGACGGCGGCGACATCGGGCATGCAGGCTCTCCTTTGGGCCGAGTTGTCATCAGATCGAGGGTTTATCGGGTAACCGCCGCCACCCGTCAGGCGAGGTTGCAGCGAAAGCCGCTACCCGTTACTGGCGCGTAGCTCCGAAGCCTCGGCGGGCGAAAAGCTCTCGTCGCAAGCCGGGCAGGTGAACGACGACGCCTTCTCCTCGTTGCCTACGTCGTCCGCGCTGTCCCACACGGCATTCAAGATCGTGTGTGGGCACCTGGTCGGCGCTGGTGCCTCGGCGACTTCCGTCTTCTTCGAGCGGCCGAAGATGCGATCAAGCAGTCCCATCGTGCTTGTCCTCTCTCATCGAGAGGAAATATACAGGGGGCGTAAACATCGGCGCGGTTCACCGCGCCACGGTCGTCCGCGCTGTCCCACACGGCATTCAAGATCGTGTGTGGGCACCTGGTCGGCGCTGGTGCCTCGGCGACTTCCGTCTTCTTCGAGCGGCCGAAGATGCGATCAAGCAGTCCCATCGTGCTTGTCCTCTCTCATCGAGAGGAAATATACAGGGGGCGTAAACATCGGCGCGGTTCACCGCGCCATGCGCCGCTAGTTAGCGATGGTCGTAACCGGCAGTGTCAGATCTCAGGGCGCGTCGACCCTTAGGCGCCACAAGGCGACGTCGCTGGTGGTCTATGCTGCAGCCAGTTCGCTGATCAGCGAGTGCCAGCGTGTGAGGAAGAGCCGTCGCTGCTCTGTCAACGCGACATGGGCGCCACCGCGGCGGCGGACGCGGAAGTACTGTCGCAGCTCATCGAACGCGCTACAGAAGCGCGACGCGGACTCGAAGCTCCCGAAGCCCTGCATCGGGTAGTAGCGCTGCTTCACCGCTCGGTGACTCTGCTCGGTGTAATTGTTGAGGTACTGCGTCGTGCGATGCCAAGCCTTGCGGCCGATGATCCAGCGGATCGCCCGTCGGTAAGCGGGGTGCAGGTCGGTCGTGATCCGTGCGGGCTTGCGTTCGGTGATCTCGACCAGTCTCCGCAAGAACCTCCGCGCGGCATGCTTGTCTCGACGCTCGCTCAGCATCGAATCGATCAGTTCTCCGTCGCCGTCGATCGCTCGGTAGAGGTAGCACCAGCGCCCAGCGACCTTCACGTACGTCTCGTCGAGGTACCAGGACTCGCCGGCTCGGGCTCGTCGCTTGGCGCGGAGCTGGCCGGCGAGCAGTGGGGCGAATCGAAACTCCCACTCCCGGATGGTCTCGTGCGTGACCTCAACACCGCGCTGGAGGAGCATCTCTGCCACGTCGCGGAAACTCAGCTTGTAGCGCAGACGCCACAGCACCGCGAGGAGCACCACGTCGGTCGGGACCTGAAGATGGTTGAACGGCGTGCCGGTTCGCTCGTTGAAGCGACGCTTGCACGAGCGGCAGTTGAACCGCCGGTAGCCGAGCGTCGTGCGCGCCTGGCGTCTGGTCGTGGCGGCGGATGCACAGTGCGGACAGTTCACCGATGTCTCCTCGTCCATGCTCAGACGAGGCTAACCCTCACAGTTCGAGCCCTCAGATCTGACGCAGCCGGTACCAGCGGCCTATCCGTTCAAATAACGTCCGCGAGCTGAGGGTAATAACGGAGCAGGATGTCGGGTTCGTCGATCAGCTCATGACGAAGTACTCCGCATTCGAACATGATCAGGCTGGCGCGAGCCGCGTTCCACCTCCAGAGATCGATGACATCGACGCCGATGTGCAAGCCTTAGCCGCCTGGCGCGAAGAAGTTGAGGCTCGGGTCCGCAGCGACCGGTCGGTTAGGTGACTCGCAATTCCAGCCGCGATTGTGGAGGATGTCGCGACTCTCCGTAGAACTTGGGCCGCGGTCCGCTGCTCAGGCTACCTGACTCTTGTAACACCGATGCTTTCTCCCGCGACGACCTACTCCCGCTAACGCACGGGCCGGTGGGTGGCGAAATCCTATCCGCGTTGCTCGAACGGGGCGTGGGGCGCCAATATTCCATCCGCCTCTAGAATGCGCCCGTGCCGAGCTCCGACGATCGCTGGCGGACCCGAATGCGACCGCGCCTTCAGGCACGCATCGATATGCTCATGGAGAACATCGCGCTCCGCCACCAGCTGATGGTGTATGAGCGTGGGCGGACAGCCCGGCGCAGCCTGAGCGGCAACGACCGCCTGCTCTGGTCGTGGGACGGCAAAACCTCATGCGGCCCACCGATACTCATGATGCAAACCTCCTAGCACCGGCTTGCTGTCGACTCGCTGGCTCGGCATCCGCTGCACCGGCTTGCGTCCCTCCGGAGAGTCGAGCGCCAATGACCGATGCGGCCGCATCGCGTTGTAGTGCTGGACGTACTCACCAAGCACCCGCCTCAGATGCCGTTCGTTGACGGCGATGACATGGTCGAGACCCTCGCGCCTGAGCGTGCCGATGACGCTGGTAGTTGAGGCGGTGTAACAGAAGTCGACGAGCCAGCCCTCTCGCACGTTTCGGGCTGACAGCACCTGGGTCCGCAGGAACTCAAAGCGGCTCCTCGTCAGACATCATCATCATCAGCCCTTAGTGATTCGGGTTTTGGCTGTGGCGCAGCGTGGAGGAACCCGCGGTTGGCCTAGTCTAGGAGCCCTGCAAGCGCCGCTACCACGTCTTGCTCACTGAGCCCACCGCGCTCCGAATCGTCCAACCAGAAGACACGCGATCCTTCTGCCTGATCGACCACAACCATCACGTCGCTGATCCGGTCCGCGACCGCCTTCACGTGGCTGATCACGGCCACCATTCGCCCCTCTTGAGCAGTCTCTTCGAGCGCATCGATGGCAGCGTTGAGGTTGTCGGTGTCCAGCGCGCCGAAGCCCTCATCGAGGAAGAGCGCGTCGAGTCTGCCGCCGGCGCGTGCGGCGAGTTCCACCATTCCCAGCGCCAGGGCGAGTGACGCAAGAAAACCCTCGCCACCCGAGAGTGTTTTGGCGTCTCGGGGTTGGCCGGTGAGCTGGTCGAGGATTTCAAAATCTGCGGTGAACGCGTAGCGGCTCCCAGTCATCTCGTCCAGTCGCTGGCTCGCGACCCCCAGCAACGCCTGTGAGCGTCGAGTAAGAAGCTCGCCGATGAACTGCGAATTCGTCAGCAGAGCCATCAGCCTTGCCAGATCGTCGACCAGCTCACTGCCGACGGAGAGCTGATCGTCAAGGGATTTTGCCCGCCGGGCGCCCTCCTTCGCACTCTCCAGCGCGGTCTTCGCGGTGCTCGCGGCGACTTCAGCCTCCACGGCCAACCCCTGAACCGTCTCAACATCGGTTGCCCCGGCTTGCTCCAGCACCGAGGCAAGAATCTCGGCCTCTCGGTCGGCGAGCCCCGTCTGCGCTTTCACGAGCTTCTCCGCGCGTCGCAAGAGCTGCGCCTGACTGGCAGTCAAGTCGCGGGTCGCCTGTAGAAGAGCAGCTATAGAGGCATCGTCGTCGATCGCAGGCGGTTCGAAGGACCGGTCGAGGCTGGATGCAACCTCAGAGAGACGATCGCCGGCGCGGAGGAGTTCGGCGCGATTCGATGTGGCGGGCAGCGCAACTTCGTTCGTCACGCGCTCCTCGAGCGCAACCCTTGCACCGCGAGCCCGTTCGACCTTAAGACGCGCTCGCTCCAGTTGTTTGCCGGTTCTACCGAGCTTCGCCAAGCGGGCTTTCGCCTCCTGAGCGAGCCTCTGAGTGGGGCCGGTGGACATCTCTTCGGGCCGAAGCTTCGCCAAACGATCGAAGTCCGGAAGCTTCGGTCGCAGCGGTTTGGGCACGTCAGCCGCGGCCTCCGAGAGTCGATCTAGCTGAGCCCGAACCCCGTCTGCGAGGTCCGCGATCCGCTGTTCCTCCGTCTCGATACGCTGAGCCAGCATGCGTTCCTCTTCGGCCGCAACGCTGCCCGCCTGAGTCACCCGATCAAGTTCTTCAGACAGGGTCCTTTCCGTGGCCAGCGCGAGCCGCCGTCGCTGCAAAACTACCGCCAAAAGTGTCTCATCCGTCTGCTCAAGAGTCGGCTCGTCAATCCCGGGGAGAACGCTAAGCGCGCCGACCGACTTCTCGGCGCTCACTTTCCGCGCGCTAAGTTCGCGCTCACTAGCCGCAAGTGCCGCCTTTGCAGAGTTCGCCGCTTCCCCGGCCTTCCCGGACGCTTCTTGGGCTCGAGCTAGTCGTTCACTCGCCTCGTTGGTCTTTGATTGCGCTGCCTCAAGACTGGGCGCGTGCGGCGGAGTGAAGGCAGCAGGTAACTCGCGGAGGCAGATCGGACAAGGATCGCCGGCATGAACCTCCTCGGCCGCATGAGCGGCCGCGTGGCGACGTTCGAGGTCCCTGACCTTGTCCGCGACGCGCCGATGACGTTCCAGTAGCGCGCTCGAGCGAAGCGGCCGACTTCTCCTGGCCGTCAGTGGCTGTGGCTAGGCGAGCCTTCTCCTTGTCTACGGTCTCCTGTGCAGCCAACTGCAGAGCGTCATTCTGGCGAGCATCTGCCAGCATCTCCTCTGCTCTCGTCTGCAGACCCTCAGCATCTTCACGGGCATCTGCCGCCTCGTTGAGTGCCCGCTGGGCGTCCTCCATGACGCGCTCCGCCTGCTCAGCTTCTCGATGGCCAGGGGCCATCAGCTCGCGCAAGTCAAGGACCGCGTCCTCACCCGCCCGGAGCTCGACGAGTGCCGAACGAGCCGCCTTCAGCCCCGTAGAGATCTGTGCCAGCGTCGCGCCCGCGCTCGCGAGTTCCGCTGTGTCTAGTCCATCCTCAGTCGCTGCATGTCGGGCTCGCTCAAGTTCGGCGACGGCTTCCTGGGCGGCGTGCTCCCGATTGGTCCGTTGCTCGAGCATTTCCATTAAACGGGTGGAGCGCTTGGCCAGCCTTTTGAGCTCTCGACGAAGCTCCGTGAGTGCGGTCGGATCGAGTCGGTTGACCGCGTGCCGGACGGTCTCGGCGGCCGTCCCGGCTTCGCGACTCCTTCTCGAGTGCTTCTCAGCGGCACCGCGGAGCTTCTTAAGAGTGCCTGCTGCGGTCGTTGCCCGCCGAGCATCGGACCGAGTCTGCTCCAATGCAGCCGAAGGACTCTCGGGATATGTAGCTCGCTTTTCTCTGAGCCCCTCCACCTTCGGCGAGACCCGATCGTGGATGGTCTTCGCATGAACGCGCACGCTCTCGAGGGCATCGACTCGGAAGATGTTCTTCAGGACTTCGTTCCGCTCTCCGGGAGCGGCGTGGAGGAGCTCCGCGAACTTCCCTTGCGGAAGAATCACCGTCTTGAGGAAGGCCTCTCGGTCTAGGGCGATCAGTTTGAGCAGCGCGTCGTTCACCGGCCGCACATCGTCGATAGCGGTGCCATCGGTAATGCATTGCAACTGTGCCGTCGATGGCCTGGACCGCCTCGAAGCGGTTCTCCGCACCGAGTAGGTTTTGCCGTCGGCGTCGAAAACGAGCTCCACCAGCATGTCATCGACGGTGTCGGAGATTAGATCTCCATGGCGGGCGGTCCACGTCGCCCCTCCGTATATGGCGTAAGTAATCGCTTCCAGGAGCGATGATTTCCCGGCCCCTGTGTCTCCAACGATCGCTATCAAGTCACGATCGCCGAAGTCCACCTCTACGCGGCCGCGGAAGCTGCGGAGACCTTCGACCGTAAGTCTGCGAGGACGCATCTAGCCGGCAGTGTCAGATCTCAGGGCGCGTCGACCCTTAGGCGCCACAAGGCGACGTCGCTGGTGGTCTATGCTGCAGCCAGTTCGCTGATCAGCGAGTGCCAGCGTGTGAGGAAGAGCCGTCGCTGCTCTGTCAACGCGACATGGGCGCCACCGCGGCGGCGGACGCGGAAGTACTGTCGCAGCTCATCGAACGCGCTACAGAAGCGCGACGCGGACTCGAAGCTCCCGAAGCCCTGCATCGGGTAGTAGCGCTGCTTCACCGCTCGGTGACTCTGTTCGGTGTAGTTGTTGAGGTACTGCGTCGTGCGATGCCAAGCCTTGCGGCCGATGATCCAGCGGATCGCCCGTCGGTAAGCGGGGTGCAGGTCGGTCGTGATCCGTGCGGGCTTGCGTTCGGTGATCTCGACCAGTCTCCGCAAGAACCTCCGCGCGGCATGCTTGTCTCGACGCTCGCTCAGCATCGAATCGATCAGTTCTCCGTCGCCGTCGATCGCTCGGTAGAGGTAGCACCAGCGCCCAGCGACCTTCACGTACGTCTCGTCGAGGTACCAGGACTCGCCGGCTCGGGCTCGTCGCTTGGCGCGGAGCTGGCCGGCGAGCAGTGGGGCGAATCGAAACTCCCACTCCCGGATGGTCTCGTGCGTGACCTCAACACCGCGCTGGAGGAGCATCTCTGCCACGTCGCGGAAACTCAGCTTGTAGCGCAGACGCCACAGCACCGCGAGGAGCACCACGTCGGTCGGGACCTGAAGATGGTTGAACGGCGTGCCGGTTCGCTCGTTGAAGCGACGCTTGCACGAGCGGCAGTTGAACCGCCGGTAGCCGAGCGTCGTGCGCGCCTGGCGTCTGGTCGTGGCGGCGGATGCACAGTGCGGACAGTTCACCGATGTCTCCTCGTCCATGCTCAGACGAGGCTAAACCTCACAGTTCGAGCCCTCAGATCTGACGCAGCCATCACCGCCGGCTCAGCAGCGCCATCGGCTACGTGCCACCCGCCGAGTACGAAGCCAGTCAGTATTGTGAGTCCGTCCCGGCCCCCGCCGGGACTCAATGAACCAAGTCTCCATTAAACCCGGGGCGGTTCAACATCGAGACCCTACTGCGCGCGGTACTCCTCCCAAACACCCTGGATGTCGAGCTCGCTCACGCCAGCGCTCACGGCTTTCCGCGCTTTGTGGACTCGAACCAGTGACCTCTCGCGTGTGAAGTGAGCGCTCGTACCAACTGAGCTGACCGCCCGGCACGCGGCCGTCCGGCACGACAATCCAGCCACCCGTGCCCGGTGCCCGCGGCAACCGGAGCCGGCCCGTCCTCGATGGTCAGCGGGCCACCGCGTCCAGCTCCAGGTCAGCCCCGTGGCGCAGGGTGCGCACGGCGGCGACCTTCGGCCAAGCGAAGCGGCGGAGGAAGCCCGGCTCGCCGGCTTGCGGACCGTCGAGCGTCGATAGCAACGCCTTGAGCGAGCGTTGGCCGGGCAGCGTCGGACCGAGCAGACGGTAGAGAGAGCGCGCGCGGGCCGGCCCGCCGTCGGTCGCGGCGAACGCGATCTCCGGCCGGCGCGCGTGGCCGAGCATCGCCTCGATGTCGCCCGCGCTGCCGCGCAGCGCCTCGTCGGGCACGCCCGCCTCGTGCAGCGCCTCCACGACCGGGGCGAGCCCCGGCGAGTCGAAGAGCGCGACGGCGTTGCCGGCGAGCAGCGCGGCGGCGAGCCACCATGGGGCGTCGTCGCCCCGCGCGCAGAGGAGGCCGAGCCCGCGAGGCGTGTCGTAGCGCAGCTCCGTGCGTTGCCCGGCCGCAGGCACCGTGCGCTGCGGCCGTCCCAGCTCGCGGCGCGCCGCCTGCGCCGTCGCGAGCAGCGCGTCCGCGGTCGCGTGCTCGCCACGCTCGCCGAGCAGCACGGCCGCGCTCTCGACCGCAGCGAGCCGTTGCTCGAGCGGCGCGTCCCAGCCCCGATCGGGGAGGTCGAGCGGCGGCGGTAGCGAGGGGGCTTCCGCCTCGGCGGCTGCTCGCTCCGCGTCGTCGTCGGGCGGCGCGTCGGTTCGGCGGACGAAGGCCCAGAGGTAGTCGAGACCGCCCGCCTTCGGCCCCGTGCCGGACATGCGCATACCCCCGAAGGGCTCGACGCCGACGCGCGCGCCCGTCGTCCTGCGGTTGACATAGACGTTCCCCGCCTGGAGGGCGCGCGTTGCCTCGGCGATGGTGAGCGGGCTGCGCGAGAAGACGCCCACCGTCAGCCCGTACGCCGTGCCGTTGGTCACCGCGTACGCCTCTGCGGCAGTCCTGAAGGGGATCAGGGCGACGATCGGGCCGAACAGCTCCTCGGTCGTCGTGCGCGCCTCGAGGGCGCGATCGGCGGGGAGCTGCACGATCAGCGGGCCGGCGGTCAGGTCGTCCGCCGGTGTCTCGAACGTGTCGAGCAGCACCTCGCACTCGGCGCGGGCGGTGTCGGCGTCGCGGCGCAGACGCTCGTGCGCCTCGCGGTCGATGACCGGGTTGATCCGGGTGTCGGGCGCGTCGGCGGGCCCGACGCGGAGGCTGCGCGCGGCGGCGACGAGGCGGTCGCGCAGCGCCTCGAAGATCGGCTCCGCGACGAGGATCCGCGAGGCCGCGGAGCACTTCACTCCAGCAGGCACCCCCACCTCACACCCGCTTTCCACCGGCCGGGCGAGCTGCGTACTTCAAGCGTTATGGATCGGGCTCGATGTCAGCCATGAGCGCCGCCTCGAGCGCGAGCAGGCGCTCCACGCTCATGTCGAGGTGCAGGTACTGCTCCTCGGAGTCGTCGTCAAACATCCGAGCCAGCTTCAGCAGCAGCTCCTCCGCCCGCACACGGTCGCGCGGGTAGTTCGTCTCATCAGTGGCGATCGCCATCAGTCGTCTGACGCTCTGTTCGGGGTCGTAGCCGGCCGCTACTAGCACTTCGGAACGCCGCCGCTCCACGGCCTCCCGCACGTGCGGCTTCGCCATCAGCTCCGAGGCCGTGACGTTCGCCCGGGTGGGGCTGTAGCCGGCCCGACGCGCCGCCTCGGTGGCGCTGTCCGTGCTCGCTGATGCTTCGACGAAGCGCTGCTGCTTGGGTGTGAGGTCAGGCACGAGTTTTGAATCTCCTCGCTACGCACCCCCAAAATGGGGGCCCTCCCATCACCGCCGACGGTGACGATGGTGGTCCGGATGACTTGGCCGTGCGCCGCACGACTGGGGCGCCGCTGTCGTGGCAGGCGGCGGCTTCAGAGCTTGCGGTAACGCTCGCTCGTTGGCGGCCCGTAGTAGCCCGCTGCGGGCTGCAGGAACCCGATTCCTCTCTGTGGTTCGCAGAAACTGACCGCCTGGGCGGCCCAAGAATTAGAGTTGGGCGACGGGATCCGTGTCTTCCGACGCCGGAGGGCGACAGTGCCTAGCGCAGATTCCGCAGTTGCGGGTCCAATTCGTCGCGGTGCCAGTCGCCCATCAGATTGGAGCGACTCAGGACTCGGTCCAACAGGTGCTCCCCATTCCCATCATTACTATGACAACATAGTGTTCCGTCGGGATGTCTCGCAGGCGAGCGCCCCGGAAGACACGGGGCGTGGATCGATCAGGGGCGCGCGACCGTCGCGCCAATCCAGGAACGGGTGATGCACGAGAACGACGGCATGCTCGCGCCGTACCGCGTGCTGGACCTGACGAGCGAGACGGGACAGCCCTGCGGCAAGCTCCTCGCCGACCTCGGCGCGGATGTGATCAAGGTCGAGCCGCCCGGCGGCGACCCTGCCCGCCGCCGGCCGCCCTTCGTCGACGACGACCCCGACCCCGAGAAGGGGCTGTACTGGCTCGCCTACAACGCCAATAAGCGCGGCGTCGTTCTCGATCTGGAGTCCCCGGCCGGCCGCGCCCGCTTCGAGCGCCTCGCGACGACGGCCGACGTCGTCCTGGAGTCCTCCGCGCCGGGGGAGATGGACCGGCTCGGCCTCAGCTACGAGCGGCTGGCGGAGCTCAACCCAGGGCTGGTGCTCGTCTCGATCACGCCGTTCGGGCAGGACGGCCCGTACGCCACCTACAAAGGGCCCGACATCGTCACCTGGGCGATGAGCGGCCTGATGTCGGTCGCGGGGCAGCCGGAGTGCCCGCCCGCCCACCTCAGCGACGACGCCCAGTCGCGCTTCAGCGCGTGCGGCGACGCCGCCATCGCCGCCCTGCTGGCGCTCGCGCAGCGGCAAGGGACGGGCCGCGGCCAGCACGTCGACGTAGCAATCCGCGACGCCGTCGCCCGTACGACCTTTCAGATCACGGCCACTTGGGACATGCTCGGTCGCGACATCGGCCGCGCGGAGCGGCCCAGCGTCTCCAGGCTGCCCTGGACCTGGCGCTGCCGCGACGGCTACGTCGTCTACACCTTCTACCTGGGCCCCTTGTCCCTTGAGCGCAACGCGGGCTTCATCGCCTGGCTCGAATCGACCGGCGAGGCGGACGCCCTGCTCGCGCTGGACTGGGAGCCGCCCGATCCCGGCGCCCTGCCCCCTTCGCACTGGGATGCCTACCGTGAGCGAACCGCCGCGATCCTCGCCAAGTTCGCCAAGGCGGAGCTCTACGCGGCCGCCAACGACTACGGCTTTAATCTCTACCCCAGCGCCAGTGCCGACGAGACCTTGGGCGACGTCCAGCTCGCCGCCCGCGACTTCTGGCGCGACCTGGAGCACGAGCAGTGGCGCCGTACCATCCGCTACCCCGGCCCGTTCGCCAAAGCGACACAGGCTCCACCCACGCTGCGACGCCGCGCCCCCTTCCTCGGCGAGCATCAAGACGAGGTCCTCGCCGAGCTCGAGAACGCCCTCGCCGCTGCCCCGCCCGCCCGTAACTCCAATGTCGCCGGGGGCGCCGCCGCGGCGCTGCCGCTCGCCGGCGTCAAGGTCGCCGATTTCAGTTGGATGGTCGTTGGGCCGATGACGTCGCAGCCCTTGGCCGACTACGGCGCCGACGTCATCCACGTCGAGAGCAGCACGCGCGTGGACTCGTTGCGCCTCATCGGCCCCCACAAGGACGGGATAGCCGACGCCGAGCGCTGCGGTGACTACGCCCAGGTCCGCACCAATCAGCGCGCGCTCATGATCGACATCACCCGGGCCGAGGGGCTGGCCGTCGCCAAGCGCCTCGTCGCGTGGGCGGACATCGTCGTGGACAACTTCGCCGCCGGCACGATGGAGCGCCTCGGCCTCGGCTACGACGCTCTGCGCGCCATTAACCCCGAGGTCATCGTGCTCAGTTGCTGCGGGCAAGGGCAGGACGGACCGCACAAGGCGAGCAAGGGCGGAGGCGGTCACTACGTTGCCCTGGCCGGCTTCAGCGAACTCGCCGGCTGGCCCGACGCCGAGCCGGGCTATCTCAGTGCCTACACGGACTTCATCGCGCCGCGTTTCAACGTCTGTCTGCTCCTGGCCGCCCTCGACTATCGTCGTCGCACCGGCAAAGGACAGTTCTTCGACGTCTCCCAGTACGAGACCTCCCTCCACTGGCTCGCTCCCTCCCTTCTCGACTATGGAGTCAACGGCCGCGTCGCCACGCGGCAAGGCAACCGGCAGCCCCACGCCGCCCCACATGGCGCCTACCCGTGCAATGACGACCGTTGGTGCGCCATCGCCGTCACGACCGACGACGAATGGGACGCCTTCCGCACCGCCATCGGCGACCCCGCCTGGGCCCACGACGCCCGCTTCGCCACCCTCGCCGCCCGCAAGCAGCACGAGGACGAACTGGACGCGCACGTGGAGACGTGGACCCGCGAGCGCGCTCCCGATGCGGTGATGGACCAGCTCCAGGCCGCCGCCGTCCCCGCGGGGGCCGTACAGCGCGGCAGCGACCTGATGGAGCGCGACCCCCAGCTCAAGCATCGTGGCTTCTGGCAGGAGCTCGCCCACCCCGCCTTCGGCACGTATCGCGCCGCGCGCCACTCCTTCCGTCTCTCCGACGCCCCCTGCAACCTCCGCCGCAGCCGCCTCATCGGCGAGGACACCCACGAAATCCTGCGCGACGTGCTGGGCTACTCCGACGACGAGATCGGCGAGCTTGCCATCGCGGGCGTGCTGCAATAGCGCCCCGCCCCGCGGGAGCGCGCTGTTCACTCCTGAGGGCGCGCGGCGCCGCCGGACCCACGTCCGGCCACCAGCTCGGGCCATCGTGAGCCCCCCGCGGGGGATCAGGTCGGGCGCAGAATCAGGTGGCGATAGCCCCAACCGCTCCCCTCGCTGAACCAGTGGCCTAGGATTCGCGATGAGGGCGCGTGGGAATCCACGCGCGGCGCACGAGACCGGAGGTCCGCCGTGACCAAGGAACTCATCATCGAGGACGGGCCGATCACGCGGCTCACGATCAATCGGCCGGAACGGCACAACGCGATCAACACGGAGGTCGGCGACGAGATGATCGATGTCGTGACGCGCGTGGGTCGCGACCCGACTGTCCAGGTTCTGATCCTGGGCGGCACTGGGAAGTCGTTCTGCTCGGGCGACGACACGACGGAGGGCGGCCGCATCCCGGACGTCCCGTGGGAGAACCCCTACCACGCAGCGCACATCGCGCCGTTCAATCTGGGACGGCATCCCTACTTCCAGCTGCAACCCCTGTTGCGGCGTATCCCTCAACCCGTGATCGCGGAGGTGCACGGCTACTGCATGGGGTCCGGCTTCGACCTCATCCTCGCCTCCGACTTCGCGATCGCCGACCCCGACTCCCAACTACAACTGGTAATCGGCGCAACGGCCTTCCTGCCCAAGTATGTGGGGCTGAAGCACGCCTGGCGGCTGATCGTCGACGACGGCTTTACCTCGGCGCAGGAAGCCGCGGACCTGGGCCTGATCACGAAAGTCGCGGCGCCGGGCGCGCTCGAGGAAGAGGTGAGCGCGCTGGCGGAGCGCCTCGCCGAGATCGGCCGCACCCGTCACGGCTACCTCGGCGTCCTCAAGGAGTCGCTCAACCGCTCCTTCCTTCCCGCGCTTGACGATGACCTGCGCATGCAACTGATCGGCCACCGCATGTCGGATCTCTACCGGCTGCATCCATTCGAACCCGCGGACGCCTAGTGGCGATGTCCGCGCTGCCGCTGACCGGATCAGTCGTCGTCGACCTCAGCGACGAGTGTCTGGGTCTGGCGGGCCGCCTCCTGGCCGACCTAGGTGCGGACGTGGTTCGCGTTGAGGCGGCGGGCGGCGACGGATTGCGAATCGCCGGTCCTCACCTGGCCGGTCGTGCGGACATCGACAGCAGTCTGCGCCACCTGCTGCACAATGCGGGCAAGCGCAGCCTGGCGCTCAGCTTCGAGGCGCCGGGCGCCTGGGACCTCGTCGACCGGCTGCTGGGCGCCTCGACATCGTGCTTGCCCCGCTGCAGAAGTCGCCCGCGGCGCGACGGGTATTGGCCAGCGATCGGCTGCGGCAGATCCACCCGCACCTTGGACTCGTCGACGCGGTGATGAAGCGCGGCGGGGAAAGGCTGCCGGCCTCCGACCCAACCGGGGTAGCCGCCGGCGGCGTGCTGTACGGCCTCGGCCATCCCGGCGCGGCGCCTGACGACCCGGCGGGGCGGCTGGCATACAACAGGCGAGCCTGGTCGGCGCGGCCACCGCCGTGGCCAGGCTTTGCGAGGCCAAGCGGCGGCGCCCGGGGAGCCGGCCCGGAGTCCCACATAGAGGGCAGGGGGCCCACCCCGCTTCTGTTGCAGGGCAAACTAGCAACCTGCACCCCCACCGGGGGGCCTACGCGTGAGGGGGCGAGGGGAGAGAGGCCCCGCCCCGCTTCTGTGTATGCTGGTAGCATCGCGGAGTTGCTCGTTGGGGATGTGGGTGGCACGTGGGATCGGATGGTCCTGATCCAGTATCCGACCCGCTAGGCGGTCCTCGACTTGGCGGCGGATCCCGCGTTCCGGGAGGCCGTGCCGCAGCGCGACGCGATCGTGGCCGCCCAGGTCTTGTACGCGACCGACCCCAGCGGGGACTGACGCGGCCGTCACGCGTGTGGCCCAAGGCCCGGCAGGTCCATGTGCGAGCTGTCGCGAGCCCCGCACGCGCAACCTGATGAGCGCGACGCTCCCGGAGCACATGCGGGCGGCGCAGGTAACGGTCTCGCTCGGGGGCGGGTCGGTGCTCATGGCCATCGGATCGTTGTTGTCCGGGGGGTGACGTGATGAAGTTTGGCGCGCAGGTCAGTTGCTACCTCAACGACATGGGACGACATCCGCGCGGTGGTGGAGACGATGGAGGCGGGGCGCTGGCACAGCCTCTACCACGCCGACCACTTCGTGCCCCCGAAAGGCGGCTCGTACGAGCAGATCAATCCGCACGCTTTCGTGCCCCCGAACGCTCCGAGGAGCGATGAGCCGCTGACTGCGTATGAGGGCTACACGGCCATCGCCGCCTCCGCGGCGATCACAGAGCGACTGCGCCTCGGGCATCTCGTGCTCGGCAACACCTACCGCAATCCAGCGCTCGTCGCGAAGATGGCCGCGAACATCGACCAGATCTCGCACGGCCGCTTCACGCTCGCTATCGGCGCGGGCTGGTTCCGGCGCGAGCACGAGGCGTACGGCTGGGTGTTCCCATCGATGCGCGAGCGTTCGGACCGCCTCGAGGAGGCGGCAGCGCTGATCCGCCAGCTGTTCACCGCCGACGGCCCGGTCACCTTCGAGGGCCAGTATTACCAGCTCGACGAGGCGCCGCTGTCGCCCCGGAGCTTCGACGCGCCGATCCCGCTGATGATCGGTGGCACCGGACCGAAGCGGACGCTGCGCACGCTCGCCATGTACGGCGACGTGTTCAACCTCGACGGCTTCGCGCGTCGCGGGATGTCGGTGGAGTTGCTGCGGGAGAAGCGAGAGATCCTCGAGCGGCACTGCGAGCGCGTCGGGCGCGATCCGGACGAGATCCGCATCACGATGCTAGTGCCCACGAAGCTGACCAACGACCAGGCCGAGGCGGACGAGTTCATCGAGCTGATCGGCCCGAAGACGGTCGCTGGCAGCGCTGACTACATCGCGCAGCGCCTCGGCGAGTTCGCCGCTGAGGGCGTGGACGAGGTGATGTTCGGCCGCCTGCCCAACACCGTCGAGGACTTCCAGCGCTTCGAAGAAGAGGTGATCGCCCAGTTCGACTAGGGACCCGCGTCTCTCTTCGCGAGCTCTGACGATCGCGCGACTGCGCGTCGCGCGGCCATCTGCACACCCCGATCCATCAAGGGGTCGACTAGCGACCTGCACCCCCACCGGGGGCCTACGCGCGAGCGGGCGAGGGGAGGAGTGCGCCACCCCGTTTCATCGAGGGGTCGAACTAGCAACCCCCACCCCCACCCCCACCCCCACCCCCACCGGGGGGCCTACGCGTGAGGGCGTGAGGGGAGTGGCGCCCGACACAAGCGGGGCGCCGTGCGAGCCATCGTCAGGCCATCGGTCGGTGTTACGCGGAGCTGGACATGCCTGCCTGGGACCACTTTCTCAGCAGATCATCCCGCGTGAAGTCTCCCGCGCCAGCTGCAATCACCCAGCCGAGAAGTTCCGTACCCGTGGTTAACGAAACACTCCTGACCAGAGCCTCGGTCACGACGGCCGGAGCGAACGGCTGGGCCGCCCGCGCGCTGGCGGGAATTGAAAGCTGCCCGTTGAAGACGAGTACGCGCCTCGATACGTCGTACGCCGCTGCAACGAGCTGCTCAGAATGGAGGCCGATGCCTTCCACGTCCCCCCTTTGCGCGTTACGTCTTCGCGAGCCGCGGGTCTCAATCACCGTCTTTGCTTCTGGGACGTAGAGGTCGGCCAGCTTCTCCTCGGTGAACGCCTCGTCGAGATCAACGACCTCCAGCCCAAAGACCTCCTGAAGCGCTCCTTTCACTGCTAGTTTCAGCATCTCGTCTTGTGTGTAAGCCAGCGGGCTGTGTCGAGCAACGAAGGCCTCCTCTACTCGGAGACGCTCTTCGATCTCGTCCGTGACCTCGCGATGTCGCCGAATCTCCTCAGCAAGTTCGCCTCGCAGCGATTCCACCGCGTCCGACGTCCCGAGGCCATGCAGAAGCTCAGGGTGTAGCGCTGGTATTGCGCGCGTAGTGAACGCTGAGAGCAGCCGTACCGCCTCCTCGTCGGCGTCACCGTAGGGCCGCGCGAGCGCGATTACGGCAAAGGACTCGTCGCCCGACGTAATGACCACGTCATCGTATTGGTTGACAGCCAACCCGAGGGCGGGGCGGTCGTACAACGGGCTAGGCCCCTCGCCGACAGGCGGCGAGTATCCCGAGTGAATTCCAAGTACCTGACGCCCGAACAGATCGCCATACGAGTCGAGGAACGGTTCAAGATGGATGCCAGCGGGGCCGTCTGCCCCGACGATCACAGGGGTGGCTGAGGCTGTCGCACAAACCCACGAAGAGGGGGACATCGCTATACGATGAGCATGGCGGCGGGGGCGGAGTGATTCCGAGGTGCCGCCGTGACCCAGCGTTTCTTGCCGTGCGACCGTGACCAGCAATACCTGATGCCCGCCAGCCTCCGCGACTGGCTGCCCGGGGACCACCTCGCGTGGTTCGTGCTCGATGCGGTCAGCCAGTTGGACCTCACCGCGTTCTACGAGCGCTACCGCGAGGACGGTTGGGGGCGGAAGGCGTACGAGCCGTCGATGATGGTCGCGCTCGTGCTCTACGCCTACTGCGAGGGCGAGCGCTCGAGCCGCCAGATCGAACGGCGCTGCCGGGAGGACATCGCCCTCCGGGTGCTGACCGCGAACCAGCACCCCGACCACGCGACGATCTGCCGTTTCCGCCAGCAGCACGAGGAGGCGCTCTCGGGACTGTTCGCCGAGGTGCTCAGGCTGTGCGCCGAGGCTGGTCTGGTGCGGGTCGGGGTGGTCGCGCTCGACGGGACCAAGCTGCACGCCAACGCCAGCCGTGAGCGCAACCGCACGGATGCGGACCTGGAGGCCGAGGTGCGGCGCATCCTCGACGAAGCGGAGCGGGTGGACGCCGAGGAGAACGCGCGCTTCGGCGACGCGCGGGGCGACGAGTTGCCTCCGGGATTCAGGGACCGCGAGGAGCGCCTGCAGCGGTTGCACGAGGCGCGGGAGCGACTGGCGGCCCGAGAGCGGGAGCGGCAGGAGGACTACGAGCAACGCCTCAGGAGCCGCGCGGAGAAGGACCGGCGCGGGCGCCGCCCGAAGCCGCCGCAGCCCGAGCAGGGTGCGAAGGTGAACGTCACCGACCCGGACAGCCGCGTGGTGCGCGACTATCACGGCTACTTCCAAGGCTACAACGTGCAGGCGGTGACGACCCGCGACCAGATCATCGTCGCGGCCGAGGAGAGCCGACAGGCGACCGACATGCACGAGCTGCAACCGATGATCGAGGTGATGCACCGCAACCTGCAGGCCGCACACTGCGGGCCGGCGCGCGTGCTGCTGGCTGATGCCGGCTACTACTCCGAGGCGAACGTGCGGCAGGCGGGGAGCGCAGGTCCGGAGCTGCTGCTCGCGACCCGCAGCGACCGCAACCGGCGCGTCGGCGCGGCGCCGCCGCGCGGGCGCATCCCTGCCGGGCTCTCCGTCCGTGAACGGATGGATCGCAAGCTGGCGACGCAGCGTGGCCGGCGTCTCTACGAGCAGCGGCGCTGGATGATCGAACCCGTCTTCGGCGACGTCAAGGAGAACCGCGGCATCCGCCGGTTCATGCGGCGCGGGATCGCCTCGTGCGCCAGCGAATGGAAGCTGATCGCCGCCACCCACAACCTCAAGAAGCTCTATCGCCGGGCGCGGCCGTCCTCCTGGCCAGCGAACGGCAACCCCCGGCAAAGAGGCTGGTCTGCCGCCGTGGCGGCCGCGTAGCGCCGCTGCCCTGTGAGAGGCGGCTACTCCGCCCCGACAACCGACCGGCTGACCTCTTGGCCCTCGTGGCGCTCCGCCCACGCCACTCCATGCGACAGCCTCAGCTACGCCCGATTGATCGCGCGAGATCGCCCTTAGATGCCCAACGCCTTTGTGATCCTTCCCATGCCGGACGAGGCTCACGTGGACTCCTCCGTTTTCGGACACCTCCGTGAGGAACCGCTCCCCTACCTGGGGGAGGCCCGTCTGGGAGTCCTGATGCCAATCGTCACAATCATGCAGGACGAGATCGAAGGTCGGCTCGCCCACCTCGCTACGCGACCCTCCTTCGGCATGGCTGCCAGCGACGGCCTCTGTGACTCGCGGGTCTTCGCGAAGTTCGTCGCACAGCTGTGCTGCAGTTCGACCCAGAGCAAGCACCCTCATGCGTTGAGCGTAACGAATCTGGATTCAGCGGGCGCATTGGGAGCGGTTAACTTCACTTCGATGCTCCCCGCGGCACGCGGAGAGGAGTGGAACGCGCAACGCCCACCCCGTTTCCTTCCACCCCTCGCGGCCTACGCGTGAGGGCTGGGAGGACCGCGGGCGCGGGCCGAGGACTAACGGCTCCATGCCCCCGCGCGCATAGGCCTTGGCGCTCGTCCGCCCCGCGGGCACTAACCTGCTCCGACGGTGAGGACAAGAACCAAACCGACCAACACGGCTGAGATGATCGCAACGAAGATCATGAACTCGGATGCCCTCGGTGCCCCCATTGACGCTGTGGCGGCGCGAATCCTCGCCGACATCCGTCCGCACCTGCCGGCGACGCTGCAAGGCCTACCCGACGACCGGCTGCTGGCGTTAGTCAACTGGTCGATCATCGCGGCGTGGAACACAGCTGCGCGAAAGTTCGAATCGCCATCATCGACGTAAGCTGGCGAGCCGGAGAGAAAGAACGCCCCGAAGTTCACGCGCCACCATCCACGCGCACGTCCGCCGCATCGAGGCTGTCGGCGATGTGTGCGAAGCGAGCCTCGATGCGGCCGCGCGAGTCATCATGCGTGAAAATGAACGGCTCGTTCGTCGCGATCGCATCCAACACTGCCGCCGCGACCGGGTCCGCCGTCATCGCCTGCGCCACGCGCACGGGCACCCGCACGCGGTGCCCCTCGCCGAGGCTCGCAGGCCGGTTGCGCTCGGCGTCGAAGATGCGGGTCGAGACCGTGCCCGGGCAGAGCACCGTCACGCCGATGCCTTCGCCAGACAGCTCCTGGCGCAGCACTTCGCTGTAGACGACGACCGCGGCCTTCGAGGCGCTGTATGCGCCGGCGCCGGCGTCGACACGCGGAGCGAGGCCGGCCATCGAGCCGGTGTTCATGATGTGTGCGTTCGGCGCGTGCGTGCGGAGCTGCGGCAGGAACGTGCGCACACCCTCGACGACGCCCAGGAGATTGACGCCGAGGATCCACGTCCAGTCGTCGTCGTCCGAGTCGTCGAGGTCGGCGCGCGTCATCACGCCCGCGTTGTTGACCAGCAGCTGCGCCGGGCCGAACTCGCGCTCCGTGGCTTCAGCGAGCGAGGCCCACGAGGTCTGCAGGCTGACGTCAGTCGCGTGCCCCAGAGCCTGGCCGCCAGCGGCCTCGACGGCCGCCACCGCCTCGGCGAGGCCGTCCGCGTCGACATCAGCAAGTACGACACGGCCGTCGCGGGCGCCGAGCGCCACCGCGATGGCGCGTCCGATACCACTCGCTGCGCCCGTAACGACGGACACACACCCTTCGACGTTCAGACCGCCCTCGGGCATCGCACTGCTCCCACTCCGGCCGCGCCTCCGACCGCGCCTCCGACCGCGCCTCCGACCGCGCCTCCGACCGCGCCTCCGACCGCGCCTCCGACCGCGCCTCCGACCGCGCCTCCGACCGCGCCGATGATAGCGGGCTGTCCGAGGCTGGAACCACGATCGGCGTGCCCAGAGCCACCCTCTCCGCAGCCGAAGCAGTAGAAGACTGTTGCGTGCCAGTTGATGTGCAATGACGGTCAGGTGAAGTTCGCGAACTCCGTCTTCGCCCCGTAGCGCGTGCGGATCGCCTCGATCACGTCGGCCGAGAGCGGGGGCAGCGCGAGCGTCTCCACGTTCATCGCCACCTCGTCGGGATGCTGCGCGCCCATGATCACGCTCGACACGCCGGGCGCGCCGAGCGAGAAGCGCGTCGCGACCTGCGCGAGCGACGCGTAGGGCGGCTCGACCGCGAACCCGCGCAGCTCGGCGTTGGCGGCGAGCACGTAGTCGAGCTTCTCGCGGTCGTAGCGCGCGCGGTGGTCGCCCTCGTCGAAGACGTGATCGGGTGGCGCGTAGGCGCCGGTCAGCAGCCCGCTCTCTAGGGCAGTGCGGACGATCACGCCCACGTCCTGCGCCGCCGCCTCCTCGATCGCGGGCAGGTTCTGCTGCCGCAGCACGCTGTAGATCACCTGCAGCACGTCGACCTGCCCCGTCGCTACGTAGGCGCTGCACATCGCCTGGGTCTCGGCCGTCACGTTCGGACCGTAGATCGAGGCACCGATCGCTCGGATCGTCCCGCGCTCCTTGAGCCGCAGCAGGATCGCGAGCGCCTCCTCCCGCACGGCGGCCTCGGCCGGCGGGAAGTGCAGGAAGTAGACGTCGAGGTAGTCCGTGCCCAGCGCTCGCAGCGAGGTCTCGAGATCCGCCTCGATCTCGGCGACCGTGTCGGCGACACGGCCGGCGGCTGTCTTCGAGGAGAGGACCAGCCGCTCCCGCTGGCCCGAGCGCCGCAGGTACTCGCCGATCTGCTGCTCGGAGCGGTTGTAGACGCGCGCCGTGTCGATCAGGTTGCCGCCCGCGGACACGTAGGCGTCGAGGATCGAAGCGGCCTCGTCGCTCGTGATCGCGCCGTAGCTGCCCACCGGCCCCTCGCCCGCGAGCGGCCACGTGCCGAGACCGAGCTCACTGACCTCGATCCCCGTGCGCCCCAGCCGGCGACGCGTAATCGGCACGGACGTTCCTCTCCCCTGTGCGGTACGTGGCTGGCGGGTCCGTGGCCCCGGCGCCTCTGCCTCGGCATGCTAGCAGCGCGAGGCGCGCGCGGTCGCGGGGCCTCATGGGTGCGCACCTGCGCCGGCTAGTTCGTCGAACAAACCCAAGCCCTCACCGCGAGCAGCTACGAAGCTGTTGAACCGCGTGGATCTCGCGTCGCGCGTATGACGACAACGTCAGGATGGGGATCACTCTCAGAGGTCCTCTTCGGCACGGTGACGAATGGTGGAAGGTCAGCGCGTGCCGGCAGGATGCGGACTGGAGCCTGTCCAGAGGGGGCTGAGGCGGCTTTGCTGGCAGTTGGTGGGCGAAGACACTGCCCCTCCGATTCGAACGTCTCGTTAGGCGCCTCGGCAGGTCGCGCACTCGATCATCGTGGCGCGGTGGTACGGGCACCGTCGAAGGCCCCCTGCCGGGTTCGAGTAAAGGGTGTCGTGCGGGACCGCGAGGGGTTTCGCGGATCTCAGCCGCTGGTGGCCGTCCAGGACCTGGTAGCCGCCCGCGAGATCCGGCAGGGGCCGCACAATCAGGGGCGGGCAGATCCGCTCCCGGTCGAGGTTGCGCCGCAGGGTCGCGCGCACCGCATCGTCCATGACGTTGGCGGGTTGACCAGGATGGGCTCGCCATCCCAACGGGTGAGCCGGATCACAGCGCGCCCCAGTCCACGTGGTGGCATCCAGCGGTGCTGTCCCCAGTTCGCTCGTGATACTCGGTTGTGGTCTCGGGCTTGGTCATCGGGCCTCCACCGCATTGGACTCCGGAAGCATGATCTGCGTGATGCTGCCCGGCTCATTCAATACCGCTGCGGTCAGCTCGGGCCGCTCGGCCAGCGTGTAGCCGATCTGCGTGATCAGGTGGGGCAGGAACGCCGCGTCCAACTCCTCAAGGCCGTACTGGACGGCGTGGGACGGCAAAACCTCATGCGGCCCACCGATACTCATGATGCAAGCCTCCTAGCACCGGCTTGCTGACGACTCGCTGACTCGGCGTCCGCTGCACCGACGAGCGTCCCTCCGGAGAGTCGAGCGACAATGATCGATGCGGACGCATCGCGTTGTAGTGCTAGACGTACTCACCAAGCACCCGCCTCAGATGCCGTTCGTTGACCGCGATGACATGGTCGAGACACTCGCGCCTGAGCGTGCCGATGACGCGCTCGGCGATGGCATTGACATTCGGCGCCCGCACCGGCGTCAAAGATCGTCTCGATTCCGATCCGTCGAGCGCGAGCGATGAAATCGCCGCCGTAGCTGCGGTCGCGGTCTCGGATCAGGAACCCTGGCTGCTGACCCCAGGCGGTCGCCTCCGATCATCTGCCTCCAGATCCAGGGCGCGATCGGGTGCTCCGTGACGTTCCAGTGCCGGATGCGGCGCCGGCCGTGGTCGATCACGACGAACACGGAGAGCGTGCGGAAGGTGAGGGTCTGCACCGTGAACCGGTCAGCAGCCCAGATGCTGGACGCGTGGTTGCGCAGAAACGTGCGCCACGACTGACTCGGCGGTCGCCGCAGCGCTTGCCGGCGGTAGCGGCTCACGGTGCGAGCGCTCACGTCGAAGCCAAGCGCACGCAGCTCACCAACGATGCGGACGGCGCCCCACCGTGGATGCTCAGTGGCGATGCGCAGGATCAGCCGCTGCCACTCGGCGGGAATGTGGGGACGCCCAGGTCCGCGACGACTCTTCCAGCGCCAGTAGGCGCGCCAAGCAGAACGATGCCACCGCACAACCGTGTCCGGCTCGACCATCACGAGCGTGCCTCGCCAGCCGGACCAACCGCGTGCCAGTAGTGACCAGAATCGGCGGTCGTGGCAACGGAGCCGCGGTCGACGACGGCCCCGGGTGTAGACGGCGAGCTGATGCCGCAGCGCTAAGTGCTCGAGGACGAGATCTCGGCGGGCGCGGACCGAAGCGAAGAGTGCTGCGACAAGCAGACGGAGGTAGAGCACAGACGAGCCTCTCGTGGCTCGCCGATACTCTGCTATCTCAGGACAGAGCTACACCGATCAGGTTTTGCCGACTTGTTTGAATCCGGCCAGACACCGGGGGTTGCGGCCCTAAGGTGTTGAGGACGCTGGTCGGCTGACTCCAAGTTTTGCTGCCGTGCTGCTGAGCAGGACTGGCTCTGGGGCGGAGTGTCGCCGGCCACCGTCCGGCCGCGGTGTGACTCGACAGAGGCGTGCGGGTGCTCCCGAAGTCGGCCTGTCCACCGCCCTCCCCACCGCAGTTCAGCTACGACAGGGAGAGCTTCATGATCTTGATCGCCGTCGACCCCCACAAGTCCTCGCATACCGCCCTCGCCGTCGACCCCGCGGGCCGCGAGCTCGGCCAGCTCCGGGTGGAAGCTCGTGCGCACAGACGGCTGCTGCGCTGGGCGCGGAGGGCGAGTCGGTCGTCGATGTCCCGGCGCGGCTGGTGGCGCGCGTGCGCTTGCTCTCCGGTGGCGGGAAGTCCGACCCCGCAGACGCGCGTGCCATTGCGCTCGCCGCCCAACCCCTCACGGCGCTGCGTGCCGTGAGGGGTTGGGCGACACGGCGGTGCTGCGACTGCTCTCCGACCGCCGCGACGAGCTCCCGCAGGAACGCACGCGCGTGGTCAACCGGCTGCACCGGCTGCTGCGCGAGCTACGACCGGGTGGGGGCCCCTCCAGGCTCTCCGCCGATCGCGCGCAGGCGCTCCTACGCCGCCTGCGTCCGACCGGCGCCGCGGATCGCGAGCGGCTGCGTATGGCCCGCGAACTGGTACGCGAGGTGCGGGTGCTGGACCGCAACCTCGTCGCCGAACGGCCGCCGCCTCGAGGCAGCGCTGCGCGTACAAGGCAGCGCCCTCACGCGCATCCCCGGCGTCGGCGTGATCCTGGCGGCGAAGATCGTGGGGCGCAGCGGAGCGGTCAGTCGCTTCCCCTCGCGCGCGCATTACGCCAGCTACACGGGGACGGCGCCGCTTGAGGTGTCGAGCGGGGAGGTCCAACGCCATCGCCTCAGCCGCGGTGGAGACCGCCAGCTGAACCGGGCGCTCCACATCGCGGCGCTCACCCAGGCGCGCATGCCGGGCACCGAAGGCCACGGCTACTTCCGTCGCAAACTCGCCGCTGGCAAGAGTCGGAACGAGGCGCTGCGCTGCCTCAAACGCCGACTCTCGGACGTCGTTTACCGATGCATGGTGGCCGATGCTCGCACCTGCGCTACCGAGGCCGCTTGACACAGAGGCTCCGTCCCACGGGCATTCGCGCCCCTGAAGAATGGGGTGCTCATCACCCGCGTCAGCGCGCCCCTTGCAGTCGCCGGCGCAATTTGCGGACTCGTGCGCGTCGGTCCAGAAGTGACGCGTTTCAGCGGTCCTGAGTGCGCGCTCGCCGAGGGGTCGCCATATCACGGGGCAGCCGAGTTCGAGCTGCCCACAGATTTCGGCGAGAGCGGGAGCTACGTCATTCTTTCGACCTACATCGCAGGTCAGGAGATGGAGGCGCAAGTCACGGTCCAGGTGGGCGACATGTGGCTCACCGCGATTTGGTACTACGACGGGCACGGCGCGGAGTTCTGGGCGCTCCCTGACGTCGTCAGCGACGAGGCGGCAGCCATGCTCGCCGCTGCCGAATTAAGGGCTATCCTCGTCACGCAGTGAGGCTCACCGGCCACGAGTGCCATCCGCCTGAGGTCGCCGATGCCATCGTTCAGCTTCATGCAACTCGCGGACCCACAGTTTGGCCAGTTCGCTGACCTCAGCGGGATGACCGACGCTCAGTGGGAGCAGCGCGCCGCGAACTTCGCGCTGATTCTCCCGGAGGACTACGCTCTGCCCAGGGCGCAGCCCGGCATCACGAGTCTCGACCCTGAGCGAGAGCGCTACGCGGCAGCCATCGCTGCCGCCAACACGCTGCGCCCGGCGTTCGTCGTCGTGTGCGGCGACCTCGTCCATCGCGTTGATTCGACAGAGCAGCACGAGACGTTCCGAGAGGTTGGCGCGCAGTTGGAGGACGAGGTTCCGCTCTACCTCGTGCCTGGCAATCATGACCTCGCCCTCGATGCCTCGGCCCCGACGCCGGACCTGCTGTCCGAGTACCGCACCCGGCACGGTGCCGACTACTACGCGTTCGAGCATGGCGGGACGCTTTTCCTCGCACTCAACAGCGAGACGTTCCACCGTCCTGCCCATACGCCGGACGAAGCGGATCAGCAGTTCCAGTTCCTGCAGGACGAACTCGCCTCCGAGCGCGCTCGGAACGCCCAGCACATCGTCGCCTTCATGCACACGCCACTGTTCTGGCGTGACCTGAGTGAGACTCAGCCGGGCGCAGTCGCCCGAGAGAGTCGACTACGCCTGCTCGATCTCTTCAGAAGCCACAGTGTGGATGCCGTGTTCGCCGGTCACTTTCATCAGAACCGATACGCCTCTGATGGCGATATGCAGATGGTGGTCTCAGGTGCGGTCGGACTACCGATGGTCGGCGAATCAGGCTATCGAGTCGTAGAGGTCGCCGACACGGGCATCTCCCACGAGTTCCGCCCGTTCGAGGGTGGCCTGGCGACGCCTTGAACTCCGGGCTTGAACCCGAAGCAATAGAAAAACTCCCGTGGGACGGCAAAACCTCATGCGGCCCACCGATACTCATGATGCAAGCCTCCTAGCACCGGCTTGCTGACGACTCGCTGACTCGGCGTCCGCTGCACCGGCGAGCGTCCCTCCGGAGAGTCGAGCGACAATGATCGATGCGGACGCATCGCGTTGTAGTGCTGGACGTACTCACCAAGCACCCGCCTCAGATGCCGTTCGTTGACCGCGATGACATGGTCGAGACACTCGCGCCGGAGCGTGCCGATGACGCGCTCGGCGATGGCGTTGGCGTTCGGCGCGCGCACCGGAGTCAGAATCGTCTCGATCCCGATCCGTCGAGCGCGTGCGATGAAGTCCCCGCCATAGCTGAGGCTGTCGCACAAACCCACGAAGAGGGGGACATCGCTATACGATGAGCATGGCGGCGGGGGCGGAGTGATTCCGAGGTGCCGCCGTGACCCAGCGTTTCTTGCCGTGCGACCGTGACCAGCAATACCTGATGCCCGCCAGCCTCCGCGACTGGCTGCCCGGGGACCACCTCGCGTGGTTCGTGCTCGATGCGGTCAGCCAGTTGGACCTCACCGCGTTCTACGAGCGCTACCGCGAGGACGGTTGGGGGCGGAAGGCGTACGAGCCGTCGATGATGGTCGCGCTCGTGCTCTACGCCTACTGCGAGGGCGAGCGCTCGAGCCGCCAGATCGAACGGCGCTGCCGGGAGGACATCGCCCTCCGGGTGCTGACCGCGAACCAGCACCCCGACCACGCGACGATCTGCCGTTTCCGCCAGCAGCACGAGGAGGCGCTCTCGGGACTGTTCGCCGAGGTGCTCAGGCTGTGCGCCGAGGCTGGTCTGGTGCGGGTCGGGGTGGTCGCGCTCGACGGGACCAAGCTGCACGCCAACGCCAGCCGTGAGCGCAACCGCACGGATGCGGACCTGGAGGCCGAGGTGCGGCGCATCCTCGACGAAGCGGAGCGGGTGGACGCCGAGGAGAACGCGCGCTTCGGCGACGCGCGGGGCGACGAGTTGGCTCCGGGATTCAGGGACCGCGAGGAGCGCCTGCAGCGGTTGCACGAGGCGCGGGAGCGACTGGCGGCCCGAGAGCGGGAGCGGCAGGAGGACTACGAGCAACGCCTCAGGAGCCGCGCGGAGAAGGACCGGCGCGGGCGCCGCCCGAAGCCGCCGCAGCCCGAGCAGGGTGCGAAGGTGAACGTCACCGACCCGGACAGCCGCGTGGTGCGCGACTATCACGGCTACTTCCAAGGCTACAACGTGCAGGCGGTGACGACCCGCGACCAGATCATCGTCGCGGCTGAGGTGAGCCGACAGGCGACCGACATGCACGAGCTGCAACCGATGATCGAGGTGATGCACCGCAACCTGCAGGCCGCACACTGCGGGCCGGCGCGCGTGCTGCTGGCTGATGCCGGCTACTACTCCGAGGCGAACGTGCGGCAGGCGGGGAGCGCAGGTCCGGAGCTGCTGCTCGCCCGAAGCCGCCGCAGCCCGAGCAGGGTGCGAAGGTGAACGTCACCGACCCGGACAGCCGCGTGGTGCGCGACTATCACGGCTACTTCCAAGGCTACAACGTGCAGGCGGTGACGACCCGCGACCAGATCATCGTCGCGGCCGAGGAGAGCCGACAGGCGACCGACATGCACGAGCTGCAACCGATGATCGAGGTGATGCACCGCAACCTGCAGGCCGCACACTGCGGGCCGGCGCGCGTGCTGCTGGCTGATGCCGGCTACTACTCCGAGGCGAACGTGCGGCAGGCGGGGAGCGCAGGTCCGGAGCTGCTGCTCGCGACCCGCAGCGACCGCAACCGGCGCGTCGGCGCGGCACCGCCGCGCGGGCGCATCCCTGCCGGGCTCTCCGTCCGTGAACGGATGGATCGCAAGCTGGCGACGCAGCGTGGCCGGCGTCTCTACGAGCAGCGGCGCTGGATGATCGAACCCGTCTTCGGCGACGTCAAGGAGAACCGCGGCATCCGCCGGTTCATGCGGCGCGGGATCGCCTCGTGCGCCAGCGAATGGAAGCTGATCGCCGCCACCCACAACCTCAAGAAGCTCTATCGCCGGGCGCGGCCGTCCTCCTGGCCAGCGAACGGCAACCCCCGGCAAAGAGGCTGGTCTGCCGCCGTGGCGGCCGCGTAGCGCCGCTGCCCTGTGAGAGGCGGCTACTCCGCCCCGACAACCGACCGGCTGACCTCTTGGCCCTCGTGGCGCTCCGCCCACGCCACTCCATGCGACAGCCTCAGCTACGGTCGCGGTCTCGGATCAGGAACCCTGGCTGCTGACCCCAGGCGGTCGCCTCGATCATCTGCTGCCAGATCCAGGGCGCGTTCGGATGCTCCGTGACGTTCCAGTGCCGGATGCGGCGCCGGTCGTGGTCGATCACGATGAGCACGTAGAGCGTGCGGAAGGCGAGCATCTGGACCGTGAACAGATCGGCGGCCCAGATGCTGGACGCATGGTTGCGGAGAAACGTGCGCCACGACTGACTCGGCGGTCGCCGCAGCGCTTGCCGGCGGTAGCGACTCACGGTGCGGGCGCTGACCTCGAAGCCAAGGGCACGCAGCTCGCCGACGATGCGGACGGCGCCCCACCGCGGATGCTCAGTGGCGATGCGGACGATCAGCTGTCGCAGCTCTGCGGGAATCCGGGGTCGTCCGGAGCGGCGACGACTCTTCCAGCGCCAGTAAGCGCGCCAAGCAGAACGATGCCAGCGCACCACCGTGTCCGGCTCGACCATCACGAGCGTGCCTCGCCAGCCGGACCAACCACGTGCCAGCAGTGACCAGAGTCGGCGGTCGTGGCGACGGAGCCGCGGTCGACGACGGCCCCGGGTGTAGACGGCGAACTGATGCCGCAGCGCCAAGTTCTCGAGGACGAGATCGCGGCGGGCGCGGACCGATGCGAAGAGTGCTGCGACAAGCAGACGGAGGTAGAGCACAGACGAGCCTCTCGTGGCTCGCCGATACTCTGCTATCTCAGGACAGAGCTGCACCTATCAGGTTTTGCCGTCCCACGGGAGTTCCTGCTCGCGCTCGTTCCCGTCGCTCGTCGGGATGCAACGGAGCCTCCACGCGTTCACTAAGGGCCCGCACTCCGGCGAGGACCTCGAGTACCTGCTGACATTGATCCTCACGGGCGAGCTACGCGTCGATGTGGGCTGGCGCGGGTCGTGGACGCGGATCGCCGAAGCCGCGGACGCATTGTTCGGGCGTCGAGTCGCCGGGAAGGCCGTGCTCGACGTCGACTAGCAGCCGACGGATCATCACCCAGTTCATCCGCACCATGGTGGGCGGTGTGTTCACCCATCGTGTATGTCTTTGTGCCGAGATCGTGATCGTGGTGTCTCTGTCGCCGACGTAGGTCGGTCGGGTAGCCGTCCCAGCGCACGGCCCACGCCCGCACAGCCTGTCGAAGCCCTTCGGCTCCACCGCCTGATGTCTGCCCCACTGGAGGATCGCGGTATCGTTGTCTGAGTCGCATGCGCTCGCCGATCGACCAGGAAGATGGCGTTGATCATGAAACCCACCGAGCGGACGGTGCACTGGCAGGGCACCGCCGAGCTACTCGATCCGAACGGGATCGTGGTGGCTGAGGTGGCGGCTGAGCTCTGGAAGCTGAGCCGCGAGGTCCGCGGTGCCCGCTGGGGCGGGGAGCTGACCGCCCCAGCGGCGGTCGGCCTACGCTGGGTGGGCGACGAGCCACCGAGCGAGCTACGCCTCAGCGACGGCCGATCGGCGCCCATCGGCTCCCTTGGCGCCGTGAGGATGGATACCGCCGGGCCAGAAGCGACGCACGTTGTCCAACTAACAGGGAAGGGCGATCCGCCGTTCTGATTCCACTCACCAGTCGCCCCGTGGCGTGCTGGTGGGTGCCCCGTAATCACGGGAGCGATGCGCGGCCGCCGAGGAAATTGACGTAGATCTGCCCGGTCGAGTGCGGCTGCAAGTCGTCGTAGAAATCACGCACCCACTGCACGTTCGGCGCGGTTTGCGCGGGGTCGTGCCAGAGCCCATCGACAGCGAAGGGTCTACTACGTGCCGAAGAGCAAACCACCGAAGAGTGCGTTGGTGTGGTCGGTCGGGGCGCGTCTCCGGGAGATTCGTCTCCTACGCAAGGTCTCGCAGCAGCGCGTTGCAGAGGCCGTGGGCCTGTCCCAGGGATCGCTCTCTCTGTACGAGAGCGGCGCGCGTGACATCTCGGTGGTGAACCTGCTCACGATCCTCGACGAACTGGAGGTCAGCGTCGTCGAGTTCTTCGCCGGAGTCCCCGCGTTCGCCGTCCTCAAAGACTCGGATGACATCGGGATCGCCACGAAACTGATCACGCACGGGCTCGGCAGTCCCACTGAGTGACGACCTACTGCCCTGCTTCACAGGCTGCCCCCCAACGCGAAGTCTCTGCTGGCGACTTCGCCGACTTGATCGTGGCGGAGTTCGCGGGCAGCCCACCATACCTAGCGCGGGGACCAGCTCGCCCGATGTGCTGCTGGAGCTCTTTCCCGGCTCCATCTCGCCAGAGGCCGCGGCCATCTCGGCAAGGGACCTCGGCGACCCGGGCTGGCCGTGGGACGGAGCCTCTGTGTCAAGCGGCCTCGGTAGCGCAGGTGCGAGCATCGGCCACCATGCATCGGTAAACGACGTCCGAGAGTCGGCGTTTGAGGCAGCGCGGCGCCTCGTTCCGACTCTTGCCAGCGGCGAGTTTGCGACGGAAGTAGCCGTGGCCTTCGGTGCCCGGCATGCGCGCCTGGGTGAGCGCCGCGATGTGGAGCGCCCGGTTCAGCTGGCGGTCTCCACCGCGGCTGAGGCGATGGCGTTGGACCTCCCCGCTCGACACCTCAAGCGGCGCCGTCCCCGTGTAGCTGGCGTAGTGCGCGCGCGAGGGGAAGCGACTGACCGCTCCGCTGCGCCCCACGATCTTCGCCGCCAGGATCACGCCGACGCCGGGGATGCGCGTGAGGGCGCTGCCTTGTACGCGCAGCGCTGCCTCGAGGCGGCGGCCGTTCGCGACGAGGTTGCGGTCCAGCACCCGCACCTCGCGCACCAGTGCGCGGGCCATACGCAGCCGCTCGCGATCCGCGGCGCCCGTCGGACGCAGGCGGCGTAGGAGCGCCTGCGCGCGATCGGCGGAGAGCCTGGAGGGGCCCCCACCCGGTCGGAGCTCGCGCAGCAGCCGGTGCAGCCGGTTGACCACGCGCGTGCGTTCCTGCGTGAACTCGTCGCGGCCGTCGGAGAGCAGTCGCAGCACCGCCGTGTCGTCCTCCGCCCGCACGGCACGCAGCGCCGTGAGGGGTTGGGCGGCGAGCGCAATGGCACGCGCGTCTGCGGGGTCGGACTTCCCGCCACCGGAGAGCAAGCGCACGCGCGCCACCAGCCGCGCCGGGACATCGACGACTGACTCGCCCTCCGTGAGCAGCCACTGGCTGAGGCCGTGGCCGAGACCGCGGGCCCCCTCCACGGCCCAGCGGCGCTCGGGCCACTGCCGCGCCCAGCGCAGCAGCCGGCTGTGCGCACGAGCTTCCACCCGGAGCGAGCCGAGCTCGCGGCCCGCGGGGTCGACGGCGAGGGCGGTATGCGAGGACTTGTGGGGCTCGACGGCGATCAAGATCATGAAGCTCTCCCTGTCGTAGCTGAATTGCGGTGGGGAGGGCGGTGGACAGGCCGACTTCGGGAGCATCCGCACGCCTCTGTCGAGTCACACCGCGGCCGGACGGTGGCCGGCGACACTCCGCCCCAGAGCCAGTCCTGCTCAGCAGCACGGCAGCAAAACTTGGAGTCAGCCGACCAGCGTCCTCAACACCTTAGGGCCGCAACCCCCGGTGTCTGGCCGGATTCAAACAAGTCGGCAAAACCTCATGCGGCCCACCGATACTCATGATGCAAGCCTCGTGGGACGGCAAAACCTCATGCGGCCCACCGATACTCATGATGCAAGCCTCCTAGCACCGGCTTGCTGACGACTCGCTGACTCGGCGTCCGCTGCACCGGCGAGCGTCCCTCCGGAGAGTCGAGCGCCAATGACCGATGCGGCCGCATCGCGTTGTAGTGCTGGACGTACTGACCAAGCACCCGCCTCAGATGCCGTTCGTTGACGGCGATGACGTGATCGAGGCACTCGCACCGGAGCGTCCCGATCACCCGCTCGGCGATGGCGTTGGCGTTGGCGTTCGGCGCGTGCACCGGAGTCAGAATCGTCTCGATCCCGAGCCGTCGAGCGCGTGCGATGAAGTCTCCGCCATCGCTACGGTCGCGGTCTCGGATCAGGAACCCTGGCTGCTGACCCCAGGCGGTCGCCTCGATCATCTGCTGCCAGATCCAGGGCGCGTTCGGATGCTCCGTGACGTTCCAGTGCCGGATGCGGCGCCGGTCGTGGTCGATCACGATGAGCACGTAGAGCGTGCGGAAGGCGAGCGTCTGGACCGTGAACAGATCGGCGGCCCAGATGCTGGACGCGTGGTTGCGGAGAAACGTGCGCCACGACTGGCTCGGCGGTCGCCGCAGCGCTTGCCGGCGGTAGCGACTCACGGTGCGGGCGCTGACCTCGAAGCCAAGGGCACGCAGCTTGCCGACGATGCGGACGGCCGCGGCACCGCTTGACTTCGGCCTGGGAGAGAGCGTCCATGCTCGTGATGAACGCGAGCCCCTCCCTCACCGAGCTAAGCGCGCTGTACCTCCTGCGCTGTGAGGTCGAGGGCAAGTCCGCGCAGACGGTGCGCGCATACCGAGAGTCACTGAATCGCTTCGCCCGCGCAGTGACGGTCGCCGACGCGGCGGCGGTCACGCCGGAAGACGTCTACCGCTATTTGGGCGGCTTCTCTCACCTCAGCCTTGAGACTCGACACCGCTACTTCCGCGAGGTCCGCTGCTTCTTCAACTGGCTCGTCGACGCTCGCCACCTCCAAGACAACCCGTTCCGGGGGATCAAGAACGTCCGGCTGCCACAGCGCATTGTCGAGCCGTTCTCGCCAGCCGACATCGCGCAGCTGATGGCGGGGTGCGATTCAGCCACCGCGCTCGGGCTGCGGGATCGTGCGATGGTGCTGTGCTTACTCGACACTGGCCTGCGATGCTCAGAGCTCGTTCAGCTGACGCTCGATGACCTCGACCTCGAGACGCGCCGGCTGCGCGTACGCCACGGCAAGGGCAACAAGCAGCGCGTGGTGCCCTTTGCAGCGCACTGTGGCGCCGCGCTGGAGCGCTACCTCGAGCGGCGGGGAACGGCTCCGGGTCCGCTCTTCGTAGCGGCCAGCCACCTTGGTGAGCTGAAGCCTGCTACCGCGCTCCGACCGAACGGGCTCAAGCAGATGCTCCGCCGCTTGGGTCGTCGCGCAGAAGTGGCGAAAGTGCACGCGCATCGCTTCCGCCACACATTCGCGACGTGGGGGCTGCGTCAGATCTGAGGGCTCGAACTGTGAGGTTTAGCCTCGTCTGAGCATGGACGAGGAGGCATCGGTGAACTGTCCGCACTGTGCATCCGCCGCCACGACCAGACGCCAGGCGCGCACGACGCTCGGCTACCGGCGGTTCAACTGCCGCTCGTGCAAGCGTCGCTTCAACGAGCGAACCGGCACGCCGTTCAACGATCTTCAGGTCCCGACCGACGTGGTGCTCCTCGCGGTGCTGTGGCGTCTGCGCTACAAGCTGAGTTTCCGCGACGTGGCAGAGATGCTCCTCCAGCGCGGTGTTGAGGTCACGCACGAGACCATCCGGGAGTGGGAGTTTCGATTCGCCCCACTGCTCGCCGGCCAGCTCCGCGCCAAGCGACGAGCCCGAGCCGGCGAGTCCTGGTACCTCGACGAGACGTACGTGAAGGTCGCTGGGCGCTGGTGCTACCTCTACCGAGCGATCGACGGCGACGGAGAACTGATCGACTCGATGCTGAGCGAGCATCGCGATAAGCATGCTGCGCGAAGGTTCTTGCGGAGACTGGTCGACATCGCGGAACGCAAGCCCGCCCGGATCACGACCGACCTGCATCCTGCGTACGGCGGGCGATCCGTTGGATCATCGGCCGCAAGGCCTGGCATCGGACGACGCAGTACCTCAACAACTACACCGAGCAGAGTCACCGAGCGGTGAAGCAGCGCTACTACCCGATGCAGGGCTTCGGCAGCTTCGAGTCAGCGTCGCGCTTTTGTACCGCGTTCGATGAGCTACGACAGTACTTCCGTGTTCGCCGCCGCGGTCGCGCCCATGTCGCGCTGGCGGAGCAGCGACGAATCTTCCTCAAACGTTGGCGCTCGCTGATTGCCGAGATGGCTGCCGCGTGAGCGATCAGGGACGGCGCCCTCGCCGTTGAGCATCTGATGCGCCCTGAAATCTGACACTGCCGGCGGATCGCGGTCTCAGTCACCTCGTCGCGGGTCAGGCGGTACGGACCCCACACGTTCAGGAAGGGCTTGGCCGCGTCGAGGAAACTGACCGTATCGGCGTCTGATGCCACCGGCCACACGCTCCGCTCGGTGGGTGACCCACTCCCTTTCATCCGCGCCCGAACTGGCGACCCGCCCCCCTTGTTCGGATGGCTGGCGCCTACGTGCGAAGGCGGAGCGACGGTGAGGAACCACCCCGTTTTCCTTCGACCCCGAACCGCGGGGCCGCTAGGGACTGCGTACGGAGACCACCTGAGGGTGACGCAGTGCAGTGGCTCGAGTACTCAGCTCGCTGTCGATGCGATCGCGCGGCGGAAGTAGTCCTTGCGGTCGGCGGCTGCACGTTGGCCGAGTTCGGCGTTGCGGTTCAGGCGCGGGGTATCGAAGCCATGAGGTCCTCCCGGATAGAGCTTTAGCTCCGTCGGGACGCCAGCCTCGATCAGCCGTCGGGCGTAGTCGATGTCTTCATCGAGGAAGATGTCGAGCGTGCCGACGGAGATGTACGCCGGGGGCAGGCCGCTGAGATCGGTGGCTCGAGCCGGAGCGGCATCGGGTGGAATGCCGTCCGTCTCGAAGAGGTCACCCAGGTAGGCACGCCAGCCAACGCTGTTGCTCTGGGGCGACCAGCCCCAGGTAGTCCACTGACTCGAAGGCGTCGAGCGGGTGTCGTCGATCATCGGGTAGGTAAGCACCTGGTGGGTGACGCTGACCTCGCCTCGGTCGCGGACCAGTAGGGCGAGTGCAGCGGCGAGTCCACCGCCGGCGCTGCCGCCACCGATGATCACCAGGTTCGGGTCGATCCCGAGCGAGTCTGCGTTCGAGATCAACCAGTGCAGACCGGCGTAACAGTCCTCGATCGCGGCCGGGTAGCGGTGCTCTGGGGCGAGGCGATAGTCCGGCGAGGCAACGGTCGCACCGAAGTCCGTCGCCCATTCGGCGCAGACGTCGTTCGCACCGTCGTACGTACCGCCCACATAGCCGCCGCCGTGGATCCAGTAGATCGCAGGCTGTGCACCAGCGGCTCCCCTCGCTCGGTAGGTGCGGACCGTGACGGCTGACTCGCCTTTGGGACCGGGCGCGTCGTGGTCTGTGTAGTCGATCTCGTCGGGGACTGGGGGCGGCGGAAGGAGGGCCGCGCGATCCGCGCGCACCTTCTCCGGGCTAGAGAGCCAGTCGTTCGGGTCGACGGCGCTGGCAGCAGCGGCCTCAACGAGGCTGCGGTACGCGGGGTCCACCCGCTCTCGAACATCCATCGTTCTCTCCCCGTGCGTTCGGATCGATGCTGAAGTCAGATGGCCCCAGTTTGGCCCCATGGCCGCTGAGACACTCGGCGATGGAACTGACTGGGCTTCCCAAGAGCCCCATGGACACTGAGGAATTGTACGAGCACGTCCGAACCTCAGATTCGCGACACCGAGATCTCGTACGCGAGCCTGGCGCTGGCGATTGCTGACTGGGCCTCCGTCGCTACGCTGTCCGGCGAGCGGATGCATGTGATTGACTTCGACGACGCGGGCTTCGGATGGCACATGTACGAGCTGGCTGTCGCGCTCTTCGGCGCCCAACGCCCGGATCTCCGACGCTCGTCGACGTGGCGCGCCGTCCTTGGGTCTGACTCTTCCGGACGATGACCGACGGCTTATGAGTCCGCTGATCATCGAGAGGCCGGGGTGACCTCTAGAGGACCGCGAAACGTTGCAAACACTGGCCGGATGGAATATTGCCACCCCACGGGTGTGCGGGACATGGTTAGACTCATCTGCAGCCTGCTGGCGGTTGCGCTCGTTGTCGGGTGCGGCTCTGGGGACGACACCCCCAACGGTGGTGCCAGCACCCCCAGCCGTGAGGTGCGCACCGCCGGCGGCGGCGAGATCCTCGGCGGCGGCGGCGAGATTCTCGGCGGTGGTGCCGATGTCCTCAGCGTTGAGGAATACGCCGAGTGGTGTGGGAGCGTAGGGGATGGGTTCGCTGACAACGTGACATGGGGTGAGTATGCCGAGCAGCTCGACACTCTCCTTGATGAAACGCGAGGCATAGATCCTCCCGAGGGTCTGCGCGGCTACCACGATGTACAGATTACGTCCGTGGCTAGCCTGAAGGCATTCGTTGACACACTCGACCCGGCCGGTGTGTTCAACCTGTTCGAACTTCTTGGCGTCGCGTGGCTTCTCGGGTCGCAGATAACGGCGGCCGAGGAAGCGCTTCCCGCGGCTACGCGCGCAACGCTCAGTGAGGCCGGATGTATAGACAGTTCGGAAGAAGAAGAGGCAGCCGACGAGACCTCAACCGCGACCTCGACTCCGCCCCCAACCCCGATAGCTGCTCTCGGTGACGTGGTCCCGGTGGGACGCTTGGATGCTGTGGTGCTCAGTATCAAGCGCGAAGCCTTCACACTCGAAGGTGTCACGATGACGCGCGTGGAGGTCGAGTTCACGAACACGCGAGGTGCCATTGAAGCTGTCAGCTATGGACAGGTCCGAGGGATCGACACTGAGGGGCTAGAAAACGAGCCCTACGAGCCCTGTACCGAGTACGACTATTCTTCCGGGGAATACCCCTGCCCCGGACTATTGACGTCCGAGGAACTCACCCCGGGCACCTCAGCACGGGGCTACGTCTACTTCTACTTCGTGGAGTCGCCCGCCTACCCGCTGGAGTTCATCCAGCTCTGGGAGCGGACGGGTGAATACCAGATTGAGAGAGTGTACCCGCCGGTGGTCGTCCCCAAGCCCTAGTCCGTCTGGGTATTCCCGCGCAGCCGCTGTGCCCCGCTACAGCTTCGCTCGCCGCGACCTCCGTCGTGTGATCGAGCTGCTGCTCTCCCATCTCGATGATGGGACTGGCTTTACGAAGACATCTATCGCGCGCGTGGGTGCGGGGCCGGTCGTCATCTCCGGTTTCACGGGGCGGACGAGCTGCGGTAGTAGGGCTCCACTACGCGCCGTTCAAGGCCACGCACGAGCCGCAGCGCCCCGATGACGCCCACGAATCCGGCGCCGATGAACAAGCCGCTGCTTGTTTGGAGCAGTACGCGTCCCACGATGTCCTCTAACGAAGGTCTCACGTCCACCACGATCCAGGTACCCACCCAGTATGCCGCCGCGCCTACGATCAGGACGACGACGAGTCCCCCCACCAAGTAGAGAGTACTGGTCAGCAACCCCGTGAGGCCAGAGTCCTGATGCCCTCCGCTCACGCTCGCACCCGCGCCTTCAGAGCTATTGCCGCCGTCTACTGCTTCTGCCATCGTTCCCCTCACTCGTTCTGTCGCCGACCGCCCATGAGTGTGACCTGCCCCGGTCATTTTACCACTTCCTAAGTTAGAGCCAGGACCGGTGCGAGCCGTCCCGGCGTGACCGGTTCAGGTGCCGCTTCTGGTGCTGGTGAGCGATAGCCCAACGAGCTGTGCGGTCGCAGCTGGTTGTACTCACAGCGCCAGCGCTCGACCGAGGACCCGCGCCTCGAGCAGCGTATCGAACCGCTCCCGGTTCAGGCACTCATCACGCAGCTTGCCGTTGAACGACCAACCACGTGCCAGCAGTGACCAGAGTCGGCGGTCGTGGCGACGGAGCCGCGGTCGACGACGGCCCCGGGTGTAGACGGCGAGCTGATGCCGCAGCGCTAAGTTCTCGAGGACGAGATCGCGGCGGGCGCGGACCGAAGCGAAGAGTGCTGCGACAAGCAGACGGAGGTAGAGCACAGACGAGCCTCTCGTGGCTCGCCGATACTCTGCTATCTCAGGACAGAGCTGCACCTATCAGGTTTCGCCGTCCCACGGGTCCCGCGCGCTGCCGCTGCGGGCGTGGACGATCCAGGAAGCCCGCCCGCTGGTTAATCGAAGCGGCTGCTTCGAATTGGAGAACACCAACCCGCGGCGCCGCTTGACTTCGGCCTGGGAGAGAGCGTCCATGCTCGTGATGAACGCGAGCCCCTCCCTCACCGAGCTAAGCGCGCTGTACCTCCTGCGCTGTGAGGTCGAGGGCAAGTCCGCGCAGACCGTGCGCGCCTACCGCGAGACGCTGGGACGCTTCCGTCGCGCTGTCGTGGTCGACGATGCGGCGGCCGTCACGCCGGGGGACGTCTACCGCTACCTCGGTGGCTTCTCTCACCTCAGCCTCGAGACGCGGCACCGCTACTTCCGCGAGGTCCGCTGCTTCTTCAACTGGCTGGTCGACGGGCGCTACCTCCACGAGAACCCGTTCCGGGGGATCAAGAACGTCCGGCTGCCACAGCGCATCGTCGAGCCGTTCTCGCCAGCCGACATCGCGCAGCTGATGGCGGCGTGCGATTCAGCCACCGCGTTCGGTCTGCGGGATCGTGCGATGGTGCTGTGCTTGCTCGACACCGGCCTGCGATGCTCAGAGCTCGTTCAGCTCTCGCTCGATGACCTCGACCTCGACACGCGCCGATTGCGCGTACGCCACGGCAAGGGCAATAAGCAGCGCGTGGTGCCGTTTGCGGCGCGCTGTCGCGCCGCGCTTAAGCGCTACCTCGAGCAACGGGGAACGGCTCCGGGTCCGCTCTTCGTAGCGGCCAGCCACCTTGGTGCGCTGAAGCCGGCGACCGCGCTCCGGCCGAAGGCTGCGTCAGATCTGAGGGCTCGAACTGTGAGGTTTAGCCTCGTCTGAGCATGGACGAGGAGACATCGGTGAACTGTCCGCACTGTGCATCCGCCGCCACGACCAGACGCCAGGCGCGCACGACGCTCGGCTACCGGCGGTTCAACTGCCGCTCGTGCAAGCGTCGCTTCAACGAGCGAACCGGCACGCCGTTCAACCATCTTCAGGTCCCGACCGACGTGGTGCTCCTCGCGGTGCTGTGGCGTCTGCGCTACAAGCTGAGTTTCCGCGACGTGGCAGAGATGCTCCTCCAGGGCGGTGTTGAGGTCACGCACGAGACCATCCGGGAGTGGGAGTTTCGATTCGCCCCACTGCTCGCCGGCCAGCTCCGCGCCAAGCGACGAGCCCGAGCCGGCGAGTCCTGGTACCTCGACGAGACGTACGTGAAGGTCGCTGGGCGCTGGTGCTACCTCTACCGAGCGATCGACGGCGACGGAGAACTGATCGATTCGATGCTGAGCGAGCGTCGAGACAAGCATGCCGCGCGGAGGTTCTTGCGGAGACTGGTCGAGATCACCGAACGCAAGCCCGCACGGATCACGACCGACCTGCACCCCGCTTACCGACGGGCGATCCGCTGGATCATCGGCCGCAAGGCTTGGCATCGCACGACGCAGTACCTCAACAACTACACCGAGCAGAGTCACCGAGCGGTGAAGCAGCGCTACTACCCGATGCAGGGCTTCGGGAGCTTCGAGTCCGCGTCGCGCTTCTGTAGCGCGTTCGATGAGCTGCGACAGTACTTCCGCGTCCGCCGCCGCGGTGGCGCCCATGTCGCGTTGACAGAGCAGCGACGGCTCTTCCTCACACGCTGGCACTCGCTGATCAGCGAACTGGCTGCAGCATAGACCACCAGCGACGTCGCCTTGTGGTGCCTAAGGGTCGACGCGCCCTGAGATCTGACACTGCCCTGGGCGCCGGCGCGCTACCGGCCCTAACCCTCGACGGTCACGGCAATCGTGTGGTGCCCCGTGGCGCCATCGGGAAACGGCTCCATCTGCTCGGCCGTCTGCACCATGCCGCTGCGATCGATCGCGCGTACCTCGAGGCGGAACGCGCCCTCGGTGGCGGGCCAGTCGACCACCCACTGACGCCAACTGCTGTCGGACAGCTCCTCGCTCAGAACGGCGTCGATCCATCCGCCTTCCGAAGGCTGCGCGCCGGGCGATCGCTCGTCTGGCCGAACCTGAACGCCGCTGACGCCGCTCAGCCCGCCCCAGGCGACGCCGGCGACGCGCACGTTGCCGGGCGCGAGCGTGGCGCCGGCGTGCGGGACGTCGATGCGCGACTGCAGCTTGATCGGCGCCTGCTGGGCCCAGCCTCGCCGCACCCAGTAGGAATCGAAGGAGTCGAGCGTCGACAGCTCGATCTCGCCGAGCCACTTCGTCGCGGAGACGTAGCCGTAGAGCCCCGGCACGATCAGGCGTGCCGGGAACCCGTGCTCGGCCGGCAGCGGCTCGCCGTTCATGCCGACTACCACCATCGACTCGCGCCCGTCGAGCGCGACGTCCGTGGGGAAGCCGACGGTGAAACCATCGACGGCGCGCCCGATCACCTGCGTGGCGCCGGCCTGAACGCCCGCCTCGCGCAGCAACGTGGGAAGCGGGACGCCGCGCCAGTAGGCGTTCCCGACGAGGCCCTGCCCCACCCTGTTCGAGACGCACGCGAGGGTCACCGACTCCTCGCGCAGGCTCATTGCGAGGAGTTCGTCGAACGTGAACTCCGCCGGGCGGTCGACCATCCCGGTGAGCTGGAGCCGCCACCGCGTACTGTCGATGCGGGGTACCGAGAGCGCCGTATCGATGCGGTAGAACTTGCTATTCGGCGTGACGAGCGGCGAGATGCCCGGCACCGTGGCGGGTCCGGCGCGGACGACGGGTGCGGGCTCGGGCGTCGGCTCGGGTGTCGGTTCGGGCGTGACGGTCGCGGTCGGCGTTGCCTCGGCGGGCGCGGTGGCGGTCGGCGTTGCCTCGGCGGGCGCGGTCTCGGCTGTGGCCGTCGCTTTGGGCGGGGCGCTCACGCTGGGGGTTGGCGAGGGCAGTGCGGCGGTCGCGGCCCCCGCGGGCCGTGACGCCGGCGTCGAGGTGCTCGGCGGCGGCAACACGATTGCGGCGCGCTGCGCTTCCACATCGACCGCCGGGCCGATCAGGCGCCGCCCCAGGGGCACCGAGACCGCTGCCGCCGCCAGCCCGCCGCCGGCGAACTGCAGGAAGCGCCTTCGCCCGAGGCGCTTCTCCTGCGGATCGGGAGGCGCGGCGGCGACCGACGGGCCGGCCTGAGTCGCTGCGTTGAGCAGCAAGAGGAGCGTCGCGGCCCCAGCGATTCCGGCGGCGAGCGCGGTGGTCCAGGCCTGTGCGGGCGAGGTGAACGGATCGCGGGCCCCCACGAGCCCGCCGACGAGGGCGAAGACCGCCAAGGCGGCTACGCCGATCGCGCGGTAGCGCATCGCGAGCGGCCCCAGGGCCGCGCCCAGCAGCAACGAGGTGGCGACGATGCCAACGAGCAGTGCGGGCTTGTCGTTCGTGCCGAAGGTTTCGATCGCCGCGCCGGAGACGGAACGCGGGGAGCTGTCGATGATTACGTTTCCGATCGCCACGACCAGCGACTCGCCGTCGACGAGGCGCGCGACGAACTCGGCGACAGCCAGCGCCACCGCCGCGGCGACGAGTCCCGCGACCGCTCCAGGCCACCACTCGCGAAGTTGCTGCATGCCGACGCCCCTACTCTCGACACCCCGCGGCCGGATCTCGATCCTCTGCCGCCAGCTTCAGCGTAGCGCCGAATCCTTTCGAAACCCTGACAATCCGCGGCGGGAACCAGGCTCGGGGTACGCGGTCCGCCGCCGAAGACGGCGTTCTTGACGAACCCGATGGAATCGATGATCGAGATCGTCCGCGAGCGCGCGTACTCGACGCGAGCGCCGTCTTCGAGAGGGTCGTCGGCAAGCGAGGTGGAGAGCAGCGCCCGCGTCGCGCCGATCGGCAAGCGCGCAGCGAGAACACAACGCGAGGCATCGCTCTCCCCGTTCACGCCGCGTACCGGCGCACGACAGCCCGTTGCAGGTACTGATCCCGCCGACGCCGTCAACACCATCATGGACACCCCGGATGGGTCTGCCACAAGCCGATAGCGGGGCGTACCCGTCCCTCGCGAGTGGTCCGCGCAAGTCCTTTCAGCAGCGCCCCCATCCGTCAAGCGCCCCCGCACGTGCTACCGTCCCGCCATGTCCGGCTGGCCGTGGGACGGAGCCTCTGTGTCAAGCGGCCTCGGTAGCGCAGGTGCGAGCATCGGCCACCATGCATCGGTAAACGACGTCCGAGAGTCGGCGTTTGAGGCAGCGCAGCGCCTCGTTCCGACTCTTGCCAGCGGCGAGTTTGCGACGGAAGTAGCCGTGGCCTTCGGTGCCCGGCATGCGCGTCTGGGTGAGCGCCGCGATGTGGAGCGCCCGGTTCAGCTGGCGGTCTCCACCGCGGCTGAGGCGATGGCGTTGGACCTCCCCGCTCGACACCTCAAGCGGCGCCGTCCCCGTGTAGCTGGCGTAAGTGCGCGCGCGAGGGGAAGCGACTGACCGCTCCGCTGCGCCCCACAATCTTCGCCGCCAGGATCACGCCGACGCCGGGGATGCGCGTGAGGGCGCTGCCTTGTACACGCAGCGCTGCCTCGAGGCGGCGGCCGTTCTCGACGAGGTTGCGGTCCAGCACCCGCACCTCGCGTACCAGTTCGCGGGCCATACGCAGCCGCTCGCGATCCGCGGCGCCGGTCGGACGCAGGCGGCGTAGGAGCGCCTGCGCGCGATCGGCGGAGAGCCTGGAGGGGCCCCCACCCGGTCGTAGCTCGCGCAGCAGCCGGTGCAGCCGGTTGACCACGCGCGTGCGTTCCTGCGTGAGCTCGTCGCGGCGGTCGGAGAGCAGTCGCAGCACCGCCGTGTCGTCCTCCGCCCGCACGGCACGCAGCGCCGTGAGGGGTTGGGCGGCGAGCGCAATGGCACGCGCGTCTGCGGGGTCGGACTTCCCGCCACCGGAGAGCAAGCGCACGCGCGCCACCAGCCGCGCCGGGACATCGACGACCGACTCGCCCTCCGTGAGCAGCCACTGGCTGAGGCCGTGGCCGAGACCGCGGGCCCCCTCCACGGCCCAGCGGCGCTCGGGCCACTGCCGCGCCCAGCGCAGCAGCCGGCTGTGCGCACGAGCTTCCACCCGGAGCTGGCCGAGCTCGCGGCCCGCGGGGTCGACGGCGAGGGCGGTATGCGAGGACTTGTGGGGGTCGACGGCGATCAAGATCATGAAGCTCTCCCTGTCGTAGCTGAATTGCGGTGGGGAGGGCGGTGGACAGGCCGACTTCGGGAGCACCCGCACGCCTCTGTCGAGTCACACCGCGGCCGGACGGTGGCCGGCGACACTCCGCCCCAGAGCCAGTCCTGCTCAGCAGCACGGCAGCAAAACTTGGAGTCAGCCGACCAGCGTCCTCAACACCTTAGGGCCGCAACCCCCGGTGTCTGGCCGGATTCAAACAAGTCGGCAAAACCTCATGCGGCCCACCGATACTCATGATGCAAGCCTCCTAGCACCGGCTTGCTGACGACTCGCTGACTCGGCGTCCGCTGCACCGGCGAGTGTCCCTCCGGAGAGTCGAGCGACAATGATCGATGCGGACGCATCGCGTTGTAGTGCTGGACGTACTCACCAAGCACCCGCCTCAGATGCCGTTCGTTGACCGCGATGACATGGTCGAGACACTCGCGCCGGAGCGTGCCGATCACGCGCTCGGCGATGGCGTTGGCATTCGGCGCGTGCACCGGAGTCAGAATCGTCTCGATCCCGAGCCGTCGAGCGCGTGCGATGAAGTCTCCGCCATAGCTGAGGCTGTCGCACAAACCCACGAAGAGGGGGACATCGCTATACGATGAGCATGGCGGCGGGGGCGGAGTGATTCCGAGGTGCCGCCGTGACCCAGCGTTTCTTGCCGTGCGACCGTGACCAGCAATACCTGATGCCCGCCAGCCTCCGCGACTGGCTGCCCGGGGACCACCTCGCGTGGTTCGTGCTCGATGCGGTCAGCCAGTTGGACCTCACCGCGTTCTACGAGCGCGACCGCGAGGACGGTTGGGGGCGGAAGGCGTACGAGCCGTCGATGATGGTCGCGCTCGTGCTCTACGCCTACTGCGAGGGCGAGCGCTCGAGCCGCCAGATCGAACGGCGCTGCCGGGAGGACATCGCCCTCCGGGTGCTGACCGCGAACCAGCACCCCGACCACGCGACGATCTGCCGGTTTCCGCCAGCAGCACGAGGAGGCGCTCTCGGGACTGTTCGCCGAGGTGCTCAGGCTGTGCGCCGAGGCTGGTCTGGTGCGGGTCGGGGTGGTCGCGCTCGACGGGACCAAGCTGCACGCCAACGCCAGCCGTGAGCGCAACCGCACGGATGCGGACCTGGAGGCCGAGGTGCGGCGCATCCTCGACGAAGCGGAGCGGGTGGACGCCGAGGAGAACGCGCGCTTCGGCGACGCGCGGGGCGACGAGTTGCCTCCGGGATTCAGGGACCGCGAGGAGCGCCTGCAGCGGTTGCACGAGGCGCGGGAGCGACTGGCGGCCCGAGAGCGGGAGCGGCAGGAGGACTACGAGCAACGCCTCAGGAGCCGCGCGGAGAAGGACCAGCGCGGGCGCCGCCCGAAGCCGCCGCAGCCCGAGCAGGGTGCGAAGGTGAACGTCACCGACCCGGACAGCCGCGTGGTGCGCGACTATCACGGCTACTTCCAAGGCTACAACGTGCAGGCGGTGACGACCCGCGACCAGATCATCGTCGCGGCCGAGGTGAGCCGACAGGCGACCGACATGCACGAGCTGCAACCGATGATCGAGGTGATGCACCGCAACCTGCAGGCCGCACACTGCGGGCCGGCGCGCGTGCTGCTGGCTGATGCCGGCTACTACTCCGAGGCGAACGTGCGGCAGGCGGGGAGCGCAGGTCCGGAGCTGCTGCTCGCGACCCGCAGCGACCGCAACCGGCGCGTCGGCGCGGCACCGCCGCGCGGGCGCATCCCTGCCGGGCTCTCCGTCCGTGAACGGATGGATCGCAAGCTGGCGACGCAGCGTGGCCGGCGTCTCTACGAGCAGCGGCGCTGGATGATCGAACCCGTCTTCGGCGACGTCAAGGAGAACCGCGGCATCCGCCGGTTCATGCGGCGCGGGATCGCCTCGTGCGCCAGCGAATGGAAGCTGATCGCCGCCACCCACAACCTCAAGAAGCTCTATCGCCGGGCGCGGCCGTCCTCCTGGCCAGCGAACGGCAACCCCCGGCAAAGAGGCTGGTCTGCCGCCGTGGCGGCCGCGTAGCGCCGCTGCCCTGTGAGAGGCGGCTACTCCGCCCCGACAACCGACCGGCTGACCTCTTGGCCCTCGTGGCGCTCCGCCCACGCCACTCCATGCGACAGCCTCTGCTACGGTCGCGGCCTCGGATGAGGAACCCTGGCTGCTGACCCCAGGCGGTCGCCTCGATCATCTGCTGCCAGATCCAGGGCGCGTTCGGATGCTCCGTGACGTTCCAGTGCCGGATGCGGCGCCGGTCGTGGTCGATCACGATGAGCACGTAGAGCGTGCGGAAGGCGAGCGTCTGGACCGTGAACAGATCGGCGGCCCAGATGCTGGACGCGTGGTTGCGGAGAAACGTGCGCCACGACTGGCTCGGCGGGCGCTGCAGCGCTTGCCGGCGGTAGCGACTCACGGTGCGGGCGCTGACCTCGAAGCCAAGGGCACGCAGCTTGCCGACGATGCGGACGGCCGCGGCACCGCTTGACTTCGGCCTGGGAGAGAGCGTCCATGCTCGTGATGAACGCGAGCCCCTCCCTCACCGAGCTAAGCGCGCTGTACCTCCTGCGCTGTGAGGTCGAGGGCAAGTCCGCGCAGACGGTGCGCGCATACCGAGAGTCACTGAATCGCTTCGCCCGCGCAGTGACGGTCGCCGACGCGGCGGCGGTCACGCCGGAAGACGTCTACCGCTATTTGGGCGGCTTCTCTCACCTCAGCCTTGAGACTCGACACCGCTACTTCCGCGAGGTCCGCTGCTTCTTCAACTGGCTCGTCGACGCTCGCCACCTCCAAGACAACCCGTTCCGGGGGATCAAGAACGTCCGGCTGCCACAGCGCATTGTCGAGCCGTTCTCGCCAGCCGACATCGCGCAGCTGATGGCGGGGTGCGATTCAGCCACCGCGCTCGGGCTGCGGGATCGTGCGATGGTGCTGTGCTTACTCGACACTGGCCTGCGATGCTCAGAGCTCGTTCAGCTGACGCTCGATGACCTCGACCTCGAGACGCGCCGGCTGCGCGTACACCACGGCAAGGGCAACAAGCAGCGCGTGGTGCCCTTTGCAGCGCACTGTGGCGCCGCGCTGGAGCGCTACCTCGAGCGGCGGGGAACGGCTCCGGGTCCGCTCTTCGTAGCGGCCAGCCACCTTGGTGAGCTGAAGCCAGCTACCGCGCTCCGACCGAACGGGCTCAAGCAGATGCTCCGCCGCTTGGGTCGTCGCGCAGAAGTGGTGAAAGTGCACGCGCATCGCTTCCGCCACACATTCGCGACGTGGGCAATCGCACACGATGCCCGCGAACTCGACGTGCAGTACCTGCTCGGACACTCCTCGCCCGACATGGTGCGTCGCTACAGCTCGGCCTACCGCTCGGAGCAGGCGGCAACACGCCACCATCGCTTCTCCCCGGGCGACCAGATGATCGGCCCGGTGTCTCGCTGAGCCCGCCTCAGAAGCGGCACCGAGCGGGCCCCTGACCTGCGATTCCCCTGCAGTTTCCCTGCAGTCTCACATCTGAGTTATGTCGCCTGCTGCGGCAACCAGCGTGCTTCCCAAGCAGAGGGTCGAGGGTTCGAATCCCTTCTCCCGCTCCAGCCAGCGCACCTCGAGCGCTGCGCACGAGTGCGCCCGCCGATTTCCTGACAGATTGAGCTCCTGCAACGAGAGGAGGGCATGAGTCGGTGAGCGTACGACGCCCCGATGCCCGGCGGTGAATGCAGGGCTCGAAGTGTACACTTCCGCCTGGATCACATCAGAGTCAAGTCGTGGTCGCACAGGCGGAGCCATCTGAGTAATGAGCTGGCAGAACGAAGTCGATGAACTTGGAACGGTCCGCAATCTTGCCGTCGCATGGGTGGGGAAGACGGTATCGCACGCCAGAAGCAGCAGGGCAGACTAACCGTGCGGGAACGCGTGGACTTGCTCGTCGACCCCGGTTCGTTCGAGGAGATCATGAGCACCCTCGTCCCCCGGGGCCGGCTGGCACAGCTACGGAGGTAGCGATGACTCGACTGTCGGCGAAGACTCGCGACGAACTCACCGGCGAGCAGCGCGACGAGTACGACGACCTGGCCCGCACACGCACGCCGCGAGACGGCAAGTTCGGCGGACCCCGCGACGCCTGGCTATTGAGCCCCGAACTGTCGCAGCTACTGCGCTCGATCGGGGCGATGGTGCGGGAGCGGACGACGCTTGACCGTGGACTCGTGGAGCTGGCAATCTCGATCACGGCACGCCACTGGGAGGCCAACGTCGCGTGGGCCTCGCACGCGCCGCGCGCCATCGAGCATGGGATCGCACCCGAGGTACTGGACGCCGTCTTCGAGGGGCGACGCCCGGACTTCGCTCCCGTGCAGCAGGTGCTGCTCTACGACATCTGCATGTCGCTCAACCGCGAGCGCGCACTTCCGGAGCCGCTCTACAAGAGCGCAGTGAGTGCCTTTGGCGAGCAGGGTCTGGTCGAGATCATCGGCGTGATTGGCTTCTACACGCTCGTCTCGATGACGCTCAACGCCTTCGACGTGCCCGTTGCGCCAGGTGTTGAGGCGCCGTTCGCCCGCTAACGCCCCTGGGAGGATGGGCGATCTCAACGCTCGGCGCGCCTCGCGGTTAGGCGCACTCGATGTCCGGGAAGCCAAGCAGATGAAGGCGCATGACGTGCGATCTGGGCGCGCAAGTTCTCGCGTCCCATGACCGCGTCGAGGGGATGCTTGCGAAGCGGCTCCTTGATTGGAGCGAGATTACTGGGTCAGTTTGCGCCGGGCGCACGACCTAGGTAGGACTGGATCAGCTCGACGGCGTGAGGGATTACGCCACGCGGACGGCTACCTCAAAGGTGGGTGGTGTCCACAGGGATTTGCGTCCCCTCGTCTCCACCATACCCTTAGCACGATCGTGATGCTGCGGCGTCGAGCAGGTCGCAAGAGTTCCGCAACAGGAGAGACGTACATCAGTCGTTTCTCGCCAAGGTCGATCCAGCTCTGCTCGATCAACGAAGCCACAACCTGCCACCGCTCCTTTGGTGGCGCCGTCATGATGCGCTTCATGTCCGAGATGTTCTCGGCGAGCTCGCGGTAGTCGTCGAGCGCAACGGGGCCGGCGAGCTTTGCATCGAGCTCGGCTCGAAACGTGTTCAGGGCGGACCCTATCGCTGTCGCTATGCGGCTGAATCGTTACGTGCCATAAGGGGGTCTGGCGCATCACCCGCGCGAGCGCTGCGTGCGGGGAGAAGGCTGCTGGGGGAGCCGCCATGTCGTCCGGCGTGAGCCGGTTTCCCCACTGACGACCGTCCCAGCGGCCGCGAGGGTAGCACGAGATGGGTGTCACTCAGGGCGATTCTCGCCCCTCACACTGCAAGTGCGCACCGAACTTCTGGGAGCTACGGCACAAGCGCGCGGCCGAGGCCCTGCGAGCGAAACGCCTCGCCTACCACGACGCGCAGCGCGCCCCGACGTACGTGATATAAGAGCAGTAGCTGCTGATGCTGACAGCCGACGCCACCAGCGGCCGGGGACGCTGGAGAGCGGGGTTCCCATGGCGGACGACCACATTGAGTTGATGGCGCACCTGATGCGCCGCGTCGGAGTGGGCGCGACGCGGGACGAACTCGAGGAGTTGGTCGAGCGTCCCTACGAAGAGGTCGTCGAGGAGTTTCTGCACCCTGAGGCGCTGGGCGATCCCGACCGGGACATACTCGACCGTTACCTCCCGACGTCAACCAACCCCGAAGTAAGGGGGGCCTGGGCGTCGCGCTGGCTGCACAGCCTGGCGGGCGGCCGTCGCCCGCTGCGCGAGAAGATGGCGCTGTTCTGGCACCAGGTCTTCGCGACAGGGTTTGGCTCGCATGCCCGGGCGTCGGCGGCGCAGATTGAGCTCTTCCGCGAGAATGGGCTCGGCGACATGCGCCAGATCCTGCTCGACCTCTCGCGCGACCCGGCGATGATCGACTGGCTCGACAACTCGGAGAACCACGCGCACGCGAACAACGAGAACTACGCGCGCGAACTGCTCGAGCTCTTCTCGCTGGGCGTCGGCAACTACAGCGAGGACGACATCAAGGAGGTGGCGCGGGCGTTCACAGGTTGGACGTTCACGCAGCCGCTCTCGTACTTCCCCTACGGCATCGGCGACTCCCTCTTCAAGTTCGACGAGGCGGACCACGACAGCGAGCAGAAGACGTTCCTCGGCCAGACCGTCGTCGACGGCGAGGACGTGATCGAGGTGATCGTCAAGCAGGAGGCCTGCGCCCGGTTCATCGGCCGGCACCTCTACAACTTCTTCGTCGCCGACGAGCCGCCGGTGCCCTCGTGGAACGAGGAGCCGCCGCGGGACCAGGCCGCGGTCGACGCGCTCGCCGCCACATTCGTCGAGTCCGACGGCGATATCCGCGAGGTGATGCGGACGCTGCTCAACTCCGACTTTTTCAAGGCGGCGCGGTTCCAGCGCGTCAAGAGCCCGGCCGAGTTCGTCGGTGGGGTGATCAAGCTCGTCGGTGCGCCGCGCTTCCCCGAATTCTCGGTGATGCGGCTCTCGCGGGCGACGAGGCTGATGGGTCAGGACCTGATGAACCCGCCCTCCGTCGAGGGCTGGCACACGGGCCAAGGGTGGATCAACTCCGGCACACTCACCCAGCGCGTCAATTTCGCGGTCGAGCAGGTGATGGACACCTCGAAGCCGGGCATCGCCGCGATCGTCGAGCGCGTCGCCGCCGCCGGGGACGCGACGCCCGAGGAGTTGGTCGACCGCTGCCTCGACCTCTGCGGCCCGCTCGATGTGAGCGCGCAGACGCGGGCGACGCTCGTGGAGCGCGCGGAGGAGGGGGGCCCGCTCTCGTTCGGCAACGGAGCGAGCGAGGAGGCCGAGGGCCGCATCGGACGGATGGTGCAGCTGATCGTGGCCACGCCCGAGTACCAGTTCGCCTAGGGAGGGCCAACGATGACGGCGAAGCTACAGAAGCCCCCGGTGCTGGTGGTGATCCAGCTCAGCGGCGGGCTGGACTTCCTGAACACGCTCATCCCCTACCAGAGCGGCGTCATCCGCGATGCCCGCCCGCACGTCATGGTGCCGATGGAGGACGCGCTGCCGCTCGACGACGAGCTGGCCTGGCACCCGGCGGCGAAGGCGCTCAAGGAGCTCTACGACGCAGGCCACGTCGCCGTTGTGCAGGGCGTCGGCTGGGAGAACTCGAGCCGCTCCCACTTCCGCGCCATGGACATCTGGCACACCTGCGAGCCGGATGAAATCGCCACCGAGGGCTGGCTCGCGAAGGTGACACGCGAGTTTGACGCCGCATCGGAGAACCCGCTGACCGCCGTCAGCTTCGGCCTCGATCTGCCTCGGGCGCTCGCCGCGTCGGGCGTGACCGTGACCTCGGTGGGCGACCTCGATCAGTTCGGGTTGATGACAGACGTCGAGGCGGAGGAGGAGCGGGGCAAGGACCTCGACAGCTTCCGCCGCATGTACACGCCGGTCGGGACCGGGATCGTGCAGGACTACCTGGCGCAGACCGGGCGCAGCGTGCTGAAGAGCGCTGACATGCTGAAGGACGTGCCCGGGCGCTACTCGTCCGAGGTCGAGTACGCGCCGAACCCGATCGCGCAGGCGCTGCGCGACGTGGCCCGCGTTCACACCGCGGGGCTGGGGACGCGCATCTTCTACACACAGCATGCGGGCTACGACCTGCACTCGAACGAGTCGACGATGCTGCCGGGGCTGCTCACCGAGCTGACCGAGGCGGTCAGCGACTTCATGCAGGATCTGCGGGAACACGACGCGTCCGATGAGGTGGTGGTGCTCGTCTTCTCCGAGTTCGGCCGTCGCATCAAGGACAACGGCTCCGGTACGGATCACGGCTCTGGGGGCGGCGCCTACCTGATCGGCGACCGCGTGGAGGGCGGCCTCTATGGCGAGTACCCCTCGATCGAGCAGAAGGACTGGCTCTACGGCGAGGATATGCGGCACACGATCGACTTCCGCAGCGTCTACAGCACGGTGCTCGACCAGTGGATGGGGGTCGACCCGAGCGCGATCGTGGGCGGCACGTTTGAGCAGATCAACCCGTACAAGGCGATGGCCACGGCAGGGGCGGCGCGATGACGGCGGAGACGAACGGCGGCGCGAGCGATGGGGCGAGCGCCAGCGGCACGTTCGCGGGGCTGCTGCGCGCGGGCTTCCCCTACGAGAAGACGATCGGGATGCACACCAGCTCGCGGTACCCGATCGACATCGCCCTCGGCAACGAGGGTCGGGTGTATTGCCTCCGACGGGGGCCGTTCGAGGCGGGCGGCGTGATCCTGGTCATCAACAGGGACGACGAGGAGCTTGGATTGATCAGTCGCCCTAACGAAGAGGTCAGGAAGTTTGACCCCTTCCGCGGTGGTTGGGCCTGGCCCGTCGGGATCATCTGCGACCCCGACGAGCGGCTGATCGTCTCGGACGAGGGCACGCACACGATCACCACCATCACGCGCGAGTGCGAGCAAGTGGCGGAGTGGGGCGAGCACGGGAGCGAGCCGGGCCAGCTCGACCGCCCGGCGCACATGGCCCTCGACGGCGAGGGGCGCCTGCTCGTGGTCGACACGATGAACCACCGCGTGCAGCGCTTCACCGTCGAGGGCAAGTACATCGATGGCTTCGGCACGCACGGCAGCGGTCCCGGTGAGCTCGACATGCCGTGGGGCATCGCCCTCGACGCCGAGGGCTGCATCTACATCGGCAACTGGCGCAACGACCGGGTGCAGAAGTTCAGCCCCTCTGGCGAGCCATTGCTCTCGATCGGTTCGAGCGGGGACGGCGAGGGCGAGCTGAACCGACCGGCGGGCGTGGCCGTCGACCAGCACGGCGACATCTATGTGGCCGACCGCGGCAACGACCGCGTCGTGCTGTTTGACCGCAACGGCCGCTACGTCGAGCGCTTCATCGGCGACGCCACCGTCTCGAAGTCGGGGCGCGAGTACATCATGGCGAACGCCAGGGTGCTGCGTCAGCGCGAGATGACCACCCTTGAGTCGGAGAAGCGCTTCCGCGCTCCGGCCTCGGTGCGCATCGACGGCGACCGGATGTTCGTTGCCGACTTCGGCTACAACCGCGTGCAGGTCTACCGCAAGGAGGCCTATCCGCTGACCGAGGCCGAGATGGGGCCGGAACTCGGGGCGCCAAGCCTGATGACGGTGTAGGTCGTCCTGATCTCGAGGATGCGGCGACGGCGGCAGGAGCTGATCGAGGCCGAGATCGCGCGCATGACGGAGGAGCTGCCGAGGCTCGGTGTGCACAACGAAGAGTCCCAGCGCTAGTCCGTCCGGCAGCAAGGTCGCGACTGCTTCCAGGGGTCGTCGGAATCGGGAGACAGGAACGTCAGCAGCGGACGCTCGTCAGCCTCTTTCGCCGCTCGCGACTGCAGGAGTTCGCCGAGCTCACCCAACAATTCGCCTGAGCTCGCTGGCCCGGCGCCGCCGGTGTGCGGAAGCTCGCTTGTTCGACGATCCCCCAAGCCCGCGTATGGTCCTGCGCTGCCGAGGGTCAGGCCATCTGACCGATCAGCGATGGGCATCCGGTCCGGAGCGAGCGAGCGCTTCTCGGATCTGGCTGAGCCACTCTGCGCCCAGTTGGCGCCCGTTCGGGAACTGGTCGTCTCGATCCCAGCGCCACGTTGCGATCATGGCAAGCACGAGGATCCGGCACTCGCTGAGCAACTCGTGGTCAACCTCCGGATAGCGCTCGCTGACCTCTTCGGGCACATGTGCGAGGTCGAATTCGATCGGCCCACGGCAAAATTCTCGAGGTCTATGAACAGCGGGCCGGCTTTCGTGCTGAGCACGTTGGCTGGGTGCGGTTCGCCGTGCAGCAGCTGCTCGGCGGCGCCGCGGTCGCCGATCGCTCTCCTCAGGCTTCGTAGCGTGGTGCTCAGAAGCGCCCGGTCATCGTCGGCGAGCGCCGGAGCGCGATCGCGGCTTGCAACGAGGTTCTGAGCCTCTTCGACGCGATCCGTGAAGTGCGGCACCGTGACATCGAGTTCACGCATTCCGGAATGCAGCCGCTTGAGAGCATCCGCGTAGTCAGCTGGTGAGACCTCTTGAGGTGCCACAGGTTGGTAGTAGGTCCATAGCGTGACCGCGAAGCCGTCACGCTCGTAGACGCGCGGCTCCACTCGACCCACCCCGATTCATCGCGGCGTCGCCTCGCAACCTGCACCCCCACCGGGGGGCCCACGCGTGAGAGTGGATGGGCATCTCACCCCCACCCCGTTTCTGTTGCAGGGCAAACTAGCAACCTGCACCCCCGCCGGGAGGCTACGCGCGAGAGTGGATGGGCATCTCACCCCCACCACCCCGCTTCATCGAGGGGCCTCGCCGCCAACCCGCACCCCCCACCTGGCGCCCAGCTGAGCTAGAGACGGCCGTTCCATCGCGTGCACGAGATGGCTCCACACCCACACCTGCACAGTGCCACTGCTAGTGGAGTGCAGGCCTCCTGTCTGTGTCCACCCAAAAGGAAACCCCGCACCTCGAGACCGAAGGCCCCCGTGCGCTCTTATGGGGAGGTGGGGGGCGACCAAACTCGTCCGGTCCCGAAATAGACATGTAGACCGGGCGGACTAGCCTTGATCCATGGCCGATCGCAATCAACTCGAGCAGGACGCCTCCGGTAGGTACACCGACGACTCGCGTGCCGCCGCGCTCGCACTACTGCAGGCCAATGCCGGTGACGTGGCGCAGACAGCATCGCAGCTCGGGATCTCACGCCAGACGCTCACGATGTGGCGAACGGCGCGGAGGCAGCAATCGCTGCTGGGATGGTCTCAAGCGACCGTCTGCAGAAAATGGGGGCGGCATACGCAGAGGCGTCGTTGTTAGTCCTCGACTTCCTGCTCGCGAAGATCGAGCAGATCGGTGACCGCGAGCTGAAGCCGTCTGAGATCCAGGCGCTGGCCATCACCTTCGGGATCATCACCGACAAGGCCGCGAACCTGATCGCGCCTCAGGCCAATGGCGGCAGCAACCTCAACCTCGCTGTGGTGGTGAGGACTACTCCCTCGCTCGCCTGAACTCGGACCACCCGTCGCGTGCACGCCTGCCCACCCGGTCGAGTCGTGGGCTCCCCCTAGTGCAGCCGTCACCACAGGTGGCACACTCGCTGCTACCGGGTGGCCGGTCACGCCCGTGCGCACGGCGTTTACGTTGCCGGTAGGGGGTCTGATGACTGACTACCCACGCGAGGGCGCCGCCATCCAGGCGTACTACGAAGAGCGGCGCAACTGGGGTCGATGGGGCGATGACGATGAGGTAGGCGCGCTCAACCTCATCACCGACGAGAAGCGTCTCGAGGCTGTCGCCCTCGTAGCGCAGGGACGCACGGTTTCGATGAACCGGCCCTACCCGAAGCACCCTGGTCCGCGGAACCCGAGCCCCGCGCAGCATTTCATGCGCGCTTCGATCGATGGTCAGGCGGGCGGTGTCGTTGACTACTACGGCTTCATCTACCACGGCCAGCAGATGACGCACCTGGACGCGCTCTGCCACGTCTGGGAGGGCGGCAAGCTCTGGAATGGCCGCGACCCGCAGGAGACGCTCCAGGCCGATGGCGCGCGCTTCGGCGACGTCACGGCCTGGCGCCAGGGCATCGTCACGCGGGGCGTATTCCTCGACGTGGTCCGCCATCGCGGCGAGCCCTACGTCGCGCCGGACCGCCCCGTGCACGGCGAGGAGCTCGAGGCGATCGCGGCGGCACAGGGCGTCGAGGTGCGCCCGGGCGACGCGCTGATCGTGCACAGCGGCTACGGCGCCTACGTCACCGAGCATCCAGAGCCTGAGGGCTCCGACTCGCCCGGCCTGCACGCCTCGTGCGCGCCGTTCGTACGCGAGCACGACGTGTCGATCCTCGGCTGGGACCTGATGGACGCCCGCCCGAACGCGGAGGGGCTGCGCTGGCCGATGCATGGCGTGCTCTTCAACTTTGGCGTGGCGCTTCTCGACAACGCGCTGCTCGAACCCCTCGCGGAGGCCTGCGCCGAGGAGGGTCGCTACGAGTTCATGTTCATGGCGCACCCGCTGCGGGTGGAGGGCGGCACTGGCAGCCCGGTCAACCCGATCGCCATGTTCTAGCGGGCGCGCGACTACGCGAGGGGCGAGCCCCGGGTGCCTCGCTATCGTGCGTGCGGGCCGCTCCGTGCCGAGTACGTTCAACATCTGCGAGCCTCCACGGATCGTGATCGTCCGCGCTTCGCGTTCGGCCAACCTGCGCCTGCGAGCGGGCCCCGCTATCAGCGGATCGCTCGATGTTGGTTGTGAGTTCGGCCGATCGGCTGATGGGTCGTCCGCCTGAGGCAGGGATCACCGGTCCGGGGGATAGGCCCCGCGGGTCGCCGGGTGCCGGCGTCTGTCGGGCTGCCGGAGCGGAATGCGATTTCGACCCCGGACGACGGCCCGGTCGGGATCGTCGCCACCGCTAGCGGGACTCGTTGCAGGTTCATGACCGGTCGCGCCAGCGACGAACTCGTCGCGCCGATAACGTGGGTCTCGTGTGTTGCAGGTGGAGCCGTGGTCGTCATCTGGGAACCGGATCATCTCCAGGGTGCGGTTGGCCCGGCGCAGCCGCACCAGCTCCGCCCACTCGTCGCTCGTCAGGCCCTCTCTGTGGCCCTCGTCGACATCGGCCTGCCGCAGCCAGCGGTGCAGGCACGACCCGGCGATCCCCAGGTCCGCAGCGATCCGCGCGATCGGTTTCTCCCGCAGCCGGGCCAGTTCGACAGCACGACGGCCCACCGATACTCATGATGCAAGCCTCCTAGCACCGGCTTGCTGACGACTCGCTGACTCGGCGTCCGCTGCACCGGCGAGCGTCCCTCCGGAGAGTCGAGCGCCAATGATCGATGCGGACGCATCGCGTTGTAGTGCTGGACGTACTCACCAAGCACCCGCCGGAGATGTTGTTCGTTGACCGCGATGACATGGTCGAGACACTCGCGCCTGAGCGTGCCGATGACGCGCTCGGCGATGGCGTTGGCATTCGGCGCGCGCACCGGAGTCAGAGTCGTCTCGATCCCGAGCCGTCGAGCGCGTGCGATGAAGTCTCCGCCATAGCTACGGTCGCGGTCTCGGATGAGGAACCCTGGCTGCTGACCCCAGGCGGTCCTCGATCATCTGCTGCCAGATCCAGGGCGCGTTCGGATGCTCCGTGACGTTCCAGTGCCGGATGCGGCGCCGGTCGTGGTCGATCACGATGACCACGTAGAGCGTGCGGAAGGCGAGCGTCTGGACCGTGAACAGATCGGCGGCCGAGATGCTGGACGCGTGGTTGCGGAGAAACGTGCGCCACGACTGGCTCGGGGGGCGCCGCAGCGCTTGCCGGCGGTAGCGACTCACGGTGCGGGCGCTGACCTCGAAGCCAAGGGCACGCAGCTCGCCGACGATGCCGACGGCGCCCCACCGCGGATGCTCAGTGGCGATGCGGACGATCAGCTGTCGCAGCTCTGCGGGAATCCGGGGTCGTCCGGAGCGGCGACGACTCTTCCAGCGCCAGTAGGCGCGCCAAGCAGAACGATGCCAGCGCACCACCGTGTCCGGCTCGACCATCACGAGCGTGCCTCGCCAGCCGGACCAACCACGTGTCAGCAGTGACCAGAGTCGGCGGTCGTGGCGACGGAGCCGCGGTCGACGACGGCCCCTTGTGTAGACGGCGAGCTGATGCCGCAGCGCTAAGTTCTCGAGGACGAGATCTCGGCGGGCGCGGACCGATGCGAAGAGTGCTGCGACAAGCAGACGGAGGTAGAGCACAGACGAGCCCCTCGTGGCTCGCCGATACTCTGCTATCTCAGGACAGACCTGCACCTATCAGGTTTTGCCGTCCCACGGGTCCTTGAACGCGAGCAGCGCGAGGCGCAGCTGCTGGACCGTCTCGAACGGCTCCACCGCGGATGTCTCGACCATCTGATCATCGTGAATGAGCGTCACCTGCGACTGGTGCTGCGGGAGTACGTCGCGCACTACAACCACGTGCGACCGCACCAGGCGCTTCGAACTGTGGGCTCCGGACGACCGGCGGCCACGGTCACCGCCCCGGAGCGAGGGCCAAGTCGTGGGTCGGCCGATCCTGGGCGGGCTGCATCACGAGTACGAGCGTCTCGCCGCGTGACATTCGGGCGGACATTTTCTGGTAGCACAGCTCGATGGATCGTGTTTGCTTTGCAGCGAGAACAAGCCGTCACAATGCCATCGACGGCTGGTGGCCGAATATCTGCGGGCTCACTGGGGCGACGTGGATATTGAGCACCTCTGAGGTAACCGCGCGTGCGAGCCCAGCGTTCGCCCGAGGTTCGCTTGCCCGTTGAACTACTAGTCTGTCTTATCACCGAGTCATGGCGACAGGACAGCCTAGTCAAGCGGCAGCTCTTCGGCGGCCGAGTCGAGCGGGGCGCCGGCGTCTACGCGCGCGCGCCCCTCGATGAGCGCAGCGTCGATGCCCGCGGCGTCGGCCTCGACAAGCTCGCCGCTACGCAGGAAGAGCAAGCCGGCCGCTGGTGCGTCGCCAACGGCTGCGGCGAGCGCGCGCTGGTAGAGGCCGATCTGCACGAGGTAGCCGCGCGTGACCGCCGCGGCAGTGGTGCCGTTGAGGCTATCGGTCTTGAAGTCGATCACGTGCCAGCCAGCCTCGTCGCGGTAGACGAGGTCGATGCTGCCGTGCACTGGGATGCCGTCCCAATCCCAGGCGAACGGCAGCTCGAACCAACGCTCGATGCCGGGCGTGCGCAGGGCCGCCGCGGTCGGCGAGCCCTCGAAGAGCTCGAGCATGCGAACGGCGTCCGCGGCCAAGGCGGCGACGGTGCTCGCGTCGAGGGCGCGGTCGCTTTCCTCGCGCGCGATCGCCTCGAGCGCGGCGCCATCGAGGGTGGCACGGGCCGGGCCGTGGGCGAGCTCCAGCGCGCGGTGCACGAGGCGGCCGCGCACCGCGCCGAGGCCGTCGCCGTAGGCGACAGGCGACCGGGTGTCGTCGCGGGCGCGCAGGGCGGTGACGGGCGTGCTGGCGCGAATCGGGATCACCCGGGGCCGCGCCAGCAGCGGCGGGACGTAGTCTTCCTCGTCCGCCGCGGCAGGCACTTGCACCTCGGGCGGATGGGACCTGCGGGCGATCGCGTCGACATCGACGGGGAGCGCGGCGCGCATCTCGACGTTGCGGAGCGCGCCGCTGGCATGCGCGTCGCGAACCATCCCGAGCCAGCATTCTCCGCCTGCGTCGTCGCCTGAGACGTAGAGGTAGTCCGCGGCGCGGGTGGCCGCGACGTAGAAGAGCCGGCGGTGCTCGGCTGCCTCTTCGCGGTCGTCCTGCCGCTGCAGGTGCGCGTAGAACCCGGGCTTCGGCCGCGTCTCATCGTCCTCGTCGCGGGCCATCGTGGCCGAGACGCCGTCGCCGCGGCGCCAGCGGACGGCGGGGTAGCTGCCGCGGGCGATGAGGTGCGCCTCGGGCACGAAGACGATCGGGAACTCGAGACCCTTCGAGGCGTGCACCGTCATCAGCTGCACGGCGTCGGTGCGATCGAGCACCGCCGGACCCTCGCGCGCGTCGAGGTCGTCGCGGCGTTGCTCGAGGTACTCGACGACCTCGCTCAGCGAGTGGCCCGCCAGCGTGCGCGCGATCCGCACCAGCTTGCGGATGTTCGCGCGCGCCTGCTCGCCGCCCCCGATGGGGACCCAGGCCGCCTCGACGGCGGTGCGGTCCAGCGCGAGCTCGAGCAGCGTCTCCGCGGACGCCGAACCGGCCGCGCTCCGCAGCTCGCCGAGCACGCCGCCCGCGTGCTCGCAGCGCGCGCGCTCGTCCCCGCTGATCGCCGCCGGCGGATCGGCGAGCGTGCGCAGCAGCGGCCGGCCAGTGCTGCGCAGTGCCAGCAGCGTGTCGTCGGCCAGCACGAAGAACGGCGAGCGGAGCACGCCGACGAGCGCGATGTCGTCGTGCGGCTCGGCGAGCCAGCGCAGGAGATGCCCGCAGTCGAGGACTTCCTGGCGCGTGAAGAAGCCGGTCCCGCTGGGTGTCGTGTACGGGACGTCGTGGGCCTCGAGCGCCTCCTCGAAGGTGTGCACGTTCGAGAAGCGGCGCAGCAGGACCGCGACATCGCCGGGCGTCGCCGGGCGTGTCGCCGCGACTTCGCGGTCGTAGATAGGACGCTGCTCGCGGAGCAGTGCTGCGATCTCGGAGGCCACGGCGTCCGCTTCGACGCGCCGGCGTTCGTCGCCTCCGGCCCGGTCGCCGTTCGGCGTGGTGCGCCCGACCGGCATCAGCACGAGGTGGGGCGCCTCGCCGGGTGGTGGCGAGGGCCGTCCCTTCATCGACTCCATCACCGCGTCGAACGGCTCCGACGGGTTGGCGAAGACCGAGCCGAACAGCTCGTTAAGCCGGTCCACGAGTGCGTCGTGGGCGCGGAACGACTGGCTGAGTGGCAACGAGGGGCCGCCGCGCCCCGTCGCGCGCGCGCAGCTCGCCGAAGCGCTGCACGTCCGCGCCGCGAAAGTGATAGGTCGACTGCTTGGCGTCGCCCACGAGGAAGAGGTGCGGCCGTGGCTCTGCCCCGTCGTTGCCGTCGTCGCCGGCGATCAGCGCAACGAGCTCGGCCTGCGCCGGGTTGATGTCCTGCGCCTCGTCGACCATCAGGTGGCGAAACCCGGCGCGCACCTCGGCGGCCACGTCCGGGTGGCCCCGCAGTAGCCGGCTCGCGCCGAGCTCGAGGTCGAGGAAGTCGAGGGCGTGCCGCTCGCGCTTCGCCGCCGCGTAGCGGGCGTCGGCGTCCTCGAAGAGGTCGCGCAGCCCGACCAGCGCCGCCAGCGCGGGACCGTCGTGTTCGTTCCACGCGGGCAGCTTGCCCGCTTCGTCGTCGAGCTCGCGCAGCCGCACAAAGCCGGCCTTGATCTCGACGTCCGGGGACGCGCTCCGGCTGCCGCGCCGCAGGTCGGTGCGCGCTCGGGCCTCGGCCAGCCGGACGACGAACCCGGACCACTCGCCGCTCGCGGGATCGCCGAGCTCGCCGAGGACCTCGCGAGCGATCGTGGCGAGGCCCTCGTTCGCGGCGGGGATGTCGCGAGCCATCTCAGCGGCGATCTCGGCAACCTCGGCTCGGAGCGGCTCGCGCAGGGCGCCGTAGCGCGCGTCGAGGGTGGCGCGCGCGTGCTCCGCCCAGCCGTCGGCTGCGTCGATGGCCTCCGCGCAGGCGATGCGCCGCAGCAGCTCGGCCTCGTCGTCCGCCAGCACGTCGGCCGCGGGATCGATGGCCGCCTCGACCGGGTGCTCACACAGCAGCCGCAGCGCGAGCGCGTGGACGGTGCCGATCGCGGCCTCGTCCATGTCCCGGCGATCGTCCGACAGCGCCGGGTCGGTCATCACCGCGCGGCGCACGCGCTCGCGCATCTCGGTGGCGGCGGCCTCGGTGAAGGTCACGGCCGCGATCTCGAGGATGCGGCAGCTCGCGAGTAGCCGCAGGTAGCGCTCGACGAGCACGTGCGTCTTGCCGCTGCCCGCGCCGGCGATGACCACGAGGTCGGTCGCGCCAGCCCCGATGATCGCTTGCTGCTCGGCGGTCAGCTCCACTGCTTCGACCGGGTGAACTGGTTGACGCGACAGATGTGGCGGAAATCGCAGTAGCTGGGGCAGGGCACCTGCGGGTCGACACGGAAGTCGGCCGCCGCGACGGAAGCGCGCGTCGCCGCGGCGATCGTGGCGACCTCGTCGATGAGCGCGCGGTCTGCGTCGCGCGCGGTGTCGAGCAGCCAGTCGTCCGCGCGAGGATCGAGGTAGGCGTAGCGCGCGACCAGGCGCTGCACATCGAGCTGCCGGCCGGCGGCGAGCGCGTAAAGCTGCAGCTGCAGCCTGCGGCCGGCCTCGACGTCGGCGCGTCGGATCGGCCGGCCGCTCTTGTAGTCGACGATCTGCGCGAAGCCCTCGCCCTCGTCCACCCGATCGACGCTGCCAACGAGGCGCAGCTCCGGGTCCACCCCTGGCAGGGCGACGTCGATCGGCAGCTCCTGGCGGACGACGCGCTCGACGCCGAGCGTCGCGTTCGTGGCGGCCTCGCGGTGGAGCAGCCGCTCGAGGTCCTCGAGAACGTCGTCCCAGCCGAAACGCCAGAGCGCTGCCCGGCCGAAGGCATGCCGCGACGGGGCATCGTCCCATAGCCGTCGCCCGACGCTGCGCACCCGCTCGATCACAAGATCGACGGTGTCCGGAATGAGTGGCCGCCCGTCCGCCGCGAGCGGCACCACGGCGTCTTCGAGGATCTCGTGCACCACGGTGCCGCGCATCGCGGCGTCGGCCTCGCCGAGCTCCTCTTCCACCTCGTAGAGGTGCAGCGCGTAGCGACTAAAGAACTGGAACGCGCACGTGCGGTAGGACTCGAGTCGGCTCGCGCTCCAGCGCGCCTCCTCGTTCGTGAGCCAGCCGACGTCGGCGCCCGCGATCGCGCCCTCGTGCGCCCCGGCGCCGTCGAACGAGCGGCGCCGCTGTTCAACGGGGGCGGCGGCGCGCACCACGAGCGGCCACGCCGCGAGGTCCCGCGGTCGCCGCAGCTCGCCGACGCGCCAGCGCGCCGACAGCGCCACGGCTAGCTCGCGCGCGGAGGCAGCTTCGGGAGGTTGCACGGCGGGAGGCTCGTCGACGGGCTCGACGCCCGCCTCGTGCAAGTAGTACGACGAGGCCGCGGGCCGCCCGCCGTCGTCGAGGCGGGGCCGCCACAGCGAGATGCCCGCTTCGGCGCGCGAGGACGCCACGCGCCACAGCTCGTCCTCGCTGGCCCGTGGCTCTGGCGGCAGGTCGAGGCCGGCCGCGCGCAGGAGCTCGCGCGACCGCTGGTCGAGCAGGGCGGGTGCGCGCCTCGGGGCGGGGAACTCGCCCTCGACGAGTCCGCCGACGAAGACGTGCGCGAAACGCAGCCCGTGCAGCGTGTGCATCGGCGCAAACAGGACGCCGCCGGCCTCGCGGATCAGCGTGGCCGCTCGCTGCATGCGGCGTTCGAGATCGTCCGCGAACGCATCGAGCGAGATCACCGGTCCACCCAGCGCCTCATCGATCGCCCTGAGGGCGTCGAGGTCCGAGCGCAGCGCAGCGATCTCTACCTCGAGCGTGTCGTACCCGTCGACGGCGCTGCGTGCGAGTCCGTCGGCGCCAAAGAGCGCGTCGTCGAGAGCGGCTGCCCAGGCGCTGGCACTCTGCGGCGCGACATCGAGGAGCGCCGTCAGGCGGGCGCCCGCGGTTCCGATCGCTCGGCCCGCGACGCGGAGGCGCGCGGCGTACCCGTCGCGGCCGTCCTGCTTGGCCGTCTGTGCGTCCAGCTCGAGCGCATGTGGCAGCTCGCGCAGCGCATCGAGGCCGGAGAGCAGCCGGTGAGCGCGGCCGGCGCGGATGGCATGATCGACCGAGTCACCCTCGATCTCAAGGCGGCTGCGATCGAGGAAGGACGAGCGCAGCAGCTCCGCGAGCCGCGTGAGGCGCCAGTCGTGGGCCGGCAGGCGTAGCAGCGCGAGCACCCAGGTGCCGAACGGCCTCGAGGCGATCCGCTCGCCCGCGGCCGGGTCGAACGGTAGGTCGTACTCCTGGAATACCCGACGGGCCAGCGAGAGATGCGGCGTGGCCTGGCGGAACACGACCGCGACGTCGGATGGCCGCAGCGAGGCATCCTCGGTGAGCGTGCGCTTGATGGCGCGCGCGATCCCGCGCAACTGAGCTTCGGTGTTGGCCGCAGTGTGCGCGCTGATCGCGGCCGAGCTGGCCTGCGGCGGCAACTGTTCTCGCTGCGCCCCGGGGACGAGCTGCTCGATCCGTTCCGCAGTCCAGCGCGCCCGTTCGCTGCCTTCGGGGTCGAGCGCGATCGCCACCTCGGTGCGCTCGGCGAGCGCCGCGAGCAGTCGGATCTCCGGGGTACTCAGCAGCTCGAACGAATCGACCAGGACGAGGCCCGGCACGTCCGACGCCTGCTCGATCGCGTCCGCAGCGACTGCAGCTGCTTCGCGGGAATCACGCCAGCCGTGGTCGTCGAGGGCAGCGCGATAGGCCGTGTAAATGTCGGCCAGCGCGAGGTGGTCGGCGCTCGCGGTGCGCCGTGCCGCACCACGTAGCTCGCCGCCTTCGATGCCGGCCGTGACGAGCTCCCCGACGGCCGAGCCGACAAGCTCGTGCAGTCCCGGAGTCTCGGCGATCGGCTGGAATCGCTGAGCCTCCCCGCTCGCCGTTCGCTCGCGCGTGACTCGCCACAACAGCTCCGCGGCGACCTCGTGGGACGGCATGTTGGCGCTGACGTATCGTCGCGTGAAGAGCGCGAGGGTGAGGACATCGAGGGCGAGCGCGACTCCGCAGCGCGAGACGAGTCGGCGACGGAACTGGTCGCCGTGTCGCGCCGTGGGCACGAGCACGAGCGTTGACGCGAATCGATCGGCCTCGTAGCGCTCGGCGGCACGCTGAATCAGCCGCTCAGTCTTCCCGCTTCCAGCTGGACCAGTTACGAGCGCGAGTGCCGCCATGACGCGGAGCCTAGCTGATGGCGGACGGGCATGTTCTCGCCTGGTCCACGGCGCACGCCACGATCATCATAGTGACGGCCGCGAGCCAACAGGCCGACATCGCAGAGGGCTACGCCGCCGGAGCCGACGACTACTTCACCAAGCCATTCTCGCCACGGGACTTGCGGCGCCGTGGCCCAGCCCAGCTCGCGCAGCACGGCGAGCCGCTGGTGGCCGTCCAAGACCTGGTAGCGGTCTGCGAGATCCGGCAGGGGCCGCACGATCAGGGGCGGGCAGATCCGCTCCCGCTCGAGGTTGCGCCGCAGGGTCGCGCGCACCGCATCGTCCATGACGTTGGCGTTCGCGGAGTGCGGATGGAGGTCGGCGGGCGGGATGTCGCGCAGCCGCTCAGCGCCGGGCGATGACGAGGTACTCGAACGATGCCAGCGCACCACCGTGTCCGGCTCGACCATCACGAGCGTGCCTCGCCAGCCGGACCAACCACGTGCCAGCAGTGACCAGAGTCGGCGGTCGTGGCGACGGAGCCGCGGTCGACGACGGCCCCTTGGGACGGAGCCTCTGTGTCAAGCGGCCTCGATAGCGCGCGAGCGATGGCGGCCACCATGCATCGGTAAACGACGTCCGAGAGTCGGCGTTTGAGGCAGCGCAGCGCCGATCGTTCCGACTCTTGCCAGCGGCGAGTTTGCGACGGAAGTAGCCGTGGCCTTCGGTGCCGTGGCATGCGCGCGATACTCTGGGTGAGCGCCGCGATGTGCGAGACCGCCCGGTTCAGCTGGCGGTCTCCACCGCGGCTGAGGCGATGGCGTTGGACCTCCCCGCTACGACACCTCAAGCGGCGCCGTCGAGCCCGTGTCGCGCTGGCGTAGTGCGCGCGCGAGGGGAAGCGACTGACCGCTCCGCTGCGCCCCACAATCTTCGCCGCCAGGATCACGCCGACGCCGGGGATGCGCGTGAGGGCGCTGCCTTGTACACGCAGCGCTGCCTCGAGGCGGCGGCCGTTCTCGACGCAAGCGTTGCGGTCCAGCACCCGCACCTCGCGTACCAGTGGCTGACTCCGCGGGCCATACTGCAGCCGAGGCTCGCGATCCGCGGCGCCGGTCGGACGCAGGCGGCGTAGGAGCGCCTGCGCGCGATCGGCGGAGAGCCTGGAGGGGCCCCCACCCGGTCGTAGCTCGCGCAGCAGCCGGTGCAGCCGGTTGACCACGCGCGTGCGTTCCTGCGTGAGCTCGTCGCGGCGGTCGGAGAGCAGTCGCAGCACCGCCGTGTCGTCCTCCGCCCGCACGGCACGCAGCGCCGTGAGGGGTTGGGCGGCGAGCGCAATGGCACGCGCGTCTGCGGGGTCGGACTTCCCGCCACCGGAGAGCAAGCGCACGCGCGCCACCAGCCGCGCCGGGACATCGACGACCGACTCGCCCTCTGTGAGCAGCCACTGGCTGAGGCCGTGGCCGAGACCGCGGGCCCCCTCCACGGCCCAGCGGCGCTCGGGCCACTGCCGCGCCCAGCGCAGCAGCCGGCTGTGCGCACGAGCTTCCACCCGGAGCTGGCCGAGCTCGCGGCCCGCGGGGTCGACGGCGAGGGCGGTATGCGAGGACTTGTGGGGGTCGACGGCGATCAAGATCATGAAGCTCTCCCTGTCGTAGCTGAATTGCGGTGGGGAGGGCGGTGGACAGGCCGACTTCGGGAGCACCCGCACGCCTCTGTCGAGTCACACCGCGGCCGGACGGTGGCCGGCGACACTCCGCCCCAGAGCCAGTCCTGCTCAGCAGCACGGCAGCAAAACTTGGAGTCAGCCGACCAGCGTCCTCAACACCTTAGGGCCGCAACCCCCGGTGTCTGGCCGGATTCAAACAAGTCGGCAAAACCTCATGCGGCCCACCGGATACTGCATGATGCAAACCTCCTAGCACCGGCTTGCGTCCCTCCGGAGAGTCGAGCGCCAATGACCGATGCGGCCGCATCGCGTTGTAGTGCTGGACGTACTCACCAAGCACCCGCCTCCGATGCCGTTCGTTGACGGCGATGACGTGATCGGAGGCACTCGCGCCGGAGCGTCCCGATCAGCCCGCTCGACGATGGCGTTGGCGTTCGGCGCGCGACCTGGGCAGTGCCCCGGCGCACCGGAGTCAGAATCGTCTCGATCCCGAGCCGTCGAGCGCGTGCGATGAAGTCCCCGCCATAGCTGAGGCTGTCGCACAAACCCACGAAGAGGGGGACATCGCTGAGGCTGTCGCGCAGCGCGTCATCGCCGGGCTCCGCCGCGAGCAGCGCCACGACCCGCTGCCGCACCGTCAGGCGGGTCGCGACCGTGTGGAGGCGGCGCTCACGGCCCCGCATTGGGGGCCTCCCGCCCCACGCCCACCTCCAGCGCCCGCAGGCGCGCCTCGAACTCAGCGGTCTCCTTGACCCGGACCCCGACGGACACCAGGTGGGCCAGCGCCCGCGCGCGCGATCGAGTTCTCCAGCTCCAGGGTGTCGGTCAGCGCCAGCTCCAGGACGCGCTGCAGATCCGCGTCCGTTCGGAACCCCTCCAGGGCGTAGGCGCCCCCGATCGTCCCCTCGCGCCGGCGGCGCAGGCCGCCGAGCCGGCGCGCCTCGGCGGCGGCCTCGCGGGACTCGGGCGCGTGCCAGAAGCACTGGCTGCCCTCCCGCAGGGCCGGCGCCCGGCAGGGCCGCCCGTTCTGGGTCAGTGCCTGGCAGGCGAGACGGCTAGCCACCGGCGGCCTCCACCGCTTCCAGCGGCACGGCGGCCGTGCCCGTGAATGCCTCCTAGCGCGCGATCGCCGCCGCCACGTAGCGCGGGTCGATCTCGACCCCGACGCCGCGCCGGCCCGTGCGCTCGCAGGCGATCAGCGTCGTGCCCGCGCCGCAGAAAGGGTCGAAGACCGTGTCGCCGGGGGTGCTGGAATTCTCGACCGCCCGCTCGACCAGTTCCAGCGGCTTCTGGGTGGGGTGCAGCGGCGAGGCATCGGGGCGCGGGATCTGCCAGACGTCGCCCTGGTCGCGCCCGCCGGCCCAGTGCCGCTGGCTGCCGTCCGGCCAGCCGTACCAGATCGGCTCATACTGGCGCTGATAGTCGGCCCGGCCCAGCGTGAAGCGGTCCTTGGCCCAGATAATCGTGTCCGACCAGTGGGCCCCGGCCTCGGCCAGCGCGCGGCAGACGAGCGGCCACTCCTTGCTGCTCATGCAGACGTACAGCGCGCCGGCCACGTTCGCCGTCAGGCTCGCCGCCCAGGCCCGGCAGAAGCGCTCCCACGCCTCGGCCGGCAGCGCGTCGTTAGACGAGGCGCCGGGCGGGCGCGTCGGGCGCCCGCCCGCCGTGGGCGCCGTAGGCCACGTTGTACGAGGGATCGGTGAAGACCAGGGCCGCGGGGCCGTCGTCCAGGCACCGGGCCACGAACGCCGCGTCCGTGGCGTCGCCCCGGAAGCCGGGGGTTACATACCTGAGTAGCCAGGCATAATCGTGGGACGGCAAAACCTGATCCGTGCCGTTTGGTACGGACTTAGCTGAGTATCAGCGAGCCACGAGACGCTCGTCTGTGCTCTACCTCCATCTGTTTATCGCAGCACTGTGCGCTTCGATCCGCGCCCGCCGAGATCTGGTCCTCGAGAACTTGGCGCTGCGGCATCAGCTCGCCGTCTACGCCAGGAGCACCGTCGCGCGGCTGAATCTTCGAGGAGAGCTGACATGGATCCACTCGCTAAGGCCCTGCGCGTTGAGCCTCTCGAGCCTAAAACGGCGTTCGGCTCGTCAGGCGGGACCCGTGGGACGGCAAAACCTCATGCGGCCCACCGATACTCATGATGCAAGCCTCCTAGCACTGGCTTGCTGACGACTCGCTGACTCGGCGTCCTCTGCGACCTGCCGGTCCAACTCTGGTAAACTGGCAGGGAGAGAGTTCCCGCCGAGGTTCGAGATGAACGCTGGCGGAATACGAAGTTGCTCCTGATATTCTCCGTTGTACCGAGCTGGACTGGCCAGTGTACTGAAGAAGATCGTGAATACTGGTTCTTTGTATGTCAGCAGAATATCCCTCGGACCAGAGTTGTAAACCGCGTAAACTAATTTCCCTCGAAATCCTGGATCTACATGAAATCCGGAGACATTTATTAGGCCCTGCATCTTCAGTCGTGTCCGAGTCGAAATCAACGCGAGTATATTTTCTGGAATACTCAGCCGTTCCCACGTCATTAGTAGAGCGAACTCGCCACGCGGAATAGTCAGGTAAGGCCTCTCATCGCTGAGGTGATCTGGTCGATCTGACGAGCTAACGAAATACTCCGACCCTAAGCGTAGGTCTACGGAAGCGGGGTTCTTCTCCCACTCGTCGTCGCCCTCGAGTGGCATTGGAACCGGCTCTCCCTTCTCACCGGCGACAAAAATGGAATCCCAGTGGGCGTGTATGTCAGCTCGGCCCAGGAACCCGTTCGGCGCATCAATTGTCCGCGGGAACTCTGAGTTACTGGTCGATTGCTCATCGGCCACCTGTTGTTCCTCCATAGCAAGCTCTGCGTGGGAACAGTGCGCAACTCTTCACTATCACCCGAGACTCCAATCGAGGTACTTCAGCCTTAAGCCTGGACAATGATCCCACCCGCAAGTTTCCGCAGACCCTGGGATAGTCGAGAAGTCAGCTTCAGTCTCATCCTCCCGCCACACCCGGCGCTATGACACCTCTGGACGTCTCGAGGCGATTGGTCCACGGTATCGCAGGCGGAGGTCAAAGGCTTCCGCATGATCAGCTCACGGACCCTCACTTGGGCCACGACGAGGTGACAGTCGGTCTCGCAGCTTAGCGTCGGAGGCGCGCTGTCCGATCTCTGACCCGGACGCAACCCTCGGTGCGTGCAGGCCGCGCAGGGGGCAACCAGCTGACTGGGGGCGAGCTGCCCCCCGTTTCGTGGTTGGCAACTGAACCGATGTCGCCCACACACGCTTGTCTAGTGTGCTTGCGGCAAACGCCAGCGAGCCTTTGCAAACGGGCGGTGGAGTACCGTGGCGAGCCCAAGCTCAAAGCGACTGTGAGGAAGGCGCGAGGGTCCGACAGCGGAATCACTCCGTCGGCCATGTTGAAGAGGCGATACGCGGTAGAGCTGGAGCGCTGGGGCTAGACCGAAGCCTCATGCAGGAGTGCAAGGTTTTCCGTCGCCCCTGTTCCTGGGATACCGGGCCCCAAAGGAGAGCGCCGATGCCCGACCCCGTCGCCGGTTCCGATGAGCGGACTGTGCACTGGCAGGGCACCGCCGAGCTGCTCGATCCGAACGGGATCGTGGTCGCTGAAGTGGCGGCTGAGCTCTGGAAGCTGAGTCTCGAGGTCCGCGGTGTCCGCTGGGGCGGGGAGCTGACAGCCCCAGCGGCGATCGGACTACGGTGGGCCGGCGACGAGCCACCGAGCGAGCTACGACTCAGCGACGGCCGATCGGCGCCCATCGCGTCGCTTGGCGCCGTGAGGATGGAGACCGCCGCGCCGGAGGCGACACACACTGTCCAACTGACAGGGAAGGGCGACCCGCCGTTTTGACCGACAGAGGCGCGTCCCTTACCGAGTCAGGCTGAGGAACGCGGTTACGACCCGAGCCGTCGCGCGATCAACCTTCATCCGCCCAGTGTTTGCGGCGTTCCCCGTATCTCGAGTGGACGTATTCGTCGCCTCTATGATCAACGGACTCATGAGCCGTCGGTCGCCCGTTCGAATCCGGCCCCTGCTACCAGTCCTACCCTGAGGCGCGGTAGGACGCGAGGCCTAGATCAATGTCAGCCCGCAGTGTGAGGTGGTTTTGAACCGGGCCGGTAGCCCAACGCGCTGGAAGCTGAATCATCACCCTGGTCCACGGAAAACTGTCGTCTGACAGGAAGCCCGCTGGCCAAATGGCACCCTTTGATAGCTCAAGAAGTAGGCCTCGCGCTGCATGTTGGGCAGGACGTGCGAGTAGGTGTCAAGCGTCACCCCGATGTTCGCGTGGTCCAGCCGCTCCTGAACGATCTTGGGATGCACGCCAGCCTTGAGCGCCAGTGTCGCGCTCGTATGTCTCATGTCATGCAGGCGCAGATGCTCCATACCACCGAGCGAACGGCGCGCCTTCCACCGCGTCGAGAGATTGCGAACGGACTCGGGGGTACCGGCAGACCGAGGGAACACGAGGTCGCCGTCATCCCACGCTGAGTCAAGCTGCAGCCGCCGCTCAAGTTGTGCGTTGCGATGCTCGCGTAGCACCGCGAGCGCCTCAGCAGTGAGAGCGATCGACCGGCGTGACGATCTCGTCTTCGGCTCCTTGAATCCCGAGGGCTCATATTCGTTCCGAGCGCGCTGAGCGTGATCCGAGTCGATATCAGACCAGCGGAGCCCGAGGAGCTCACCAGTGCGCAGCCCCGTGTGGACCAGCACGAAGACCGCTCGGCTCAGGTCCCGGTCGTCGCAGCGATCGTAGAACTGAGCGAGCTGCTCCGGCGTCGCCACCTGCATCTCACGCGAGTCCGGAGACATTCTTTTCGACACCCATGACGGAGCCGAGCAGCAGCATCCAGCCGATGTTGCCCATGCCAACGACGAACATCAGCAGCATCAAGGTCCAGCAGCAGCCGACCCAGCATTGGCCTGCAGCAGTGCGAGCGCGGCGGCACGAGAATCGTCGGTGTACCTACCGGAGGCGTCCTGTTTGAGTTGATCGAGATCGGTCATGGATCAAGGCTAGTCGGCCGGATCCACATGTCTTCACGCCTGGGGGAGTTTGATCGCACCCCACCTCCCCATCAGAGCGCAGGGGGCCTTCGGTCTCGAGGTGCACAGGCTTCTTTTGGGTGGACACAGAGGGACGGACTAGCCCACCGTGATCCGTGCCCGGCCTTCGCTGTAGCCGGCAAGTCGCGCGGCTTCGGCTCCGCTGTCGGTGACCGCCGCTTCTTCAACGAATCGCTGCTGGCGTGGCGTCGTCATGCGTCGAGGGTACTGATTGCGGTCACCGCAATGTTCCGGAACGTTACGCGAAACGCCTCGCCTACCAAGACGCGCAGCGCGCCACAGCGTATGTGATATAACAGCATCAGCCGCGGTGCTGACAGCCGACGTTAGCGGCCGTGACCCCGGAGAGCTGGGTTGCCATGGCGGACGACCGCATTGCGTTGATGGCGCACCTGATGCGCCGCGTCGGAGTGGGCGCGACGCGGGACGAACTCGAGGAGCTAGTCGAGCGTCCCTACGAAGAGGTCGTCGAGGAGTTCCTGCACCCAGAGGCGCTGGGCGATCCCGACCGGGACATACTGGACCGTTACCTCCCGACGTCGACCAACCCCGAAGTATCGTCGGCCCCGGCGTCGCGCTGGATGCACAGCCTGGCGGGCGCCCGTCGCCCGCTGCGCGAGAAGATGGCGCTGTTCTGGCACCAGGTCTTCGCGACAGGCTATGGCAAGAGTTCGCATGGCCGCGCGTCGGCGGCGCAGATCGAGCTCTTCCGCGAGAACGGGCTCGGCGACATGCGCCAGATCCTGCTCGACCTCTCGCGCGACCCGGCGATGATCGACTGGCTCGACAACTCGGAGAACCACGCGCACGCGAACAACGAGAACTACGCGCGCGAACTGCTCGAGCTCTTTTCGCTGGGCGTCGGCAACTACAGCGAGGACGACATCAAGGAGGTGGCGCGGGCGTTCACAGGGTGGACGTTCACGCAGCCGCTCTCGTTCTTCCCCTACGGCATCTCCGACTCCGTCTTCAAGTTCGACGAGGCGGACCACGACAGCGAGCAGAAGACGTTCCTCGGCCAGACCGTCGTCGACGGCGAGGACGTGATCGAGGTGATCGTCAAGCAGGAGGCCTGCGCCCGGTTCATCGGCCGGCACCTGTACAACTTCTTCGTCGCCGACGAGCCGCCGGTGCCCTCGTGGAACGACGAGCCGCCGCGGGACCAGGCGGCGGTCGACGCGCTCGCCGCCACATTCGTGGAGTCCGACGGCGATATCCGCGAGGTGTTGCGGACGCTGCTCAACTCCGACTTTTTCAAGGCGGCACGGTTCCAGCGCGTCAAGAGCCCGGCCGAGTTCGTCGGTGGGGTGATCAAGCTCGTGGGTGCGCCGCGGCTCCCGGAAATCTCGGTGGCGCGGCTATCGCGGGCGACGACGCTGATGGGGCAGGACCTGCTGAACCCGCCCTCCGTCGAGGGCTGGCACACGGGCCAGGAATGGATCAACTCCGGCACACTCACCCAGCGCGTCAATTTCGCGGTCGAGCAGGTGATGGACACTTCGAAGCCGGGCATGGCCGCGATCGTCGAGCGCGTCGCCGCCGCCGGTGACGCGACGCCTGAGGAGCTGGTCGACCGCTGCCTCGACCTCTGCGGTCCGCTCGATGTGAGCGCGCAGACGCGGGCGACGCTCGTGGAGCGCGCGGAGGAGGGAGGCCCGCTCTCGTTCGGCAACGGAGCGAGCGAGGAGGCCGAGGGCCGCATCGGACAAATGGTGCAGCTGATCGTGGCGACGCCCGAGTACCAGTTCGCCTGAGGAGGGCCAACGATGACGACGAAGCTGCGGAAGCCCCCGGTGCTGGTGGTGATCCAGCTCAGCGGCGGGCTGGACTTCATGAACACGCTCATCCCCTACCAGAGCGGCGTCATCCGCGATGCCCGCGCGCACGTGATGGTGCCGATGGAGGACACGCTGCCGCTCGACGACGAGCTGGCCTGGCACCCGGCGGCGAAGGCGCTCAAGGAGCTCTACGACGCAGGCCACGTGGCCGTCATGCAGGGCGTCGGCTGGGAGAACTCGAGCCGCTCCCACTTCCGCGCCATGGACATCTGGCACACCTGTGAGCCCGACAAGATCGCGAACGAGGGCTGGCTGGCGAAGGTCACACGCGAGTTCGACCCGGACTCGGAGAACCCCCTGACCGCCGTCAGCTTTGGCGTCGGTCTGCCGAGGGCGCTGGCCGCTAGCGGCGTCAATGTCACTTCGATCGGCGACCTCGACCAGTTCGGACTGATGACGGAGGTCGAGGCGGAAGACAACCGCGCCAGGGACCTCGACAGCTTTAAGCGCATGTACACGCCGGGCATCGGCACCGGCATGGTGCAGGACTACCTGGCGGAGACCGGTCGCAGCGTGCTCAAGAGCGCGGACATGCTGGTCGACGCGCCGTCGCAGTACTCCTCGGAAGTGGAGTACGCGCCCAACGAGATCGCACAGGCGCTGCGCGACGTGGCACGCGTGCACACGGCCGGACTCGGTACGCGCGTCTTCTACACGACGCACGCCGGCTACGACCACCACGCGAACGAGACGATGATGCTCCCGCGTCTGCTCACCGAGTTGACGGAGGCGATCAGCGACTTCCTTCAGGACCTGCGCAACCACGACGCGTCCGAGGAGGTGACGATCCTGGTGTTCTCCGAGTTCGGGCGGCGCATCAAGGACAACGGGTCTGGGACCGACCACGGCTCCGGCGGCGGCGCCTACATCATCGGGGACGGCGTCGAGGGCGGCCTCTATGGCGAGTACCCCTCGATCGAGCAGAAGGACTGGCTCTACGGCGAGGATATGCGGCACACGATCGACTTCCGCAGCGTCTACAGCACGGTGCTCGACCAGTGGATGGGGGTCGACCAGACCGCGATCGTGGGCGGCACGTTCGAGCAGATCAACCCGTACAAGGCGACGGTAACGGGGGCGGGGCGATGACGGCCGAGACGAACGGCGGCGCTAGCGCCAGCGGCACGTTCGCAGGGCTGCTGCGCGCGGGCTTCCCATACGAGAAGACGATCGGGATGCACACCAGCTCGTGGTACCCGATCGACATCGCCCTCGGCAACGAGGGGCGGGTGTACTGCCTCCGACGGGGGCCGCACGCGGTGGGCGGCGTGATCCGCGTCATCAACTGGGACGACGAGGAGCTTGGATGGATTAATCGCCGTAACGAGGAAGTCAGGAAGTTGGACCCCTTACACGGTGGCTGGGCCTGGCCCGTCGGGATCATCTGCGACGCCGAGGAGCGGCTGATCGTCTCGGACGAGGGCACGCACACGATCACCACCATGACGCGCGAGCGCGAGCAAGTGTCGGAGTGGGGCGAGCACGGGAGCGAGCCGGGCCAGCTCGACCGCCCGGCGCACATGGCTCTCGACGGCGAGGGCCACCTGCTCGTGGTCGACACGATGAACCACCGTATCCAGCGCTTCACCGTCGACGGCGAGTACATCGACGGCTTCGGCAGCTACGGCAGCGCGCCCGGCGAGCTCAACATGCCGTGGGGCATCGCCCTCGACACCGAGGGCTGCATCTACGTCGGCGACTGGCGCAACGACCGCGTGCAGAAGTTCAGCCCCTCCGGCGAGCCATTGCTCTCGATCGGTTCGAGCGGGGACGGCGAGGGCGAGCTGAACCGCCCGGCTGGCGTGGCCGTCGACCAGCACGGTGATATCTACGTGGCCGATCGAGGCAACAACCGCGTCTTGCTCTTTGACCGCAACGGCCGCTACGTCGAGCGCTTCGTCGGCGACGCCACCGTCTCGAAATCCGGGCGGGAGTACATCATGGCGAACGCCAGGATCCTGCGTCAGCGCGAGATGACCGCCCTCGAGCCGGAGAAGCGCTTCCGCGCTCCGGCCTCGGTGCGCATCGACGGCCACCGGATGTTCGTTGCCGACTTCGGCTACAACCGCGTGCAGGTCTACCGCAAGGAGGCCTATCCGCTGACCGAGGCCGAGATAAACCCGGACCCCGGGGCGCCAAGCCTGATGACGGTGTAGGTCGTCCTGATCTCGAGGATGCGGCGACGGCGGCAGGAGCTGATCGAGGCCGAGATCGCGCGCATGGCGGAGAGCGGGCGCGCGTCGGCTTCCTCGCGAACCTCGAGGCGTGGCTGACCGACGAGGCGTTGCCGGACGAGGTCTTCGAGCGCTAGCCGAGTCGGTCGTGCGCACACGAGCCGATCAATAGATCACTTGCCGCGTCAGCAGATCGATGAACCGCTCCTCGTCCATCGCGAGCTCGTGGCGCAGGATCGCTTCGTTGTGCTCGCCGAGGAGCGGCGAGCGGGTGAGGGGCAGTCGTTCGCCGTCCCAGGTGAACGGCTGATGCTGGACGACGAACGGCACGCCCGTCGGGTGCTCGAGTTCTACGAAGAACTCGCGCATCGGCTTGTCGCGGTCGGTGAGTTCGCTCACGTCTTCGAGCGCTGCGGCTGTGACACCGCGCGCGTCGAGGAGCTTCGCAACCTCCGCGGCGTCGAGTGTCGACGTCCAGGCCTCGATCGCCGCTTCCAGCTCATCGGCTGCGGCCTGCCGCCCGTCGAGGTGCTGCAAGTCGGGCCGAGCGGCCAGATCGGGTTGTCCGATCGCCGTCGCGAGCTGCTGCCACTCGACGGCCGATCGGACCTCCACGGCGACCCAGCGATCGTCGCCGGTGCAGCGGAAGACGCCGTGCGGGGCGAACTCCGGCGAACGGTTGCCGGTGCGGGGGGCGATGACGCCGTTGACGAGATAGTCGAGCAGCTCGGTGTCGAGGAGGTTGATGGCGCCCTCGTACTGGGCGATCTCGACGAACTGGCCCTCGCCGGAGAGCTCGCGGTCGAGCAGCGCGGCCATGATCTGCGCGGCGCCGATCGGTGCGAGGGTGAAGTCGGTGTGCAACGTGCCGAGGCCCACCGGCGGCCGGTCCGGGAATCCGGTGTGAGCACCGACGCCGGACATCCCTGTCACGCTGTTGCCGATGCCGCGCCAGTTCGTGCTGGGACCGCTGTGCCCCATCACGGGGAAGCTCGCGACGATGATGTCGGGCCGGACCGCCCGCAGGGCGTCGTAGTCGAGCCCCCAGCCCGCCATGGCGGTGGGCGCGAAGTTCGAGGTCACGACGTCGAAGCTCGGGAGCAGTTCGAAGATCACCTCGACCGCGTCTGGCTGCTTCAGGTCGAGCGTCAGGCTTCGCTTGTTCGTGTTGCAGTCCATGAAGAACGCGCCGGTGTCGACGCCGTAGTTCTCCTCTGGCTGGTGGAACACACGCACTCGATCGACGTTGCTCGCGGTTTCCACCTTGACGACGTCGGCGCCCAGGTTCGCGAGCAGCTCCGTGATCAGCGGTCCCGCCGCCTGCCAGCAAAAGTCGAGCACGCGTACGCCGTCGAGGGGGAGCGCGGTCATGCCTGCGCCTCCTCGACAACGAGGACCGTCGAGGCTTCGGCCAAGCCAGTGGCGCAGGCGTGTTCGAACTCCTCGTCGCTCAGTCCGGCGATCTCGCGGAGCGCCCACGCGGTGTGCTCGCCCAGCGCCGGCGCTGGCTCGATGGGCGGCTCGAACCGCGACGAGCGGAAGGGACCGCGGATCCGCGGCAGGTCGCGCTCGAGCGCTGGGTGGTGGACCGTCGAGAAGACGCCCCGCACTTCGAGGTGCTCGTCGCGGGCGATGTCATCAACCTGGTTGATCGGCGTGACCAGCAGGCCGAACTCTTGCCCTCGACGGACCAGCTCGTCGCGAGGCAGCGCTGCGCAAATCTCGCTGATCGCTTCGTTCAGCTCCTCGCGGGCACCGGCGCGGCGGGCCGGGTCAGTCCACTCGCCCTCGAGGAACTTACGCGAGCCAGTGACCTCTTCGAACCAGGTGGCGAATCCGTCCCAACGTGTCGGCCAGATGCCGAACACGACCCAGAGCTGGTCCTGTGACTTGTAGATGACGCCACCGGTTTCGACCCAGATCAGCCCGGTCGGTCCAATCGTCGTGACTGCCAACTGTCCCCGCCGCGCCACCTTACCGTACCAGCGCCACATGTTCTGGTTGGCCGCCTGGATCGTCGTCGACATCGTGGCTTCCTGGAGACTGACCGTCGCCGAGCCACCGACACCCTGGCGGCGGGCGCGGAGGAGTAGAGCGATGCCTGCCGCCAGTGCGGTGTGGGCGGCCTGTTTGTAGGCGAGCTTGCCGACGGGGTAGTCGGGCGCGCGGTCGGGAAAGCCGTTGCAGTAGAGCAGCCCACCCGCCGCCACGGCGATCAGGTCGGAGGCGATCGGTACCGCTTCGCCTCGGCGAAAGACCATATCGACCAGTCCCACGCGAGGATGCGCCTTGAGCAGGCGCTCGTGGTCGAAGAACGCCTGCGCCGCTGGCGGGCGTTCCAGCGGCGCGATGATCAGATCGACGTTCGCGGCCAAACGGTCGACGAGCTCCCACGCCTCGCGATCGTCGAGGGCCAGCGCGACGCTGCGCTTCCCGCCGTTGTAGTGCAGGTGCGCCAGCGAGCGCTCGAGGCCCGGCTCGCCGTCGACGAAGGGTGGACGCCGGCGCAGGCGGTCGCCGGAACGCGACTCGACGCGGATGACCTCGGTGCCGAGGTCGGCCAGGTAGCGGGCCGCGAGGACGACCGCCTCGTCGCTCAGATCGAGCACCCGCACCCCTCGCAGGGGTGGCCGTCCCGGCGCAGGTGTGGTCATCGTGCTGCCGTCTTCTGGACCGTCGCGGGAATTACGTTTCTTCGTCGGTCCCTCGTTCGCTGCGAGGGCCGATCACTATGACGTTTGTGCTGTCTTGCGGCGGCAGGGTAGCATCGCGCTGCCAGCGGCGATGGTAGTCCTGCGGATGAGGGCAAGCCATCCTTCGACCAGGCAACGGGAACGGGTCGATACACGAAGGAACGTAACGGTGGAGTTCTTCCGTTTGTTGGTGTACCGGGTCATCGCTTCAATGTTCACGGTGTTCATCGTGATCACGATCGTGTTCTTTCTCAGCCGCGTGGTGGGCAACCCGATCGAGTATCTGGCGGAACTCGACACTACCCCGGAGGCCCGCGAAGTGATCGAGGAGGAGTTCGGGCTCAAGGATCCGATCGTGATCCAGTACCGCGACTTCTTGATCGACATCGTTCGACTCGACGCTGGTCGATCTTTCCGCACCGGCAGGCCGGCCTTCGAGGAAGTGCAGTTGCGGGCGGTCAAGACACTTCAGCTGGGTGCAGCTGGCCTCGCCTTCACGCTGGCACTGGGCATCACCACCGGGGTGCTGGCTGCTGTCTATCGCGGACGACCGATTGACGGGTCCGCACGGGTATTGGCCTTGTGGGGGCAGGCGACCCCGGACTTCTGGCTCGGGCTCATGCTGATCCTGTTCTTTGGCGTCAGGCTCGGCTGGCTGCCCACCGGAGGCACCGGCAGCTGGCAGCACCTCATCCTGCCGACGATCACGATCGGGACCGCCGGCGCGGCCGGTATCACGCGCATCACGCGTTCCGCCATGCTCGAAGTATTGGAGTCCGACTTTGTACGGACCGCGCGGGCCAAGGGGCTGGCCGAGCGCCAGGTGATCCTCCGACACGCGCTGCGGAACGCGCTGCTCCCAGTGACGACGATTTTCGGACTGCAGATCGGGAGGCTGATCGCGGGCTCGGTCATCGTCGAGACCGTGTTCGCCTGGCCTGGAATCGGTCGGCTGGTCGTCGGGGCCATCCAGACGTCGGACTACCCGGTGGTACAGGTCTCCATCATCGTCATCTCCACGACGATCGTCCTCGGGAACCTCGCGGTCGACCTCTCGTACCGGTTCGTCGATCCGCGCATCAAAGCGAGCGCGATATGACCGCCGCCACCGACGCTGCGCTCCGCACTCCCTTCGCGGAGGCGCGGCCGAGGCAGCGTATTCGAGTATTCCGCCGGCGCATCGGGATTGCAGCGCCCCTGGCACTGTTGGGCGCGTTCGTGCTCGCCGGCGTGTTCGCACCGTTGATCGCTACTCACGACCCGGAAGAGATTGTGCTGATCGATCGGCTCACGCCGCCGATCTGGGATGGAGGGTCGAGCGACCACATCCTGGGCACCGACAACCTGGGGCGCGACATCTTCAGCCGCATGGTGTACGGAGCTCGTGTCTCGCTCCTGATCGTCGGAGTCGTGATCCCTTTAACGGCCGTGGGCGGGACGGCAGTTGGTATGATCGCCGGATGGCGACTGGGGTTCGCAGACAAGCTGATCATGAGGACCGTCGATGTGCAGCTGGCGCTGCCGGGGATCCTCGCAGCCGTCCTCCTCGCGTCGTTGTTCGGGCCCAGCCTGCGCAACGTGTTCATCGTGCTCACCGTATTCTTCTGGACCGGCTACGCACGTCTCGTTCGCGGCGAGACGCTGTCGCTGCGCGAGCGCGACTTCATCACCGCCGCGACGACGCTCGGCGCGAGCGACTTCCGGATCATCACCCGACACATCGTGCCCAATATTCTCAACGTCGTCGTCATCCTTGCGACGCTCGAGGTGGCCGCGGTGATCCTGGCCGAGGCCGGGCTCAGTTTCCTCGGCGTCGGCGTGGGTCTCGGCACGCCGAGCTGGGGCGCCATGATCTCTGAAGGGCGTGACTTCATGACGCGCGCCTGGTGGCTGACCGCGATCCCCGGCGTGGCGATCCTGCTGGTCGCGCTGAGCGGGAACCTCGCCGGCGACTGGCTGCGAGACGCGATCGATCCGCGGTTGCGCAACGTTCGCTGACGCGGCTGGATCAGCCCACGACCGGTCAATGGGTCGAGCGCGTTGGCGAAAAAACCATTGGATTAACACATACGCTTTCGGTCAGAAGATCACGCCCTCGACCACGAGCGCGTCGAACTCCTTCCGCGAGCGTCCGAGGATCTCCCGCACGACGTACTCGGAGTGCTCGCCGCGCATCGGGGCGCGCGTGCGTTGTGCTTTTTGGGTCGATTGAGCGTGAGTCGGGTGATTGGTCCTGCGTCGACCGAGAGTTCGCCGTCGGCCATGGCATCACTCCCCTCGTCTCGCCGAGAGATTACTCCGGAGCGGTTTCCCCGGTCACGCCGATCGCCACCAGGTGTTCGTACTCAGCCCGCGAAACGCCGAGCTCCTCGGAGAGCACCTCGAACGAGTGCTCGCCGAACATCGGCGAGTAGCGGGGGTCCGCGATCGGCGTGCCGCGCAGCATCCACGGAGCGCGAGGAAACCAGTGCGTCCCTGCCTCTGGATGCTCGACCTCGACCGCGAAGCCCCGCTCGAGCAGATGCGCCGCCGGCGGCTGGTAGACCTCCTCGAGCGGTAGCACCCGGGCGGCGGTCACGCCGACCGCCCCCAGACGGTCCGCGGCCGGCCCCGCCTGTTGGGTGGCCGCCCACTCGCCTATCGCGGCGTCGATCTCGTCCTCGTGCTGCTTCCGACCGCCCATGGAATCGAGGCGCCGATCGCTGGCGAGATCGGAGCGCCCGAGCACGGTCGCGAGCGCCTGCCATGCCTCGTCGGTCTCGGTCGCGATCGCGATCCAGGCGTCAGCGGAGGCCTGGTAGATGCCGTGAGGTGCGATCCGAGGGTGGCGGTTGCCCTGGGGACCGCGGATCACGCCGTTGGCGCCGTACTCGAGGACCGCGTCGCCGACGTGCATCGCCATCGCTTCGGTCATCGACACGTCGATGCTCTGGCCCTCGCCCGTGCGATCGCGATGGTGAATCGCGGAGATGATCGCCGCGGCGAGGTAGCAACCGCCGACCGGGTCGGGGAACAGGCCGCCAGTATTCTGCGGCAGTCCGCCAGCGTAGCCATGCAACGACGTCAGCCCGGACATCGGTTCGATGCTGCCGCCGGTTGCCGTGAAGCCGGCGTACGGCCCCGTCCCGCCGTGGCCGTTGAGCGAGGCGTAGACGACGTCGGGTCGGCGCGCGCGGAGCCGCTCGAAGGTCACGCCCAGCTTGTCCATGACGTCGACGTTGAAGTTCTCGGCCACCACGTCGAAGCGAGGGACCAGCCGCCAGAACAGCGCCTGCCCCTCCGGAATCGTCATGTCGAGGGTGATGCCGCGCTTGTTCAGGTTGATGGCGTTGTAGAGCGCCTGCGTGTTGAGGGGACGCTGCCGCTTCGACGGATCGCGCACGCCGGACGGGAACGGTGAGTCGAAGCCGGCGGCGAAGGCGCGCCAGATGTCCGGACGGCGCCGCGCCTCGATCTGGACGACGTCGGCACCGAGCAGTGCGAGCAGCTCGGTGCCCCACGGCCCCGACCACGCCTGGGTGAACGTCAGGACGCGGATCCCTGCGAGCGGTGCCCGCGCCGCCTCTACCGTGGGGCGGGGCGCCCGCGCTCCGCCCTCGGCGCTGGCAATGATCCGCGAACGATGCTCATCGAGCCGTGGCGCGCTCGTGCGGACCGAGGGAGGGGTCACGCTGAGCTGGGCGCTGACCGCCGGCACGCGCAGGCGCTGTTCGCCGACCATGGTCTTCCCGAAGTAGCCACGCGTTTCGAGCTGCGAACTGTTCAGCAAGTCCGCGGCCGTCTGCACCACGCCGGTCACGCTCCCAGTGCTGCCCAGGCGCTCGAACACCTCGTACCGCGACAGGCTGGCGATCTGTTTCGCGACCAGCGCGGTGAGCTCCTGCTGGGCCTCGCGCCGGGCCTCCGGATCCTGGTAGCGCTCATCTGCGGCGACATCGGAGAGCCCGAGGACGCGCATCGCGTCCTGCCAGGTCCCGCCGATCCCGCCGAGGGCGGCGAAGACGCGCCCGTCCCGCGCACGGTAGATCGGCGCGCCCGAGTCGAGCTGGCGCCGATGCACGCGAGCGCTCTGGCCGTCCGGGCCCTCGTAGGCCGCGGCCAGGAGCCACGGCGCGGCGGTGAGCGTCATCGCCTCGGTCTCGCTCATGTCGATCAGCTGGCCGACGCCGTCGCGGCACGCGCCGTGGAGGGCTCCAGCCACGCCGACGTACCCCAGGACCCCGGCGAGATAGCTCGCCTGCAGGGGTGGGTGCTGCAGCGGCGGCTCTCCCTGGAAGCCGTTCATGTCGGCCCACCCGCTGCGGGCCGATGCCGTCAGGTCATTCCCCGGCACTGTCGCCAGCGGACCGTCCAACCCGTGCGGCGTGAGCGAGAGATGCACCGCATCGGCCGGGAGCGCCCTCGCCGCCGCCTCGACGACGGCCGGCCAGGGCGGGACGGCGGTGGTGACGAGCACATCGGCAGCCGCCGCCAGGCGCCCCGCCTCCCGAGGCGCATCGAGTGCAATCGATTGCTTGTTGAGGTTGGCGTACTCGTGCAGCAGCGAACCGCCGGGCGACGCGTCGAGGAAGGGCGGCTCGCGGCGCAGCGCATGCCCCTCGGGAGGTTCTCCCAGCCACACCTCGGCGCCGAAGTCGCCGAGCAGGCGCGACGCATACGCGCCGGCGAGCCGGCCGGACAGATCGAGCACGCGCACGCCATCGAGAGCAGTCGCCATGGTGCCGGCATCCCCCCGCGGGCGGAAGTGTACCGGCTCGCGGCTCCTCCAGCGGCGAGCGTCCATGGGCTATACGTGCGACTGAGAGCGGCTCTGATGCTCCTATCGCCTGTCAAGCGAGCGACTCGGGTCGCGGGAGGTGGCGATAGAGCTGCCGTGCGACGTAGCGCTTGAGCGAGCGGATGATCTCGCGCTTGGAACGGCCCTCGCGCGTGCGCCGCTCGACGTAGCGGCGGGTGCGGGGGTCGTGGACCATGCGGACCATGACGATTCGCCAGAGCGCTTGATTCGCGGTGCGGTCGCCACCGCGGTTGAGTCGTTTGCGGATGGTCAGCCCCGACGAGGCGTCGATCGGGGCGACGCCGCAGTGATGGGCGAATGCCGCCTCGCTGCGGAGGCGTTGCGGGTTGTCGCCGGCGGAGACGAGCAGAGCGCCGGCCGTGTCGGTGCCCACGCCGAAGCAGGCGACGAGGGCGGGCGCGGTGGTGGCGACCAGCTGCTCGAGCACGGCGTCGAGGCGGCGACACTCTGCCTCGAGGCGCTGCACCCGCCGAGCCAGCTCACGCAGGGCTAGCTTGGTGGCGCCGACGGCGGTCGTGGGGTCAGTCGGACGCAGCCGGGCCGCGGTCGTCACCAGCTCGAACACAGTGCTGCCACGCAGTGCGGCCCGGAGGTCGTCCGGTCCACTCACGAGCAGGGCGCGCATCTGGTTGAGGGCCGTCGTGCGTGCATGCCCGGCCGAGCGGCGAGCCGTGCGCAGCGCGCGGATCGCCTCCACGGCACCGCTGCGGGTCTGCGCCTCACCCGAGGCCTCCCCTGACTGCGCAGCGCGAGCGGCGGCGATGGCGTCGACGGGGTCGGACTTACCGTGGCGGCGTCGCAGCTGGCGGTTGGGGCGATTCACCTCCACCACCGCCACCGCCTCGGCGAGCAGGTAGCGGGTCAGGCCAGCGCCGTAGGTGCCCGTCCCTTCGACGCCGATGCGCTCGACCGGACCAAGGCTGCGGAGCCAGGCGAGCGCCTGTCGGTAGCCGGCCGTGGTCGTCGCGAACGACCGCACCCCGAACTCGCCGCCCCGCTCATCGAGCGCGGCGACCACGTGCTGGTCGCGGTGCGTGTCGACCCCGGCGGTGACGCGCGTGGTCGCATCTGTCATGGTGGTCATCGTCATCCCTTCATCGAACAATCTGTGCAGGGTGGCCGCACGTGCCGGGACGGCGGACAGGACAGGGACGAGCCGCCAAGGCAGGCTCCTATGAGGTCACGTTCGCCCGACCGGTGCGTGCCAGATGGACTCGGAGGCGCGGCCGACAGATCAGAGCGAGAGCAGCCGAAGCGCCAGTCAGAATCTGGGGTCAGACCGAGCCCGGGAGCCCACCCGGCACCGTAAACGCTCGCCGCCTAGTGGTGGCTGGGCGTCGTACCGATCATCCCTGTCAGATCTCAGACGACCGATCACGCGATGCGAGCGTCGCGCTGATCGGGCGATGCGGGACAGGACTGACGGTGGATTGTCCGCGCTGCGGCTCGAACCAGACTAATCGTCGCAGGCGGCGCATTTCGCTGGGGAACGGCACGTTCGCCTGCGGCGCTTGTCAGAGCATCTTCAACGAGCGGACCGGTACGCCCTTCAACGATCTCCAGTACCCGACGGACATCGTGCTGCTCGCCGTGCTGTGGCGTTTGCGCTACAAGCTGAGCTTTCGCGACGTCGCCGAGCTGTTGCTCGAACGCGGCTTTGAAGTGGGGCACGAGACCATCCGCGAGTGGGAGTTCCGGTTCGCTCCGTTGCTCGCTGAGCAGCTGCGCGCCAAGCGCCGCGGCCGGGCCGGAGTCTCCTCGTACCTCGATGAGACGTACGTCAAGGTCAGCGGGCGCTGGTGCTACCTCTACCGAGCCATCGATCACCGTGGAGATCTCATTGACTCGATGCTGAGCGAGCGCCGCGACAAGCAAGCTGCGCGGATGTTCCTTCGCCGTCTGCTCGAGGTCGCGGAAGGCAGGCCTCGACGCATCACCACAGACCTGCACCCTGCGTATCGGCGGGCGATCCGTTGGATCATCGGTCGCAAGGCGTGGCACCGAACGACGCAATACCTCAACAACTACACCGAGCAGAGCCATCGCGCAGTGAAGCAGCGCTACTACCCGATGCTCGGCTTCGGGAGCTTCGAGTCAGCCTCGCGCTTCTGCGCCGCGTTCGATGAGCTGCGACAGAACTTCCGCGTCCGTCGCCGGGGCGAGAGTCATGTCTCACTCGCCGAGCAGCGACGACTCTTCCTCACTCGCTGGCGCTCGCTGATCGGCGAGCTCACGGCGGCGTAGTCACCCCCAACAGCCTTGAACGCGCTTCGCCCTATAATCCGTGGTCTGAGATCTGACAGAGCCCACTCGCGGTAGTCCTCTTCCGGCACTTCTAATTGGTCCTACACAGAAGACGTCGCGGTGCTCAATATTGAACAGCCTCGATACCCGAAACGAGGACAACCTAGATGGACCTGCACAAGCTTCTGATCGCGAATCGCGGTGAAATCTCCATTCGCATCATTCGTGCCGCGGAAGAGCTTGGTATTACGACCGCCGTAGTGTTTTCCGAAGGTGACGCCGAGTCGCCGCATGTCCACCGAGCCGATGAGGCGCACGCTCTGACGGGCCGTGGTGCGGCCGCCTACCTCGACATCGCCCAGGTGCTCGCGATCGCGAAGACGGCCGGTTGCGATGCGATCCATCCAGGATACGGTTTCCTTGCCGAGAGCGCGGAGTTCGCTCGCCGCTGCGCTGAGGAGGGGATCGTCTTCGTGGGTCCCTCGGTCGACACGCTTGACCTGCTCGGCGACAAATCCCGCGCGAGGGGCCTCGCGCAGGACCAGAGTGTCCCAGTCCTGCCGGGGAGCCCAGGGCCGGTGACGGCTGAGGGCGCGCGCCAGTTCCTGGAGGCCCTCGGCGACGGCGGCGCGATAATGATCAAGGCGATCGCCGGTGGTGGCGGCCGCGGCATGCGAGTGGTCGAGAGGCTCGACGACCTTGTGAAGGCCCACGCGCGCTGCCAGTCAGAAGCGGACGCTGCGTTCGGCAACGGCGACGTCTTTGTTGAGCAGTACCTGCCAAGAGCTCGGCACATCGAAGTCCAGGTCATCGGCGATGGAGGCGGCACTGTGAGCCACATCGGCGAACGAGAGTGCAGCATCCAGAGGCGGCATCAGAAGCTCGTCGAGATCGCGCCAAGTCCCAGCCTGAGCTCCGATACTCGAGAAGCAATCTGCGCGGCAGCGGTGCGAATGGCCGAGGCCGTCTCCTACCTGAGTCTCGGTACGTTCGAGTTCCTCGTGGACACGACGGCGGCGGACCGGTTTGTCTTCATCGAGGCGAATCCCCGGCTCCAGGTCGAGCACACAGTGACCGAAGAAGTCACCGGCGTCGACCTGGTGCAGGCACAGCTGCGCCTTAGCCGCGGCGAGACGCTGAGCGACCTGCATCTGGAACAAGGAGCCGTGCCGCTTGCGCGCGGTTTCGCCATCCAGGCGCGCGTGAACACCGAACAGATGACGCCCGATGGAAACGTCCGTCCCTCAGGCGGCAAGCTGACGACGTTCCAACCGCCTTCGGGCCCGGGCGTCCGCGTCGACACCTACGCCGTGCCAGGCTATGTGACCAACCCGAACTTTGACTCGCTGCTGGCGAAGGTCATTGTCCACTCACCGTCGGACGAGTTCAGGGCTGCACGCGGACGCCTGACCCGTGCGCTGAACGAGTTCCAGATCGAGGGCTTAGAAACGAACATCGGGTTCTTGGGCCGTGTGCTCCAGCACGATGACTTCGCTACGCAGAACGTCTACACGGCGTGGTTGGACGACCACATCGAGCTCCTGGGGACCGTCGACGATGCACCGGAGAGCGCCAACGCGCCTGTAAGCCAAGCAGGGGCGGCCATCGACCGCAGGGACCCCTTGGCCTCGCTCGACTTCTTCCGCCAAGGGGAACCGACCCGGATGGGCGACGCAGCGCCAGTACTGACGGGCCCACCGAACACGGAGCCGATATCGGCGCACCTGCAGGCCACGGTCACGGAGATCCTCATCGAAGAGGGCGATGTGATCCGTGAGGGCCAACTGCTGTTCGTGTTGAGCGCGCTCAAGATGGAGCACACGGTAGAGGCGGAGTTCGGGGGCCTGGTTCGACATGTGACCGTCAACTCCGGCGAGACTGTTTACGAGGGACATGCTCTCGCGTTCGCCGAGGTCATGGATGTTGGCGAGGCGATCGAACGCGAAGAGCCCGAGATCGACGTTGATTACATACGCCCGAGTCTGCAGGCGTTGTTCGACCGGCGCGAGTTTATCCTCGACAAGAATCGCCCCGAGGCGGTGGAGCGTCGCCACAGTCGAGGGCGTCGGACGGTCCGAGAGAACATCTCCCAGCTCATCGACCCCGGCACCTGGGTCGAGTACGGCCCCCTGACCATCTCCACCCCCCGGAGGGGGCTTTTGTTACACGACTTGATCCGCAAGACCCCCGCGGACGGACTCGTCGCAGGAATCGGATCGGTCAACGGAGACCTTTTCGACCCCAAGCGTGCCCGCACGATATTCATCTCCTATGACGACACGGTGTATGCCGGTACCCAGGGTGGGCGCGGGCATGACAAGACCGACCGGATGGTGGAACTAGCCGACACGCTCTCGCTTCCGCTGATTTTCCACGCGGAAGGAGCCGGTGCCCGTTCCGGGAGCGCCCCAGCCGGGGATCCACAGAACGGTCCGAGCGGTCGTGGCCACCCGGCTACCCGCACGTTCGAGAGGATGGCGCAGCTCAGTGGCAAGGTCCCGATGATCGGAGTAACCGCTGGCTGGTGCTATGCAGGGAACGCCGCGATTCTTGGACTGACCGACATCATCATCGCCACCGAGGACTCGCTGATTGCGATGGGCGCGCCATCAACCATCGAGGGCGGGGGCATGGGGGTGTTCCTACCGGAGGAGATCGGCCCGACGTCAGACACGGTGCCGGCTGGCACGGTCGACATCCTCGTCAAGGACCAAGACGACGCAATCGAAGCATCGAAGAAGTGTCTCTCCTACTTCCAGGGATCAATCGCATCCTGGGAGTCCGAGGATCAGCGACGGTTACGCCACATCATTCCCGAGAACCGTCATCGCAGCTTCGACATTCGGGAGTTGATCAGAATCCTCGCCGACAAGGATTCGGTTCTGGAGCTGCGACCCGAATTCGGTATCAGCATGGTCACAGCGTTCGTTCGGATCGAAGGCCACCCCTTTGGTCTGACGGCAAACAACAATGCGTATCTTGGGGGAGCAATCGACAGCCCGGGGTCGGATAAAGTCGCTCGCTTCTGGCAGCTCTGCGACGCCTTCAACATCCCAATCATCACCCTCGTCGACACGCCCGGGATGATGGTAGGACCCGAGGTCGAGAGGACCGCTCTGGTCCGCCACTCCAGTCGCCTCTTCGTCACCGGGGCGAACCTTGAGACTCCTCGGTTCAGCATTGTCCTCCGGAAGGGCTACGCATTGGGCTCGATTGCGGTCATGACCGGCAGCGGTCGGGCACCCCTCTTCACGGTGACGTGGCCTGAAGGCGAGTTCGCCGGGATGAACCTCGAGTCCAGCGTGTTGCTGTCGAATCGAGACTCACTCGCGGAGATCGACGACATCGACCAGCGAGCGGCCGAGTACGAGTCGTTGGTCGATGAAGCCTACGAGCGCAGCGGGGCGCTCAACGCAGGATCGGTCTTCGGAGTCGACGACGTCATCGACCCTCTTGAGACCCGACGCTGGATCGTAGATGGCTTAAAGTCCGTGCCCGAATCCGAGCCACTCCGCCGTGGACGGCGGACGTTCCTGGACACCTGGTAGGCCCCGGTACTGATGACCAGACCGACTCAGCGAGACGAGTTTCTTGCCCGCCGACGCGGGCTTGACGACCACATCAGCGGTCGGACTAGATCCGGCTCGCTAGGCGCCGCGGTGCCGCTGGATCGGCAGCTCGCGATGGCGCTCACCAGTGGCGCTGAAGACAGCGTTCGAGACGGCGGCTGCGGTCGGCACGATGCCCGGCTCGCCTGCTCCCGTCGAGGGTGTGTCGGTTTCGCCAAGTAGGGCTACGTCGATGCGGGGTGCGTCGACGATTCGAGGCATGCGGTAGCGCGCAAGACCCGCGTTCAGGAGGCGGCCCTGCTCGAAATCGATCGCCTCGTATAGAGCGTTGCCGATGCCCATCACGATCGCGCCCTCCATCTGGTTGGTCGCGCCGTCCGGGTTCACCACGAGCCCACAGTCCAGCGCGGCTGAGACGCGGGTGACGCGCACCTCGACTGGCTGGGCGTCGAGCTCGAGGCAGACCGCGGAATAAGAGCCAACGTCGAGCCCGATGGCGACGCCCGTGCCGGCACTGCCGTCCCAGCCGAAGTCGTCGGCTGCGTGTTCGAGCACGCGGCGGTAGCGCGGCTCCTCGAGATGGCGTAGACGCAGCTCGACGGGGTCTGCGCCCACGGCCTTCGCGATCTCGTCCATGTGCACTTCGCGCGCGAAGTGGTTAACCGCTCCGCCGAGAGAGCTGTAGGAGCCAGCGGCGAGCGGGCTCTCAGCGCGGGCGACCGTGACGCGGGCGTGCGGTGTCGCATACGGAGAGAACAGAACCGCGTTGCCCGATCGTGGCGCGCTCACCGGCGTGGTAGGCGTCGCATGCCACGCCGTCAGCGTGCCGTCGTGTTTGAAACCGCTGCGGATCGTGATGAGCGCAGCCGGGCGGAAGGTTGCCCACGTCGTTTCCTCGGCGCGCGTGTACGCCACTCGGAGCGGCGCCGCGGCCGCACGAGCGAGCCGCGCTGCCTCTTCGGCCGGATCGAAGATCGACTTGCCGCCGAACCCGCCCCCGATGTCGGGCGTGATCACGCGGACCGCCGCCTCCTCGATCGCGAACGTCGGCGTGGGTCTCGGTACGCCGAGCTGGGGCGCCATGATCTCCGAAGGGCGCGACTTAATGACGCGCGCCTGGTGGCTGACCGCGATCCCCGGTGTGGCGATCCTGTTGATCGCGCTGAGCGGGAACCTCGCCGGCGACTGGCTACGAGACGCGATCGATCCGCGGTTGCGCAACGTTCGCTGAGGCTGGATCGGCCCTACGACCGTCGAATGGGTCGAGCGCGTTGGCAAAAAGAAAACCATTGGATTAACACATACGCTTTGAAATCGTTCCCAGATCTGGCTACAATCCGCCGAGACGGACCACCCTAGGTCCGAACCAAAGGGGCGTTCAATGAGCGACCACAGCTACTGGACTCGACTCTCTCAACAGCGATTGAGCCGCCGAGGTGCCCTCCGCAGTACAGCTGTCGGCGCTGCCGGTTTGGCCGGCGCTGCGCTGATCGGCTGCGGCGACGATGACGATGACGATGACGACGGTGGAGTTGGAACTCCAGTCGCGACCGCGACCGCGACCGCGACCGGCCCTGGCGCGACGGCGACCCCAACAGTCGCCGCCGAGGAGATCAACCGTGAGGGCGAGTTACGCATCGTCCGCAGCGAGGATCGAGGCTCACTCGATCCACAGGCGGTCGCTGGAGTCGCCAACTACTTCAGCGCTGGGTTCTTCTACGGGGCCGTCCTGGTCCAGGACCCCGTCACCAGAGCGCCCGTGCCCCACATGGGCTCGTTCGAATGGGCCGATGCGAACGAGACCGTGATCATCAGGGTGCATCCTGGGATCATCGATCACGAGGGGTTCCCCTATCTGGCCGAGGATCTCGCCTGGAGCATGCAGCGCAGCGCCGAGAAGGGTGAGTTCGCCGACCGCGATGACTTTACGAGCGCGCGGGCTCAGCTCTGGACGGACCTCGGTGAGCCCGAAGTGGTCGATGACCTGACGATCCGCATGAAGGTGCTGTCGCCGAACGTTACTCTGCCTGCAACGACGTTCGGCACAGCGATGGTGACCAGGCGTTACTTCGAGCGCGTCGGCGGTGACCAGGCGGGTCTCGAGCCCTCCGGGTTCGGGTCGTTCCGCTTCGTGTCTCGTATTCCGGACACGGAGACCAAGGCCACCCGCTACGACGACTACTTCTGGGACAACACGAACGCGTACGGCCCGTGGAAGACGACGTTCAAAGATATGACCCTGCTGGTTCGGCCCGAGCCGATTTCTCAGGTCGCCGCGCTGAAGGCGGGCGAGGCGGACTTCGTGCCCGAGATGGAAGTGGAACTTGCGACGAGCGAGTTCGGGGACGACGACGACTTCGAGGTTGTCTTCGTCAACCGCGGATTGGGCCACGCCATCCAGATGAACACGCAGGTGGCGACCGTTCCGGACACGGGAGAGGTCAACCCGTTCCTCGACGAGCGGGTGCGAGCGGCAGCGAACCTGGCGATTGACCGACAGGGCTACATTGACTCGCTACTCACCGGCAAGGAGGGGCTGCTGAGGGGGCTGTCCTCGATCTCCGGTGGCTTCCCGGCAGGCGAGATCGAGCAGTTCGACCCCGGGTTCGACCTCGAGAAGGCGAAGGCGCTGATGGTCGAGGCGGGCTACGCGGAAGGCTTCGATGTCCCGCTCTACCACGGCACCGGTTACTTCTCGCAGTCCGACGAGATCGTGCAGATCGTCCAGCAGTCGCTGGAGAAGATTGGAATCCGTGCCGAGATCCTGACGATGCCGTTTGCGGACGAGCTGCCGATCATCCGCGACAAGACCGTGTGGGGCCTCTTCTACTTCGGGTCCTCTGGCACGGCCGACGTGGAGGGCAACGCGCTTGCCTTCTGGGGCGACGAGGGGTTCTACAACCAATCGGCGATTCCGGGCTCGAAGCTGGACGATCTGACGCAGGCGCAGAAGAGCGCGTTCGACTCGGAGGAGCGGGCCGAGATCCTCAAGGAGGCGTGGATCCTGCACTACACGCAGCAAGGCTGGATCTTCCTCCACGAGGAGATTCAGACAGCGGTGTACAGCAGCAAACGGCTACGCTGGGAGCCCGACGGCGGCGAGGACCGCTTGAAGTTCGCTCCGTCCGAGTACGAGTTCCACGTACTGAACACCTAGGCGGGATCGCTCCCGCCTCGGCGGCGCCGCGATCACGCCCGCCGCCGAGGCCGCGGATGCGGGCGAACGGTGTGGCGATGGGTAACGAGCAGATCGCCCTGATGGCGCACTTCACGCGTCGCGTCGGCGTGGGAGCGACGCGCGACGAACTGGAGTCGCTCGCCGCGCGCCCCTACGAAGAGGTCGTCGAGGAGTTCCTGCAGCCGGAATTCCCCGGCTCTGATGCTGGGGAGCCAGACCGGGATGTCCTGGATCGGTACCTGCCCACATCGACCAGTCCGGAGGTGCCGACCGGCTGGGCATCGCGCTGGCTCTACAACCTCGCGAACAACCCTCGTCCGCTGCGCGACAAGATGGCGCTGTTCTGGCACCAGGTGTTCGCGACGGCGTACTTCAAGGGTTCGCACGCCCGCTCGATCGTGATCCAGATCGACATGTTCCGCGCCAACGGCATGGGCACCATGCGGCAGATCCTCCTCGACCTGTCACGCGACCCGGCGATGATTCACTGGCTCGACAACTCGGAGAATCATGCGAACGCGGTCAACGAGAACTACGGGCGGGAACTGCTCGAGCTGTTCTCGATGGGGGTAGGCAACTACAGCGAGGACGATATCAAGGCGGCGGCACGGGCATTCACTGGTTGGACCTTCACCCAGCCAGTGCCGCTCTACCCCTACAGCACGACCGACTCCGCGTTCCGCTTTGACGCGGCCGATCACGACCGCGAGGAGAAGTCGTTCCTGGGTGAAACGGTGGTGGACGGCGAAGATGTCGTCGATGTCATCGTGAAGCAAGAGGCGTGCGCGCGCTTCATCGCGCGGCACCTCTACAGCTTCTTCGTCGCCGACGAGCCGCCTGTGCCCTCGTGGCACGAGACGCCACCACGCGACCCCGAGGCAGTCGCCACCCTGGCTGCGACCTTCGCCGACTCCGATGGCGAGATCCGCGAGGTGATGCGGACGCTGCTCCTGTCCGACTTCTTCAAAGAGTCGCGATTCCAGCGAGTGAAGAGCCCGGCCGAGTTCATCGGCGGTGCGCTCAAGCTCTCCGGTGCGCCGCAGTTCCCCGACCTTTCGGTGGCGCACCTCTCGCGCGCTTCGCTCCTGATGGGTCAGGCGCTGATGGACCCGCCCTCCGTGGAGGGCTGGCACACCGGGCACGAGTGGCTCGACTCCGGCACGCTGACCGAGCGCGTCAACTTCGCGGTCTCGCAGGTGATGGACACCGACCGCCCGGGCGTCGCGGCGATCATCGAACGCGTCGCGGCCGCTGGCGACGCCACGCCGCAGGCGCTGGTTGACCGCTGCCTCGAGCTCTGCGGACCCCTCGAGGTGAGCGACGAGACGCGCGCTACGCTGCTGGAGCGCGCTGGGGAGGGCGGTCCAGCGGTGTTCGATGGCGACGTCAGCGAAGCGGAGGCGGCTCGCATCGGACGAATCCTGCAGCTGATCGTAGCCGCACCCGAGTATCAGTTCGCGTAGCGAGGACAGCGATGACCGCGAAACTCCAGAAGGCGCCCGTGCTCGTTGTCGTGCAGCTCAACGGCGGTCTCGACTTCATGAACACGCTGATCCCGTATCAGAGCGGCGTCATCCGCGACGCGCGCCCGAACGTGAGCCTCCCCCTCGAGGACACGCTGCCGATCGACGATCAGCTCGCCTGGCATCCCGCGGCGCGGGCGTTCAAGGAGCTGTACGACGCGGGCGACCTGGCGGTGATCCAGGGTGTCGGCTGGGAGAACTCGGATCGCTCGCACTTCCGTGCGATGGATATCTGGCACACGTGCGAGCCGGACGAGATCGCCACCGAGGGCTGGCTCGCGAAGGTGACGCGCGAGTTTGACGCCGCGTCTGAGAATCCGCTGACCGCTGTCAGCTTCGGCCGCGGATTGCCTCGTGCGCTCGCCGCGTCGGGCGTGACTGTGACCTCGGTCGGTGACCTCGATCAGTTCGGGTTGATGACAGATGTCGAGGCGGAGGATGAGCGGGGCAAGGACCTCGACAGCTTCCGCCGCATGTACACACCGGTCGGCACCGGGATCGTGCAGGACTACCTCGCGCAGACCGGACGCAGCGTGCTGAAGAGCGCCGACATGCTGAAGGACGTGCCCGGGCACTACTCATCCGAGGTCGAATACGCGCCGAACCCGATCGCGCAGGCGCTGCGCGATGTGGCGCGCGTTCACACCGCGGGGCTGGGGACGCGCATCTTCTATACGCAACACGCGGGGTACGACCTGCACTCGAACGAGTCGACGATGCTGCCGGGGCTGCTCACCGAGCTGACGGAGGCCGTCAGCGACTTCATGCAGGATCTGCGGGAACACGACGCCTCGGACGAGGTGGTGATGCTCGTCTTCTCCGAGTTCGGCCGGCGCATCAAGGACAACGGCTCTGGTACCGACCATGGCTCCGGCGGCGGCGCCTACCTGATCGGCGACCGCGTCGAGGGTGGCCTGTACGCCGAGTACCCCTCGATCGATCGGCAGGATTGGCTCTACGGCGAAGACCTCCGCCACACGATCGACTTCCGCAGCCTCTATGCGACGCTGCTGGACCAGTGGTTGGGTGTCGATTCGGCCCCGGTCGTGGGCGGCGCCTTCGAGCAGATCAACCCCTTCCAGCGCTCAGTCGCGTGACGGGCGGCGGACGATGACCACCAACGGCGCCAGCGCAATCGACGCGGTCCAGAACGGTGAGTTCGAGGCGTTGCTGCGCGCCGGGTTCCCGTACGAAACGACCATCGGGATGCGGCGCGTGACGTGGTATCCGATCGACATCGCGCTCGGCGAGGAGGGTCGGGTCTATTGCCTGCGGCGCGGGCCGTTCGAGGTCGGCGGCGTGATCTGCATGATCAACCGCGACGACGAAAACCTCGGCGTGATCGATGTCGGGTGGACGTGGCCGGTCGGGATCGTTCGTGACGCCGAAGAGCGGCTCTACGTCTCGGACGAGGCGCAGCACAACATCACCATCGTCAATCGCGAGGGCGAGCAGCTGGGACAGTGGGGCGAGCACGGCAGCGCGCCCGGCCAGCTCGATCGCCCGGCGCAGATGGCGTTCGACGCGGAGGGGCACTTGCTGGTGGCGGACGCGATGAACCACCGCATCCAGCGCTTCACCGTCGACGGCGAGTACATCGACGGCTTCGGCAGCTACGGCAGCGCGCCCGGCGAGTTCGACATGCCGTGGGGCATTGCCCTCGACGAGTCGGGCTGCATCTACGTGGGCGACTGGCGCAACGATCGGGTGCAGAAGTTGAGCCCGACGGGCGAGCCGCTGCTGACCATGGGCTCGAGCGGAGACGGCGATGGCGAGCTGAACCGTCCCGCCGGCGTCGCGGTCGACCAGCACGGCGACATCTACGTGGCCGACCGAGGCAACAACCGCGTGATGCTCTTCGACCGGCGGGGCCGCTACGTCGAGCGGTTCATCGGCGACGCCACGATCTCAAAGCTCGGGCGGGTGTACCTCATGGCGAACGCCAAGGTGCTGCGTCTTCGCGAGATGTCCGTCCTCGAGGACCAGAAGCGCTTCCGCGCGCCGGCCTCGGTGCGGGTTGATGGGGACCGGCTCTTCGTCGCTGACTTCGGCTTCCACCGGGTGCAGGTCTACCGCAAGGAGGCCTACCCGCTCACCGCCGCCGAGGTGATGCCGCACCCCGGGGCTCCCAACCTCTTTACCGTCTGACGATTCCGCCTCAGCGACCGCCGCCGGTCACTCGGGCGGCATGTCGCCAGTCACGCCGGCCGCAACAAGCTCCTCGTACTCGCTCGCCGTCATGCCCAGCTCCTGCTCGAAGACCTCGAAGCTGTGCTCGCCCATCGTCGGCGAGGGCCGTGTCGCCTCGATGGCTTGTCCGGAGAAGCGCCACGGTGCGACGGCGAGCGTGTCGAGGCCAGCCTCCGCGTGTTCGACCTCCTGGACGAAGCCGCGCGCCTGCAGCTGAGGGTCCGGATCGTCGAGGACGGCCGTCAGCTCGATAACCCGCGCGGCCGGGCACCCGATGCGACGCAGCGCGTTGGCGGCGTCGTCCGCTCGTTGGTCGGCGCACCAGGCGCCGATCAACGCGTCGAGCTCGTCCTCGTGACGCTTGCGGGCGGTGGCGTCGGCGAAGCGGGCGTCAGCCGCAAGCTCCGGACGCTCGAGGTGCGTCGCGAGCGCCTGCCACGCCTCGTCGCTCTCGGCGGCGAGGGCGAGCCAGCTGTCGGCCGTGGCGTAGATGCCGTGCGGCGCATGCTGAGGATGCCGGTTGCCGATCGGGCCGCGCGTGTGCCCGTTCGCCGCCTGTTCGAGGACAGCATCGCCGAGGTGGGCGGACATGGCATCCATCATCGAGAGGTCGATGTACTGTCCCTCGCCGGTGCGGGCGCGATGGTGCAGCGCGACCAGGATCGCCGAGGCGAGGTGCATGCCGCCGACCGGGTCGGGAATGAGACCGCCCGTGTTCTGCGCCGGCCCGTCGAGGTAGCCAATCATGGATGACAGCCCCGACATCGGCTCGATCGTTCCCCCGTTTGCGGGGTAGGCCGAGTACGGACCGGTCGCTCCGTAGCCCGAGAGCGCGGCGAAGATCACGTCGGGGCGCGCGTCGCGCATCGCCTCGAAGGTCACGCCCCAGTTCGCGAGCGTATGCGGGCTGAAGCTCTCGGCGAACACATCGAACTTCGGCGCCAGGCGCCAGAACAACTCAACGCCGCGCGGATCGCCCATGTCGAGGGTGATCGCACGCTTGTTGATGTTGGTGCCGTTGTAGAGCCCGATCACGTTCCACGCGCGCTGGCGTCGGTCCGGGTCGAGCCTTCTCGTGGAGATTGGTGCGTCGTAGCCACCCGAGTAGGTGCGCCACACGTCGGGGCGACGCCTCGCCTCGATCTGCACGACGTCGGCGCCGAGGAGTGCCAGCAGCTGCGTGCCGAGCGGTCCCGACCACGCCTGCGTGAAGGTGAGGACGCGCACACCCTCGAGGGGCGCGGTGGCAGGCGGCGCCTTTGCTGGCGGCTGGGCTGCGCGGGATCTCGGGGGCTCGTCGCGACGTTCGCTGTCGTGCTCGCCGAGCTTCGGCGCGGGCAAGCGTAGACGCCATGGCGTGCCGCTCAGGCGCGCCGTTGCGCCCGGCATGCGCAGCGGGCGGTCGTCGAGCTTCGTTTCGACGAAGTAGTCCCGTGCTGCCGAGTGCGGGTTGTCGAGGAGATCCGCGATGTTCTGCACGACTCCGCTGACTGAGCGCACGGTCGAGAGGCTCTCGAAGACCTCCCATCGCGACAGCTCGGCGATGCGCGCCTCGATGCGGGGGCGAATGCTCGCCAGGTGCTCGCGACGCGCCGCCGGGTCGTCGAGCCCGTCGTCTGCGAGCTCGCTCAGTCCGAGGACGTGCATCGCGTCGGTCCAGAACGGGCCCTGCCCGAACCCGGCGACCAGTTCACCGTCGCGCGCGCGCAGGAAGCCGGGGCCGTCTCGGACGTGCCGATGAACCGCGGCGGTAAACCCCTCGAGCCCTTCGTAGCTGAGCGCCAGTGACCATGGGGCGGTGCTCACCACCATCGCCTCGAGTTCGCTGGCGTCGACGACCGAGCCCTCCGCTGACACGTCGCGGCGTGCAAGCGCGCCGAGGGCGCCGACGAAGGCGGAGACGCCGGCGAGGTAGCTGCTCTGGTGCGAGGGAAGCTGGAGCGGCGGCTCGCCCTCGTACCCGCAGATGTCAGCCCAGCCGCTCATCGCCGAGAGCGTGAGGTCGTTGCCGGGCGCTCCGGCCAGCGGGCCGTCGAGGCCGTACGGGGTGACCGAGACGTGCAGGGCGTTGTCTCGCCGTGCCTCCAGCGCTTCGTTCAGCGTGTCGGGAAGCGGTGCGGCGGTCGTCACGATCACATCGGCGGCCGCGACCTCGGCGGCCAGGCTCGCGCCGTCGAGGGTCCGCGAGCGCTTGTTGGCGTTGACGAAGGCGTGGAGCAGCGAGCGCTCGGGGCCAGCGATGTCGTCGAGGAAGGGTGGCTCGTGCCGCAGGGCGTGGCCGGCGGTTGGTTCGAGCAGCGTGACCTCGGCGCCGAAGTCGCCGAAGAGGCGTGCGCAGAAGGCGCCTGACAGGCGGTCCGACAGGTCCAGCACTCTCAGGTCGCTGAGCGCATCCGACGGCGGTGTGGTGCGGTCGCCTACCACGTCGGCAGGTTGGGCAGCCGGCCGCGGCGGATCGGCGTGGAATCTGGCGCAGCGAGCAGCCCCTGTGTGAGCCAGTGCCGCGTCTCGACCGGGTCGATCACCGCGTCGACGCGGAACGTTGTGGCGGCGTTCACCGCCCCTCCGCGCTCGTAGGCCTGCGCGACGAGGCGCTCGTACTCGGCCGCGCGCTCCTCGATGTCCTCGATTGCAGCCAGTTCGTCGCGGTTGGAGAGCCGCACGGCGGCCTCGAGGTTCATGCCACCGAACTCGGCGGTCGGCCAGGCGACGGTGAACGAGGGGGCGCGCTCGCTGCCGAAGAGGATCGTGTTAGCGCCGAGGCCGTAGCACTTGCGCAGGACGATGCTGAAGCGGGGCGTCCGCACGTTGCCCAGCGTGACGACGAGGTTGCTCGTGCGCCGCACCAGCGCCGTCTTCTCCGCCTCGGGCCCGATCATCATGCCGGGCGTGTCGACCATCGTGACGAGCGGGATGTTCCACGCGTCGCACATCTTTGCGAAGCGGGACGCCTTGTCCGACCCGAAGCTCTCGATCGAGCCGCCGAGGTGTTCGTTGTTGTTGGCGATGACACCGATCGGGCGACCCTCGATGCGCACGAACGCGGTCACCATCCCGTGGCCGTAGTCGGGGCGCAGTTCCAGCACCGAACCGCTGTCCGCCATCACCTCGATCACCGAGCGGACGTCGTAGGCGCTCAGCCGGTTCTCCGGGATGGCGTGACGAAGCAGGCGCTGGTCGGCGCACTCCCAGTCGTCGATCGGCCCCTGGAAGTAGGAGAGGTACTGCTTGGCGACGGCCATCGCTTCGGCCTCGTCCTTGACGAGGACGTCGACGGTGCCCGCCGGGACCTGGTCCGACATCGGGCCGATCTCTTCGGGCGAGTAGACGCCCATGCCACCGCCCTCGATCACGGCCGGGCCGCCCATGCCGATGTTGGCGTCTTCCGTCGCGATGATCACGTCGCAGATGCCGAGGATGGCGGCGTTGCCCGCGTAGCAGCGTCCCGCGGTGACGCCGATGATCGGGACGGTGCCGCTGAGGCGCGCCATCAGCTCCCAGGTGCGGAAGACCATGCCGGGCATGCCGTCGGTGTCGCCAGAACGCCCACCGGCGCCCTCAGCGATGAAGATCAACGGCAGCGCAAACTCCTCGGCGACCTCCATCATGCGGTCGGTCTTGGCGTGCCCACGGATGCCCTGCGTACCGGCGAACACGGCCTCGTCGTAGGAGATCACGGCGGTGCGTGCTCGTTGTGCGTCGAAGCGGTCGCCGTTGACGGCGCCGATGCCGGCGACGAGGCCGTCGGCCGGCGTCTTGCGCATCAGCTCCTCTTCCGACCGTCGCCTGCTCTGGGCCGCGACGACGAGGTCCCCGTACTCGATCCACGTCCCGTCATCGACCAGGTCGGCGAGGTTCTCGCGCAGCGTGCGCTTGCCCTTCGAGTGGCGGCGCTCGACGGCCTCCGGGCGATGCTCGTCGAGCAGGAACCGACGCCGATCGTGGATCGCCTGCAGCTCCGGGCGGATGTAGTCGAGGTCGGGTGGTGCGGACGCGTCCTCCGCTGGGCCGCCGACCTCTGCGGCCTCGAGGAAGGCGAGCGGGTGGTCCTCGTAGACCGTGTCGCCGACGCTGACGGTGAGCCGTCGCAGGAGTCCGCCGAAGGTGGCGGGCACGAGGTGTTCCATCTTCAGCGCCTCGAGGACGAAGACGACCTGGCCCTCGCGGATCGCGTCGCCCTCGGCGGCCAGGATCTCGCGGACGGTGCCCTGGATCGGCGCGCGCAGGGGCTCGGTGTTCGGCGGCCCGACCGGTTCCGGCGTGTCGGCTCGTGCGCCCATCGTGACCACCGAAGAGCCATCGCCGGAGCGGAAGAAATCGAGGCCGGCGAGCGGGTCGACCGGGCCCTCGTTGGCAATACCGGAGGTGGGGGCGGCCGTAGGCGTCGCCTGCGAGGCCTCGATCAGGTGGCCCGCGTGGTCATCGACCCAGCGCGTGTGGATGCGGCCGGCGGCGAAGTCCTCGTGCGCGATCAAGGCTGCTAGGAAGTCGCGATTCGTTGCCGGGCCGGCGATCTGGAACGAATCGAGCGCCAACGACAGCCGTCGAGTGGCAGCTTCGAACGCCGTGCCGTTTGAGTGCACGATGACCTTCGCCAGTAGCGAATCGAAATTGGGGCTCGACGTGTAGCCGGCGTAGCCGTGCGTGTCGACGCGAACGCCGAGGCCGGAGGGCGGGAGGAACGTCGTCAGCGCGCCGCCGGTGGGGCGGATGCCGCCGCCTGCTTCCATCTGTTCGAGGTTGATGCGCGCCTGGATCGCGTATCCGCGTGGGCTCGGGGCTTGCTCGAGGCCGAGGGCAGTCAGTGACTCGCCGCCGGCGATCCTCAACTGCGCCTGCACGAGATCGACGCCTGTCACCTCCTCGGTGACCGTGTGCTCCACCTGGAGGCGTGCGTTCGCCTCGATGAACACGCAATCGCCGCGATCGAGGTCGACGAGGAACTCGAACGTGCCGACGCTGGCGTATTCGGCTGCCGCCGCCAGGCGGACCGCATGCTCGGTCACGGCGTCACGCAGCTCGTCGCTGAGCCAGGGGCTCGGGGCGATCTCGACCAGCTTCTGATGGCGACGTTGGACGCTGCACTCGCGTTCGCCGAGGTGGATGACCGCGCCGCTCGCGTCGCCGATGACCTGGACCTCGATGTGTCGGGCGCGCGTGATCAGGCGCTCCGCGTAGACGTCGCCGCTGCCGAAGGCGGCCAGAGCCTCCGACTGGCAGCGCGCGAGCGTCTCCTCGACCTCGGAGGGATCGGTCACGACGCGCATGCCGCGACCGCCGCCGCCGCTCACGGCCTTCAGCACCATCGCGTCGCCGTCCTCGAGGCCCTCGAGGAATGCACGTGCGCCGGGCGTGTCGAGCGGTCCGTCGACGCCGGCCAGGACGGGGACGTTGTGCTCCTCGGCGAAGCGGCGCGCGCGGGCCTTGTCGCCGAACAGCGCGAGCGCTTCGACCGAGGGGCCGACGAAGGTCAGCCCCGCGTCGGCGCAGCGTTGGGCAAACTCGGCGCTCTCGGCGAGGAACCCGTAGCCGGGATGGACCGCGTCACAGCCGGCCTCGACGGCCGCGCTCACGATCTGTTCGGCGTCGAGGTAGGCGCGCGCGCCGGCGTCCTCGAGCGCGATCGCTGCCGTGCCGACGTGGGCGTGGAGCGAGGCGGCATCGTCCTCGGAGTAGACGGTGAGGGCCGGCAAGTCCAGCTCTGCGGCCGCCCGCGCGATCCGAACCGCGATTTCGCCTCGGTTCGCGATCAGCAGCTTCGCCAGCGCCATTTATGGCTCCTCGATCCGCGGAGTCTGCGCAGCATAGACCGTTCGTTGTGGCCGATCCAGATTGGCTCCGGTGTTCGCAGACGCGTAGATTCAGCGGAACTGGGATCGATTGCAAGAAGCGAGCCTGCGATGCGGGCAGTGTCAGATCTCAGGGCGCGTCGACCCTTAGGCGCCACAAGGCGACGTCGCTGGTGGTCTATGCTGCAGCCAGTTCGCTGATCAGCGAGTGCCAGCGTGTGAGGAAGAGCCGTCGCTGCTCTGTCAACGCGACATGGGCGCCACCGCGGCGGCGGACGCGGAAGTACTGTCGCAGCTCATCGAACGCGCTACAGAAGCGCGACGCGGACTCGAAGCTCCCGAAGCCCTGCATCGGGTAGTAGCGCTGCTTCACCGCTCGGTGACTCTGCTCGGTGTAGTTGTTGAGGTACTGCGTCGTGCGATGCCAAGCCTTGCGGCCGATGATCCAGCGGATCGCCCGTCGGTAAGCGGGGTGCAGGTCGGTCGTGATCCGTGCGGGCTTGCGTTCGGTGATCTCGACCAGTCTCCGCAAGAACCTCCGCGCGGCATGCTTGTCTCGACGCTCGCTCAGCATCGAATCGATCAGTTCTCCGTCGCCGTCGATCGCTCGGTAGAGGTAGCACCAGCGCCCAGCGACCTTCACGTACGTCTCGTCGAGGTACCAGGACTCGCCGGCTCGGGCTCGTCGCTTGGCGCGGAGCTGGCCGGCGAGCAGTGGGGCGAATCGAAACTCCCACTCCCGGATGGTCTCGTGCGTGACCTCAACACCGCGCTGAAGGAGCATCTCTGCCACGTCGCGGAAACTCAGCTTGTAGCGCAGACGCCACAGCACCGCGAGGAGCACCACGTCGGTCGGGACCTGAAGATGGTTGAACGGCGTGCCGGTTCGCTCGTTGAAGCGACGCTTGCACGAGCGGCAGTTGAACCGCCGGTAGCCGAGCGTCGTGCGCGCCTGGCGTCTGGTCGTGGCGGCGGATGCACAGTGCGGACAGTTCACCGATGTCTCCTCGTCCATGCTCAGACGAGGCTAAACCTCACAGTTCAAGCCCTCAGATCTGACGCAGCCCCGCAAGAGCGCTAAGAGTCGCCCTCGGCGTCCTCGCGTTCGGGGTTGACCCGGCCAAGGAAGACGTCCGTGAGGATGTTGGTCTCGCGGATCGACTCGGGCGTGCCGTCGTGGGCAATGCGGCCCTTATCGAGGACGTAGGCGCGGTCCACGATGTCGAGGGCGCCCCGGATGTTGTGCTCGACGAGCATGATCGTCGTGCTCAGACGGTCGCTGATCTCCCGGACCTTCTGAAACACCTCGTTGACGATGATCGGCGCGAGGCCCAGGGTCGGCTCGTCGAGCAGCAGCAGCTCCGGATCGGCCATGAGGCCGCGGCCCAGGGCCAGCATCTGCTGCTGCCCTCCGGACATCTGGCTGGCCATGTCGCGCCGCTTCTCGCGGAGGATCGGAAAGAGCTCCATCACCGCGTCCAGCCGGCGAGCCTTCTCCGCTCCGTCGGCGAGGTAGAGGCAGCCCAGCTCCAGGTTCTCCTCGATCGTGAGGTGGGTGAACACGCGCCTGCCCTGCGGCACGAAGGCGATGCCCTCCTTCACGATCTCGTGCGTGGCCGCCGCCAGCCGCTGCTGCCGCCAGTAGATGTCTCCGGCGACCACCGGCGCGAGGCCCATGACCGCCTTGAGCACGGTCGACTTCCCCGCGCCGTTGGGGCCCATCACCGCCACGACCTCGCCCTTGCGGATGCCCAGCGAGACATCATCGAGGGCCACGACAGCCCCGAAGTGCACGGAGATGCCGGCCAACTCCAGCAGCGCCGCTCCACCGGGGGCGCGTGAGTCGGAGTTCTGCTCCGCGGCTGTCTGTGCTGAATTGCTCATCGGCAGTTGTCCGGGTCCGGCGTACCTCTATTCGCCGAGGTATGCCTCGATCACTTCTTCGCGACTCAGTACGTCGTGCACCTCTCCCTGGGTGAGGAGCCTCCCGCTCTCCAGCACGATCAGGTGGTCGGACAGTTCGCGGACGATGTCCATGTTGTGCGAGATGAAGATCAGGGTGCGGCCCTGATCGCGCATCCGGATCACGATCTCCTTGACCCGCTCCAGCATTTGGGGGAACAGGCCGGCGAACGGCTCGTCGAAGAGGTAGGTCCGAACATCGAGCGCCATCGCGCGGCCGATCTCGAGCAGCTTGCGCTGGCCGTAGGACAGATCCTGCGCCAGGGCGTCCCGCTTCTCCCACATCCCGACCTCCCTGAGGATCTGCTCGGTGCGTTCCTTGTGGCCGGGCTTCGTCCGCTCGAACAAGGCGGGCAGCAGGCGCCGCTTGGTGAGGACCACCATGATGTTGTCCCGGACGCTGATCTGCTCGAAGAGCCGCACCTCCTGGAAGGTCCGCGTGACGCCGTGGCCGGGGGGTCTCGTGCGCCTTCACCACCCGGAGGCGGCGGCCATCGATGATCACCAGGCCGCCGTCCAGCGGCAAGACGCCGCTCAGCAGGTTCACCAGCGTCGACTTCCCCGAGCCGTTGGGGCCGACGATGCTCGTGATGCCCGTGCTCGGGATGGAGATGCTCAGCTCGTCCACGGCCCTGACCGCGCCGAAGTGCTTCGAGATACCGACCGTCTCGATGGCGTAGGAGTGGCGGGCGCCGGCGTCGAGCGTGCTCACAACCTGTACCTCCCGACCAGCCCCTGAGGCCTGAACAGCATCAGCAGCACCAGCAGCACGCCGAGCACGATCTGCCGGGCCTGACCGACGAACTCGGTAGGCAGGAAGGGCAGGAAGCGCATGCCCTCCTCGAGCAGCACGAAGGCCATCGCGCCCAGCAGGGAGCCCCAGATGGTGGCCAGCCCGCCGAGGATGACGATGCAGACGAGGAGCATCGACTCGAGCAGGACGAAGGAGTTGGGGTCGATGAAGCTGGTCCAACTACCGAACAGGCCGCCGGCGAGGCCCGCCATCATCGCCGAGATCACCCATACCGCCAGCTTGTAGTGCGTGACCTGGTACCCGAGCACCGCGATCGCCTGCTCGTCCTCGCGAATCGCCGTCAGCACCCGCCCGAAGGACGAGGTCACGATGAACCACGAGATCAGCACGACGAGCGCGAGGGCAATGAGCACGAACACCAGGAACTCGACCTCGTCATCGAGCACCCATCCGCCGATCGCGGGCCGCTCAATCTGGTGAATCCCGAAGGCGCCCCGGGTGAGGCCTCGCAGGTTGAGGAAGAAGTTGAAGGCGATGATCGCGAACCCGAACGAGACGAGGACGAAGATGTCGTCCCGGAAGCGGTTGAACACGACCCCCCACGACCAACGCCAGCAGGCCAGCGAGGGCCACGCTCACCGGCAGCGCCGCGAAGAAGGGCCAGCCCAGCGTCGGGATCGCCTCGGTGCGCAGCTGCTCGTAGGAAGCGTCCGAGGTCAGGATCGCCATCGAGTACGCGCCGATGCCGAAGAACCCGATGTGCCCGACCGAGAGCAGGCCGGTGAAGCCCACGACCAGGTTCAGGCTCACGGCCAGGATCGCCCAGATCGCAAACACGGTCGCGATCGTGATCGCGAACCCGACCCCCTGCCAGAGCATGAACGCCGCGGCCCAGGTGAGCACGATCAGGTTCGCCCAGAGCTCGACGTTGCCTCGGGCGAGGCGCACGAGGGCGCGGGGATCGCGCGCCCGACGCGGCCAGCTCCCTGACTGCCTGCTGGTTCATCGCCACGAGCCTACTTCCTGGGTACGAGGCCCTTGGGCCAGAACGAGAGGAAGAGGATCAGGACGACGAACGAGACGACGTCCTTCCACTCCCCCGCGAGATCCCAGATGCCGAACTGCTCGATCATCCCGAGGGCGAATCCGCCGACGATCGCGCCATAGAGGTTCCCGATGCCGCCGACCACCGATGCGATCCAGCCCTTGAGCAGCAGCAGCAGCCCCCATCCTCGGCTGGATCGCGGTGTCGTGACCGCTCAACACCCCGGCCAGCGCGGCGTAGACCGCGCCGATGAAGAACACGATGGCGATCACGACGGTGGTGTTGATGCCCACCACCTTCGCCACCTCCTCGTCGTCGCCGATCGCCCGCACCGCTTTCCCGAAGGAGGTGCGCTTGAGGAGCAGCAGCAGGCCCGCGAAGCCGACGAGCGCGACGCCGATGCTGAAGACGTTGAACCCCTTGATCGTCGCCCCCCCGATCTCCCAGGGGTCGCTGCCGAACGCCTCGGGCAAGGGCCGGGGGGCCGCCTGGAAGATGATGGTGGTCGCGGCCGTCAGGGCCAGCAGGACGCCGAGCGAGGCGACGAGCATGATCAGCGGCGATCGCGCCCGCGCGATCATGTGCATGTAGAGGCCTCGATAGAGCGCGATCCCGACGACCCCGGCCAGCAGGCATGACACCGCCCAACTCAGGTAGAGGCCGGAGCCGGGAGTGTCGGCCACGAGGACTGCGCCGTAGGCGCCGACGATCGCCCCCACGATCGCCGCGAGGGCGAGAAGCGGCCTCGGACCGGCGGGCGCGAGCAGGCACCGCGAGGCCCGGTAGAGCGCCCAACAGACGCCCGCTGCCACGGCAGCGCCGACTGCGGGACTGAGCAGGACGTGGATCTCCCCCGGGCGCGTGAGGACGAGGCCCACGTACGTGCCCGCGCCAGCGGACAGCAGGCTCCCCGCGAGGGTCAGCGCCTTCGCGCGGTAGCGCGCGCGCAGCCGCGCGTACAGGCTCGCGTGGAGGGACCAGGCGACGACGCCGGCGGTGACGGCTGCGAAGGCGATGTTGACGAGCGGCTCGTTGACCTCGTACTGCCCGCCGAGGGCCTCCCCGGAGCGCAGATAGAAGACGCCGTAGGCGCCGATCGCGACGGCGACGCCGTAGTAGAGGTCGAAGAACCAGACGGTGCTGTAGACGAGGGTGAAGCCCATCGCCAGCAGGGCGTAGACGGCGCCCACTGACATGCCGTTGAAGGCGAACTGCAGGGCCTGCTCCGGCGACTGGCCGATCTTCCAGCCGACGTAGGCGACGGCCGCCACGGCCAGCGCGATCGCCAGGAGCTCACTCTGGCGATCGCGGAACCTCGCGAAGTCGATGGCTGCGAGTCGCGCGCTCACCGCTGGAAGCCCTCCACATGGGGCGAGCGGCCGGGCCCGCCGGGGCCCGGCCGTGACGCCCGGTTAGCAGCAGGGCCTACTCGCTCGGAGCAGGGCCCAGGACCTTGTAGCCGTAGTTCTCCGCATTCCGTTCGGCCGGCGGCAGGATCTCGATGACCACGTTGGTCAGACCGACGACCTCGCCGTCCTCGTCGAAGCTGTAGCTGTCGCCGATCGCGCCGCTCCACGTGATGTCGTAGAGGCAGTCGCGGAACCCGTCCGCGTCCTGGTCGTCGCCGGTCTCCGCAAGGCACTCCGCGGTGATGTAGACATCGTCGTAGACCGAGCCGATGTACCAGGCGAGCGTGACGTACTCGTAGCGCTCCCGGAAGCTGGTGAGCACCTCCTGGCCCTTCGCATTGGACGGGTCGATTTCCGCGATGATCGCCTTCATGCCAGTCGCTGCGTCGCCGGCGATCTCGATGGCGGTCGCGCCGACGGCCACAATCTCCGAGTAGATCGGCCCCTCGTAGCCCAG